>NZ_DS996805.1:267157-609662 GCF_000156235.1 Pseudovibrio sp. JE062
ATGCTGTCGAGAACCTCGAAGCACTTGGCAAAGATTTCAATTTCGGATTCTTATACGAACCAGCAGGCTATGACATTGGTCAGGTCCTGGTGAACTACACCTCCGCTTCCGGTCACTGGAAAGCGGCACTTGTCGGCTTGCTCAACACGCTGCTCGTTGCGTTTCTTGCGTGTGTGACTGCGACTATCATCGGCGTATTTGTCGGTGTTCTGCGTCTCTCCAATAACTGGGTCGTTTCCCGTTTGATGGCGGTTTACATTGAAGGCGTCCGTAACGTACCGCTGCTGCTGCAAATTCTGGCTTGGTACGCTGTCTTCATTCACGTGTTTCCGACACCAAAGCAGGCTGTCAAAGCACCAGTTATTGAAGGGGCGGTTTATGCAACAAACCGTGGTTTCTACATTCCGGGACTAACGTTTGACGGTGGCTACCAGATTGTTG
Organism: Pseudovibrio sp. JE062; assembly: GCF_000156235.1. NCBI lineage: Bacteria > Pseudomonadati > Pseudomonadota > Alphaproteobacteria > Hyphomicrobiales > Stappiaceae > Pseudovibrio > Pseudovibrio sp. JE062. The sequence goes on from NZ_DS996805.1 coordinate 267,599, forward strand.
TTGCAGTTCTGCTGGCTTCCATCGCGGGTATTTTTGTCTTCCGTCGTTGGGCGCGTCAGCGTCAGGAAGCAACCGGTCAGATTTTACCAGTTGGCTACATCTCTCTGGCGATCCTGATTGTACCGACCGTGCTGGCTTACTTTGCTTCTGGCATGCCGATTGGTCTTGATTACCCTGTTGCCGGTCGTTTCAACCTGAAGGGTGGCCTGAAAGTTGGTACGCCGCTGATTGCTCTGTGGTTTGCGCTTTCCATCTACTCTGCTGCGTTTGTTGCTGAGATTGTGCGCGCAGGTATCATGGCGATCAGTAAGGGACAGACAGAAGCTGCTTATGCGCTTGGCCTTCGTCCAAGACGGACCATGAGTCTTGTTGTTCTGCCGCAGTCCCTGCGCATCATCATTCCTCCAATGATCTCCAACTACCTGAACATCACCAAGAACTCATCTTTGGCGATTGCGGTTGGCTATATGGATCTGACAGGTACGCTCGGCGGTATTACGCTGAACCAGACCGGTCGTGAGATGGAATGTATGCTGCTGCTCATGGCAACGTATCTGCTGATTTCGCTAAGCATTTCAGCTGTGATGAACGTTTACAACGAATCCGTAAAGCTGAAGGGGCGCTAAGATGAGTGAAAACACTTTTGCCTATGTCGCGACCTCTGAAAAGCCTCAGTTGCCGCCCCCCCAGGGCACAACTGGTGCTGTTGGCTGGGCTCGTGAGAACCTGTTCTCTTCACCGCTGAATACTATTTTGACGCTTGTTTCCGTCTTTGTAGTGTTTTCGACGGTCCCTGGCATCTTTAACTGGGCGTTTGTTAACTCCGTCTGGAACGCAAACTCTCTGGATGAGTGCCGTGCGCTGACAGAAAATGGTGCTTGCTGGGCGGTTATTCGTGAGCGTTATCATCAGTTCCTGTTTGGCTTCTACCCAACTGAGCTGTACTGGCGTCCAATCTTGGCCTTTGTACTGCTGTTTGTGGCTCTGGTTCCTGCTCTTTGGGACGGTATGCCGAAGCGCGGTGCTGCGTTGATGGCCTCCATGACCTACCCATTTGTGGCTTTCTGGCTGATCTGGGGTGGTTTTGGTCTTGAGCCAGTGTCTTCCACCAAGCTGGGTGGTCTGCTGCTGACCATGATCATTGGTGTGTCCGGTATTTCGTTCTCGCTGCCGATTGGTATTGTGCTGGCGCTGTCCCGTAGCTCCAACCTGCCGATCGTGAAGTCACTGGCTGTGATCTTCATCGAGTTCATCCGCGGTGTGCCGCTGATTACCCTTCTGTTTGTTGCGCACGTTCTGCTCAACTACTTCCTGCCGAAGGGCGTAAACTTCGACATCGTGCTGCGTGTTGTCATCATGGTGACGCTGTTTGCCAGTGCTTACATGGCGGAGGTTATCCGTGGTGGTCTGGCGGCCTTGCCTAAGGGACAGTACGAGGCTGCGGATGCGTTGGGGCTGAGTTATTGGCAGAGCATGCGTCTGATTATTCTGCCGCAAGCGCTGAAAATCTCCATCCCAGGAATCGTGAATACCTTTATCGGCCTGTTTAAGGACACCACTCTGGTGCTGATCATTGGCCTTATGGATCCTCTCGGACTGGTTGCGCCTACGCTTGCTGACCAACGTTGGAATGGTATCTTTGTGGAACTTTATGCGTTTATCGCGTTCATGTTCTTTATCTTCTGCTTTGCAATGTCCCGATATTCGATGTATTTGGAACGCAAACTGCATACCGGCCATCGCTAGTCGCCTGGTGCATGCCTAAAAATTCGGAGTTATAAAAATGAGTGACGTAAACCTCGCTGAAGATATCCAGGCGGACCGCTCTAAAATGCATGTATCCGATACCGATGTGGCTATCGAGATTACAGGTATGAACAAGTGGTACGGAGACTTCCACGTTCTGCGTGACATTAACCTAAAGGTTATGCGCGGCGAACGTATCGTTATCTGTGGCCCGTCCGGTTCTGGTAAATCCACCATGATCCGCTGCATCAACCGCCTTGAGGAACATCAGAAGGGCCGTATCGTTGTTGACGGTATTGAGCTGACTTCTGACCTTAAGAAGATTGATGAGATCCGCCGCGAAGTGGGTATGTGCTTCCAGCACTTCAACCTGTTCCCGCATCTGACCATTCTGGAGAACTGTACACTGGCTCCAATCTGGGTTCGCAAGATGCCAAAGAAGCAGGCTGAAGAGATTGCGATGCACTATCTTGAGCGCGTGAAGATCCCTGAGCAGGCCAACAAGTATCCTGGTCAGCTTTCCGGTGGTCAGCAGCAGCGTGTGGCGATTGCCCGTTCGCTCTGCATGAACCCGAAGGTCATGCTGTTTGATGAGCCAACATCTGCGCTTGACCCTGAGATGATCAAGGAAGTGCTGGACGTGATGATCGGTCTGGCGGAAGAGGGTATGACCATGCTCTGCGTGACCCACGAAATGGGCTTTGCCCGTAAAGTGGCGAACCGCGTGATCTTCATGGATCAGGGCCAGATTGTTGAGCAGAATGAGCCAGAGCCATTCTTCACCAATCCGCAGCATGAGCGTACTCAGCTGTTCCTCTCCCAGATCCTCAACCACTGATCTGGTCAGAGTTCCAAGTTCAAAGCCTCGCTGTTTCAGCGGGGCTTTTTTTGTGCTGGTCGCCTGCCTCTTTGTAACGTTCGAATATCGCTTATCTGGGTTTCTCCTACAAAGCCTGTGCGCTTCTTACGGCGGCGTGCAGGCCTCGGCGGTGGGCGCCGGGGCTGCTCCAGGACTTTAGGAGGAAGTCGCGTATGTCGGCGTGGTGGGCTTTGGTGAACTGTGCGGCTTCCAGTGCGCTGACAATGCGGGAGGTGCGGATGCCTTCGTTGGCGGCGTAGGCGATGAGGGATGGATTGCGGCGGGCCTGAGCGCGGGTGAGAGGATTGCCGTGTTTGTCCAAAATGGCGCCATCGGCGTTGGTTTGCGGCACGGCCATGTGGTGGACGGCGACGACTTCCCAGCGGTTGTTGAAGACGGGAGAACCGGAGCTGCCTTTCTGTGTATCGCCCGAGTACCAGCAAAACATGTGTGCATCAGTTCCATTTTCAATATGCAGAAGGTGGTTGTTATGAACGACCACGGCTTTGTTGCGGCCAAGGGGATGCTGAATGATATTAATCGGATCTCCCTTCTTGATTTTGCCTTGCTGGCGGATGAGGGCGTGCCAGCCGTAATGATCCAGCGGAATAAAGCCGGGATCTTCATCCACTACCGCGACCACTGCGATGTCCAGTTCCTCACCGGCCCAGAAAAAGCGGTCTGGATCGATGGAGCAGATCTTTGAAGGGGTTTGGTTGCCAATGCGGTTGGTCTCTGCGCCAAGCTCAAAGAAGTGGGCTTTGGCGTCTTCTGGCGTGCTGAGAACATGATGGTTGGTCATCATCAGGCCATGGCCTACCAGAAAGCCTGTGCCGAACCTCAGTCCTTCGACGTGCTCAATTCTGCCAACAGAACGAGCGGCATAGAGGCCGTACTCAAAAAACTCGATGGGGAGCAAATCGTTTTGCGTGCCGATCAGGGCTTCCTTGCCAATGCTGGTGAGGTCTGGCTTTTCTTCTTCAAAGATCGGGCTCTGAACGGGCGTGGTTTGACCTTCAGACATGGCCAGCGTGGCAGCGCGTTGATTGTAGAGGGCCAACCGTTCCTTGCTGTCTGTTTCTGCCTGAGTTCCTGCCAGAATTGCGCTGCGGGTCTTTTTTAATTCCCCGCTTCGGTCTCTTAGTCGTTGGGCTGCTTTTTCAAGTAATACACTGTTTAAATTCTGTAATTTAAGGGTCATGAAATGTACCTTTAAATTGTTATCTGCATATGGCAAGCTTAACCGTAAACTCACCTCTTGTGTAAAGTTTAATAGTTAATCGTAGAGGGGGAATACTATGAAAATTACATATGATGAGTTTTTGAAGTTGGCTCGTGACCCGAGTGTCCCTGAAGAGCAACTTCTGAAATACTGCAGGGTTGTTCGGCATACGGGTGCATTCGACATACAGTTCCAGGTGAAGCCGGAACTGGTGGAGATGACCGAGATTGATGAGGAGTTTGAGAATGCTCTTCAGATCGGTAACTGGGCCTCCCGCATTCGTCGGTACTGGCGCTTCAAAGAAGCCATGAAGGATCATCCTGAACGGCCTATGCTGATCTCTGAAGGGGACAGCTGGTTTCAGTTTCCAATTATCATTGACGATGTGATTGATCATCTGAGCGAGCACTACAACATTTACTCGCTGGGTGCTGCGGGAGATACGGCGCAGAACATGGTCTACGGTCCGGACCGCGCCCGGCGGCGGGAATATCTCTCCGCGCTTTATGACTACAAGGACAAGGTCTCCGGCTTCCTGTTCTCAGCTGCCGGAAACGACATTATCGGCGAAGATCCGGATACGGGTGTTGCAGTTCTCTTTGACATTCTTCAGGACTTCAACGGCGATATCAACGATGTGGACGGGCATATCAACCGCGTGGCCTTTGATGAGAAGCTTGCTTTCCTGAAAGGGGCGTATGAGCGAGTGATCAGCGATATTCGTGGGGTTTCTGAGTTGCAGAACATGCCTGTGTTCGTGCATGGCTATGATTACGTGTTCCCTTACAAGTGGCAGGGAGATACACGCGATCCGCTGCATGCGGCCAAGGATGAGTGGCTGGGAGAACCGTTGTCTGACCGCAACATCCCGAGTGTGTTGGGACGGAAGATTATCAGCGCCATGCTGGATGAGCTTTATGCCATGCTGGATGGTCTGGCGGCCGCGGATGCCAATGTGATTGTAGTGGATTGCCGGGGTGCTATGCCAAACCTGACGGATTGGGTGGATGAGATCCACGGCACGTCTGACGGCTTTGCCAAGGTTGCGGGCCGGTTCAAGATGGCGATTGATCAGGCGCTGGTTGCCCATGGCGCCATGACCTGAACCAAGCAGGTGAGTTGACGTGAGAGCACCGGCCATGAAAACCGGTGCTCTCTTTTTTTGCCGATGGGGCGGCGTGTTGTGTGAGGTGTTCTTGTCGGCGCTAGGCGAGGATCTGAGAGATGCCTGCCTTGGCAGTGAGTTGCAGTTCCTCGCGCGAGGTGCCGGAGCGGGCGCGTAGAGAGAGACCGTTGAGCAGACAACCCAGCAGGTGGCCGGTGATCTCGGCGCTTTGTCTTGGCTGGATTTTCTGATCTTTGATCGCGACTTCTACGGTTTCGCGCATGGACTGGTCGATGGTGTCGAGGACCATTCTCAGGACTTCCCTGATCTCCTCATCCGCGCCAGCCTCTGCTGGGGCGGTGCAGGTGACAAAACAGCCGAGCGGGCCACCGTCTTCCATGGAAGCTTCTGGCCGGTAAATCTCCATGGCTTTCATGAAGACCTTCTCAAGGCCTTTGGAAAGGTCAGGCTCGGAGAGGATGGCGTTTTCGGTGCGTTTGCCCATCATCTCTGCGAAATGCTGCAGACATTTGATGTACATGTCCTTCTTGGAGCCGAAGGCGGCATAAAGGCTTGGGCGGTTGATTCCGGTTTCCGCGGAGATCTGATCCAGGCTGGTGGCCGAGAAGCCGTTTTCCCAGAAAATTCGCTGCATTGTGGTCAGGGCGGTTTCTTTGTCATAGAGGCGGGGACGCCCGCGTGGTCGTGATGTACTCATTTATGTACTGCTTCGCATAAAAATATTGAGCTCTAAATATTGATGCGATACGGTACATAATTATTTTTGTAATTGGAAGAGTGAGTTATGTCTGAAACGGCAAAGGATTGTGGAGCCTCTGAGCGTGTAATGGGAAGCCTGAGCTGGGGCCAGAGAACGGGGGACTACAGCAAAGGACGGATGACGCGGCTGGAACATTTGAAGCTTGTTGGCAATCTGGTGCGCACGCAGCTGGTGGATCTGGGCGATACGGTGAAGGATCGGCTGGGTTTGCTGTCGCCGGTTTACTCAGAGCTGGAGGCGTTGTTGCCCTCTGAGACCTCATTGGTACGCGATAGTCTGGATTTTGCGGTGGAGACCCATGATGCAAGGCTGTTGCACCACAGTTGGCGGACTTATCTGTTCGGGGTGCTGCTGGGTGAGTATGCAAGTGTGTCTTTTGATCGGGAGCTGTTGTTTTCCGCAGCGATTTTGCATGATAGTGGGCTGATCAACAATCGGCAGACGCAGGTGCATGAGTGCTGCTTTGCGATATCAGGGGCGGGGGTGGCGTGCAACCATCTTTCCAGCTGCGGGCATGACAGGGACACGGTGCACAAGGTGGGCGATGCGATCGCGCTGCACTTGAATGCCTATGTGTCGGCCCGTGCTCATGGAGGTGAGGCGTATCTGGTGAACCGGGGGGCGATGTGTGATCTGTTTGGCGCAGGGCATCGCCGGATGGCTAAATCCAGTGTGGAGCAGATTATGAACAAGCACCCGCGAGATGGGGTGATTGAGGCGCTGGAGTTTGAAACTGCAAGTCATATGAAGGGCACGCGGCCCTATGTGCTGACGAAACTCACAGGCGGCACAGCGCCCAAAACCGTGTTTGACGTTTACGGCGTATAACGCTGATCAGAGTACCAGGGAGAGCAGTTTACCCACTTCGGTGTGCTGCTCTTCGGTGGTTGGATACTCGCCGCAGACGCGGCTGATGGCGGCGTGGATCATGAAAGCGCGCACAGAAACGGCGCCCAGTTTTGGGTCCATGGCGCGGATGGATTTATCCTGCTGGCCCTTTTCGATGAAGCGCTGAAACAGCTTGTCGATGCTTCCGGCCACATCAAGGAAATTTTCTGCCCGACTGCCTTTTTCCCAGCCTGCGACGTCGATGAAGATGCGCAGAAATTCTGGTTGTTTTTCAAAGTACTGTAGAATCTTCATGAGAGAGTGATTCAATTGCTCGCGGCCACTTGCCGTGCTTGTTTCAGCTTCTTCGTGCAAGGCATCCACGCAGATCTTGAGCTCCTTCAAACCGATCTCCGCAAACAGGCCGAGCTTGTCGCCGAAGTGGGCGAAGAGCGTGCCTTTGGAGACATTGGCCTGCTCCGCGATGCTTTCTGTGCTGACCGCGTTGAAGTTGCCCTGATTGAACAGATCTGTGGCGGCCACCAAAATGCGCTGGCGGGTTTCTTGTGCTCGTTTTTGTTTGCCCTGAAGCATGGTTCCCTCAAATTCAATAAAGTGACTATGGTCAAAAAATAAATTGACTCCAGTCATATTTTGAAAATAAGTTGACCGCAGTCAAATAAATGGAGTTCCCATGACAAACCGAATTTTTGTGTTTAGCGGTCATCTCGGAGAAGATCGTCTCGGGCATGCTCTTGCTGAGGCCTATGCGGATGCTGCGCGCAAGGCGGGGGCAGAGGTTCGTGTGATGAACCTGAGTGCAATGGCGTTTGATGCAGGCTTGCGGTCCGGTGACTACAAGGGCGGGCAGGGGCTGGAGCCTGATCTGGTTGCGTTTCAGGAGAACCTGACCTGGTGCACGCATTGGGTGCCTGTGTATCCGCTGTGGTGGGGCGGTATGCCAGGCCCGATGAAAGGAATGCTGGACCGTACTTTGCTGCCGGGGTTTGCGTTCCAGATTGTGGAAGGTGAAGAGCTGCCAGCCAAGCTGCTGAAGGGGCGGAGCGCCCGGGTGCTGATCACCAGTGATACCGCTTCGAACTACTATGATGAGCTTTATAAACGCGCTCATGACACGGTGATGGGGCTGCAGATTCTCGACTTTGTCGGGTTTGAAAACCACAGCTTCCGCATGTTCTCACCGACTTACCTGTCGACTGAGGAAGAGCGTGCTGCTTGGATTGCTGAGGCGGCTCAGCTGGGTGAGCAGGATGCGCTTGCCAAGCAGGAAGAGTTGGTTGTTGCCTGAGTAAAAAAAAGCCCTGCAGGTCAATGATTTGCAGGGCTTTCTTGTGAATATGATTCTGGTTTAACTCAGGCTGGTTCGCTGATGACTTCTGTCTTTTCGCTGGAGCCCCATTCGGTCCAGGAACCGTCATAAAGCGCGTTTTTGCTAAAGCCGACCTGCTCCAGTGCCAGCGTAATGACAGCGGCGGTTACGCCGGAGCCGCAGGAGGAGATCACCGGGGTGGAGGCATCCACACCAACCTGCTTGAAGATGTTTTGCAGGTCTTCCTTGGAGCGGAGTTTACCTTCGTTCAACAACAGACCGAATGGCAGGTTGAGAGCACCCGGCATATGACCGGCACGAACGCCTTCGCGTGGCTCGGGTGCCAGACCTTTGAAGCGCTCTGGTGCGCGGGCATCCAACACAAGGTGGCTGCTGCTGTCCAGTGCGTCCTGCACTTCATCCAGATTGCGCACCATGTCGTGGTTGAGCATGGCTGTGAAGTGGCGCTCCAGACGGGTTGGAACCTCATCGGTGAGCGGATAGCCTTCTTCTTTCCAGGCTGGCAGGCCACCATCCAGAACGAAGACGCTTTCAACACCAAAGGCACGGAACATCCACCACACACGTGCGGCTGAGAAAATGCCTGCACCGTCATAGACCACGATGGTCTGGCCATCGCCAATGCCCATCTTGCGCATTTTGGAGGAGAACACGTGTGGTTCCGGCATCATGTGCGGAAGCGGGGAGCTCTGGTCGGAGACTTCATCAATGTCCATGAAGACAGCGCCAGGAATGTGCTCTTGCTCGTATTCCTTTTGGGCGTTGCGCTCCATGGCAGGCAGGTACCAGGACGCATCAATGATGACCACATCGGGTGCATCAAGGTGGTCCTTGAGCCAGCTTACTGAGACAATTGGATCCTGCGCCATGTGTTAGTCCTCCAACTGGATGCGGACGCGTCTGTTCTGACGGCCTTTTTTCTCAATCTTAGTGATTACAGCGGTTCCGATCTGTGCGGTTTGGGACACATGCGTGCCGCCGCAGGGCTGCAAATCAACGTTATCGCCAATTCTTACCAGTCTTACCCGTCCGCTGCCCATTGGTGGTTTTACACTCATGGTCTTTACAAGGCCGGGATTGGCTTCCAACTCTTCGTCGGTGATCCATTCCTGCGTGACAGCATAATCACCAGCAATGAGCTCCTGAAGCTTGCCTGTGAGCTCTTCCTTGTCCAGTGCGGCTTCTGGGATATCGAAGTCCAGACGGCCTGTGCCATCGCTGATCTGGCCGCCGGTGACCGGGAATGGCAGCACGACGGAAAGCAGGTGCAGGGCTGTGTGGACGCGCATGCGCTTGTAGCGGGTTTCCCAATCAACGTGCGCAGTGATCTTTGCGCCTGCGCTCAGGGCTGCTGGCAGCTGCGTGCCTTCTGCTGGCACATGCACGATCTGGGTGCGATCCTTGGAGTACACGGTTGTCGCAATTGGAATACGGGTGCCGTCTTCCAGCTCAATGGAGCCACTGTCGCCCGGTTGGCCGCCGCCATTGGGGTAGAAGCAGGTCCGGTCCAGAATAATGCCGTCTTCTGGGGTGATTTCGCTTAGAGCCGCTTCACTGCTGCGCAGGTAGGCATCTTCTCGGTACAAATGTTCTGTCATGGAATAATCTCAAATGGATAGGGAAAGGTGCGCCGTGAAATGATTTGGCGCACCTTCAAGGAGAGGTCTTAAGCGGTGGAGCGTGCGCTGAGCAGTTTGACTGCAAAGGCGGCCATGATGCCCGCAAAAGAGTAATCGAGGATGCGCATCACACGTGGGGAGTTGCGCAGGAACTTGGAGACAGCAGAAGCACCAAACACCATAACCAGACTGCTTGGCACGTTCAGCAGAATGAAGAAGAAGCCAAGGAACAACAGTTTGGAGGTCGCGTATGGATCTGATGCGGACACAAACTGAGGCAGGAAGGTCACGAAGAACAGCACAACTTTAGGGTTGAGCAGATTGATCGTCACGGCTTTGGCCCAGATGGCTCTGGCGGTTTCGCGGGAGGCTTCGCCTTCTTCCAATGACAGCGCAGAGCCATTGCGCAGGATCTGGAAGGCCAGATAAACCAGATAAAGCGCGCCAACGGTTTTGAGGATCTGGAAAGCGAACTCGGAGGCGGCGAGCAGGGCGGAGATGCCAACGGCAGCAAGGAATGCGTGGATCATCACGCCGTTTGTTGCGCCAACAATGGCCATCAGACCGGCTTTGCGGCCCTGCGTGAGCGTTTTGCTCATGAAGAAGGTCATGTCCGGTCCAGGGGTAATGGACAGGATGAAGGCAGCAACGGTGAAACCCGCCATCACACTTAGTTCAGGCACAAAATACATGCGAAAGGCCCTCTGGGTTATTATTCTCAATTGGCCCTAACGTATTTTACTGTGCCAGCGCAAGTCTACTGAACTGTCCTCATCAAAACTAAAGTATTGGTGAGAACAGGCGGGCGGCTTGGGCTAGGACGCGGAAGGCGTAGCGGCGGTTGTTGAGTTCGAGGCGGTCGGTCTGGCGGGCGCCTTTGAAATCCTGCTGCAGCATCTCTTCTGTTTTTTTGATCATGTTCTGGCCGGTGAACCACAAGGTGATCTCGAAGTTGATGTTGAAGGAGCGGTTGTCGAAGTTGACTGTTCCGATGCCAGCCAGCTCATTGTCGATGAGGATGACCTTTTCGTGCAGGAAGCCTTCCAGATAGCGGTAGACCTTAATGCCGTGGCTGGCGAGGTTGTCTGCATGGGCGTAGCTGGCGAGCCAGACGAGCCAGTGGTCGGCTTTCTCCGGCAATAGGATGCGCACGTCAACACCGCGCAGAGCGGCTGCGTAGAGCGCTGTGAGGACCTCAATGCCCGGCACGAAGTAGGGGCTGACGATCCAGAGGCGATCTTTGGCGCGTGCAATGCTTTCCACGAAGGTGATGGCGCAGTCTTCCTGAATGTCGGCGGGGCCAGTCGGCATGACCATGACGCTCTCGCCATCTGCCTTTGGGAAGCTGCCCGGCAGTTCCAGTTGCAGGGTTTTGCCGGTGGCGAACTGCCAGTCTTCGCTAAAGGAGAGTGTGGCAGCAAGGGCTGCCGGGCCGGAGACCTTTACGTGGGTGTCGCGCCAGTGGCCGAATGTTTCTGAGAGGCCAAGATACTCTTCACCGATGTTGTGGCCGCCGATCCAGCAGTGCTTGCTGTCTGTCACCACCACCTTGCGGTGGTTGCGGTAGTTGAGGCGCATTGGCCCCAGCATACGCATAAGGCGGTGGCGTTTGTTAAACGCGCTGACGCGGACACCAGCGTCTTGCAAGCGTGTGATGTATTGAGTTGAAAGGGAGCGAGAGCCGATATCATCATAAAGCAGACAAACACGCAGGCCTGCTTTGGCGCGCTCTATGAGGGCGTCTGCCAGCTCCAGTCCGATGCTGTCTTCGCGGATGATGAAGAACTGGACGAGCACGTGCTTTTCTGCGGTGCGGATGCCTTCAATGATAGAGGCGAACATGGCCGGGCCATCGATGAGCAGGTCGCAGGTGTTGTTTTCCAGAAACGGGACGGACGCCACGCGGGTGTGTACGGGCCAGTGGCTGCTGGCTGCACCGTCTACATAGGGGGTGTGGCGGTTGAGGACGTCAGCCTCGATCTGGGAGATGTCGTCGCGTACTTCGATGTAATCATCCAGCCGTTTCCACGCGAAGATGAAGTAGAGCGGGACCGTGGGCATGGGGATGAAAAACAGGGAGAGCAGCCAGGCAATGCTGCCTTGCGAGGTGCGGGAGTACATGATCTCGCGAATGGCACAAACCACTGCCAATGCGTAGAAAAATACACTGAATAGGGCGATCAGGGAGAGGAGGCTGAATGAAGATTCCAAGCGTTACAACTCCTGTAATGCGAGGACCTACTTATAGCTGTGCCAAGAGGATTGGTCAAAACCTCTTGGCGAATTTTGCAATGCTTTCCGTTAAGGGCAGGTTGCCGGAGCTTGTTAGTGCTTTCTGGAAAGCTGGTGCCCTATAGCGGGCACCTCAGGCCAATCAGGCTGCTTCGAACGGGATAGCGATGTCGGACTTGCGCTCCATCCATTCCGGCACTGGCAGGCCTTTTTCGCGCAGGAATGTTGGGTTGAACATCTTGCCCTGATAACGGGTGCCATAATCACACAGCACGGTCACGATGGTGTGGCCCGGACCCAGTTCCTTGGCAAGGCGGATGGCGCCAGCCACGTTGATGCCGGAAGAGCCGCCGAGGCAGAGGCCTTCGTTCTGCAGCAGTTCGAAGTTGATCAGCAGGCCTTCTTCATCAGAGATGCGGTAAGGGATGTCGATCGGCGCGTCTTCCAGATTCGCTGTGATGCGGCCCTGACCGATGCCCTCTGAGATGGAGGAGCCTTCGGACTTCAGCTCGCCGTGGGCGTAGTAGTTGTAGAGTGCTGCACCGTGCGGATCTGCGAGGCCGATCTTGATGTTCGGGTTCTTTTCCTTCAGGCCGATGCCGGTGCCCGCCAGTGTGCCGCCGGTGCCCACTGCGCAGATGAAGCCGTCGACTTTGCCGTCGGTCTGCTGCCAGATTTCCTGAGCGGTGGTTTCAATGTGGCCCTGACGGTTGGCGACATTATCAAACTGATTGGCCCAGATGGCGCCTTGCAGATGGGTCTTGCTCAGCTCTTCTGCGATGCGCTGGGAAACTTTGATGTAGTTGTTCGGGTTCTTATACGGAACAGCCGGAACTTCGATCAGCTCAGCACCTGCAATGCGCAGCATGTCTTTCTTTTCCTGAGACTGGGTCTCGGGAATGACGATGACAGAGCGGTAGCCCAGTGCGTTGCCGACCAGTGCAAGGCCGATGCCGGTGTTGCCTGCGGTGCCTTCCACGATGATGCCGCCTGGCTTCAGGGTGCCGCGTTTAACAGCATCGCGGATGATGAAGAGCGCAGCGCGGTCCTTGACGGACTGGCCCGGGTTCATGAACTCAGCTTTGCCGAGGATTTCACAGCCGGTACGCTCAGAAGGGCCTTTGAGGCGAATGAGGGGGGTGTTGCCGATAGCTTCGATGGCAGAGGCGCGCGTGTCCATAGTGTCTCTCAAATAACTCGTATCAGGATAAATTTCAGAATGCGGGTATTCGACCCCTTTTGAGACCACGCTACTGTGCTGGCCCGGCAAGAACAAGAAATGGGCTGCCAAAGGGTGCGTTAGACTAGGATATTATTCTCTTCGGACTTCCATGGGAGAATAAAATTGCTCACCGGGTGTGTGCGGTTCGAATGTGCGCGCTAAATGCGATTTGAGAGAGTATCGATTTGCGCGCAGCTGGTTCCTGTCAGGATCTGCTTTCCAGCCAAGAGATGGCGTCTTTGGTGGCCTTCCAGAGGATTTCACCATTCTCTCCTGCGCGGAGCATGAAAGAATTATGGACTTCCTCTGGAACAGGCTGCACCTCCAGCAGGTTCACCTGCGTATCCAATGCTGGGGCAAAAGCTTCCTTGCGGGTGACCACAAAGCGCTCATCCGTTGGTACGCGGGACTGGTCCTTCTTCAGAGCAGCCGACTGCATGGCTTTGCTGTGGCTGTCTGGCTGCATCACGGTCACCGCAATGGCCCTGCCATCAGGCAGGAGATGGGTTTCGTTCTGCTGGACTTCGGAGTTGTAAATGACTTCGCCGTGCTGATCGATCAGCTCGACCCACAGGGTTTTGCGGCCCTGAATTTCCACTTCACCTACCCAGATAGACAGATCGCTCTCCAGAGGGTCTGCGTAAGGAGCTTTAGGTGGTGGGGCGACGGTGACGGCGAGATAGTCCTCTGGCATGGCGTAGGTGTTGCCGTCCGCAGATTTATCAATAAGTTGCGGGCCGGAAGGTGTGGCCGGGTCCGTTGCAGGAGGTGTTTCTGCCAGAACAGGCGCGGCCAGCGTGAGCGGCGCAGCGAGACAGGCAGCAAGAAGACCAGATTTTGCGAAGCGAAAATTCAAGATGTGCGGCAGACCGCACAGCGGAAACAGACTACTCATTGATGGCTCCCTGACTTTCACGCAGCAACTTTCCCAGAGGGGGCGCCTTATTGTGTGCAGTAACACAGTCATCACGAAGTAGTGACTATGATAATTCGCACCAGATACATTAGAGGTATACGTATTTACTTAGAGTATCTATGCCATAATAATTGTATATAAATTATGTTTCGCGTATTTATACTTTCAGGTTATTTAATTGCTATTATGTAAAATTTTCATTGTGTTGATTTGCTATATGAAATGGAGAGAACTGTGATGAGCATCTCATTTTCTCTCATTGGCAAAAAAATCACTTATTTTTTCAAGTAGCTTAAGTTTTTGAAAGAACAGCGCTTCATTTCTGCCCTTTTTATATGGGGTGCATCTACCTGATATGGGCTGTTTTAAGTGCTGCGTGATATGCACAGCTCTCCCAGCTTATGAACTCCCCGATAATTTAGGGGGATGTCGCTCGGCTAGTTGGTCGCCATATGCAGGATCAGGGTGAGTTTTGCGGCGAAATGGAGTGCCTCCGCTTTTGTGCGGAAGAGAGTTCTACCCAGATGGACTCCGTTTCTTCGGCCTGCGGCACTTGCCAGTGCTGCGGTTTCGCTGCGCGTGAACATGGTTTTCTACCCACTGTTTTTATTATTGTAGGGTTAGACGCGCGCGCACGAATTCTGTGAGATGAAACGCTGATTTAAAGGAGAGGGGAATTTTGAGAAAGGATGGCTCCCCGGGCCGGATTCGAACCAGCGACCAAGCGGTTAACAGCCGCTTGCTCTACCACTGAGCTACCGGGGATCACAATATGCTTGCCATTTGGCTGCAATCAAGAAAAGTGGCTCCCCGGGCCGGATTCGAACCAGCGACCAAGCGGTTAACAGCCGCTTGCTCTACCACTGAGCTACCGGGGATCACGATGATCTTGCCGTTATGGCTGCAAACGAGAAAGGATGGCTCCCCGGGCCGGATTCGAACCAGCGACCAAGCGGTTAACAGCCGCTTGCTCTACCACTGAGCTACCGGGGATCATGACACCCTTGCGAGTTTGCCTCGCCGTTTGCGTGAGGAGGCTTTTACAGAGGCATGGTGTGTTTGCCAAGTCGTTTTTTAGGAATTTTTCGATTTGTGGACAGTTTCTCGTTTTTTTTATTGAGATATCCAAGGGGGTTAGCCAGAAATCTCCAAAAACCGCGGATTTTGCGGGTTTGATTTTCCGGTGATGTTGGAATCCTCACAAAGACAATTGACAGGGGAGCTGATTGCGCCCCACACTTAAGCCCAGAACTCCAGTTTCTTTTCGTCTGTGCCGAGGCTCCAGGCGGAAGGATTAAACGGGAATGCGGTTCCATATATTATGGAAGTAAGCCGCAGCTGCCCCCGCAACTGTGAGCGGCGAGATCATTGCGATAATCCCACTGGCCTTTTTTGAGGCTGGGAAGGGGCTGTGATCGACAGAGCCGCAAGCCAGGAGACCGGCTGGAGATATGATTTGACATAGGACTGCTGTCGGGTGGACGGCGAGAGGTGCTCATGACACATATTTCCCTGTCTCCGTGTGAGACAGCTGCTGTACTTTCATATTCTTTGAGTGAAGCTTCGGCTTCCATGCGCTTGCTGATCAGCTAATTCAGATGGCTGAACAGAGCGGCGACCTTTGCGTTCGCCATTGTCTCGTAACGGGCGGTGCTCGTTCCGGGAAAAGCGCATATGCGGAAAAACTGGTTTTAAGCAGCGGGCGACGCCCGACTTATATTGCGACAGGCCAGGCCTTTGATGGTGAAATGGAGGAACGTATCGCGCATCATAAGATGCAGCGAGGCGACCTTTGGGACACTGTTGAGGAGCCGCTGGAGCTTGTGCGCGTGCTGAAAGAGCATGCCCATGCGGAGTGCGCCATCCTCGTTGATTGCCTGACGCTTTGGATTTCCAACCTTATGCATGCCCAGCGGGACTGGAGCATTGAGCTTGAGCAGCTGCGTGCTGTGCTCTCCGATCTGCCATGCCCCGTTGTGTTTGTTGGCAATGAGGTGGGTATGGGCATTGTGCCTGAAAACGCCATGGCCCGCGCCTTTCGTGATGAGGCCGGGCGCCTCAACCAGCGTATCGCTGAGTGTTGCCACTACGTGATGTTTGTTGCTGCCGGTCAACCGTTGCAGCTGAAGCCTGCTGTTTTTCCGGAGATTTCCCTATGACTGTTTCTTTTGCTGCCCCTTCTAAAAAAATTCCTGCTGTCATTATCACTGGTTTTCTGGGTGCCGGAAAAACCACATTGGTCCGCAGTCTTTTGATGAAAGCGCAGGACAAGCGCATTGCGCTCATCGTCAACGAGTTTGGCGAGATGGGCTTTGATGGATCGCTGGTCAATGGCTGTGCTGATCCGGATTGTTCTGCGGATGAGGTGGTGGAGCTGGCCAATGGCTGCATCTGCTGCACGGTGGCGGATGATTTTCTGCCAACCATGGAAATGCTGCTGGAGCGAGAGCAAGCGCCGGATGTGATTGTGATTGAGACCTCTGGTCTGGCTTTGCCACAGCCTTTGGTGCGGGCCTTCAACTGGCCTTCTGTGAAACCTCGCGTCACCGTAGACAGTGTGGTGACTGTGGTGGATGCGCCTGCTGTTGCTGCTGGCAAGGTAGCCTCTGATGAAGAGGCGGTTGCGGCGCAGCGTGCTGCAGATGAGGCGCTGGACCATGAAAGCCCGGTGGAGGAGTTGTTTGCTGACCAGCTGACCTGCGCCGATCTTGTTGTGCTTTCCAAAGCTGATCTTTTGACTGATGAAGAGCTTGTCGCTGTTAAGGCGACCATCAGTGGCCGTTTGCGCGATGGGGTTGAGATTGTGGCTGCCTCTCATGGAGAGCTGGCGCTGGATGTTCTGCTGGGCCGGGATGCCGGGGCTGAAGATGATATGGACTTGCGTCTTTCTCATCATGAAGCGCAGCATGCTCACGACCACGACCACGACCACGACCACGACCACGACCACGACCACGACCACCATCATCATCACGATCATTCCCATGATGACTTTGAGAGCTTTGTGCTGCCTACCCGCCGGTTTGCCTCCATTGAGGAGGTGAAAGCTCAGGTGGAGGCGGCCATGAAGGTTTCCGGCGTGCTGCGGATTAAAGGCAGTGTGGTGGTGGAAGGCAAAGTGGCGCCGGTGCTGGTGCAGGCGGTTGGCCCACGTGTGGAAGCCTGGTTTGCGGCTGGCAGTGAAAGCCATTCCAAGCTGGTTGTGATTGGTCTTGCAGGATTGGACAAGCACAGTGTGAATGCTGCGCTGAGTGAATTTGAGTTGGTTTCTGCCTGATGCACGTACTTGTCGGGCAATCACGCCGATTGGATGATGGAGAAGAGGCTGTCGATCTGGGGCAGACGCCTGCGGATGTTGTGTTTTTAAGCGCAGCGGACACAGAGCTTGCTGGCCTTGCGGCGGCCCATGCCCAGCATGAGGGCTACTCCCTGCGGCTTGCCAGTTTTCTGGCGCTGTCCCATCCGTACTCTGTTGACCTTTATATTGAGCAGTGCATTCAGGCCTCCAAGCTTGTGGTGGTGCGCCTGTTGGGCGGCGTTGAATACTGGCGCTACGGCGTTGAGCGGCTGGAAGCGGTCGCCCGTGCTGAAGGTGTGAAGCTGGTTCTGCTGCCGGGGGATGACAAGTGGGATGAGGAGCTTGCCAAACGCTCCACCGTGCCGCTGGAAACTGCGCAGATGTTGTGGCGCTATTTGATTGAAGGGGGTGCGGAGAACCTTTCTGGTGCTTTGCTTTATGCAGCGCGGATTGCTGAGCTACCTGTTGAAGCGCCTTCTGAGCCTATGGCGTTGCCGCGGGCCGGGCTGATGTTGCAAGGGCATTCGCTTCCTTCATTGGATGATGTGCGGGCGAGCTGGAAAGACCCGAGCCGCCCTGTTGCAGCCATCGTGTTTTACCGGGCGCTTTATCAGAGCGGAGCAATTGAGCCTGTACAAGCATTATGCCATGAACTTGAGGCGCATGGGATAAACCCGCTGGTGCTTTATGTGGCGAGCCTGAAACAGGCGGAATGCGCGGCGGTTGTTTCCAGCGTGTTTGAAGAGTGCCCGCCTGATGTGGTTCTGAACGCCACGGCCTTTGCCCTATCAAACGTAGGCGCTGTTCATTCCGGCACGGTGCTGGACAGGCAAGGTGCATGCGTTCTGCAAATCGTGCTGTCGTCATCCTCTGAAGAGGGTTGGGCGGAGAGTGATCAGGGCTTATCCCCGCGCGACCTTGCCATGCATGTGGTGCTGCCTGAAATTGATGGCCGTCTTTTGACGCGTGCGATCTCGTTTAAAGAAGAGGGTGGCCGCGATACCAAAACACAATGTTCGCTTGTTCGGTTTGTACCAAAACCGGACCGGGTGCAGATTGTGGCGGCACTGGCAGCCAATTGGGCGCGGCTGAAACACAAAAACGCAATCGAGCGCAAAGTTGGCATAATCCTCGCAAACTATCCCAACAAGGATGGGCGTATAGCAAACGGGGTGGGGCTCGATACGCCTGCCTCCTGCGCGCATCTGCTTTCTGTCATGAAAACAGAAGGTTATGAGGTTTCCGAGAATGCGCCTGGTTCTTCTGAGGCGTTGATAGAGGATCTGCTGGCAGGTCCTACCAATGCACTTAGCAACGCAAACCAACGCAAAGGCGGGGAAGAGCTGTCGCTGGAGCGATATAAGCAGTTGTTTTCTCAGCTGCCTTTGGCGGTGCGTGCGGGGATTGAGGAGCGTTGGGGTGCGCCAGAGGATGATCCGCATGTTTTGGACGGATCTTTCCAGCTGGCACTGAAGACTTACGGTAATGTGACCGTCGGCATTCAGCCTGCACGCGGCTATAACATTGATCCTAAAGAGACTTATCACGATCCGGCGCTAGTTCCGCCGCATCATTACCTTGCCTGGTATATGTGGTTGCGTGACAGCTTTGAGGCGGACGCACTTATTCACCTTGGCAAGCACGGCAACCTTGAATGGCTTCCGGGAAAAGCATTAGCCTTATCAGAGACTTGCTATCCGGAGGCGGTGATTGGGCCAGTGCCGAACATCTATCCTTTCATCGTCAACGACCCCGGTGAGGGTTCTCAGGCCAAGCGGCGGTTATCCTCGGTGATCATTGATCATCTTACCCCTCCGTTGGCCCGCGCTGAAAGCCATGGTTCCGCTCTTGAACTGGAAGCGCTGCTGGATGAGTATTACATCGCGGCTGGCGTGGACCATCGCCGCCTGAAAGCGCTTGGCAAAGAGATACTTGGCGTTGCTGCCCGTGAAGGGATGGACAAGGATATCGGGCTGACTTCCGATATGGATGAGGACACTCGTCTGGCGCGGCTTGATGCTTACCTCTGCGACCTGAAGGAGCTGCAAATCCGGGATGGGCTACATATTCTGGGGCAGTCTCCCACGGGCGATCAGCGGGCTGAGTTGCTGGTGGCTTTGCTGCGCGTGCCGCGTGGAGAAAAGCCTCATGAAAACAGTCTGTTACGCGCGCTTGCTGAGGATTTGAATCTGGAAGGGTTTGATCCGCTGGACTGTGCTTTTGAGCAGGTATGGGAAGGTGCGCGGCCAACGATTTTGCAGGAGCTGGTAGAGGCTTCTTGGCGCAGTTGTGGGGACACAGTTGAGCGGCTGGAAGTGCTGGCTCTTGAGCTGGTTTCTGGTGTGCGGGCGGTTCCCTCTGGATTTACAGCGACTTCTGCGGTGTTGGAGGCGATGAGCCAAGAGATTGCGCGCAATGTGGACGAGTCTGGCTCTGCAGAGGTGGAGGGGGTGTTATCCTCCCTTGCTGGTCGATTTGTCCCCCCTGGGCCGTCAGGTGCGCCGTCCCGTGGTCGCCCTGATGTGTTGCCGACCGGGCGTAACTTTTATTCTGTTGACGTTCGCTCCGTTCCCACAAAGGTCGCCTGGAAGCTGGGTGAGCGCAGTGCTAGCGCATTGATACAGCGTCACTTTCAGGATCACGGAGAGTGGCTGCAAAGCATCGCCATGAGCTGCTGGGGAACGGCAAATATGCGCACTGGCGGGGATGATATCGCCCAGGCTTTGGCCCTGATTGGCGCCCGTCCGGTGTGGGAAGAGGCTTCTGGCCGCGTAACAGGATTCGAGATTGTTCCACTTTCTGAACTCCAACGCCCCCGAGTTGACGTAACCCTCAGAATTTCCGGCTTTTTTCGCGACGCTTTCCCGCAACTCATACATCTGTTCGATGCTGC
Organism: Pseudovibrio sp. JE062; assembly: GCF_000156235.1. Classification (NCBI taxonomy): domain Bacteria; kingdom Pseudomonadati; phylum Pseudomonadota; class Alphaproteobacteria; order Hyphomicrobiales; family Stappiaceae; genus Pseudovibrio; species Pseudovibrio sp. JE062. Next base: position 287,671 of record NZ_DS996805.1, read on the forward strand.
GGTTGCTGCGATCTCAGAGTTGGATGAACCGGAAGATGCCAATCCCTTAGCGGCGCGGTACCAAGCCGAGCTTGGGGGATTACTGGCCAAAGGCGTTGATGAAAGACAGGCCCGCAAGCGGGCGTCCACGCGGATTTTTGGCAGTAAACCGGGGGCTTACGGGGCTGGCCTGCAGGCTTTGATTGATGAGAAGCTGTGGGATAAGCGTGCTGACTTTGCGGAGAGTTTCCTTGAATGGGGCGGCTATGCCTATGGCCGTTCGCAGGAAGGTGAGCACGCCAAAGAAGATCTGGTCACCCGCCTTTCTCAAGCTGATGCAGTGGTTCACAATCAGGACAATAGAGAGCACGATCTCCTTGATTCTGATGACTATTATCAGTTCGAGGGCGGTCTGGCGGCGACGGTTGAAACGCTGAAAGGCGATGCCCCGCACATCTACCACAACGACCATTCCCGCCCTGAACGTCCTGTCATTCGTACGCTTTCGGAAGAAATCGGGCGGGTTGTCAGGGGGAGAGCTGCCAATCCAAAATGGATCGCGGGTGTCATGCGCCACGGGTATAAAGGTGCTTTTGAGATGGCGGCGACACTGGATTATCTTTTTGCTTTTGGGGCGACAACCAATGCCGTTTCGCACCATCATTTCGATCAGCTCTATGATGCATATCTTTATGATGATGAGGTGCGGGACTTTATTGCGGAGAAGAATTCCGCAGCGCTTTTGGAAATGACTGAGCGATTTTTAGAGGTCATTCAACGAGATATGTGGGTGCCGAAACGAAACAGCGCCTATGATGATTTGTTAGAGTTGCGACGCGCACTCATGGATGGAGGGGAATAACATGGTAACGAAGACAGACATGAGTGAAGCAGATCTGGACGCCCGCCACGCGGAAAAGATGCGCAAAAAGAAGGCGGCGCGTGACAAGATCATGGCGACGAAAACTATCGAGAAGGGATTGCTGATCGTCCATACCGGGAAGGGGAAAGGCAAGTCCACCGCCGGTTTCGGCATGATCTTCCGCAGCCTTGGGCACGGCCATAAAGTGGCTGTCGTCCAGTTCGTGAAAGGCCGTTTAGAGACCGGTGAGCGCATGGCGCTGGACCGCTTCTCCGATCTCGTTACCATCAAGCGTATGGGTGAAGGCTTTACGTGGGAAACGCAGGACCGCCAGAGGGATATCTCTGCTGCGCGTGCAGCGTGGGATGCGGCGAAAGAGCTGATCAGCTCCCGTGAACACAAGATGGTTCTGCTGGATGAGCTGAACATTGTATTGCGTTACGAATACATTCCGCTTGAAGAGGTTGTTGCGTACCTGCGTGACGAAAAACCTGAGGATGTTCATGTGGTTATCACTGGCCGTAACGCGAAGGATGAGCTGATTGAGATTGCGGATCTTGTGACCGAGATGGGGCAGATCAAGCACCCGTTCCGCTCTGGCGTGAAGCCGCAGGAAGGGATTGAGTTTTAAGTCGTGCTGTCACCAGACAAGGGGATAAGAAAACCAGCCCTGATGATACAGGGCACGGGTTCCAATGTGGGTAAAAGCGTTCTTGTGGCCGGGTTGGCCCGCGCTTTCACACGTCGCGGCTTTTCCGTTCAGCCGTTCAAACCGCAAAACATGTCTAACAACGCCGCCGTGACCGTTGATGGCGGGGAAATCGGGCGTGCGCAGGCGCTCCAGGCGCGCGGGGCCAAAGTTGTAACAAGCGTGCATATGAACCCTGTGCTGCTGAAGCCAGAAAGTGACAGTGGCTCTCAGGTGATTGTGCAAGGTAAGCGGTTTGGAACGCTGCGTGGTGCGGAGTTTGGTCGGCAAAAAGGCACGCTTATCCAGTATGTTATGGAGAGTTTTGCTGAAGTTGAATCAAAGGCTGATCTGGTTCTGGTGGAAGGGGCTGGGTCGCCTGCGGAGATCAACCTTCGCAGCGGGGATATCGCCAATATGGGGTTTGCGGAGGCTGCTGACATTCCGGTGGTATTGTGCGGGGATATCGACCGCGGCGGCGTCATTGCCTCGGTCGTGGGCACACATGCGGTGCTGGAATCTGATGAGGCGAAACGCATAAAGTCGTTTTTGATCAATAAGTTTAGAGGTGAACCCTCACTGTTTGATTCAGGCGTAACGGCTATTGAGGACAAAACCGGTTGGCCCTGCAACGGCGTGGTGCCGTGGTTCCCGCAGGTAATGGATTTACCAGCAGAAGACGCGCTGGACCTTTCTGAGAGCACCAGTCGCGGCAAGCTGAAGGTTGTCGTTCCCGTCATCAGTCGCATAGCCAACTTTGACGATCTGGACCCACTTCGTATGGAAGCCGATGTTTCGTTGGAGTTTGTGTTGCCGGGCGAGGTGTTGCCAGCAGATGCGGATGTGGTTTTGCTGCCGGGGACCAAGTCCACCATTGGCGATCTGGCCTTCTTCCGGGCTCAGGGCTGGGACATTGATCTTTACGCTCATGTGCGCCGTGGCGGGCAGGTGCTTGGTATTTGCGGCGGCTATCAGATGCTGGGCAAGACCATTGCTGATCCGGAAGGGATTGAAGGTGAGGCGAGTTCTGTTGACGGGCTTGGCTTGCTGGATGTGGAGACGGTGCTGACACCTCACAAGGAAACCACTGAGAAGACCGGTCAGCATATTCCAAGCGGTGAGATTGTGACCGGCTATGAGATCCATGTGGGGCGAACATCAGGGCCTGACTGCGCGCGACCGTTTGTTGATCTGGATGATCACGTGGATGGTGCAATCTCGAAAGATGGCTTGATTTCAGGCTGTTACATACACGGTATCTTTGGCTCTGATAGGTTCCGCGCTGCTTTTCTGAGGGGCTTCGGCGCTACCTCGCAGTTGGGCTATGAGCACCGCGTAGAGCAAGCTCTGGACGCGCTGGCGGATCATCTGGAGGAGCATCTTGATCTGGATGCGCTTTGGGAGATTGCTCAGTCGCGGGTTTAGATGAGCCACGCGACTGCGGCAATAAGCAGAGCCAGCAGGGCGCAGGAGATACCCATGAGTTTGAGTGAGCCATTGATGTCATCTGCATCTGCTGCTTTACGGCCACTGGCGTTCATGAAGGGATCTTCCACGCGGTACTCTGCATATTGGCGGGGACCTGCCAGTGCGATACCCAATGCGCCTGCCATAGCAGCTTCTGGCCAGCCAGCATTGGGAGAGCGATGGTTCTTCGCTTCTCTCATGATAGTGGTGAAGGCAGCTTTGTAAGCGCGGCCTGAGATGAATGCAGAAAGTACGATAAGCAGGCCGGAAAGGCGTGAGGCGGGCAGGTTGATCAGATCATCAAATCGGGCTGAGGCCCAGCCAAAGTCTTCGTAGGTTTCGTTTTTATGGCCGATCATGCTGTCCGCGGTGTTGACGGCTTTGTAGATGAGCAGGCCCGGCAGGCCTAACACGGCGAACCAGAAAATGGGTGCGACCACGCCATCTGAGAAGTTTTCGGAGCACGATTCAATCGCGGCTCTGCTGACGCCAGCTTCATCCAGATAATCTGGATTGCGTCCGACGATCATAGAGACCTGTTTGCGGGCTTCATCCAGACCGGAGTATCTCAGTGCATCGCGCACTCTGGCGACATGTTCGTAAAGACTCTTTTGAGCGATTAACGTCATGCCGATCAAGGCCAGCAGGATGTTGCCTACGAAGCTTCCCTCCAAAGTCGTTTGGAGAAGGGTACCTATGATACCTGCAGTGGCAACTAGGCTTAGAAGTGTTCTGACGCCATTCACTTTGCGTCGTTTTGCCGAGAAACTTGTTTTGTTGTACCAGCTTTCCAATAGGGAAATTTGCTTGCCAAACAACGTGACCGGATGCGGAAGTCTGGACCAGAACCAGTTTGGGTCACCAATCACGGCATCCAGCAGGATCGCAAGCAGAACGATCCAAAGCGTATCCTCAAAGAACAGCATGGTTTTCGATCGCTGACAGAGACTGTTTCAGTGCGGCTGTTAACCTCTGCCGGGCGGCTTTGTCGGTGGGTAAGCCGAGGCGCATCCAGCTTGGAGAGTAGTCAAATATGCGGGTCCAGATGTGCTGCTTTGCCAGTGCTTTATGCAATGCGTGTGCGTTTGGGTGGTCGATCAGGATGTAAAGATCTGTTTGGCCGACAATTGGCAGGTTCAGCTGTTGTAGAGATGTGCTAAAGAGCTGCATTTCTGTCTTCAGGAAGGTGCGCATTTCGTCTTGCCAGCGCAGGTCGGAAAGGGCTGCGCTGCCGATATCCAGTGCGGGACCGGAGACGGCCCAGCTGCCAAGCTGGCTTTGCAGTTTTGCTGTTATCGCTTTGGGGCCAATCAGAAAGCCCAGACGGACACCGGCGAGGCCGAAGAACTTGCCGAAGCTGCGTAAGGCGAGGATCGGCTGATCATCCAGCTCCGGAATGATTGAGGCATCCGGGTAAAGGTCCATGAACGCTTCATCGACAATCAGATAACCACCTGCCTTTTGCTGTTTTTCTGCCAGTTGAAGGAGCTCTTCTTTTGCAAAGATATGGCCGTCTGGATTGTTCGGGTTCACCAGCAACAGATGCTGGGTCGAAGCCTTGTGAGCCTCTGATGCAGAAATTTTTTGGACATCAGCGCCAGCCTGTTGCCAGCTTTCTTCGTGAGAAGAGTAGGTGGGGCTGACGATTGAGATAGAAGAGTTTGCACCGAGCAGAGATGGAAGGGCTGTGATGATCGCCTGTGTTCCCGGCGCTGCGGTGAGACCGCTCTGCGATGGGACGCGGTAAGCTGTTCTCGCGGCTTCCAGAAGAGTGGTTTCAGCGCCCTCTGTTGGCAGCTCTGTCAGGCCGCGCAAGGTGATGTGTTCTGTTGCGGGATAGGCCACGGGGTTGATGCCAGTGGAGAGGTCCAGCCAGTCCTCAGGCGTGCCGCCATACTGGGTGATTGCCTTTGAAAGATCTCCACCATGTTGCATTAGTCGTACCCCGCTCAAACTTGCTCATCTGTTTTAGCGGGGTGCCCTTGCGAATGCTATGAATCGCTGCGGAATTCTGCCGGTTTCAACAGGTGTTGGCAGCAGATACTCCCATTGGTTCATAGCCATCAACGCGATTGGTCTTGTTAATGTCGCCGCCAGCCCATTCCAGCACTTTGGGGTCCATGGTTTTGTACCAGAGGGAGGGGATTGCAGCTAAAGCAAAGCAACCGGGATAGCCGCTTGGCAGGCTCGGCAGATCCGGGAAGTTTCGCAGCGTTTGATAAGGGCGCAGCGGATTGGCGTGATGGTCTGAATGGCGTTGCAGATGGAAGGTGCTAAGGTTGGAGAAAATGTGGTTGGTGTTCCATGAGTGGCGCGGCTGGCAGCGCTCATACTTGCCGTTTTCATCCTTCTGACGCAGCAGACCGTAGTGTTCCACATAGTTGGCCTGTGTCAGGCCATACCAGGCCACAACACTCTGAATAACCAACAGAAACAGGACCTTCCAGCCGAATAAGGCTGTGCAGATGGCAAAGACAATCAGGGTGATGGCATAGCCTTGCAGGATATCGTTCTGGAATGAGAATGTGCCAAGATTTTTGCGATTGAGGCGAGCCTTTTCGTTCTGCCAGCCTCTTACAAAAGCACCCGGGATTTCTCGCCGGGCAAAGGCGTAGATGCTTTCTCCCATGCGCGCGCTTGCCGGATCTTCTGGTGTTGCCACATGCACATGATGGCCGCGGTTGTGTTCTATGCAGAAATGGCCGTACCCAACAACGGCCAAAGCCAGTTTGGCCAGCCATTGATCTGTCTTGTTGGTTTTGTGGCCAAGCTCATGAGCCAGCATGATTGTGCCAGAGCCAAACAGGCCTTTGCCAAAGGCGAAGAGGGCAATAAGCCAGAGCGGAAGATCGTAAGTGCCAACAAGCCAGACACCCGCAAACAGGTTGATCCATGCATAAGGCACCAGCCAGCGGACCAGCCGGCTATAATACGGATCTTCCGCCATTTGGGCGAGCACATCATCGGGTGGATTGTAGGGATCTTCGCCGATTAAGGCATCCAGACCCGGGATGACGATGAAGAAGTAAATGAGAGGGATGAAGAGTGTTGCGGTGGCCAGCGTGTAGGCATAGAGCGCGACCGTGATTAGCGTGACGCTGCTGCTGGCATAGGCAATCAGCCAGTAATAGCGCTTTGCGTCCTTATATGTGGTGATGTTGCCTGCTTGATCCCGTGTTTTGAAAACCATCGCTCCCTCCCAGATGCTAGGTTTACCTTAGGGTAAGGTAGCAGCTTTTTGGGTAAAGCGAAACTGTGTTGTTTGGCGAGAGGGATTGGCGCTGATTACGCGACAGGTTCTTCTTCAACTGCTGCCGGTTTGATGATGTCGTCCATCGGTAGGGTCTTGGACCACGTTTTGTAGCGCTTTTCCAGTTCGTCGTAGTTTTCTTCGCAGCCCACGCGGAAATCAGGAAAGTTGGGGCCGCGCAGCCATTCTCCCCGTGCGTTTCCTTTCAGCATCCAGCCATTGCCAGAGGAGAGGAAGAGGGTGGTGTTGAGGCTGAGGGCCTTGAACAGCTTGCGGGTGGCGACACCATGTTTTTTCAAGATGACATCCAGCTTGATGGCTTTAATCTTCCATGGTGTCAGCTTAATTGGCGCGGGCTTGCCGGCTTCAACAACAGGAACAACCTCCGGCAGTTCCAGCCGTTCAAGGGGATAGAATTCCTTGAAGTTGCCAGCAGGTGACGCGCGATCCGGGTTTGGCAGTTTGGGGCGATACCAGTTGACGGTGCTCGGGCTTTTAGAGGTTTCGCTCTCAATCTCAATGATTTGCAGCTGCAAAATGTTGCAGACAGGCTGGAAATCCAGATTTGAGCCTTTCGGGATCAGGATCGCTCTACAATCTGGGCCGGGTTTATCTGCCTGATAGGCGGTTTCAGCAGACTGTGAAATGACTTTGGCATTGAGGCGCAGTTTGGCTTCTATGCCGACCTGAAAACCGTCTGACTTTCTGACGAGAAGGATATCCCAGTTGCCCCATTCTGGGTAGGCGATCCATTCCTCAGGCAGTTTGCTGATGAAGTGGGCGCACATCTCGTTTTCTGAGGCAAACTCTGCCTTGCGCCGTCTCTTTTTTCGGCGAGCGGGTGCAGAGCGTTTTTTTGATGTGTCAGTTATATCGCTCATAGAAAGCTGCCCCTTAAATCAGCCGTGCTGCAATCGCATGCCATTTGAGTTTAATTGGCAAATGCTTGCGCGGAAACGCAGAGTACCGGGTACTGCACAGGTTCTGTGGTGTTTGAGGTCGTGAAGGGGATGGATGTGCTGCGAATTCTGAAAGGTCCGATCTGGGCTGTTGATGCATTGATGGGGCAGAAGTCCTTTAAAAAGAACCCGATTATCGGCAGCCGCTGGCTGAACGAGCGCGGGTTTTATCTCAAACGCGTTGCCTGGGCGGAGCGGATGGCAGCGCTGCGCAGGAGGCAGATGGCGCATTTCCTGACTGATGAAGACCGGGCGTTCTTCCATCGCAATGGCTATCTGGTGAAAGAGAGCTTCCTGCCTTCTGAAGTTTTGAAGCGGGTTCAGGACGAGATTGCCACCCGCGAGTTTGCTGCAAGCGAAATGCGGCAGGGAAAAACGGTGACGCGATTTATCGGGTTGCCGCCCTCCGTTTTGAAGGAACTGCCGGGCTTGCAGCAGGTGGTTCATGACCCGTTCCTGCAAAAGGCGATGCGTTATGTGGCCTCTTATAATGCGGATCCAATCCTGTTTTTGCATGCGGTTTTGTGGGATCTGGACAAGACACAGAAAGACCCGCAGACGGATTTTCACATTGATACCTTCCACGCCACCTCCAAATGCTGGCTGTTTTTAAAGGATGTAGAGGCAGAAGATGGGCCGTTTCATTACGTGCCGGGCTCTCATCGCTATACGCCTGAACGACGGGAATGGGAGTTCGATCAAAGCCTTGATGCAGTTCATCATAGCGATGGCATGCATGCAGCGGGCTCATTCCGGGCAAGTGAAAGGACAATTCGCAAATTGGGATATGGCGAGCCCGTGAGTTTTGCGGTGCCAGCTAACACGCTGGTGATTGCGGATACGCACGGCTTCCACCGCCGGGGTATTGCAACACGCCCGGGTGTTCGTCTCGGTCTTTTCGGAGATCTGCGCCGCTCACCGTACTTTCCATGGTCAGGGCTGGACGCACGCTCACTGCCAGGCATCAAGGGTAGGCAGTCAGAGATTTATACGGCCTATCTGAACTTCAGGAGCAAACTGACAGGTAAATCCAGCCACCATCGGGAGGTCGGACACGTAAAGATCGACGCGCCGCCGGTGTTGTGAGAAGGCGAGCGACATTGTTCGCGCAGAGCGCGCTGATTAGCCAAACTATCGATGTCAGGAAGAAAAAATGGAGGCCTCTGCCGGAATCGAACCGGCGTACACGGATTTGCAATCCGCTGCGTCACCACTCCGCCAAGAGGCCCCGTGTGGTGTGAGAGGGCTTTTCTGATATTTGGGGCGGATAGTCAAGCGGGCAATTTCAATTCTGGTATCACTCTTGTGTAAAACACCGAAATCTATGGGGTTTACCTGAGCGCGTGAATTTCTGAGTTGCACATGACCTTTGTCAAATTTCTTCGAAAAAGCTCATATTTGCATTGCAAAATTGAAAAATGGAAAAACAACAGAGGGTACTGTTTATTTTTACGGATGTGGCAGCTTGTGTTTGTGAAGCATGAGCGATATTTCTCAGCCAAAGAATCTTGCGAGACAGTGAGGACAGGATGGTCAACTTCGCGGAACAAAGAACACTGATGGTCGATAATCAGCTGCGGACCAATGATATTACAGACCTGCGCATTATTGGTGCGATGGGTAAGGTGCCTCGCGAAAAGTTCGTTCCGGAAAACCAGCAGGAGTTGGCTTACATCGATGAAGATGTGTCCGTAGATGAAAACGGTGAGCGCAAAATGCTCAAGCCGCACATCTTTGGCCGTCTTGTTCAGCTGGCTGACATTACAGACAAAGACGTTGTTCTGGTTGTTGGTGCTGCCTCCGGTTACGGTGTGGCAGTTGTTTCTTACCTTGCTGAATCCGTTGTTGGTCTTGAGGTTGATGTGGCGCTTTCTGAAGCTGCCTCTGCGAATCTTGAGCAGCTGGGTATTGAAAACGCAGCGGTGATTGATGGCGATCTGGCGAAGGGCTATGCGGCTGACGCGCCTTACGATGTTATTCTGGTCAACGGTTCTGTTGAGCAGCTGCCTGAAGCTTTGACTGCGCAGATGAAAGACGAAGGTCGTCTGGTTGTGGTTGAGGGTGAAAGCAATGCAGGTGTTGCGAAGCTTTACACCAAGTCCGGCGGTAATGTGAGTTCACGCTTTGCATTTAACGCGCATGCAAGTGCGCTGCCAGGCTTTGAGAAGCCGGAAGTCTTTGAATTTTAATTGAGTTCACGCTCAGCGAGCTGAAATGAGGCGAGGGGAAACCTTCGCCTTTTTTGTTTTTCTGTGAAAAGTTGAAATGAGTTTACCTTTTCGTGACGTGAATTACAGTTTTCTGGTCACGCAGGTTTAAAGCACTCCCAACTCCGGTGGGGTAAAATAGGAACTGCGGGCTGCTGCTGCCATTTGCTTTGATGATGTAGAGATATCCACGTCTCAATCATTGGGCGAAAAAACGGTAGTAAAATCTTAATGGTTCTATTAGTGTGCCTCCGGGGAATGATATTCTGCATTCGGGCTAGTTAGATTTCTGGATAAGATGTTGCTGGTTCGTCGCAGTATTTATTTTTTTTCCAAAATCGGTTTGATCGCCGGTTTCGGAAAACGCCGAATAAGTTATACCTTTCGGCGAACGTGTTGGGTTTGCGGTTCGTAAGATTGACCCTTGTTTGAGGCATTAAAAGTGGTTTCTCGAAAAACGTTAGCGGGTGCAGTTGCAGTAGTCGGCTTGCTTGTAAGTGCTCAAGGCGCGAATGCTCTCTCTATTAAAGAGGCATTGGCTGCCACCTATCAGAATAACCCGACATTGAACGCAGCACGCGCGCAACTTCGTGCGACAGATGAAGGCGTGCCGCAGGCATTGGCTGGTTGGCGTCCGACCATCACTGCAACTGGTGAATATGGTTACCAATGGCGAGAAGCTCAGGGGAATTACCAAAACTTCAATCAGTACTCTTTGTCTGTGACGGCTACTCAGCCGCTCTTTCGTGGTTTTAGAACAGTAAACTCCACACGTCAGGCTGAGGCTATTGTTCGTGCACAGCGCGAAGATCTTCGTTTTGCCGAGCAAACGGCTCTGTTTCAAGCTGCGACAGCCTATATGGATGTCATTCGCGATACGGCTCTTGTTTCTTTGCGTCGGAGCGACTTGAAATTCCAGGAAGAGCAGGTTCGTGCCTCCAAAGACCGCTTTAATGTGGGTGAAGGTACACGTACTGATGTTTCTCAGGCTGAATCCGGTCGTGCTCGTGCGCAGTCTGCGCTGAATACCTCTCTGGCAAACCTGAATACAAGCCGTGCTATTTTCCGTCAGGTGATCGGCATTGATCCGAAAAACCTGAGTGCGCGCACCAATATCACCAGCTTGCTGCCGAAAACTGTTTCTTCAGCGATCTCCATTGGTCAGGAAGAGCATCCTTCCATTCAGTCTTCTCAGTTCATGGTTGATGCAGCGCAGTTTGCAGTTAAGACAGCACAAGGTGTTTTGCTACCAACTGCAAATTTGCAGGGATCGCTTAGTTTTAGTGATACCAATCAAACAGCTAACTTGGGTAAGCCTACTCGAACAGCTTCGATTTTTGGTCGTGTAAATATCCCGATCTACCAGAATGGTAGTGAGTATTCTGTTGTTCGTCAGGCAAAAGAAGATCTGGGTCGTACTGAGATCCTCGTTGATGTTTCCCGTGATAACATTCGCGCGCAGGCGATTTCTTCTTGGGGGCAGCTGAATGCGTCTATCGCATCTATTACAGCGGCTGAAGCGCAGGTTGCTGCGGCTCGTCTGGCTCTGGAAGGTGTGATTGAAGAGCAGCGCGTTGGTCAGCGTACTACGCTTGACGTTCTGGACACACAGAGTGATCTGGTTGATGCGCGCGTTACTCTCGTGACTGCACAGCGTGATCGTGTGGTGGCTGCTTATTCTGTGCTGTCCGCGGTTGGTCGTCTGGATTACGACAGTCTTGGTTTGACTGGTGCGCGTTATGATCCAACCGAACACTACCGTCTGGTACGTGATAAGTGGATTGGTCTGCGGACCCCGGATGGACGTTAAGTTCCTCTGATAAAATGAAATTTTGAAGAAGGGAGCCGGTTGCGCTCCCTTTTTTGTTGCCCGGATTTGCAAGGGTACCAGTTTTCCTTGTGGGAATTGGCGTTTTGCCCGTTCTGTGGCTGTCAGGTGGGGCGGCTTTTCTCTTATATTTGAGTAAGTATTTATTAATGAACTGAGTCGGAAAGCCGGCGGATTAGACGCGTTTAGAAGTGGAGTACATACATGGGAGCTGTTTCTCAAGGTAACGAGCCTTCCATGGAGGATATCCTGAGCTCGATCCGCAAGATTATTTCGGATGACGAAGCGAGTGGCGCAGAGCAAATGACAGATGCTGCATTAAGTGAAGCGGACGCGGGTCGTGAACTATCACAAGACGATCTGGATAAACTCTTTGACGATGCGCCAGCGGAAATGGAGCCAGCTCCGGCGCCTGAGCCTGAAGAGGTGAAGGCGGAAGAACCTGAGGTTCTGGAGCTGACACAAAAAGAGAAGATCGAAGAGGAAACCTCCTCCTTGAAGATGGTTGAGGGCCTTGCAGATGAAGACAAGGACGACGGTGGCGACATCGCGTTTCTTGATCAGCCGGGACCGGAAGCCTTTGGATTGAGCAGCGCGGAACAGGATGACATTCTTGAACCTGCGGCGGCGACTGCAAAAGATCCTGCTGAAACTCTGATTTCAACGGCAACGGACCAGGTTGTGTCCAATGCCTTTAACGGTCTTGCCAACACGGTGCTGTCCAAGAACGCCCGTACGCTGGAGGACCTTGTTGCTGAGATGCTGCGCCCGATGCTGAAAAGCTGGCTCGACCAACATCTGCCAAGTGTGGTGGAACGGCTCGTGCGCCAAGAGATCGATCGCATCTCACGGAAATAACTTACCGGGGAGAGGGGCACTCAGTTCCCCTCACATCTCCCGGCCTTCATCACTCCCTCTGTGAAAACCTTGTCAAAACCCGTTTGTGGTGTGGGCTGTTTGGGTATTTGTCGCTCAAATATGCTCTGTTACTGCATGAAAGGTTGACTTAGGCGAGTGCATCCGATTTACACCAGACAAACTCCATAAGTGGAAGAGCTTTTAGGTATGCTGGATAAAACATATGAGGCGGCCTCTGTTGAGCCGCGGATTTACGAAGCCTGGGAACAGGCTGACGCCTTTAAGGCAGGTGCGGGCGCAGAAGATGGAGCTGCGACCTACTCAATCGTGATTCCGCCGCCAAACGTGACAGGCTCTCTGCATATGGGCCACGCACTCAACAACACCCTGCAGGACATTATGGTTCGCTACCAGCGTATGCGTGGTCGCGACGTTCTGTGGCAGCCGGGTATGGACCACGCAGGCATCGCAACGCAGATGGTCGTTGAGCGCCAGATGGCTGCTGACGGTGGTAACATCTCGCGCCGTGATCTTGGCCGTGAAGCGTTTGTTGAGCGCGTCTGGAAATGGAAAGGTGAGTCCGGCGGGATGATCTTCAACCAGCTCAAGCGCCTTGGTGCGTCTTGTGACTGGTCCCGTGAGCGTTTCACCATGGATGAGGGTCTTTCCAAGGCCGTTCTGGAAGTCTTTGTTTCCCTTTACAAAGAAAACCTGATTTACAAGGACAAGCGCCTTGTGAACTGGGATCCTAAGCTTCTGACTGCGATTTCCGATCTGGAAGTTGAGCAGAAGGAAATGCAGGGCAACATGTGGCACTTCCGCTATCCGCTGGCGGATGGCGTGACCTACCAGCACCCAGTTGCATTTGACGAAGAAGGCAAGGCAACCGAGTTCGAGACTCGCGATTACATCGTGATTGCGACCACTCGTCCGGAAACCATGCTGGGTGATACGGCTGTTATCGTTCATCCGGATGATGAGCGCTTTAAAGAGCTGCAGGGCAAAGACATCATTCTGCCGCTGGTTGGCCGCCGTATTCCAATCATTGCTGACGACTATGTTGATCTTGAAACCGGTACAGGCGCGATGAAGGTTACGCCTGCGCACGATTTCAATGACTTTGACATTGGTAAGCGTCACGATCTGGCACAGATCTCCATTATGGACCGTGAAGCCAACATTGTTCTGCGCGAAGCAGAAGGCTTTATGGACGGTCTGGAGATGACCGACGAGCTGACCAAGACCCTTGAGACGCTTGAAGGCGTTGAGCGTTTTGCAGCCCGTAAGCTGATTGTTTCCATGCTGGATGAAAAAGGCCTGCTGGATGAGGTTGTTGACCACCTGAACATGGTTCCACACGGTGACCGTGGTGGTGTGCCGATTGAGCCTATGCTGACCGATCAGTGGTATGTTGATGCCAAGACCATGGCACAGCCTGCTATTGCTTCTGTTCGTGAAGGCCGCACCAAGTTTGTTCCTGCAAACTGGGATAAGACCTATTACGAGTGGATGGAAAACATCCAGCCGTGGTGTATTTCCCGACAGCTGTGGTGGGGACACCGTATCCCTGCGTGGTATGGCCCGGACGGCAAGTTCTTCGTTGAGAAAAGCGAAGAAGAAGCTCTGGCTGCTGCGGCAGAATTTTACGGTAAGCCTGTTAAGCTGATGGAACAGAACGATGCTCTGGCTGCACATGATGCAGGCGAAGCTGATTTTGTTGCCATGTACCGCGATGAAGACGTTCTGGACACCTGGTTCTCTTCTGCTCTGTGGCCGTTCTCCACCATGGGCTGGCCTGACAAAACTGCTGAGCTTGCACGTTACTACCCGACGTCCGTTCTGGTAACTGGCTTTGACATCATCTTCTTCTGGGTTGCCCGGATGATGATGATGGGCAACCATTACATGAAGACCGAGCCATTCGACACGGTTTACATCCACGCCCTCGTTCGTGACGAGAAGGGCGCTAAGATGTCCAAGTCCAAGGGCAACGTGATTGATCCGCTGGCGCTGATTGAAGAGTACGGTGCGGATGCACTGCGCTTCACTCTGTCTGCCATGGCTGCTCAGGGTCGCGACATCAAACTGGCGACCTCCCGTGTTGCTGGTTACCGTAACTTTGCGACCAAGCTTTGGAACGTGTGCCGCTTTGCGGAAATGAACGAGTGTCATGCTGTCGAAGGTTTTGATCCGGCTCTGGTCAAGCAGACTGTGAACCGTTGGATCGTGACTGAAACCAGCCGCGCTATCCGCGAAGTTTCCGAGGCGATCGACACGTACCGCTTCAACGATGCAGCAGGTGGTGCTTACCGTTTCGTCTGGAACACCTTCTGTGACTGGTACGTTGAGCTGACCAAGCCGATCTTCTACAGCGATGATGAAGAGGCGAAGGAAGAAGTTCGTGCGACCACTGCTTGGGTTCGCGATGAAATTCTGAAGCTTCTGCATCCATTCATGCCGTTCATCACTGAAGAGCTGTGGCAGCGTACTGCTGAAACTGCAGGCTCCAAGCGTGATGAGATGCTGGTTCTGTCTTCTTGGCCAACTCCGATTGGTGAAGATGAGGAAGCTGCTGCTGAGATCAACTGGCTGATCGACATGATCGTTCAGATCCGCTCCGTTCGTTCTGAAATGAACGTTCCTGCGGGCGCGAAGGTTCCTGTTGTTCTTTCCGGTGCTTCCGAGCAGACCAAAGAGCGTTTGGCAATCCACGAAGCTGCGATCATCAAGAACGCACGTGCAGAAAGCGTTACCACTGCTGATGAGATCCCGCAGGGTTCTGCTCAGATCGTTGTTGGTGAAGCGACTGTTTGTCTGCCGCTGGCTGGCGTTATCGATCTGGATGCGGAAAAGGCACGCCTTGGCAAGTCTCTGGACAAGATCGTTGGTGAACTCACCAAGATCTCCAAGAAGCTGGAAAACGAGCGCTTCCTTGCAAAAGCTCCTGAAGATGTTGTGGCTGCTGAAAAAGAAAAAGTGGCAGAGCTCGCAGAGCGCAAAGAAAAGATGGAAGCCGCTTTGGAGCGCCTCGCAGCTCTGGGCTAAGGCTCACATCCTTCTTCAAAATTCAAAACGCGGCTCCTCGGGGCCGCGTTTTTTCGTTCAGGCCTTTTTCGCCTTCTTTCGTTCCTTCATTTTCTTTGGCGTTTTTGCCTTGGGCTCTTTCTTTGTCTCAGCCTTGGCTTTGGGTTTTGGTTTTACAGGTGGCACGACGGTTTTTTCGGGCATCTGGAGATTCCCGGTCTCGCCGTAGTTGGTGACGAAGGGGTGGGCGACTTCGATGTTCTCATCTGAAATGAGTTTCAGAGTGCGGATGATGATGCTTTCCTGAATGGCGAGATACTCATCACGGGTCGCGGCCTGAACGCTGTCCTCGATCTGAATGACGATGCCGTTCTCGTCGATGTTCTCCAGTCTCACCTTTGCTGCGTCTGGTTGGGAGAGGGGATGTTTGGCCAGCATGCGTTTGATCTTGGTGATCAGCCTTTCCAGCTGCTCGGCGCTGGTGTCATATTTGAGGGCAAACCTGAGGACCACGCGGAAGTGGTCCTTTGCCGTGAAGTTCATGAAGTTCATCTTGGCGAGATCCGCATTGGGGATGGTGACCAGCGTTCGGTCCGTGGTTCTGATGCGGGTGGAGCGCATGCCGATGGATTCCACGTGTCCGCGTATCTTGTTGAACTCGCAGTAATCTCCAACCCGCACGATGCCATCTGCATAAAGGATCAAGCCGCCCAGCAGGTTCTCTAGCGTGGGCTGGGCTGCAAGGGCGATAGCAAGGCCGCCCACACTGATACCGGCGATGATGCCGTAGAGCGGGATGTTCAGACGTGTTGCACCATAGGTGAGCAGGACAAGGGCGCAGATGATGGCGAAGAACTGGGTTGCTGTGCGAATGATGCTGCGATCAATGGACGGGGCACCCCGGTTTTTCAGGAGGACCAGTTCGCTCAGAAGGCGCAGGCTTTTGTAGATGATCACAGCTGCGCCGATCCAGACCAGAGTTTCGATGGTCAGGTCATAGACCTGCAGAACCGGTCCGCCGATGTTGATCTGATAGTCCGCCAAGTAGCGCAGGAAGATGAGCGAGCCGACAATGACGCTGGAGGTGATGATGCTGAGCACCTGTCGGCGAACAGGCTTCTTGCGATCCGGCAAGCGCCGCATGACGTTGATGAAAGCAAAAAGAATAGCTGCTGCGATGGCTGTGATCAGGATCAGCGCGAACCATTGCCAGACGGCCTGTCCGTAGTAAAGCTCCAACAACCAGGAAGGCTGGCTTTCAATCAGCGAGAACCATGCCGGAGGCAGCAGATGTCCCGGACTGCTGGCAAAGAAGTGGTAGAGGTCCTGCGGGATGGAAGAGCGGGAGGGAAGGTTCTTCACCTCCTCATAGAACTCAGGAATCCGATCTACTGTTTGCGCTGAGAAAACGTATTCTCCCTGCTGCGGTCCCTCTGTCATCTTGGTGATGACGATCTGAGTGAACGGGATTGTCCATGAACTCTCCAGTCCCGCCTGATTGAAGTCATAGGTACCAGCAGCGGTTCCCGGGATGTCAGGGAACGGCGGCAGTGGGATGCGGTCCAGTATCTCTTTGAGCTGGAGAACCAGCTCCAGAGAAGTTTGCTGTCTGGTGGCGCTCGGAAGGCCGGAGAGATCGAAACAACCCCTGGCGCGTTCCAGAAGGATCTCGGCCAGGTGGATCTTGTTTTGCAGGCGCTCATGGTTCTTGCTCATGCCGAGCGTTTCCATGGAGAAGGCTCCCATGCCGGTGTTCTCCTCATAGGCTTCCTGAATGAGGTGGTTGGTTTCCTCCATGATGTCGAGGAAGCTGTCGAGGGTCGCTCTGGGGGAGCTGGTATCAGCAGGGGCGAGGGGGAACATCCCGATGATATCTTTTGCGCGGAACTCCATCAGCGGCATTGCTGGCATGCGCAAGGTTTCAGGCATGCCGTTCTCATCGCCTGGCATCTCCGGCTTCTCGGAGGGCGCTTTCAGGATCTCCTTCTGCTGCTGCTTGATGTACTTTTGGTAGAGGGATTGAGCAGGGGCCTCGCCCGGGAGTGCCAGAAACAAAAGAACGCATAAAAACGCAGAAAAAACGCGTGCAACGCATAAATAACGCAAACCAACGCAAAGTGGGCTCTTCAGGCTCTGTGCCTGTTGTCCTTGTGGTTGATATGTGCGTTGTTGCTGTGGTTGCATCAAGGTCTCGGGTGTTGCCAGCAGTGGGTGCTATGAAACCAGTGACACAAGACCATTTGGGAAATTGGCGCCTTGTTATTTAAGTAAAATTTGCAGGTGAGCCATAAAAATCCACCGTGACATCTGGGCAACGCCTGTGGGTTAGCTGAGATTCCTCAGCGATTGCCGCCTGTTTGCCTCGTTCTGGCCTTTTCCCCGCGCCATTCCAGTGCTAAGCCCTGTACAGCTTGGGCGATTGAATCAATAGCTGCTGGAAAGTTTTATGGGTTTTACAATGCGTAAATATCTTGGGCGTGCTGCATCTTGCGCACTCGCTGCGTTGATTGGTGGGGCAGCTTACTCATTGCCTGCTCAAGCTCAGACACCAATTCATAACCCAGTTGCTGTGTTTAAAGGCCTCGACAAAATCACAGGCCGTATTACCACTTTTGATGTCTACATTGATGAGACCGTTCAGTTTGGCGCGCTGCAGGTGACACCGCGCGTGTGTAACTCTCGCCCTTTGACAGAAGCCTCTCAAACCACTGCGTTTATTGAGGTTGATGAGCTGACACTGGACAGCAAAGTACGCCGTATCTTCAGCGGTTGGATGTTCGCCAGCAACCCGGGCGTTCATGCTGTGGAGCACAGTGTTTATGACATCTGGCTGATCAACTGTAAGAAGACCACATCGGTTCCACCGCCGGAAGGATATGCCGGTCCTGCCGTTGAGCTTGTTTCCGAAGAGGACGAGCTGGCTGGCAAAGACTTTGTTTCTTCAGGCGAAATTCCGGTGCCACGGCCTAAGGTTGTTGCCACCCTGCAATAAAGATGATGCGGCCTCTTACAAGAGGCCGTTTTTGTTTTTGGGGGGAGCAGGACGCATGTCCTCAATGATCTGCAGCAGCAGTTTGCCTGAGGTTTCCTGAGGCAGCGCATTGAAATCTCCATGCACCATCAATGCGTTTTCCAATAGCTTGCCGTATTGCTCTTTTGGAACTTCAGTGGCGCCGAATTGCTCCAGATGCTCTGTCACAAACTGTGCGTCCAGCAGCCTGTAGTTGCCATAGAGAAGGCGTCCATAGAGATGCACCAGCGCAACCTTTGAGGCATCGCGTTCCAGCGAGAACATGCTTTCACCAAAGAAGGCTCCGCCGAGTGATACTCCGTAAAGGCCGCCAACGAGCTCGTCAGAAGTGTTATAAACTTCAACGGTGTGGCAATAGCCCATAGCGAAAAGCTCTGTGTAGAGCTTCCTGATCTCCGCATTAATCCATGTCTCCTTGCGCTCCGCATTGGTGGTTGCGCAGTGGGAGATGACAGCTTTGAAATTGCGGGAGGCGCGGACAATGAACTTGTCTGCGCGAACGGTTCGTGCGAGCCGTTTGGGGATATGAAATGAATCGAGCGGCAAGATGCCTCGCCGCTCGGGATCGATCCAGAAAAGATCAGGAGAATCCGCAGTTTCAGCCATTGGAAAGATGCCACAAGCGTATGCTTTAAGCAGAATTTGTGGGGTAATCTTAAATTCCATGCTGGGCTGCTTTTGACCTCCCTAAATCTCCTCAGTTTTCTTCTGAGTTCTGTTCTGCAATGTGCGCTTCCAGGAACTTCTCCAGCCAATGGATATCATAGGCGCCGTTGGCGATATCCTGGTTGTCCAGAAGCTCTGTGAAGAGCGGAACAGTGGTGTTGATGCCATCAACCACAAACTCGCTGAGCGCACGACGCAGACGCATCATACATTCTACACGAGAGCGGCCATGGACGATCAGCTTACCGATCAGGCTGTCATAGTGCGGAGGAATTTTGTAGCCCTGATAAACGCCGGAATCCACGCGCACGCCCAGACCGCCCGGTGGGTGGTAGTAGGTGATGGTGCCCGGAGACGGAGCAAATGTCAGAGGATGTTCTGCGTTGATACGGCACTCAATTGCGTGACCGGAGAAGCGTACATCTTCCTGATTGATGGAAAGGGTAGAGCCTGCAGCGATGCGGATCTGTTCGATCACGAGATCAATGCCGGTTACCATTTCTGTTACAGGGTGTTCCACCTGCAAACGGGTGTTCATTTCAATGAAGTAGAACTCACCGTTTTCATAGAGGAACTCGATGGTGCCCGCGCCGCGATACTTCAGCTTGCGCATCGCTTCCGCACAGATCTCGCCGATTTCCATCCGCTGCTCTTCGTTCAGAGCTGGGGAAGGACACTCCTCGAATACCTTCTGGTGGCGACGCTGCAAGGAACAGTCGCGCTCACCAAGGTGGATCGCATTGCCCTGACCGTCACCCAGAACCTGCACCTCAATGTGGCGTGGTTTACCGAGGTACTTTTCCATGTACAGCGCATCGTCGCCGAAAGCTGCTTTGGATTCAGAGCGTGCGGTGGAGATTGCAGTGTCCAGATCATCAGCGGTCTGAGCGACCTTCATGCCGCGACCACCGCCGCCTGCAGCTGCTTTTACGAGAACCGGATAGCCGATCTCTTTTGCAATTGCATGGACGTCATCTTCCGGAGTGATACCACCGTCAGAACCTGGCACAACTGGAATACCCAGTTCTTTTGCCGTGGTTTTTGCCTGAATCTTATCGCCCATCACGCGGATGTGCTCAGAGGTAGGGCCGATGAAGGTGATGCCGTGCGCCTCAAGAATTTCCGCAAAGCGTGCATTCTCGGAAAGGAAACCGTAACCGGGATGCACCGCGTCGGCGCCAGTGATTTCACAGGCTGCCAGAATCTGCGGAATGTTGAGGTAGCTGTCGCGGGCTACCGGCGGACCAATACAAACACTTTCGTCAGCAAGGCGCACATGCATTGCGTCTTCGTCGGCAGTGGAGTGGACCGCAACAGTGCGAATGCCCAGCTCTTTACATGCCCGAAGGATGCGGAGTGCGATCTCGCCGCGGTTTGCGATGAGGATCTTGGAGAACATAGAGACTACGCCTGTTATTCGATGATGATGAGTGGTTCGCCGAATTCTACTGGCTGACCGTCTTCAACCAGAATTGCAGTTACAGTACCTGCTTTTGGAGCAGGGATCTGGTTCATGGTCTTCATTGCTTCCACGATCAGGATGGTGTCACCCTTCTTGATGGATTTGCCAACTTCGATGAACTGTGCTGCGCCTGGCTCTGGAGCAAGGTAAGCGGTACCAACCATTGGAGAAGTCACTGCGCCCGGATGGCTTGCTGCGTCTGCGGACACTGCGATCTCAACTGGCGCTGCAGCAGCAGGAGCTGGTGCTGGAGCTGCTACAGGAGCCGGTGCTGCGACTGCAACAGGAGCTGCCGCGACTGCGCCTGCTGACAGCTGACGAGCGACACGAACGCGGAGATCTTTGTGTTCCACCTCGATTTCGGTCAGGTTGGTTTCGTCCAGCACGTTAGCCAGCTGGCGGATCATTTCCTGATCAAACTTAGTTTCTTTCGTCATCGTTTTCATCGTCCAGTTCGAAATGCCCTGACTGGTGTCAGGAACTTTCGGTTTGGCCCCCCAAAGCGAATGTGCAGCAAGGATGGCCTTTAAAAATCTGTGAAAATCCGGTTGCTCAGAGCAAAATACGGATCTTCTTAGTGAATGAACGCATCAAGCAGTCGGTCATTAACTGCATAGATGGCCATTAATTCTCTAGTTGCGAGATGCTGCTTTTAAAAAAGTATGCATCCGGTGTGCCTAGGCTGCGCATAAGGCAATATCATGTTTAACCGCGCAGAAAGGCACATTTCCCTTTGATTTACTCAGAAGTACACAAATGTAGTTGCGGCTACGCAACCAATCTGTTCTCAAAAACTCTGTGTAATGAGCTAGGTTTACTTGACGTATTGGTAAAGTGTAGCCAGACAAATAAACATAACTGGCCCTCTTATATGATCAGAGCGGACCAAGGAAAAGACCTTTGTCCGCTCTGAGCAGAGTTCTTAAGGATAAAGCAGCGAAAATGCGTTGATATGCGCGATTAAGATTAACTTACTCGCGTTCTGCTGCAATTTTTTCCTTCAAAGTGTCGTAGCCGACAGCGCCCACAATCACTTCATCACCCAGAATGTAGGATGGTGTGCCGGTGATGCCGAGCTGTTCTGCAATGGTGAAGACTTCCTGGAAAGTTTCAGCTGCGCGGCTGGACTTCATGGACTTTTCCAGATCTGCATCTGCAATGCCAAGGTCTTTCGCCACTTTCAGGCTGCTCGCCAGGTTTGCGCGGCCAGGCTGGCTGAGCAGGGCGAGGTGGAAGTCCTCATATTTGTCTGGTGCAACTTCAGCAACAGCGATCGCAACGCGTGCAGCTTCCTGAGAGGCTTTGCCCAGAACCGGGAACTCTTTCAGCACTACGCGCAGGTTCTTGTCTTCGTCTACGAGGCGAACGAGGTCAGACAGGGCGCGCTTACAGTAACCACAGTTGTAGTCGAACAGTTCAACGAGGGTGACGTCACCATCTGGATTGCCAAGAACGATCTGGTATTCACTGTTGTAGATCTTGTCGGAAAGGCCTGTGATGGCTTCTTTACGAGCGCTTTCTTCTTCAGCGAGGCGGCGCTTGTCCAGTTCCTGCAGTGCTTCCAGCACGATCTCAGGGTTCTGAACGAGGTACTCCTTGATGATCGTTTCCACTTCAGCGCGGTTCACCGATTCTGCTTGTGCAGAAAAAGTTGCTGGCAGCAGAGCGAGCGTTGCTGCACAAGTGATCGCAGCTCGGCGAATGAGTTTATTCATGACATCTCCTGTAACCCTGTTCGGGTGTTGGTTTTTATCTGTCTGATCTGTTAGCGGCGTCTTACCTGAGGCACTTTAACCGACAGTATATCGTCAGCTTGTTGCCAAGCCGGTGTGCCGACCTTCAATTTTTTTTGAGCACGCTTTGCGTAGCGCTGTGCGCTGCGGATATCGCCGCGGGCCATGTGACTTTGAGCTGTTGCCAGATCCGCGCCTGCGACGTCGCCGAGGCGAGCGTTTGCGATGGCGAGCTGGGCATAGCCGTTCATGGAATACCGGTCTTTCTGAAGAGCTCTTGTCAGAATGCTCTTGGCTTCTTTCAGATACCTCTGGTCATTGGAGGCGACCATGGCGAAGCCGAGCCAGATCTCAAAATGCGGATTGCCCGGATAAAGGGCTAGCGCCTTACGGAATGGCGCAATAGCCGCTTTGGGCTTGCCTCCTTCGAGCAGGGCTTGTCCTTTGATCTCATAGAAGTATGGATATTCCGGAGCCTTCGCGATCAGCGCGTCGATTTTTCTGACGGCTTTGGAAACCTTATCAGAGCGCATGCTGGCAATCGCGCGGGCATACTGAGCTGCAAGGCTTTTGTCTTTGTCCGGGTAGGCCCGATAAACAGAGTTTTTGTGACTGGTGAAGGCCAGCAGTTTGGCTTTGACCATATCATGCTTCAGCTGAAGGCGTTCAGGATCCTTCTTGTTGAAGTGCCTGTTTTTTTGCGCCTTGTTTTGAAGTGCGTTGAAACGTGCACGCGGCATCGGGTGGCTGAGTGCGTATGGATCAACGTACTGAGCTGAGAATAGCGCCTGATCTGCCATGCGTTCGAATGTGGTGAGCATGCCCTTGGCAGAAACGCCGACGCGATCAAGATAGCGCAGGGCTGCCTGGTCAGCTGCAGATTCTTCAGAGCGGCGATAGGACAGGAAGTTACGCTGTGCGAGAGCGCCGCCTCCGGATACTGCCGCTGCACCGCCTCGTGCGATGGAGCTGTTGCCGGTGGTTGCGCCTGCTGCCATGGCGCCTGCACCAAGGATCATACCGATCACGGACATAATCTGTGCATTGGAGGCAGCCTGACGCATACGAACGAGGTGATTACCTGCGATGTGGCCGGTTTCGTGCGCGATCACGCCGATCACTTCGCTTGGTGTTTTGGCGTCCATGATCACGCCGAGGTTGATGAACATTCTGCGGCTGTCAGGCACAAAGGCGTTGAAGCTTTTGTCATTGACCAGAATAATCTCAACCTGATTTGCAGGAAGGCCTGCAGCACGGAAAATTGGTTTGGCGTACTCGCGCAGCAAATCTTCAGTCTCAGCATCACGAACGAGGGGGAGACCCTTCTTTTGTTGAGCTTGAGCTGTGGTGATTGCCACATTAGGTACAACCAGTGAAAGTGCAGTCGCTGTGATGAGAAAATTGCGCGCAAACTTTGTTGCTTGTGATTTGACTGGTTCAATCACACGTTTCAATGCATTGTTCTTAAATTGCACGTCAAGTCCCCTTAGTTGGCTTGGCAGGCGCAGAGCGGTTCGCACTTAAAGTACTACATAGACTTTCAAATAAGCCTTAACCACCCAAGATAGGCAGTTATTAGGCAAAATTGCTAGGTGGCCCGAAAAAATTAAAGCACAGGCTCTGAGAAGAAGAAATAAGAGGGAATGCATTTGTCAGTATTAATGGGATCAAAACGGAGTGAAGTGCTGCCATTTCAAGCTATGGAAGTGCTGAATGCTGCCAATCGCCTTGAGCAGGCTGGCGAACATGTGCTGCACATGGAAGTTGGGCAGCCCGGCGCACCGGTTCCTGACTCGGTTTTGAAGGTGGCGCATGAGTATCTGTCCTCCGGACGCTTGGGCTACACAGAAGCGCAGGGCATTCCGCTGCTGAAGAAGAGCATTGCCCGCTACTACAAGCAGACCTTTGGGCTTGAGGTGCCGGAATCCCGAATCTTTGCAACCACAGGTTCTTCTGCCGGCTTCAATCTGGCGTTTTTGGCGGGTTTTGATCGGGGGGACCGGATTGCGATTACGTCTCCGGGATATCCGGCCTATCGCAATATCATCGAAGTGCTGGGCTTGGAGTGTGTGGAGATTGAGGTTGGGCCAGAGACCCGCTGGTCGCTGACACCAGAAATCCTAGAAGAGGTGCACAAGGAAAAGCCTCTCAAGGGGGTGTTGGTGGCAAGTCCGGCTAATCCGACGGGCACCATGATGTCGCCTGAAGTCCTGAAGGCTTTGGTGGAGGCCTGTGAGGCGTTGGACCTCTGGTTTATCTCAGATGAGATTTATCACGGCCTTGCCTATGACATGCAGGAGGAGACTGCGCTTCGGTTTACGGACAAGGCGATCATCGTCAACAGTTTCTCCAAGTATTACTGCATGACTGGTTGGCGTATTGGCTGGATGGTGTTGCCTGAGGTGTTGGTACGGCCGATCGAGCGTATTGCGCAGAGCCTTTACATCTCACCGCCAGAACTGGCGCAGGTGACTGCTGCGGCTGCGTTTGATGCGGTGGAAGACTACGAGATGATCAAGGCAGGCTATGCTGCGAACCGTCAGGTACTGCTGGATCACTTGCCTCAGCTGGGCTTTGATGTGCTGCCAGTGGACGGTGCTTTTTATGTTTATGCTGGTGTATCTAAGCTGACCAACGACTCCATGGAGTTCTGTCAGCGTATGCTGGCTGAGACGCATATTGCTGCAACGCCGGGTGTCGATTTCGATCTTACTCGCGGCCATCAGTACATGCGCTTTTCCTTTGCAGGGAAGGAGGCAGACATAAAGCTGGCCGTAGAGCGATTGGAAAGCTGGCTCAAGTAGGGCAGAACTAACAACAAAAAAGCCCGCTCAAATGAGCGGGCTTTTTATTTGATCTCGGATCTTTTTAGAAGAAAGAGCGGCGCTGCCACCAGCCGGTGCGACGTGGTGTGTCCTCATCGCTCTCAACCGCGACGGTTTCACCTTCAACCACTTTGTGAGAGGTGACGACTGGCTTGGTTGGTGCCTTTGGCTTTGCCGGGGCTTCAACTTCTACTGCAGCCTCTACCGCTGGAGCTTCCTCAGCAACAGGAGCTTCTTCCTTTGCTTCGGTTTTTGGCTCCTCAGCTGGCTTTTCTTCCTTCGGCTGCTCAGCAACAGCGTCAGCTGTTTCAGCGACAGGCTCTGCCTCAACTTCAACCACTTCTGCGACAGGTTCAACCGGTGCTTCTACAGCAGCTGGAGCTTCTTTGACGGCTACGTCTTCAGAAGCTTCTGCCTGCACAGCTGGTGCTTCAGTTTCTTCCTTGGCTTCAGGAGCTGCTTCTTTTTCTGCAGCAGGCTTTCTGCGACGACGACGCGGCTTGCGTGTCTCTTTCTTTGGCTCTTCTGCAGCTTCTTCAGTTTCCGCTGTGGTTTCAGCAGGCGCAGAAGCTTCTTCTGCCGGTGCTGCATCTTCAGCGGTTTCAGATTTTGCCTCAGCGATGATTTCTTCTACGCTGTCTGCAGTGCCTTCTTCGGAGCGCTCAGCTTCTTCAGAAGATTCTGCGCCTTCAGCTGCTTCTGCGTTCTCGCCGTTTTCATCAGATGCATTTCTGCGGCGTGAGCGACGGCCACCACGGCGACCGCGACGACGCTTACGACGACGATCATCATCGTCTTCGCCGGCGTCTGATGCTTCCGCATCCGCAGACTTTTCTTCAGCAGCTTCTTCGTCATCGGAAGGTTGTTCTTCAGACAGATCAGCATCGTCCAGCTTCTGTTCTGCTTCAGCCTTGTCTCCACCGCGACGACGGCGGCGACGGCGGCGACGGCGACGATCGTTGCCATCTTCGTCAGAAGCTTCCTGCTTCTGTTCGTCTGCTGCTTCCTCGATCACGTCTTCATCTTCTTCAATCGGGAAGATGGTGTCTGGCTGAACGGTTGCAGGCAGCGGCTGAGTGCGTTCGCTTGGTGTTGCGAGCTCACCACGCTCCAGAGTGAAGTGCTGCTCGGTGACACTGTCGTCACCAAAAATGGAGATTTCCAGGCCGAAGCGGCGTTCCAGATCCATCAGGTGATGGCGCTTCTGGTTCAGGATGTACATTGCCACTTCGTTTGGCGTACGCAGGTTCAGGTTATGTGAGGAGCCGCGCAGTAGCTGATCTTCCAGAGAGCGGAGGATGTGCAGAGCAACGGATTCTACTGAACGTACGATGCCGGAACCATGACAGTGCGGACATACAACGGAGGAGCTTTCCAGCACGCCGGTACGGATGCGCTGACGTGACATTTCCAGAAGGCCGAAGTGAGAAATACGGCCAACCTGAATGCGGGCGCGGTCAGACTTCAGGCATTCCTTCAGGCGACGCTCAACAGCGCGGTTGTTGCGGTTCTCTTCCATGTCGATGAAGTCGATAACCACAAGACCGGCGAGGTCGCGCAGGCGAAGCTGTCGCGCAATCTCTTCAGCAGCTTCAAGGTTGGTTGCCTGAGCTGTGTCTTCAATATTCTGTTCGCGGGTTGCCTTACCGGAGTTCACATCGATAGCGACCAGAGCTTCTGTCTGGTTGATGACGATGTAACCGCCAGACTTCAATGTCACCTGAGGGGAGAACATTGCATCCAGCTGAGCCTCAACACCGAAACGGGTGAAGATTGGCGTCGCGTCACGGTATGGCTGAACATTCTTGGAGTGGCTTGGCATCAGCATGCGCATGAAGTCTTTCGCTTCACGGTAGCCTTCCTCGCCAGCAACCAGAACCTGATCGATGTCTTTGTTGTAAAGGTCGCGGATAGAACGCTTGATCAGGCTGCCTTCCTCATAAACGAGGGTAGGGGCTGCTGAATCAAGAGTCAGTTCGCGGACGTTTTCCCAAAGGCGCAGGAGGTATTCGAAGTCACGCTTGATTTCTGCTTTGGTTCTGCTTGCGCCTGCGGTCCGCAGGATAACACCCATGCCGTTTGGCACATCCAGATCACCGGCAACCTGCTTCAGGCGCTTACGGTCTGTTGGCTTGGTGATCTTACGGGAGATCCCGCCACCACGGTCGGTGTTTGGCATCAAAACAGAATAACGACCAGCGAGGGACAGGTATGTGGTCAGAGCTGCGCCTTTGTTGCCGCGCTCTTCTTTCACCACCTGAACCAGCAGCAGCTGGCGGCGTTTGATGACTTCCTGAATTTTGTAGTTGTCGCGCAGACGGCGAGGGCGCTCGATAACTTCTTCCTGCGCTTCGTCTTCGCTTCCATCCTGCTCGTCAGCGTCAGAAGCTGCTTCCGCAGTTTCTTCTTCTGCTTCAGTCTTCTCTTCAGACGCTTCGCCGGAAGTCTCTTCCTCAGCGGTTTCTTCAGAAGTGGTCGCCTCTACAGGAGCGGCTTCCTCGGAAGCTTCTTCTGCAGGAGTTTCCTCGGAGCTTTCACCTTCTGCGGTAGCTTCATCAGCAGTCTTTGCATCTGTGTCATCTTCGTCAGAAGGTGCTTCCGCTTCGATGTCCTCGATGCTGTCGTCCTGGAACGGCGCATCCATGCTGGCGAGTGCTTCAGCTTCGTGCTCAGCTTCAAGTGCGCTGGTTTCAGCTTCAATCAGCTCAGCAACAACTTCTTCAGAAGCTTCTGCGGCTTTCGCAGCAGCGGCTTTCTGAATTTCAGCTTCACGCTTAGCTTCTTCTTTTTCACGACGCTCGCGCTCGCGCTGGTTTGCAGCGGCTTCAGCTGCAAGCTGAGCTTCAAGAGCTTCGCGATCTTCTTTCGGAAGCTGATAATAATCCGGATGGATTTCGCTGAATGCGAGGAACCCGTGTCTGTTGCCACCGTACTCGACAAATGCTGCCTGAAGAGATGGCTCTACTCTGGTGACTTTTGCTAGATAAATATTTCCGCGAAGCTGCTTTCTGTTTGCTGCTTCAAAGTCAAATTCCTCAACCCGATTCCCGCGCACGACCGTAACCCGGGTCTCCTCCGGGTGGGTCGCATCTATCAGCATCTTGTTTGCCATGAAGTGAGTTCCTTAGGACCAAGCCCTGAAGACGGCGCGAGTGGCGCTGAGATTTGTACATCCCCAGGTCGGTCAACTTGTTATTTAAGTTGCTAGTAGAAAAGGCGAGACGGCGGCGCGCATGAGCACGACAGGAAGGGACCGACTGACACGTCGGCGCACTGCTTCCTACAGTGTGTTCATTTGTATTTGCGCGTAGCTTTGACAAACCGTTCGCCCTTAATGATCTCTTGTGTCCGCCCAAAAGGCGGTATGCTTTAGATAGAAGCGCTTCTTCAGGCTTCCAGTAAGTAAACAACTCTTCGTGCGCCTAGCTGCCCTACCTCTCCGAATTTTCGGGGATAAAGCACTTATCCAGAGCGACAGAAAAACTGTTCACAACCCGCCATGAACGAAAATGTCACGGCAAAACTCTGTCTTGGTTCTCGAGCAGATTGCTCTTCCGGTTGGTTTATACCGTATCCACATCAACAAACTGGAAACGACATAAATTGCTCATATGGGCTTTTGAAGCATTCCGATCAGCTTGAAAACTGCGAAAATCTCAGGATATCAGCTTCAAAAAATATGGCTCACAACTTTACAGAACAGTTCCAAATCGAAGTCCTAGTAAACCTTTTACGATCCATCGAGACGCTTGGCAAGCTTGGGAAAATCGATCTGGCAGTGTGTTGCTACGAAAGCTGCAGTTGTTAATCAATGCTTAATGAAGGGTTTGGCGGGGTGACTTTCGCTTAATCGTCATTTAATCGTTCAACTTGATTTAAACTAAATTGCCAGCGTTTATTGAGGGGAGTGAAAAGGTGAGCCGCATCAGTTATGCATTCCAGTTCTGTGCTCTCAGCTTTTATTGTTTTGCGTTTTCTCTTCTTGCAGTCGTCGCAGTGAATGGCCCGGCAACAGCGCAAAATGCAGTTTCTGTGGTCTCGGATGCACGTGTTGCAGGAGATCTGGCGCGAACACGCTTCATTCTCGATATGGACGGTGAAGTGGGCTATAGCCTGTCATTCTTGTCTCGCCCTTATCGTCTGGTGATTGATCTTCCGTCTGTGACCTTTGAGTTTCCACGAGATTTTACGCCGAAGGGGCGGGGACTTGTGCGTTCCTGGCGTTATGGCTCCATTTCCAAGGGGCGCTCGCGTGTTGTTCTAGATCTGAACTCACCGGTGGCGTTGGACAAAACCTTTCTGCTGCCCGGTGTTCAGGATCAGCCGACGCGGTTGGTGATTGATCTGACCGAATCCTCCCCTGATGAGTTTGAAGCTTCCATTGGCCGTGCGATTTCACAGACTTTGCCGGTAGGCGCGACAGCTTCTGTTCCTGATGAGCCAAAGGCTGAGGAGCCTGCGCAAGCTGCTGACAGCAACTTGCCGGTGATCGTTATTGATCCGGGGCATGGCGGCGTTGATTCCGGAGCCGTGGGCAGTAACGGGACGCTGGAGAAGGCAATTGTGCTCAACTTTGCGCGGTTCCTGAAACAGAAACTGGATAAACTTGGCTACTATCAGGTTCATCTAACCCGTGAAGACGACAAGTTCATTTCTCTTGGTAAGCGCACCAAGATTGCTCGTGGCAAGGATGCTGACCTCTTTATCTCCATTCATGCGGATTCGATCACAAATGGGGCAGAGACCACGCGTGGTGCCTCAATCTACACTCTTTCAGAGAAAGCCTCTGACCGTATGGCAGCTGCTCTGGCGCGGCGTGAAAACTATTCCGATGTAATCGGCGGTGTGGATTTTTCTGATGAACCAGAAGAAGTTACGGATATTCTTGTGGAGCTGACACGTCGCGAAACCAAGAATTTTTCGATCCATTTTGCACGATTGGTGGTTGAAGAACTTAAAAGCGCCACAACAGTTATTAAAAATCCTCTTCGTTCTGCGGGGTTTCAGGTGCTGAAAAGCCACGATGTCCCTTCCGTTTTGATCGAGCTTGGATTTCTTTCCAATAATCTGGATGAGAAAATGTTAGGTTCTGATGAGTGGCGGGAACGTGTGTCGGATGCGATTGTTCAGGCAACGAACAGTTTCTTTCGGGCCAGAATTGCGCAGCAATAGCTGTTTGGCTGATTGTTTTTCGGGTGCGTATATGTCGCTGTTGCGGTGGGATAATTCCATAGTTCCTGCCTCAGCTTTGCCATAATGAAAAGCGATTGGGTGCCAAACTGTAACAGTGAAGTCTGGATTCGGTTCTGCTGCACTCATTCGGGCCAAGACCTCTTGACCCTTTACCGGAAATGCATCAGGAACGGCGTTTGAAACTGGCTCTGGAATGCTGGCTTCACGACTCGAACATTCTTAGCGGGAAAGCAAACGAGCCCGAATATGAGATTATTTTTAAAGTTCATTGGATATCTCTTTGGGATTTCAGTTGTTCTGGGGCTGATTGCAGCGGCCGGACTGTGGATTTATCTCAATGACATAACCAAGGATCTGCCGGATTACACCGCGCTGAAGGATTACGAACCACCAGTCATGACACGTGTGCATGCTGCTGATGGTCATCTCATGTATGAGTTCGCGCGTGAGCGGCGTTTGTTTATTCCGATTCAGGCTATTCCTGACCGTGTGAAGCAGGCTTTCCTTTCTGCGGAAGATAAGAACTTCTATGAGCATATTGGTATTGATCCATGGGGCATTGGCCGTGCGGTGATCACCAACGTGCGCAACAGTGGTTCCGGTCGCCGACTTGTTGGTGCGTCCACCATTACGCAGCAGGTGGCGAAGAACTTCCTTCTGACCGGTGAGCAGAAGTACGAGCGCAAGATCAAAGAAGCGCTTCTGGCTCTACGCATTGAGCAGGCCTTCACCAAAGACGAAATCCTCGAACTTTATCTGAACGAGATCTATCTTGGGGTAGGGGCATATGGCGTTGGTGCTGCATCCCTGATCCTGTTTGATAAATCCGTTCATGAGCTCGAACTGCAAGAGATTGCGTATCTGGCTGCTGTTCCTAAAGGCCCATCCAACTATCACCCATACCGCTATCGTGATCGCGCGATTGAGCGTCGTAATTGGGTGATCGACCGTATGGTTGAGAATGGCTACGTTTCTGTTCAGGAAGGCATTGAAGCAAAAGCGAAGCCTCTGGATGTGAAGCTGCGCCCAACAGGAAACCTTGTAAGAGGGTCTGAGTACTTCTCTGAAGCTGTGCGTCGTCAGTTGGCTGCTCAATATGGCGAAGAGAAGCTCTATGAGGACGGTTTGTCCGTTCGGACCTCTCTTAACCCTGATATGCAGCTGAAAGCCCGTAAAGCCCTGCGTGATGGTCTGGTTGACTTTGACCATAAGCGTGGCAAGTGGCGTGGTCCGATTGGTAACATCGAAATCGCTTCCAGCGACTGGGGTGCTGCTCTCGACAAAGTTCAGACCCTGAATGATGTTCCTGAGTGGACCAGTGCTGTTGTTCTTTCTGTAAGCAATCAGAAGGCTGTTGTTGGTCTTCGTCCAGAGCGCCTTGCGAACCGTAAGCTCTCTACTGAGCGTGTACGCGCTGATTTGAACCTGAGCGATATGAAATGGGCGCGCGTTAATGGACGCGCTCCGCGTAATGTTCAGGAAGTGCTGAACCCGGGCGATGTTGTTTACATACAGCGTATGCCAAGCGGTAAGTACGTTCTACGTCAGGTTCCGGAGGTTTCCGGGGCTTTGGTGGCGATGGATCCGCATACCGGTCGTGTTCTGGCGCTTGTTGGTGGCTTCAGCTATGCAGAGAGCCAGTTTAACCGCGCGACACAGGCTTGGCGTCAGCCTGGCTCTGTTTTCAAGCCGTTCGTTTATGCAGCCGCGCTGGATAATGGCTATACGCCGTCTTCCGTGGTGCTGGATGCGCCGGTTGAAATTGAACAGGGACCGGGACAGGACCCATGGAAGCCGCAGAACTACGGCGGCAAGTTCTATGGTCCATCCACTTTGCGGACAGGTATTGAACTTTCCCGTAACGTGATGACTGTGCGCCTTGCTCAGGACATGGGCATGGATCTGGTTTCCGAGTATGCGCGCAGCTTTGGCATTGATGACAACATGATGCCAGTGCTCTCCATGTCTCTGGGTGCTGGTGAAACCACTGTGATGCGTATGACCGCTGCGTACTCCATGATGGCCAACGGTGGTCGCCGTGTGCAGCCAACTCTGATTGACCGCATTCAGAACCGTTATGGTGAGACCATCTATCAGAACGACCAGCTGGTCTGCACCAACTGCTCTGAAGAGTATTGGGATAATCAGGCTGAGCCTGAGCTGATCGATACTCGCGAGCAGGTGCTCGACCCAATGACGGCTTACCAGATCACCTCCATGATGGAAGGTGTAGTACAGCGCGGTACGGCGACAGGCGTTAAGGCTGTTGGTCGTCCGGTTGCTGGTAAGACTGGTACCACCAACGATGAGCGTGATGCTTGGTTCGTGGGCTTTACGCCTGAACTGACCGTTGGTGTGTTTGTTGGTTACGACACGCCTCGCAAGATGGGTAAGGGCGCGACTGGTGGTCAGGTTGCTGCGCCAATCTTCACAGCGTTCATGAAAGATGCGCTGCAGGATGCGCCTCCACTTGAGTTCCGTGTTCCTAATGGTTTGCGTCTGGTTTCCATCAACCGCCGCACAGGTCTGCGGGCATCTGCAGGCGCTCCGGGCACCATTCTGGAGTCCTTCAAACCAGGTACGTCTCCACCAGACAGTTACTCTGTGATTGGCTTCCAGGATGAGATTGGTATCCGTCAGGATCTTTCTCCGGAAGCAGGGCGGGCGGTTATGTCCGGTACCGGTGGTCTTTACTAAAACTCTTCATGGGCTGGTCATGCTAACTGCGCGACCAGCCCACAGTTTCTGTGGTCTGACTGATTGCGGAAATGATTTGCTGCGACTATGTTCGCAACCGACGCAGTGCAATTGACTGCATTAAAGTTTTTTCAAAACAGTGAGGTATCCGATGCGCGCCGAAATGGAGGCCATCGTCGACGAAATCAAGCAGGCCATAAGCCTGCTGAGGAGGCATCTTTGACTGGGACGTCGCACTTGTCCGTCTAGATGAACTCAATGCGCTTTCTGAAGATCCAGATCTTTGGAATGACCCGACGAATGCGCAAAAACTTATGCGTGAACGCCAGCAGCTTGATGACAGCATCAACGGCGTTCGCAAGCTTGAGCAGGATCTCGTTGACAATCAGGAACTGATTGAAATGGGCGAGATGGAGGACGATCAGTCTGTCGTTGACGAGGCTGAGGGTGCTCTGAAAGCTATGCTTGAGCAGGTCAATAAGCTTCAGTTGCAGTCTCTGCTTTCCGGTGAAGCCGATGGCAACGACACTTACATAGAGATCAACTCTGGTGCAGGTGGTACGGAGAGCCAGGACTGGGCCAGCATGTTGCTGCGTATGTATCGTCGTTGGGGCGAACAGCACGGCTACAAAGTTGAGCTGATGGAATACAACGACGGTGAAGAAGCTGGCATCAAGTCTGCGACTTTGCTTGTGAAGGGCGAGAATGCCTATGGCTGGATGAAGACCGAAGCTGGTGTTCACCGTCTGGTTCGTATCTCCCCATATGACTCCAATGCACGCCGTCATACGTCCTTTGCATCTGTCTGGGTTTATCCGGTTATTGATGACAGCATCAATATCGAGATTAATGAGGCCGACTGCCGCATTGATACCTACCGTGCGTCCGGTGCAGGCGGTCAGCACGTGAACACGACTGACTCTGCTGTTCGTATCACGCACAATCCGACAGGTATTGTTGTTCAGTGTCAGAGCGAACGTTCTCAGCATAAGAACCGCGCCACCGCGTGGGACATGCTGCGTGCGCGTCTTTATGAGGCTGAGTTGCAACGCCGTGAAGAGCAGGCCAACAAGGATGCCGCCTCTAAGACCGATATCGGTTGGGGCCACCAGATCCGCTCTTACGTTCTGCAGCCATACCAGTTGGTGAAGGATCTGCGAACCGGTGTTGAAAGCACTGCACCTTCTGACGTTCTGGATGGTGATCTGGACAAGTTCATGGAAGCAACGCTCGCGCATCGCGCCTTCGGCAATGCTCCTGCAGCGGTTGAAGATCTGGACTAAGTCTTATCTTCTGCAATGAATGAAAGAAGCCCCGGAGCTCAGTTTCGGGGCTTTTTGTTTTCAAGGCAGTCTTTATCAGGAAGGTTTTGCTTGATCTTGATCGGTTTGCGCGGTGTGAATGTGATTGTTGTGCTGTAGCAGCGATCTTCGCTGGTCAGATGTATTGTGTCGATTACATCAGAAATGCTTGCGTTCTCTTGCATATGATCGCTTTTGAAAATCTGATTTGAAACCGGAAGATTGATGTAGAAGTTACCCTCGCCATGTGGAACTACCAGTATCCCTTCACACAAGTAGTCTTTGCATTTTTCTGCGGTTTCGACGCGAAAGAGTTGCAAGGAGTAGGTTGAGTGAACTCGCGTATTTTCCGTGTCTTCTTGCTTCAGTACGCCATCTTTAATCAGAGGTCTCAGCTCACTAGGTGAGGCCTCTGAAAAAGTGGTGATCATTGTTCGTGCGTAACTGATGTTTGGGAAAGCGATTAAAAGAAGAAGTAGGATTAGGTAAAGCGGAAATTTCTGTCTCATTGCAAAGCACACGAAAGTTTTTGAGGCACACATAGGATAAGTATGAACTTAACCTATGTTGCTCTGTGTGTATTGCAAGTCAGGATACATGAAACATGCAGTCGATATGGTCACGGCAGGTTGAGGGCGACCTTGGTTTGCTGTTTTGGGCGGAAGATCGCTGCTAGTCTGTCGCCTGTGCGGATGAAGCGCATTGGGTTGACAGGTTTGCCGTTCAGGCGCACTTCGTAGTGAAGGTGAGGGCCGGTGGAGCGGCCTGTGTTGCCGACTGTGCCGACCAGATCGCCCATGTTGACGCGTTGACCTTCACTCACCAAAAGCTTTTGCATGTGGGCGTAGCGGGTGATCAGGCCGTTGTCGTGAACAATCTCTACAGACAGACCATAGCCGCCGTTGTAGCGGGAGAGTGAGACGATACCAGCGCCGGTTGCTTTCACAGGGGTTCCGCGGCTGGCTTTGAAATCGAGCCCGGTGTGAATTGCCGGTTTGCCGAGGAATGGATCGGTGCGTGCTCCATAAGGGCTGGAGACGTTGAAGCTGTTCAGCGGTCGCCCAAATGGGAGAGCGTCCACCTTCGCGTTCAGTTCAATGCGCTGTTCGATGATCCGGCGGGCTGCAACCATGCTGCTGTCGAGATCCGCCGTTCCAATGTCCTGATAGATGCCACCAGCAGAAGAGCGAGGTGTGACAAATGCAGGCTGAGAGACACCGGCTTTCTTGAGTAGGGTGTTGGCCCGTTTGATGTCGTCCAGTGCGGCTTGCGTGTAAGCCGTCAGCAGAAGCTGGCCTTGAGCTTGCTTGGAGTAGAAATCTTTGTGTGTTGTTGCCTGTTGCTCTGCAGAGGTCTTTTTTCCAGACAGTGTGCCAAGAATATCCAGCGGTGCAGAGCTGTTCTGCTGCGGCGCATAGGACAGACTTGCTGTTGTAGCTGCAGGTGTCGTGCTCTTGAGCGGTTTGCGCTTTGGAGACGGTGGGATTGCGGAAAGGACGAGGTTGGACTGCTCTGCAAGTGTTACCAGAGCTTCGATTTCTCTGAACTGGCGCAGCAACAGTTCTTGCTGTTTACGGGCCGGAGCGCTCAAACCAGAAGCGTCCTGATCCATGCGGCCTCTCAGCTCTCCAAGCTGAAATTTGAGGTCCCGGATTTCGCTTTCATAGTTTTCACGGAGAGCTATTTCTCTGGATAATGTTGAATTAAGTCGTATCTCGCTGAGAGACTGCTGAAAGCTGCTTGCTAATACTGCAGAGACCACAGCCGTGGCTGCGAGACCGGAAATCCAATAGGCCACGGGCGGAATTGATCGCAGCTCAGATGTGATGCGCGAAAGCCACATTGGACCATCCAACTTCAATTGACTGTAATTGCTGGAAAACTCACTGCACCTAGAAAGTTTCATCGGATGACCACTTGCTCAGTTTGCCTACTGGAAATGATTTGTTAAATTCGATTAAAGTTAGTTATGGTTAATAAAGTCTAAGTGCGGTGTATCATTAGGTCAATTTGATGAGTGGGCGGTAGAAGCCCGGAGTGAGGCCAGCTTCAGATCTTGCCCTGTCATTAAACGGGGGCTTCAGTGGTCCTTTGAAATGCTGTTTTACGAGCTGTTGAAAACGCGGCTCCGGACGGACGCGCTGGCGGTCGCACATGAAGCGGAACCACTTTGCGCCAAAGGCAACGTGTCCTTTTTCATCCCGGTAGATCACATGCAGCACACTAGCCGTGTCCTCGTCACCCGTCGCGTTGGCCTTCTCGATCATGGATGGTGTGATGTCGAGGCCGCGTGCTTCCAGCACCAGCGGGATGATTGCCAGACGAGCCAACAGATCCTTGCCGGTGGATTGAGCCGCCTGCCATAGTCCATCATGGGCAGGGAGGTCGCCGTACGCTGCGCCTAGTTTTGCCAGTCGTTCCTGAATGAGTGTGAAGTGTTTTGCTTCTTCCAGACCTACGCGGACGAAATCATCGTAGTAAGAGCGCGGCATTGGTACATGTGTGAAGCGGCCAATCAGATCCCAGGTGAGATCGATAGCATTCAGCTCGATATGGGCCAATGAGTGGAGTAGGGCGACCTTGCCGTTTTTGCCGCCAACGGCGCGCTTTGGCATATCGCGAGGTGGAAGTAGTTCTGGTTTGGCCGGGCGGCCCGGGCGGTCCGGCATAAGCCTTTCAGCGGACCCTCTTGAAATGGAGAGTGCGCCTTTGAACCATTGATTGGCCACATAGTAGGCAAGCGCGACTTTCAGCTCCAGATCAGGTGTCTCCAGAATCTGGCGTGCACCGTCCTTGAGCGACTTTACACTGATATATTCAGGGAGGTTGAGATGCGCTTGTCCAGCAAACGCATCTGCTTCATTCTTGCCCGGTAGTTTTGGCATTCTTTACTGGCTCAGACTCTTCAGTTCTTCCAAGACCTTTTCGACGTGGCCGGGAACGCGGACCTTACGCCAGATCTTGGCAATCTTGCCCGTTTTATCTATGAGAAACGTCGAGCGTTCAACGCCCATGTACTTCTTTCCGTACATGTTTTTTTCTACCCAGACACCGTAGGCCTCGCAGACCTCTTTGTCGGTATCTGCCCCAAGTGTGACAGTTAGCCCGTGTTTCGCCTTAAACTTGTCATGCTTTAGTGCTGTATCGGGCGAAATGCCAATGATAACAGCATTGTGTTTTTGAAACTCAGCTGCATGTTCGGTAAAGGCAATTGCTTCCTTGGTGCAGCCGGGCGTGTCATCTTTAGGATAAAAGTAAACAACGACTGACTGGCCAGTTTGTTCTGATAAAATGAATTGTCCTTGCGAATCTGTGGCTAAGGAGAAATCCGGTGCTGGCATTCCTTCCAGCGGTAAGGAAGGTGTCGCATCTTTTGTATCAGGCATTCTTTATTTGCTCCTGGGGTGTGCAATTTGTCTCTCAGGACTGCGTTTTTCTACATGGTGTAGATAAGTAATTTATCTTGCAGAGCACCTGTGATCACGCGATGCTAGCGCAGGTTACGATTCGAGCATACTCGAACGGACTACTAAAACAGGGAATAAGATTCTGGCTGTTGATGTTGGGAATTCAGCAGAGCTTGAAAGCTCTTCGGTTACACGCCGTTTTAAGCGCCGCGTTGTCTGGGGCGTTGTTTGTGTTTTTCTGTTTTTGACGATTGGTTTTGGCGGTTACCGTTTGATGAGCGGGCCGGTTTCTGTGCCTTATCTGGTGGATTGGGCGATCCGTCAGTTTGAAAGCAAGGCACTGAATGTCACGGTCGGCAGTGCCCAGTTTGACCTGTTTGGCGACAACGGCAGCCGTATCATTCTTGAAGACTCTCTCATCCGTGTCAAAGGGCGCACAGCTGCGACTGTTCTGCTGCCCCGGGCTGAGATTGGTATCAATCTCTCCGGTCTTTTGACGGGTGATCTAGAGATCACCAGTGTGGCGCTTGAACGCCCATCTGCAACCATTCGGCTGGCGAGCGGTTCAGAGCCTTTGCCACGGGTTCAGAACCGTGTTGTTGCGATTGACAAATTTAGTGTGATTGCTGTTGAAGAACTCAAGCGCTGGCACCTTGAAAAGGTTGCAATTGAGTACGGCCGACTGGTGATCAACACTCAAGGAGAAGAGTTCGTCGCTGATGGCATTGATGCAAATGCCGTACTGCTGGATGACCTTTCCTTTGCTGTGAACGCGAAGATTGTGGGCCGTGAAGGGGATTGGTCATGGGATCTAAAACGGACTGTTACGCCTGAAACGGGTGTTCGCAATATCTCCGTCAATTTGCGCGATGCTTCCCTGCGTGACCTGCTGCCAACACACAGTTTTGCCCGCGATGATAAACTGGCAAGTACCCGCTTGTCCGTTGAAGCCAGTGCTGAGCTTTGGGCGACAGGCGAGTTTGTCAGCGCAGATATGAATGTGCGGACGTCTCCGATCTTCATCCGCACTGCGCCAGACAATTCCATCACCGTTGATGAAGCGTACCTGGATCTGAAACTGCAGCGCGACACTCCGGATATTATCGTTGGCCGGTCATATCTGCGCCGCAAGAACACGCGTGTGGTGTTTGGCGGTGTGTTGCAGCCACCTGTCACTGAGGGGGCAGAATGGAACTATTCTCTGGGCTCTCGTGAGATCGTACTGGCACCTGCGGATGTGAACTCGCCGCCACTGCTTTTCCCGGATGCGTATGCGTCTGGCTCGTTTGATCCGGCGAACTCTCTGATTTCAATTGAGCGAGCACGTGCCGTTGGTCTTGATGCGGACATTAATGTAGCCGGTTCTTTCTATTATGGTCAGCCGGGGCCTTCTTTGGCTCTTTCTGTTTACACACCAAGCCTGAGCTTTGGTGAGGTGCTGCAGGTTTGGCCGACGATTACTGCGCCGAAAACCCGCGACTGGTTGATCAATCATCTTGGCCCTGGTCGTGTTGATAATGTGTATCTGGACTTGGCGCTTGGGCCTGCTGCCTTTGATGGTGATAAGGCAACGCCTGCCTGGCAGGGGAATGGGCTGACAGCGACATTTGATGTGATTGATGGTTCTATCAAGGCGTTGAAGTCACTTCCTGTGGTGCGTGATCTGACTGGATCAGGGAAGATTGAAAACGAAGACTTTTCGATCTCTGGCACCAACGGTCACTTCCGTATGCAAGATGGCAATATCGTTAAGGTTCCGGAAGTTCAGTTTGCCATCAAGAAGATCGCAGGACCGGGTATTCAGCCAGCAGAGCTTTCTGTTGTTGTGACGGGCCGGGCAGATGATCTTGGTGTACTGGCAGATTCTGAGCCGATCAACGCACTGGACGGCTTTAGCGTGGTGCCTGCGGATCTTTCCGGTACAGGTGAGGTACGCGTTGAGGCATCGTTCCCGCTTGCTAAGAACCTGAAAGTCAAGGACGTTGACTGGCGCGCCAATCTGGATCTGAAAGATTTTTCCAGTAAAGCGAAGATTTCAGGTCAGACCATTGAAAACGCGGATCTTATTGTTCAGGCAGATACGAAACAGACGCTGATTACCGGTAAGGGTAAGCTCAACGGGTTCCAGTCTGAGATCGATCTGAGTACCAGCCGTGATGGCAGTGGCGGTGAAGACCGTCAGGGCGTCACGTTTGTTGCGAATGCAAAGGACCTGAAAGACTATGGCGTCGATCTTCAGGATTACATCAAGGGTCCGATCAAGGTCAGCTATGAGGATAGCGGCGGTGCGCAGGTGTTTGAGCTGGATCTGGCGAAAGCTTCCATCAATGTGAGGGAAGTTGGTTGGAGTAAGGTTCCTGGTGTCCGTGCAACTGCGCGTTTCCGTGTGACCAGTTCAGGTAATGCCAAGACACTGCATAACTTCTCGTTCCTCTCTGAGGGAGTGGAAGTGCGTGGCAATCTGAAGATTGATAGTAGTGGCAAGTTGTCTCTGGCTGATTTTTCTGCTTTCAACTTGCGGCCGAATGATAATGCGAAGATGACTGTTCGCCCTCGTCGTGGTGGGGGCTACAAGGTTGTGCTGAATGCCGAGCGCTTTGATGGTCGTGCCCTGCTGGATAGTTTTGGTGGCGATGGCGGTTCATCTGCTGGCAAAGGCAGGAGAGACGTCGTTGAGGTTGACCTGAGCTTCCGTCGCTTGATTGGTTACAGAGGCGTTCAGGCGTCCAACGTGCGCGTCGATGGACTGTTCCGTGGCGAGAGCCCAGTCGATCTGACAGTCTCTGGAGCGACCTCCAGTCGTGGTCAGTTCAACTTCACGGTTGGTGGTGAAGGTAAGCACCGTTTTGCGAAGGGTAAGCTGAACAATACCGGCGAGTTCCTGCGCTTCATGGACATCTTCCCGCGTATGCGTGGTGGTAGCGGACGTGTTGATATTCAGATGCCGAGCGATACCAACTGGGCTGGTCAGCTGACGGTGACGAACTTCTCTATTACAGAAGATCCAGCCATTAAGGCGTTGAAGGGCATCAAGCCGCGTGAAATTCGTGGTTCGCGGAACAGTGAAGTCTACTCGGCTGCGGTGAACTCGGGTGAGGCATCATTCCAGAAGATGCGCATGCAGTTCTCCCGTAATGGCGATACGCTGAATGTTTCCAAAGGAACGCTGAGCGGCGCGATTATTGGCGGGACGTTTAGCGGCAATGCTAATCTGAAGAGCCGGAAGCTGGATATGGCAGGTACATTTGTACCGGCTTATGCGCTGAACAACCTGTTCGCCAAGCTGCCTGTGATTGGCCTCATTCTTGGTGGTGGATCTTCTGATGAAGGGCTGTTTGGTGTGACTTACAAGCTGGATGGTACTTTCGAGAAGCCGCAGTTTCAGGTCAATCCGGTCTCCGCGATTGCACCGGGTGTTTTCCGCCGGATCTTTGAGTTTAAGTAGTGCTTACAGGGAGGTAGGCTGCGAAGCGCATGCACACGTAGTCTGCTTCCCAACCGTTTTCTTTTGAGTAGAGATCCGGTTTCAGGCGTTTGATCGTCTCTTTGTAAAACCGTTTTTTATGTGCCTCGCTGAGCTCTTCTGTCAGGCTGCCGGTAAAGAGCTCCAGCCAACCCTTCATACCCGTTTCCAGTGGCGTCCTGCGTTCTATCTCCGTGTGATAGGTGAGCGAAAACCCTGCCTCTTTTAGGGCATGCATGTAGGTCTTAGGAGATGGGAAGATCCAGGGGCTTTTGTAGGGACCGAAATCTCTGTTCTCAGCAAACACGTTTTCCATGGCAGAACGGATGATCCGGCAGTTTCGGTCACAGCCCATTTCGCCTACAAACCGTCCTCCCGGTTTCAGGGCTTTGACAACACCGCGAATGACACCTTTGTAGTCCTGCATCCAATGAAGGGCGGCGTTGGAGAAGACGGCGTTGAATTCATTTTCAAACTCAAGCTTTTCGCCGGACATGAGCAGGGTCTTGATGCCTTTCTCATCGGCTTGCCGGAGTATGTCTTCTGCGGTGTCGATGCCGGTGACGAGTGCGCCGCGGTTTTGGATTTGCGCAGCCAGTGTGCCTTCACCGCAGCCGAGGTCCAGAATGATTTCTCCCGGCTCTACAGAGAGCAGCTCAAGTGCATCCTGCCCGAAGTCGGGGACATAGGCGGCGTGTTTGAGATACTGCTGTGCGTTCCAGTTCTGCAGGACCATGGATTAGCTCCGTCATTCCTGAGTAGAGGGTACCGGAAGGAGCCTAGTTCTGAGTGCAAGTTTCTGCGCGTAATTGGTTAAATTTGCGCTGTTTGTGAGCAAAGAAAAAGCCGGGTGTTGTGACCCGGCTTCTCTGAATTCTTTGTGCTGTCAGTCGGTTAGACTGGCTTAACAAGAACGTGCTTTTTCTTGCCGAGGGACAGCTTGATGACGCCGTCGTCGGTCAGGTCCGCTTCGGTGATCTCGCGGGTGTGATCCTGTTCCGCTTTATCATTGATGCGAACAGCACCGCCTTTGATGTTGCGGCGGACTTCACCGTTGGAGGTGCACAGGCCTGCGGTTACGAACACGTTGAGGATACCAATGCCGTCGTTCAGCTCTGCAGCTGCGATCTCGATGGTTGGCAGGCCAGCAGCGTTTGCACCTTCTTCAAAGGCCTTGCGAGCGGTCTCAGCAGCTTTCTCAGCTTCTTCACGGCCATGGAGCAGAGCGGTTGCTTCGGTTGCCAGAACCTTCTTGGCTTCGTTGATGCCTGCACCTTCAAGAGCTGCCAGACGCTTGATTTCGTCCATTGGCAGAATGGTGAAGAGTTTCAAGAACTTCTCTACGTCAGCATCTTCGGTGTTGCGCCAGAACTGCCAGTAATCGTAGGGGCTGAGCATGTCAGCGTTGAGCCATACGGCGCCTGCTGCGGTCTTGCCCATCTTTGCGCCGGATGCAGTGGTCAGCAGCGGCGTGGTGAGAGCGAAGAGTTCTTTGTCTGCGAGGCGGCGGCCAAGGTCGACGCCGGAGAGAATGTTGGACCACTGGTCAGAGCCACCCATCTGCAAGCGGCAGCCGGTGCGGCGGTGGATTTCGAGGTAATCGTAGCCCTGCAGCAGCATGTAGTTGAACTCGAGGAATGATAGGTGCTGCTCGCGTTCCAGACGCAGGCGCACGCTGTCGCGCTGGATCATCTGGTTGACAGA
The DNA here is from genome assembly GCF_000156235.1 of Pseudovibrio sp. JE062. Lineage (NCBI taxonomy): Bacteria > Pseudomonadati > Pseudomonadota > Alphaproteobacteria > Hyphomicrobiales > Stappiaceae > Pseudovibrio > Pseudovibrio sp. JE062. Next base: position 330,275 of record NZ_DS996805.1, read on the forward strand.
GAAGTAGCGGCCTACGTCGCGCAGGAAGTCCATGTAGTTGAGTTTCAGGAGCCAATCGGCGTTGTCCATCATCATTGCGTCAGATGGACCATCACCAAACTTCAGAAACTTTTCAAAGACTTGCTTGATGCCGTTCTTGTTGTCTTCGATGGTTTCATCGGTCAGAACCTTGCGGCTTTCGTCCTTGCCAGTTGGATCACCAACGCGGGTTGTACCACTGCCCATCAGGGTGATAGCGCGGTGACCAGCCTGCTGGAACCAATAGAGCATCATGATCTGCACGAGGGAGCCGACGTGCAGGCTGCTCGCGGTACAGTCAAAGCCAATATATGCGGTGACGGTCTCGTTGGCGCACAGCTCGTCCAGCCCTTCGGCGTTGGAGAGTTGGTGCAGAAAACCGCGTTCTTCCATTGTCCGCATAAATTCGGATTTATATGAGCTCATTGGTCAAGCCTGTTCAATTTACTGAGTATTTCCAAGTTGAAAGGTCTATACCTGAGTTTTTGCCGGGATTCACTCGTTTTTTCTGGAAAGCCCAAAAGGTATGCGGGGCTTCTGGGATTGTGCGGGTAAATTGGATGGTTGCTTTGTGGGAGCAGTGCTGCAACGCCGTGTAGTGTGGTGGCTCTTTTGAGGTTCAGAGCGGAATGCGACCGAATTTCAGGAGGTTACCGTGCGGGTCGTGGATGTAGAATTCTTCCATGTCCCAGGGGCGTTTGGCGAGTGGAGTGAGGCGGGGTTCGCTTTTGCCGTCTTCTGGAAGGCCGAGTTTGCGGAATTCTTCGTGGAGAGCTGCGATTGGGCCGCCGCGAAAATACACACTGCTGTTTTCGCAGAGGTGCTTTTCTGTGGTGAGCCAGAAGTGGATTTCCAGATTGTCCCGTCGCAGAATCAGGAAATCATCGCGCTCGTAGATGACGTTGGTAAAACCCAGCTTGCCTGCGTAAAACGCTTTTGTTTCCTGAATGTTGAGGGATGGAAGCGTGGGTAGAAGTTCAATTGTATCGGCTGTTGTCATCACCAGAATCTCTAAAATATGAATGTGAATGGTATATTTTAGAGGGGAGCAACCACATTGCAATGGCCAAAAGAAAACCCCGTGACCTTCTCGAAGGCTCTAACGGGGTCTTGCTTTTCTGGTTGGATCGCCGCGATTTACCGTTTCAAGGCTATATGCTTGGGCGTCTTATATGATTTCTCGCCCTTGTACGTCCGGGTTCGATCCTTGCTTACCGCCTGATGACGCTCAGTCGTGCAGGCCGTTTTGTAGTGCCGATATATTGTGGCATCCTGCAGAGGGTCTTCATAAGTGCCGAATTGCCTTTATAAACACCGTACAACATGCAGGTCCGGTGGAGTCATTGGCTCTCCTTTTGTTGACCTGTTCCTAACGTAGGAACGGTCGGCATTTCTTTCAAGAGAAGGGGGAGAAAATAGTTAGTACCGGTTTGCCCTGATCATTTCACTTTTTGAAAAAGTGTAAAAAGAAGGCGACCTTAGAAGGCCGCCTTTAAAAGGTATGCGGGTCTAATCAGCACGGTCAGTTGCTGATAACCTTGCTGCACTTAAACGCAGTTTCGTGACGGGGTGATGACATATCCCCCTTTGCGCTCATATGTGCGTTGGTTTGCGTTCTTTTGTGTTTTTCTGCGTTGCTGTGTTGAGGCTGTTGTGACGCTCTTAGAAAGCCTTTTGGTACCAGCCTCCCATGGTCGCTGAAAAAATCTAAAGCAGCGTTTTGAGAGCTTCTGCCAGCTGCATGGCGTTGTCCGCGCTGACTTTTGTGTCGAGCTTTTCTTCCAGCATGCGTTCGTAGGTCTGCCACATCTGAGCGCGGAGGTCTTTTCCCTTCCCGGTGATGTAGAGGGTCTTGCCGCGTTTGTCTTTTGGGGCTGGTTTGCTTTCGACCAGTGCTGCCTTGGCGAGAGACTGGATGACGCGGGAAAGGTTGGCCTGTTGGAAGAGGACACGTTCTTCCAGCTCGAACTGACGCAGGCCGTCGGGGGCGTTCTCCAGCTCCCAGAGGATGTCGTACCACGACAGAGGGGGAAATCTTTCTGCTTTAAAGGCGCTCTCAATCTCCGTGTAGATGGTCTTTTGCACCCGGTTCAGGGCGATCCAGAGAGAGACTGACTCTTTGCTGACAGACATCACATCCTCGTTATTTTTGCATTCAGGACTTGAAACGTGTTTCTATTCATTTAGATGTATATACATGCATATACATTAATTGACTATAAATCAATGGGTTAATGGATGTGCACCTATGAAAAGCTACAGTTTTATGTGGCAGACAGGGATATGAGGCAGGAAACAGCATGAAGCATTTCACAAAATTTGCCGTTGTTGCGGCATCGCTTGCATTCACCGCATCGGCGCAGGCTGCAAGCTACAAGTTTGACCCGACACACACCGAGGTGCGCTTTTACTACAACCATGCGGGCCTGAGCGAACAGTCCGGTGAGTGGAAGGTGGTTCGCGGGGACGTGGAGTTTGATCCGGAAAAGATTGAAGAGACCAAAGTTTCCGTGGTCATTGACCCAGCCAGCATTGATACGGGTGTTGAGGCGCTGGATGAGCATATGAAGAACTCTGACTTCTTCGACGTAGAGAAGTATCCGGAGATTACCTTTGTTTCCACGAGTGTGAAACAGACCAGTGCGACTGGTGTCACGCTGGTGGGAGATCTGACCATCAAGGACCAGAAGCATCCGGTGGAGCTGGACTTTAAGCTCAATCACAATGGTCCGCACCCGCTTGGCAGTTACTTTGACTACTATCAGGGCCAGTGGATTGGCGTAGAGGGCACAGGGGAGATCCTGCGCAGTGATTTTGGTGTGGGCATGTTTGCGCCGCTGACCAGTGATCGTGTGCGTCTGGAGATCTCTGCGGAGATGCGTGAGGGCGGCTGGTAAGTTTGCCTGATGCAGCTTTGTATCGCCTGATGTGATCAGTGCAGCGTGCTCTTTAAAAAACAAAACCCCGACTGGGGCCAGTCGGGGTTTTATTGTGTCTAAATGACGGGGCTGCTTTGGATGGGCGTATCCGCTTGGAGATACGCCCGGGGTGCATTGGAGTTAAAACAGCCGCTTCATAAATTAGACGGAGTAGTACATGTCGAACTCAACTGGGTGAGGGGTCATGTCTGTACGCAGGACTTCTTCCATCTTCAGCTCGATGTATGCGTCGATCTGGTCGTCGTCGAACACGCCGCCTGCTTTGAGGTATTCACGGTCAGCATCGAGGCTTTCCAGAGCTTCACGCAGAGATGCTGCAACAGTTGGAATCTCGGAGAGTTCTTCTGCTGGCAGATCGTACAGGTTCTTATCCATTGCATCACCAGGATGGATCTTGTTCTTGATACCATCAAGGCCAGCCATCAGCTGTGCAGCGAACGCCAGGTATGGGTTTGCTGTTGGATCTGGGAAGCGAACTTCAACGCGCTTGCCTTTTGGAGAAGATGTGAATGGAATACGGCAGGACGCAGAACGGTTCTGGGAAGAGTATGCCAGAAGAACTGGAGCCTCATAGCCCGGTACCAGACGCTTGTAAGAGTTGGTGGACGCGTTGGTGAACGCGTTCAGGGATTTTGCGTGCTTCAGGATGCCGCCGATGAAGTACAGAGCGTTCTCGGAAAGGTCAGCATACTGGCTGCCAGCAAAAGTTGGCTTGCCTTCGTCCCAGATGGAGAAGTGGCAGTGCATGCCGGTGCCGTTGTCGCCGAAGACTGGCTTAGGCATGAAGGTTGCGGATTTGCCATAAGCGTGAGCAACTTGGTGAACCACGTACTTGTAGATCTGCATGTGGTCAGCACAAGTGGTCAGGGTCTGGAACTGCATGCCGAGTTCGTGCTGAGCAGCCGCCACTTCGTGGTGGTGCTTTTCAACTTTTACGCCCATGTCGGACATTACGGTCAGCATTTCAGAGCGGATGTCCTGACAGCTGTCGATTGGAGGAACCGGGAAGTAACCACCTTTTGTACGTGGACGGTGGCCGAGGTTGCCGGATTCGTACTCGCTGTCCATGTTGGATGGCAGTTCGGAACAGTCCAGCTTGAAGCCGGTGTTGTATGGGTCTGCTGCGAAGCGAACGTCGTCGAAGATGAAGAACTCAGCTTCTGGGCCAACGAACACGGTGTCACCAGCGCCACATGCTTTTACATAGGCTTCAGCGCGCTTTGCAGTCATGCGTGGGTCGCGGTTGTAACCTTCACCTGTACGTGGGTCGAGAACGTCACAGAAGATGGACATGGTGGACTGCGCGAAGAATGGGTCGACGTGAGCTGTTTCCGGATCTGGCATCAGCATCATGTCGGATTCGTTGATTGCTTTCCAACCACCGATAGAGGAACCGTCAAATGCTACGCCCTCTGCAAACATGTCTTCGTTCACCTGGGAGATATCCATGGTGACGTGCTGCAGCTTGCCGCGCGGATCAGAAAAACGAAGATCTACGAACTTTACGTCTTTTTCCTGGATTTCTTTCAAGACATCAGCGGAGGTTGTCATAACTTCCTATTCCTCTTATTAAAATCGCCAGTGGCGCAGTGTTGTAAACTAGAAGACCAAGCGCGCGGGACTGTTCCCCCCAATTTGTCACCGGTCCCCATTTATCCCTAAGGAATTACTTAAACGGCGTCTTCGCCGGTCTCACCGGTACGGATACGGATCGCTTCTTCGATGGAAGAGACGAAGATTTTACCGTCACCGATACGACCGGTTTGTGCTGCGTCGCGAATAGCTTCGACAGCTTTGTCGACAAGATCGTCATTGAGTACGATTTCCACCTTCACCTTTGGCAGGAAGTCGACCACGTATTCAGCGCCGCGGTAGAGTTCCGTATGACCTTTCTGGCGGCCAAAACCTTTTGCCTCGGTAACGGTGATCCCCTGAAGGCCAACCTCCTGAAGTGCTTCTTTCACTTCATCCAGTTTGAACGGCTTAATGATCGCCTCAATTTTCTTCATGGTCGTCACACTCTCAGTTCGTCTTGTATCTGCACCGCGTCTGGTCTGGCATGCTCTATAGAATGACCGTTACGTGTGCAGAAAGTTCGCGATTCAAAACTTACGGAAATATGAATGCAGAAACCGTGCCAGTTTTGAAATTTTCTTAAAAAGCCACAAAAGCGGGCATTTCGCTCCCTCAATAATAATGGGAAAGTGCATCTGAAATATATCTGGTGCACAAACACTGCGCAGGATGGTTAAAAAATAGGCAGTGTACGTTTTGTTCATCTCGCCAGAAACTAGGTGTTGGTTCCTTATGCAAGGCAGGGTTATGGTTGGAGCAGCAAAAGCTGATGCAGTTTCTCACGCGTTCTGATCAGGTCCTTTTTTAGGAGCGCGTTTAAAGGAGCGAGTGATGAGGTTGGTTTCTCTCGACCATGTCGTGCTTACCGTTCATGATGTTGAACGTACCAGTCGTTTCTATCAGGATGTACTGGGTATGGAGGAGATCATATTCGGAGGCGGGCGACGGGCGCTGCACTTTGGTCAGCAGAAAATCAACCTTCAGCCCATTGATGTTTCGCAGGAGCCTTTAGCCAAGGAGCAGATGCCGGGCACAGCTGATCTGTGCTTTCTGGTGGAGAGTCTTGATGCGGCCATTGCGCGGCTGGGTGCAGCGTCAGTCACCATTGTTGAAGGACCGGTGTTTCGGACCGGGGCCAGCTCACCCATTCTGTCTGTCTATATAAGAGACCCGGATGGGAACCTGATTGAGCTTTCTCAGCCGCAGGATGTGGTGATTGCCAGCGATGAGCGGCCAGAGGGACTTAAGAAAACGAAAGGCGCCGAGAAGCCCAAGTCCAACCGTTAGAAGCTTGAGCCTTTTGTGTGAAGATCAGGAGCTGCTTCGTTTTCTGATCAGCTCAAGCACGCCTTTGGCGTCTTCAGGCTGGAGGAGCGGGTCTTTCAAAAACTGGCTTTGCTGCATGTCGTCCAGGCTGCTTCTCTTCTTTGGGTTAATCTGCATGGCATTGTTGACGAAGCGGGCGTACTCAGATTCATAGCTGTCATTGTAATAGCCGGGTTCGGCTGCCAGGTCCGGGTCATCTGTCGGCTTAAGGGCTTTGTACTCGCTGTTTGTGCTGTCTTTTTCGTCTGCTGCCGAACTCTGGGTTTTTGAGTTGCTGAGTTTGCGGACAACATGGAGTGCGAACGCATAGGGATTGTCGCAATCGGGCGCGTCCAGCAGATTGAACTCACCTTCACCGCCACCGAACACCATTTGCCCAACCGCATAGCCGTCCTGTTTGTCGTCCAGACGGTCGCGTTTGTCTTCATCTTCGAAGGCTGCGGCAATGGCTTCGGGGCTGGAGTACTCAGGTGTGCCGAAGTCCAGCGGGTCTTCGCCGATGATACCTGCAAAGCCGAAGTCAGCGATCTTGAGAGACTGGCTGTTTTGATCGAACAGGATGTTGCCGCCTTTGATGTCGTTGTGGCTGATGCCAGCGGCGTTGATGTGCTTCAGGCCATCGATCACTTCATTGGCCATGAATTGTAGCGCACCCCAATATTGGGCATGGCTGAGTTTGTTGTCGCGGTAGAGTTCTTCCGCACCCTGGAACAGGTCATCTGCTTCGCAGCCTTCCACATACTCCATGGCAAGACCTGTCTCGCCGTCGATCTCGTGCATACCGTAGCACTGCACCACGTTCTTGTGCGGACCGGCGGCCATGAGCTTGCCGTAGATCTGCGCCTCTTTCTGCAGGGCGTCCTTACCCTTCTGGGAGCGGGCCGTCTTGAACGCAATGGACTTGCCGCTTTGCTCGTCGGTGAAGAGACTGACCTCCCCGAAAGATCCAGCCCCCAACCGTTTGGCGCGTCTGAGGTTGTTGGAGGGGAGCGGCAGGGTCGCAAACGGGCCTTCCTCATCCTCGGAGAAGTTGGGTTCACTGACGTCGCTGACGGTGAAGCGGGTGGTGGGAGGTGTTGTGGTTGAGGGTTCTAGCTCTTCTTCGCTTTCCTCGTCTTCAGAGGAGCTATCTTCTACAACGTCGCTTATCGTGAAGCGGCTGGTAGCGGCGGTTGGTTCCGGCTCGTCTTCGCTTTCCTCATCTTCAGAGGAACTTTCTTCTACCACGTCACTGACAGTGAAGCGGCTGGTGGGGGCGGCTGTGGCGGTTGGTGTTGGCTCCTCTTCGCTCTCTTCATCCTCAGAGAAGCTTTCTTCTACGACATCGCTTACGGTGAAGCGGCTAGCGGGAGGAGGTGTTGTGGCTGAGGGTTCTAGCTCTTCTTCGCTCTCCTCATCCTCAGAGGAGCTGTCTTCGACAACGTCGCTGACAATGAAGCGGTTAGCGGGTGGAGGTGTTGGTGTTGGTGTTGGCTCTTCTTCGCTCTCCTCGTCTTCAGAGAAGCTGTCCTCTACTACATCGCCGATGGTGAAGCGGCTGGTGGGGGCGGTAGTAGTTGGTGTTGGTTCCAACTCGTCGTCGCTCTCTTCTTCTGAAGAGCTGTCCTCTACGACATCCGATACGGTGAACCGGCTTGCGGCGGGCGGCTGGTCAAAGTCGGGTTCTGTTTGTCCGCTGTCGGGGGGAGTTTCACTGAGGCCGAGGAGGGTGATGACATTGTCGGCCCATATGCCGATCTGGGCATCCTGATTGGCGGTCTCGTCCGTTGGTGTCTGGAGGGCGCGCGGAGGTTTGGTCATGCTGCCGGTCTTCAGAGGTTTGTGATCACCCCTTCAGTGTAGTCAGCGCAGATGTTGATCCAGTGTATCCAATTGGAGGGATGCGATTAAAATGTCTTTGAAGCTTCCGTGTCTCACGGTTTCTTGCTGGCTGATTTGTTGAGCGCGGCCTTTTCTGCGTCTTCCTCCTGTTTCATACGTGTGATGAGGCCTGACAGGACTTTCTGAGCATCTTCTGGCTGGAGCAAAGGATCGGAGAGGAACTTGCTGGCCAGCAGATCTTCAGCTGAGCCGCGAGTGCCAATGTCCATGAGGGTGGCTTCGTTGACAAAGTCCACATATGCGGTTTTGCCACCTTTGCCGTAGTGACCTGCTGTTCCGGCCTGTTTGGGATCATCCGTGGGGTTGAGCGCGCGGTAGTCTTTATCCCTGCCTGCAGCTTCCAGTTCTTCGATCTTTGTGCAGAGCATATAGGTGAGGGCGTGGGTATCGCCCGGGTTTCTGGCACCGTATAGATGTTCGGATTTTTCTCCCGACTTGTAAGCCATCTGGCCCACGGCGAATGTGTCTTGTTTGGCATTGGCGCGAGGACGTTGGTCTTCGCCGGGAACCCCTTCCAGCGGCAAGGTTTTGATGGCCTCTGGTGCTGAGAGGGCGGGAGTGCCTATGGTTGCGGGATCTTCTCCTATGATTGCGGCGCGGCCAAAGTCGCACAGTTTGAGGGTTTGGGTCTTCTCATCAAAGAGCATGTTACCGCTTTTGATGTCACTGTGACTGACGCCTGCCTTGGCGATGTGCTGTATGCCCTCTAATGCTTCCCTCAGCATGTTCTGGATCGCGCCCCAGTACTCGGTGTGGCTTATCTTGTTTTGCTTGTAGAACCGTTCGGCAGCGCTGAAGAGCTTGCTGGCGTCGCAGCCCTCAACATAATCCATCGCCAACCCCTTTATGCCTTCCACCTCTCGCATGCCCTGGGAGGCAATGACGTTTTTATGTGGGCCTGCTGCTGCGATTTTTTCGTAGATCTCGGCTTCTTTCTCAAGGGCGGTCTGCGCTTCGACGGTGTGTGCAACTTTGAAAGCGATGTCCTTGCCATCTTCCTTGATGCGGAAGACCTCGCCGTATGCTCCGGCCCCCAGACGTTTGCCGACCTTTTCCAGTTTGCTGGTGTCAACTTGCAGTGCCTGAGCTCCGTCCACGAGGTTTGTGGGGTCGGTGTCGTACATCCAGCTGTCGAGTTCGGGTTTGGAACTTGGTGCATTAAGCCAGCTGTCCTCATCTCCGGCCTCAGATGTCGGCGGCTTAAGCCAGCTGTCGCCGATGCCTGCTTCTTCTATGGGCTCATTGGGTTCCGGTACTTCCTGCGGGTTGACGCCGAGGAGGTCGCACATCTGATCCGCCCATTGATCGACTTCGGGTGGAAGATCAGGTAGGGGCTCGTTTCCGTCTCCCGTCACTTTCGGCATGGATCACTCCGGTGCTGGCTCTTTTATCTTTCAATTATGCATGGGCATTGTCCGGGACGCTGTGATTTTGAGCCGCTGGGCGCTGCTATCTTTTATGACTGTTAAGAGGGGCTTAGGTGTGAGGGAGGGATTTTTGTCAAATGAAGGCAAGATGAACTGCCCAACAAAAAAGCCGACCAAAGGGCCGGCTTCTTATCTTTATCAAGGTGGTATCTGTCAGGCTCGGCCCATGAGGGCGGCGAGTTCGGCTTGGTGGTCTTCTTCCATCTTGGTCATGAGGCCTGAGATCACCTGGCGGGCTTCATCCGGCTGACATAGCGGGTCTGAGATGAAGTTGGTTTTCAGGAGCTCTTCTGCCGTGCCGCGGACGTCGATGTCGAGCAGGGTGGAGAGGTTTACAAACTCCACGTAAGCTGTTTCGCCGCCTTTGCCGTAGTGACCAGCTGTGTTTGCCAGTTTTGGATCACTGGTTTCATTGAGTGCCTGATACTCAAGTGTTTCATCGCGACGTTCAATGTCGCGCAGCTGGGAATGCATGGAGTAACCGAGGGCTGCCTGATCGCCGTTGTTCTGGGCGCCGAACAGGTTTTCAGCGTGCTCGCCTGCGCGATAGGTCATCTGGCCAACGGCGAAGGTGTCCTGCTTCTCATTGGCACGGGCCTTTTCTCCCTCACGCTGTGGAAGTGACAGGAGCGCTTCCGGTGCAGAGTGGGATGGGGTGCCGATGGTGACAGGGTCTTTGCCGATTGTCGCAGCGCTGCCAAAGTCGACGATCTTGATCGCCTGACTTTCCTTATCATAGAGCAGGTTGCCGCCCTTGATGTCGCTGTGGCTGATGCCAGCTTCTGCCAGATGCTGTACGCCGCTGAGCACGTCACGCATGATGAACTGAACGGTGCCCCAGTACTGGGAGTGGCTGAGTTTGTTGCTGGTGTACAAATTTTCTGCTGTGGTGAAGAGCTTGCCCGCTTCGCAGCCCTCCACGTATTCCAAGGCCAGGCCCTGTACGCCCTGAACTTCCACAATGCCCATGCTCTTGACCACATTGTCATGTGGCCCGACTTTGGCAATGTCGCTGTAAACCTTTGCCTCGCGCTGCAACGCTTCCCAACCGGCTTCCGTGCTGGCCACCTTGAATGCGAAGGACTTGCCGTCCTGCTTGATCAGGTAGACGTCTCCGAAAGCGCCTGCGCCCAGGCGTTTTGCGGATTGTTCCAGTGCGGTGCGGTCTGCCTCATAAGGGGCAGAGGAAGATGTTGGTGCTGAGGTTTGGGAACTGTCTGCGCTCGGTGGCTTTATCCGGTTTGCGAGCGTTTCAGTTGCGGCGGTGTCCAGAGGTTTTGCGTTGCTTGTTGTTGGCTGGGTTGAACTTTTTTGTACATCCGCGGTCACGCCGCGTGCTTCTAACTTCTCTGATTTTTCTGGAGCAGAGTTTCGTTGTGCACTTACGTCGTTCTGGAGTTGGCTCTGATCAACTGGAGTATGCTTGGGAGAGTTGACGGAATGCATGGGTGAGAAACCTTTACAGGCGAATAGACGTCGTGCTCCAGTCCGGTTGAACGGCTGGGGAGCTTTGGGTGGATTTCATTTCAGAAAGCCGTGCGCATACCTGCTCACGAATTTGCATCAGGTTGACCAGTGTGTTCTCCAGAGCAAGGTCATCTGTGAACTGTAAGGTTGCCTGTGCGTTGAGTTGCAGGTCGCCAGATTGAGACAGGCCGAGGAATGCTCCACGCAAGAGTTCCACGTTCTGATTGAGTTCCAAAGCCGCTTTCAGCGTGTTTTTATCTTCTGCAAGAAAGAGACTGGTACTAATGTAAACGAGATCGGAGCTTTCATTGAGTTCGACTGACCAGCGGCTGCCATTTGCTTCCTCGATAAGGAATAGTCCATTATCAGGCTGGGTGGTCATACCCAGACGTCGTGCGAAAGCAGTTAGAAGCTGGTCGTAATGGGCTCGTCTCTCGTGCATGTTTTCGTTGTTTTCCCAAAGTGGTGCGCTGGTATCAACATTTACTCAGGAAGTCCCTCAGAAATCTGTGCCTTTTAGCACTAGCTCAAGTTTTGTGAATTTTCGTGATCGAAAAAACCGTGGCGGCAGTTGGGTAATGATGAACCAAATTCTTAGGGATAATGGGTAATAAATTTCTCAAGACCTGTCGGATAGGGAATTGGAGAGCTTTATGCATGAGTTATTGACACCCTTGCAGATGAAGAAGGCAGATCGCCTGACAATTGAAGGTGGCTTTCCTGGCATTGAACTGATGCATAACGCGGGCAAAGCCGTGTTTGAGGTGATGCGCCAGATTCTGCATCCTTATTCCCGTGTTCTGGTGTTTTGTGGCCCCGGCAACAATGGCGGTGATGGCTTTGTTGTGGCGCAGCTGGCGGATAACGAGGGCTTTAATGTTTCCGTCGGGCTGGTGTGTGATCCGGAGACGTTGGAAGGCGATGCGGAGCTGGCCTATGACGAGATGGATCTTGACTTAACCTCAATGGATAACATGCGGGCGGCGCTGGAAGAGCTGGGCGAAGATGATGTGATTGTCGATGCCTTGTTCGGGGCAGGGCTGTCGCGTCCGCTGGATGATGAGGTTCTGGATCTGGTTCAGCAGATCAACGAAAGCCCGGCGCAGTGTGTGGCTGTTGACCTTCCCTCTGGCGTGAGCGGCAAAAGCGGTGAGGTGCTGGGTGAGGCCGTTCATGCTGATATGACCATCACCTTCTTCCGCGCCAAGCCGGGGCATTATCTTTATCCGGGGCGTGCTCATTGCGGTGAGATTGTTATTGAGCAGATCGGTCTCGACGATGAGGTACTGGAGAAGGTTGGTCCTACTGCCTTTTACAACTGCGACAAGATCTGGGGTGACATTCCCGATCAGCCTGCTGTGGCTGGTCACAAATATAATAGGGGGCACACGGTTGTTGTTAGTGGGCCGAAATTCTCTACCGGTGCCAGTCGTCTGGCCGCGCTGGGCGCGCAGCGGGCGGGCAGTGGTCTTGTGACGGTTGTTGCACGAGAGCAAGCGGCGCTTGTGCATGCAGCGCATCTGACGAGTGTAATGATCCGTCCGGCTGAGCGCATTGCTGATTTTGAGCGTATTTTGGAAGATGAGCGGCTCAACTCTGTGGTGATTGGGCCCGCTGCCGGTATTGGCCGGGAAACGCAGGAGCGGGTTGCAGAGTGTCTGTCTTCTGAGCGGGCTGTGGTGCTGGATGCAGATGCTCTGATGTCCTTTGAAGAAAAGCCGGAACATCTGTTTGAGTATATTGCGGAGAGTGAAAGCGCTGGGCGGGTTGTTCTGACGCCTCATGAAGGGGAGTTCCGCCGGTTGTTCCCTGATCTTTATGATCCGACGTCTACCTACTGCAAAGTAGAGCGCACTCAGAAGGCGGCCAAGCGGGCCGGTGCTGTCGTGGTATTTAAAGGCGCAGATACCGTGATTGCTGATCCGGCGGGTAATGTCTCTATTAATGCTAGCGGTACACCGTGGCTTGCGACAGCGGGCTCTGGTGATGTGCTTGCAGGCGTGATTGCGGGGTATCTAGCTCAAGGACTTGGCGGCTATGAAGCGGCGGCCAAAGGTGTGTGGGTGCATGGACGCGCTGCGGAGATCGCCGGGGCCGGGCTCATTGCTGAGGACCTGATCTCGCATATTCCGGATGTGATCACCGAATTGGTTCAGTTTCTGGGAGACTTTTAAGGTCTCCCAGCCCAAGGGATAGGTTGTCTTTCTGAGATATCTGGTGGGAATCATCAATTTTTGTGATAATTAATCTGCAAAAGATGATGCGTATCATTTAGTGAAGCAAGCAATGCGATAGGCATGCGAGAAAGAGGTAGGGATTGCACGCGGAGCGTGTGGTTGTGCCTGCCTCCGGATGATTACGACGGATATTTACATGAGCAAGACGACACAGCACTCTGCAGCCCTACGCCAGATTATCGAGGCGCTGACACCGTTCAAAGACCATGATGCCAAGATGCAGGTCTCAACGGTTCTGACATTGCTCGAGATCGCGGCCCATCAGGAGGAGGGGGTGAAGATCCATCCTCTCAGCCTGCAAAAGAAGATTGGCTACCAGTCCGGTACCGCAACCCGAAACATCTATTACTGGTGTGAGGGGCATAAGGATGTGCGCGGCGGACATAACTATGCTCGTGTTGAGGCAGATAAGACGGATGGTCGCCGCCGGGAGCTGTATCTGACAGACAAAGGCGCGGCTTTTATGCAGCGTGTGCTGACGCCACTTTGCGAATGATGGCAGTCAGCAGCTGAATGAACGCGTCAGGAGCTAAAAAAGAAAAAGAGCGTGCGAGCTATCTCTTTCGCAGGAAATGGGTTTCAGGCCTGTGTGAAACAGGCAGGGCCCTATGAGAAATGAGCCCCAGATAGGCGTAATGCACAGTTTCATAGGTAGAAATGGCGTGGAAAACCGAGAACTGGGCATAAACAGCGCATTAGGTGGTTGACTTCTCTCGGGTTCCCATTTAGCTACCCCTCCAACGCGGCTGTGGCGAAATTGGTAGACGCACCAGATTTAGGTTCTGGCGGGAGACCGTGGGGGTTCGAGTCCCTCCAGCCGCACCATATCCCCGGTGATACGGTGCATAGATAAACGACCGTAGCTTATCGGAAACGGAAAAGTTGAGGGCGTTGTCGAAGTTCGGTTTATGCTCACCTTTTCGCCAGGCGGATAAGAGCTGAGGGGATAGCCCTTCAAGCGCAAACTCTTCCTTCGAAATTGGTGGTTGTTTTCCGTACTGGGGCAAACCATTTTGGTTTGTCGTTACACGTCCTAAATCAAGGACGAAGCAAAGACCAATGCAGGTATCAGAAACCCTGGCCGAGGGCCTAAAGCGCGAACTCAAAGTCGTTATCCCGGCGACGGATCTGGCGACCCGCCTCGATGCATATCTGGACGACATGAAGTCCAAGGTAAACATCAACGGCTTCCGTCCGGGTAAAGTTCCAGTTTCACACCTTAAGAAGATCCATGGCCGTCAGGCAATGGCTGAGCTGATCGGTAACCTGATCAACGAAACCACTGCTAAGACCATTGAAGAGCGCAAAGAAAAGCCAGCTCTTCAGCCAGAAATCGATCTTCCTGAAGACGATGCTGAAAAAGTTCTGGCAGGTGAAGCAGATCTCGCTTTCACCATGACTTACGAAGTTCTGCCTGAGTTTGAACTGGTAGATTTCGCAAAGATCGAACTTGAGCGCCCAATCGTTGAAATCGCTGACGAAGAAGTCGACGAGCAGGTTAAGCAGATCGCAGAATCCAACCGTCCATTTGAAGCGCGCGAAGAAGGCGCTGCTGCTGAAGACGGTGACCGTGTAACCATGCACTACCTTGGTAAGCTTGACGGCGAGCCATTTGACGGTGGTGAAGACGAAAACGGTCAGCTGGTTCTGGGTTCTGGTCAGTTCATTCCAGGCTTTGAAGAGCAGATCGTTGGCATGAAAATCGGTGACAAGAAAGTCATCGACGTGACCTTCCCTGAAGAATACGGCGCAGCAAACCTTGCTGGTCGCGCAGTAACCTTCGACATCGACGTTAAGGGCATTGAAGCTCCAGGCGAAGTTTCCATTGATGATGAAATGGCAACCAAGCTGGGTCTTGAGTCCCTGGACAAGCTGAAAGAAATCGTTCGTGGCCAGATCGAAAGCCAGTTCGGTGCAGCTACCCGCCAGAAAGTGAAGCGCGCGCTTCTCGACAAGCTGGACGAAGAGTACTCCTTCGAGCTGCCTGAAAAACTTCTGGAAACAGAATTTGAAGGCGTTTGGAAGCAGGTTGAAGCTGACATGCAGCAGTCCGGTAAGACCTTCGAAGACGAAGAGACTACTGAAGACGAAGCTAAAGCTGAATACCGCAAGATCTCTGAGCGTCGCGTACGTCTCGGTCTGGTTCTTTCTGAAGTTGGTGAGCAGAACAAAGTTCAGGTTACCGACGAAGAAGTTCAGAAAGCTCTGTTCGACCGCGTTCGTCAGTTCCCAGGTCAGGAACAGCAGGTGTTCGAATTCTACAAGAACAACGAACAGGCTCTCGCTTCCCTGCGTGCCCCAATCTACGAAGAGAAGGTTGTGGACTACATTCTGGAACTCGCGAAAGTTACCGACAAAGTCGTGTCCAAAGAAGAGCTGCTGGCTCAGGACGAAGACGAAGCTTAATTCTCGAATTTTTCCGAGAATTACGGAGAGGGGGCCTTGTGCCCCCTTTTTCTTTTTTGAGATCTTGAAATTTGAGGTGGAAAGCCGAAATATCTAAAGCCGTCTTAAGTGCATAGGGCTAATGTGGCCTTTAAGCTCCCTTATAATTGGGATAAGACTATCAGGCCTTATGGAAACACTCCATAAACCTTGTGGCTTTACCTTTTGGCAAGTGCCTTTAAGACAAGGGCGACATCCCGTGGGTGGGCATGTTGCTTTTTTCGACATAAGTTTCTTGCAGGCTTGCCGGGATACCGGATAAGTTACCGAGCTTAATAAGCTTTCTGCATATTTAAAATGGATGACGCATGACCGATCCTGTTGAGTATTTTACGAACAGCCTGGTGCCGATGGTTGTAGAACAAACCAACCGGGGTGAGCGGGCCTATGACATCTTCTCAAGGTTGCTCAAGGAACGCATTATCTTCCTGACCGGTCCTGTGGAAGATACAATGGCGACGCTGGTCTGTTCCCAGTTGCTTTATCTGGAAGCGGAAAACCCGAACAAAGAGATTGCGCTTTATATCAATTCCCCGGGTGGCGTTGTCACTAGTGGTCTTGCTATTTATGACACTATGCAGTTTATCCGCCCAAAGATTTCAACTCTTTGTATCGGTCAGGCTGCAAGCATGGGTTCTTTGCTTCTGGCTGCTGGTGAAAAGGGTATGCGCTTTTCTCTGCCAAATAGCCGGGTCATGGTTCACCAGCCTTCCGGTGGTTTCCGCGGGCAGGCGGCAGACATTATGCTGCATGCACAGGAAATTCTGAAGCTGAAGCGTCGCCTCAATGAGATTTACGTTTCTCACACAGGTCAGACACTTGAAGCTGTTGAAGAAGCGCTTGAGCGTGATAACTTTATGAGTGCAGATGCGGCGAAAGAGTTCGGTCTGATTGATAACGTTATTGAAAATCGCGAGAGCCTGAACGTTATTGAGCCAGCTTAAAGCCGGTTTTTAAAAGTAACTCGCGCGCAAGTTTTTTTAACAGGGAATGAACTTTGCGTGCGGGGCTTAAAGGAATGTTGATTATTGCGAGCCAAATATCGCATAAGAGAATGGCTATTAGTGATTTCCAAAGCTTCCCTCTGGAAGCGGAACACAAAACGCGATAAGTCAGTAGAACGTCGAGGCGAATATTTCGCTGTCGAGTTAAGAATTCTAACAGGGGCTGCGTCCCCTGAAACGATGCGGGGTTATATCTCATGAGCAAAGCCAGCGGCAGCGACAGCAAGAATACGCTTTACTGCTCGTTTTGCGGAAAAAGCCAGCATGAGGTCCGTAAGCTGATTGCGGGTCCGACCGTGTTCATCTGTGATGAATGCGTCGAACTCTGCATGGACATTATTCGCGAAGAAAACAAATCTTCGCTGGTGAAGTCTCGTGATGGGATCCCGACACCTCAGGAAATTCGTGGCGTTCTGGATGATTACGTGATTGGTCAGGGCCGAGCCAAAAAGGTTCTGTCCGTAGCGGTGCACAACCACTACAAGCGCCTGAATCACGCGTCCAAGAACAACGATGTTGAACTTGCAAAGTCCAACATCCTGCTGGTTGGTCCTACCGGGTGTGGTAAAACCCACCTGGCACAAACGCTCGCCCGAATTCTGGATGTTCCGTTTACAATGGCTGACGCAACCACGCTGACTGAAGCGGGTTACGTTGGTGAAGACGTTGAAAATATTATTCTGAAGCTTCTTCAGGCCGCTGACTACAATGTTGAGCGCGCACAGCGTGGTATTGTCTACATCGATGAGGTGGACAAGATTACGCGTAAAGCAGAGAATCCATCCATCACCCGCGATGTTTCCGGTGAAGGTGTTCAGCAGGCACTGCTGAAGATCATGGAAGGTACTGTTGCTTCTGTGCCTCCGCAGGGTGGTCGTAAGCACCCACAGCAGGAGTTCCTGCAGGTGGACACCACGAACATTCTGTTCATCTGTGGTGGTGCGTTTGCTGGTCTGGACAAGATCATTTCTGACCGTGGTCGTTCCACCTCTATCGGTTTTGCTGCGTCCGTCATGGCGCCGGAAGATCGTAAGACTGGTGAGCTGTTTGCGGAGCTGGAGCCGGAAGATCTGCTCAAGTTCGGTCTTATCCCGGAATTTGTTGGTCGCTTGCCTGTGATCGCAACTCTGGAAGACCTGGACGAAGATGCACTGGTTTCAATTCTGCGTGAGCCTAAGAACGCATTGGTTGCTCAGTATCAGCGTCTCTTCGAGATGGAAAATGTTGAGCTGACCTTCCACGAAGATGCTCTTAAGGCAATTGCCCGCAAGGCGATTGAACGTAAGACCGGTGCACGTGGTCTGCGCTCCATCCTTGAGGCGATCCTTCTGGAGACCATGTATGAGCTTCCTGGACTGAAGGGCGTCAAGGAAGTTGTTATTTCTGCTGAAGTCGTCGACGGCGAAGCGCGTCCTTTGTACATCTATGAGGATCGTGCGGAGAATTCAGCCACCAGCGCATAAGCTAGGTGATTGAAGAGCCATTTGGCGTCGCTCGCAGGTATTGAGTTTAATTTGGGCGGTAACTTGAGAAAAAAGTGCCGCCCATTTTTTGTCTCATGCGTCTAGCATGATGCGGTGAATGAGTGTTCTGCGTAAACGGCGGATCAGGCCAGAAAGGATAGCATTCCGGCTTAAGGATGAGGATGGTCAGGCGGTGTTATGCGCTCCTTCCAACAGGAAAAAAGCTTATAATATCAACAGATCGCTGAAAGACTTAAGAGGGGAGTGCTTGACACTTGGGGGCGGTGTCTCCACGTAATAGGTCTAGTTCGCAGCTTGGCGAGTTTGTTCGTGCCCGTTCCGGGGCGAGGAGGTTCGGCCTTTACAAAAATTCTTCGAATGGCCTTGTGGTCCGAGTTGATTTTTATGTTGCGCTTTTTCGTGGCTTTCGTTGGAAAGCCGCATTTTGAAAGGAATAGAGATGGCTGACAATGAAATGCGCCCGGTAGAAGAAACGGAAAGCTCGGTATTTCCAGTTCTCCCACTGCGCAACATCGTCGTATTCCCTCATATGATCGTGCCGCTGTTTGTAGGGCGCGAGAAATCGATCCGTGCTCTGGAAGAGGTTATGAACTCTGACAAGCAGATCCTGCTTGCCACCCAGATGAACGAGGCGGATGACGATCCGGATACTGACCAGATTTATAAGGTCGGTACTCTTGCAACAGTTTTGCAGCTGCTGAAGCTGCCTGATAATACCGTAAAGGTTTTGGTTGAAGGTGGTGCACGTGCCGAAATCGGCGGGTTTACCGATCGCGAAGACCTTTATGAAGCGGAAGCTGTCATTCTCGATGAGACTGGTGGTGACGAGGTTGAGGTTGAAGCGCTTGGCCGTTCAGTGATTTCCGAGTTTGAAAACTACGTGAAGCTGAACAAAAAAGTGTCTCCTGAAGTTCTCGGCGCCGTCAACCAGATTGACGACTTCTCGAAACTTGCTGATACCATTGCATCCCATCTTGCTGTGAAGATCCAGGACAAGCAGGAGCTGCTTGGCACTGTGGCGGTCACAGAGCGCCTTGAGAAGGTGCTGGGCATGATGGAGAGCGAAATCTCCGTTCTGCAGGTGGAAAAGCGCATCCGCTCCCGCGTGAAGCGCCAGATGGAGAAAACCCAGCGCGAGTACTATCTGAATGAGCAGATGAAGGCCATTCAGAAAGAACTTGGTGATGGTGAAGACGGCCGCGACGAACTTGCTGAGCTGGAAGAGCGCGTTGAAAAGACGAAGCTGTCCAAGGAAGCTCGCGAGAAGGCGAATGCTGAGCTGAAAAAGCTGAAGCAGATGAGCCCAATGTCCGCGGAAGCTACTGTTGTTCGCAACTACCTTGACTGGCTGATCGGCATTCCTTGGGGCAAGAAGTCCAAAGTAAAGCACGACCTGACGCTGGCTGAGAAGGTGCTGGACACCGATCACTACGGCCTTGAGAAGGTCAAGGAGCGCATTGTCGAGTATCTGGCAGTGCAGAAGCGCGCGAACAAGCTGCGCGGTCCTATCCTGTGTCTCGTTGGCCCTCCAGGCGTTGGTAAAACCTCTCTGGGTAAGTCCATTGCGAAAGCAACTGGTCGTGAATTCGTGCGTATGTCCCTTGGCGGCGTACGTGATGAGGCTGAGATCCGCGGTCACCGCCGCACTTACATCGGTTCCATGCCGGGTAAAGTGATCCAGTCCATGAAGAAAGCGAAGAAATCCAACCCGCTCTTCCTGCTCGACGAGATCGACAAGATGGGCATGGATTTCCGTGGCGATCCATCTTCCGCTCTGCTTGAGGTTCTTGACCCAGAGCAGAACGGCAGCTTCATGGATCACTACCTGGAAGTGGAATACGATCTGTCTGACGTCATGTTCGTGACCACCGCCAATACGCTGAACATTCCTGGCCCATTGATGGACCGTATGGAAATCATCCGTATTGCTGGTTACACCGAAGACGAGAAGATCGAAATCTGCCGTCGCCACTTGCTGCCTAAAGCCGTGAAGAACCACGGTCTGAAGGATGGTGAGTTTGAAGTGTCCGATGGCGCTTTGCAGAAGACCATTCGCCTTTACACCCGTGAAGCCGGTGTGCGTAACCTTGAGCGTGAGATGAACACTCTGGCGCGTAAGGCTGTGAAAGACATTCTGACCTCTGACAAGAAGTCCATTTCTGTTGATGAGGACATTGTTGAGGAATACCTCGGTGTTCCACGCTTCCGCTTCGGTCAGGTCGAAGACGAAGATCAGGTTGGTGTTGTCACTGGTCTGGCATGGACCGAGGTTGGCGGTGAGCTGCTGACCATTGAAGGTGTCATGATGCCAGGCAAGGGCAAGATGACCGTAACCGGCAACCTGCGTGATGTGATGAAAGAGTCCATCTCCGCAGCTGCGTCTTACGTTCGTTCCCGCTCTGAAGACTTCGGCATTGAGCCACCACTGTTCGACAAGCGTGAGCTGCACGTTCACGTGCCAGAAGGGGCTACTCCTAAGGATGGTCCATCTGCTGGTATCGCCATGGCGACCACCGTCATTTCTGTGATGACAGGTATTCCGGTTCGTCGTGATGTGGCGATGACAGGCGAGATCACACTGCGTGGTCGCGTGCTGCCGATCGGTGGTCTGAAAGAGAAGCTTCTGGCAGCTCTGCGTGGCGGTATTAAGAAGGTTCTGATCCCTGCGGACAACGCGAAGGATCTGGCTGACATTCCTGACAATGTGAAGAATGAATTGGAAATTATTCCAGTCGCTCGCATGGACGAAGTCCTTGAACATGCTCTTGTTCGTATGCCTGAGGCCATCGAATGGAGCGAAGAGGAAGATAAGTCCAGCTCAGAAGCATTGGTCAAAGATGACAAGGGTTCAGGGGTCGTTGCCCACTAAACCAGAGCGTCAGGTTGTGGATACAAAAGCCTCGGACAAGTTCCGAGGCTTTTTTTGGTTGATACTACACAGGAAATGGCCGTTTTCTGCGGTTTACGGCTTGATTTGAACGCATTTTCGCACGAATGTCCGATTCAGGAGTGCAGCGCGAATCTAAAGCATTCCCCACGTTATTTTAGAAAGGGACTGTCATGAACAAGAATGATCTGATCGGGGCCGTTGCAGAAAAAACTGGCTTGACCAAAGCACAGGCAGGCGAAGCAGTAGAAGCATCTTTCGAGGCAATCACTGAAACCCTGAAGAGCGGCGATGAAGTTCGGATCATCGGATTTGGCAACTTTTCCGTTTCCGCTCGTGCGGCAACTGAAGGCCGTAATCCACGCACAGGCGAAACCATTCAGATTCCGGCTTCCAAGACGCCGAAATTTAAAGCTGGTAAAGGCCTGAAGGACGCGGTCAACGCCTAATTGGGCTTGTTCGTTTTGGGTTGAAAAGTCCCTGTTGCTCATTGGAGTGGCAGGGGCTTTTTTTATGCGTAGATTTCAGGTGGGCTTCCGATTTTTAGCTGTGTGGACAAGCCTTTGTTTAATCAGGTAATTCACAGGATCGGTGGCTGGCTCAAGTTTTTTGCTGGTAATGTCGTTTTTTTCAATTTCAGGACTTGCCAAGGGTAGGGAGGGCGGCTAAATAGCTCCCCACGCCACACGGCGTACCACCCAAGCGGGGGCGATTAGCTCAGTTGGTAGAGCGCTTCGTTTACACCGAAGATGTCGGGAGTTCGAGTCTCTCATCGCCCACCATTCTCTTTTAAGGGAATGTTCAACGCGCCTGGATGGGCGATTAGCTCAGTTGGTAGAGCGCTTCGTTTACACCGAAGATGTCGGGAGTTCGAGTCTCTCATCGCCCACCATTCCTCTTCTAGAGGATGTCAAGTCTCCCGGAGATCTGCGGAGGCTTTTTTGTTGTCTGACCTCCCGAAAATTATCGAGTGCTGCTCCATTAAGCTTAAGGGTGCCTTACGGCTCTTGGTTTCTCAAGACTGTAGGGAAGGGAGCTAATCTGAGCAAAAACCAAAGGGTGATCTCAGGATCTTCTGGCTAAGCTTCTGGTAGTGGTTTGTGGAGTTTGTTCCCAGAGCGTGTTTTTGAATTTTGATTTTTCAAAGCGGTTTTGGGTTGGAGTGCGCGTTTTCACTGGTTGATCTTGATCAATCCACCGTCACGTGTACTTGAGCTGTTATTGATCGGCTAAGTGTGCCGTAGATAACACCAGTTCGAACTGAGATGGTTTTTAACTCCGCATAGCAATCAAGTATAACTACGTGGAGGCATGCGCCGTATGAGTGGTTCAAGTCATAAGCACCCCATCTGTCCGCCACTTGTGTGGCATACCTTAGTCACCATCATTCTGGCTGGCATCGTTGCTGATGTGAGCTGGGAAATCTGGGCGCGCTACATCACGCCGTTCTGGGTTGGTGGTCCTCTTCAGCCAGCTGCTCTTGTGCAGTCTGTGTTCGGCTTCAGAAACCTGTTCTGGGCTGAAGTCATCCACGCCGTTGTTGGCGTCGTCTTCTATCCACTGGGTTACGTTTATATTGCCCGTCCGCTGGCACGCGTGATCATTCCGCCGCTGCCATGGTGGATTGTTGGTCTTTGTTACGGTGTTGGTCTTTGGGTGTTCGCGCTTTACATCATGGCGCACATCTTTGCTGGCCTGCCACCGTTCCTCGGCTTCATCCAGCTGACATGGGCTTCTCTGGTTGGTCACATGATCTTCGGCTTCATGACCGCTCTGGTGGTCCGCTACCGTCACGGTTGGTGATTGGCTGTTACGTGATTAAGTTCACTGCAAAAGAAAAGGCGGAGCACTGTGCTCCGCCTTTTTGCGTTTGTAGGTTCTGATGCTTACTTTACACCCCAGATGGAGAGCTTGACTTGCTGGTTTTCGCCGATTAGGGCGACGACGAAGTTGGCGTCGTAGTTTCGGATAGGGTGAAACTCAGCGATGGAGACGTCGTAGTATTTGCCGTTGATACGACCTGAGGCATCTTTGTTATAAGTGGTTCCAGCGTGTTTCCAAAGATGGACTTCCATGCGCTGTTTGCCGCGGTTCTTAGGGTTGCGTTTGCAGAAGGTATCAAAGCCTAGGTGACTGCTCACAAGAAAGTTGCCATTACCGATGACTTCGACAGCGACTTCTTTTGCCACGCCGCCACTGCCTTGAAACTCACGATCTGCTCCGCGTCGGACGTTTTGGGTGCCATCTGTTCCGATGTCCCACTCAATGAGCTTTCCGCGACCATGGGGTTCTTTGTGTATTGTTCGTCCCAGACATCTGTGTCCAGTCTTGAACTCACTGGGGCCTCTGCTTGTGGTGAGGGTGATCCAGCGGCCATTGGGGCTGCCGTCTGCGGTGGCGATGGCTGCCTTTTGGATGCCGCCTAAACTTACGGCGGTGTGTCCACGCTCAATTACGGTTGCGTCTTGTCGTTTGCGGAGGCGCGTTACTCTCAGTTTGCCGTCGTCGTCGCGAAACGCGGCGAGGTTCACACTGCCGTCACTAAGGACTAGTTGATCTGCGGAGCCCTGGAAGTTGAACGTGCCTTTGTGGTCCAGCGCCATATTACTGGTGTTGCCAGCCCGTTTGAGCTTATAGGTTCTGGCAAACAGTGTGCCGTTTGCGCGTTGTGCGAGGATCATGGCTGCCGAACCTGAGTTGGCTGAAGTTACTTCTGTAATTAATGGGCCTACGTCATGGTCGCGAAGTGTGATGGTCCCGTTTCCAGTTATCTCCCAGAGCATGACTCTGAGTTTGTTATCTCCATCGATAATCGGTGTGATGAAGTGTGTGTCGTCGATTTTGGCGATGGAGACACTGCGGGCTTTGCCGCGGTCTACGAGGTCTACTGGAGTTGCGACATCAGATTGCCAAGTGGAGATGACGAGGTTGTCTGCTGAATCTGAGGCGACGAGAATGTAACCTGGATGTCCGTTGGCATCATAACTTTCGGCCACAATCTCATTGGCAAGGAAATCCATGGAGTAGGATGCTGCTGTATATGAGACGTCTGGTTTGAACTCTTTTAGCTTATGCAGCTTGTCAGAAAGGGCCGGGGTGATGCACAGGCAGTAGGCGGCCAGCAGAGCCAGCGCTTTTATTCTCATCATATTGGAACTCCCGAAGGGTCATAAATGCAGGTGGGCAGAAATGAATTCCGGGAGTTACTTTAACTGTGTATGCAGCAGGAATAATCCCTTGGTTGTGGGGTGGTAATCCTGACAGGAAGGGCTAGCAGTTTGTGTTGGCCGCCGGAGAATGGGGCCAACACAAGACTTCGTAGTTAAAGGGCAGTGCTCAGAACTTCAGTTCATCTGCGGCTTCTGATTTGGTTTGGAAGATGCCGGTTTGCTTTTCTTCAGCAAGCTGGATCGGGTAACCATCGTAAAGCACGATGCTCATGGATTTGAGATTGCGGCTGCCTTCCAGCTCGATGGCGTAGAAGTTTCGGCAGTTCTCCGTCAATGTCAGGAGCGTTTCTGGATCGGATGGATTGGCTTCGGCTGTGGCGAGCAGGCTGTTGGCATCTCCGGTGTAGCGTTCGAGACAACTTTTAGAGGTTGAGGTTGCCATCTTCTTAAAGCGGGTGAGGTTGGGATAGGCTTCTGCAAGCTTGGTCAGCACAGCTGAGCGTGGGGCAGCTGTTTTGAAGCTGACATTCCGGGAGATGCCGTAGATGACTTTTCCAACTTTGACGACGCTGATTGTTTCCTCCAGGTTCTTGGAAGTTTTTTCGCAGATTGTGAGGCCCGTGGTTTCAACGCATTCCTCATAGCCTTCTGTTTTCAGCAGGTCGGCTGTTCTGTCGCTGCGCATACCGGTGACCATCCCGTAGATATTGGGTGGGTTTTTCGGGTCTAGCGCGAGCTTGCTCTCTTTGGGAAGTCTGGCTGTTGCTTTTTCAGCTTCTGTATATCCGCCCGGATTGGACTGGGGCAGGGGCAGTTTGACTGGGGAGGGCTGTGCCTGATCGATCTGCGTCTTGGGGCGACGTACCTTTATGGTGCGGGCGTAAAGTGCTTCCAGCTGAGAAGAGGTGAGGTGCCCCGTAGCCACATAGCCAAGAGAGTGCTGGAATTTGCCTATAGCGCGCAGGGTGCGTTTGCCGGCGACGCCATCAGGAAAGCCGGCGTTGTATCCAAGCAGGTTGAGACGATACTGGACGTCTTTGAGCTGAATGCGGCTGAGCGCGACAGTTTGCTGGCTTGGGATGCGCGGAACGCTGTGTGGTGGTTGCGGCTGAGCATTCACCACTTGCGAAGGCTGCTGCTCATTGGTGGCGTGATCGATGATCGTCTTTCCGATGGCGCCTACGCCAAGGCCGATGATGAAGTCCCCAGTGTCTGCCTGTGCAAGTGATGGTGCTACGACAGCTGTTGTTGCTACGAGAGCAAGCGTTTTGAAAAATGTGCCCATAAAACCGGTCCTTAAAATGAATTGGACTGTCGACTTTTTTGTTTTTTGGCTGTGATGATCGCGAAAAGTGTATCGCGGAAGCCGCCCCAGACTAAGTAGAATTACGAGATTTGACTTTTTTGAGGCGGTTTTCGAAATTTCATGGACGGCAAAAAAGATTTTTTTCGAAGTCAGGCGAAATATCCTTGAGTCCAGAAGGGGATAAAATGCCTATTTCGAGGCCTTGTTTTCCACATCTGAGGGCTTTCAGAGGCCAATTTTCACTGTGAAAACAGGTTATTCAGGAAAAACTCGCAAACTGCATCCAACGGTGCTTGACTTGGACCCGCCCCCGCCGTACATCAGCGCCACCAACAACGACACAACGTTGCTGACCCAAGCGGGTGTAGCTCAGTTGGTTAGAGTGCCGGCCTGTCACGCCGGAGGTCGCGGGTTCGAGCCCCGTCACTCGCGCCACTTTTCTTCGGAGAGTGGTGCCACGGTAACAAGGTGTTGTTGAAGGTAGTTTGGATTGAGCGGGTGTAGCTCAGTTGGTTAGAGTGCCGGCCTGTCACGCCGGAGGTCGCGGGTTCGAGCCCCGTCACTCGCGCCACTTCCCTTTGGAAGAGGTGTTCAGTCCAAGCGTCAAGTTATAGCTGCGGGTGTAGCTCAGTTGGTTAGAGTGCCGGCCTGTCACGCCGGAGGTCGCGGGTTCGAGCCCCGTCACTCGCGCCACTTCTCTTTGAGAGGTTGCTGCTATAACGACCCTATAAATGAGAGTTGCGGGTGTAGCTCAGTTGGTTAGAGTGCCGGCCTGTCACGCCGGAGGTCGCGGGTTCGAGCCCCGTCACTCGCGCCACTTTCATTTACTACGAAAAGCACGGTGATCGCTTTAAATAGCGCGCCGTGCTTTCGTGTGTCTGGGCTCAGCTTCCAATGATCTTTCCTTTATTTCCCTATTGTTTTTAATTATTGTAATTTAAGGGTATTTTGCCATCTTACATTTAGGGTAGGGGAGCTGCGTTGCTTTGCGGATTTAGCTAAAAATTTTTCTAAGGCAGGTGTTTAAAATGAAGACCGGTGTCACTACCTCATGGGTATTGAAGGGCGACTCTTCAATTGAGACATTTTGACTATTTACGTGGAACTACGCAGGAAATTGTGCCTGTTTTAGTGTTTAATTTTAAGCCTTGAGTAGTTTTCCCAAGCAATTGTTAGAAATCGTCATTTTTCTATTTTAATATGAGTATTTTACTCATAATATATATCTCTAGGTTTTTAGCGGTTTTTTTGTGCCCGCCTTACGAGAATGTGATCTTCTCGTGACGTAAGGCACTCTTTCCTACCCGATTTACTCCGTTGTAAGGTCTTGCGCAGATTGTGGGGCTAAGCTAATCGTGCGTTGCGGTGCGACTAGATACACCGGATCCTAGGGTGTCCTTCCTATCCTTACGCCCTACTTTCTGCAGTGTGTGCAGTGCACCAAGAGTTTTATTGGTCGCATGACCTGTTACGTCCAGGGACGGATATTCAAATGGAAGACCTCCTCAGGGAGTACATCCCGATTGTCGTCTTTATCGGTGTTGCCCTCGTTATTGGCCTCGCGCTTCTCATCGCCCCGTTCATTGTTGCTTTCAAGAACCCGGATTCTGAAAAGCTCTCTGCTTACGAGTGTGGTTTCAACGCCTTTGATGACGCGCGTATGAAATTCGACATCCGGTTTTATCTGGTATCGATCCTCTTCATCATCTTTGACCTCGAAGTTGCTTTCCTCTTCCCATGGGCTGTTGCCTTTGGTGATCTGGGTTGGTTCGGCTTCGTCTCCATGATGATCTTCCTGGGCGTGCTCACGATTGGGTTCATCTATGAATGGAAGAAGGGAGCGCTGGAATGGGATTGATCTCTGACGGCTCCAAGCCTCTTGTCTCTCAAGCTCCAAAAGGGATCATCGATCCCAACACAGGTCGCCCGGTGGGCGAGAATGATCCATTCTTCATGAATGTGAACAACGAGCTTTCTGACAAAGGCTTTCTGGTTACTTCCAGTGAAAGCCTGATCCAGTGGGCACGTACCGGTTCTCTCATGTGGATGACGTTTGGTCTTGCCTGTTGTGCAGTAGAAATGATGCAAATGTCGATGCCGCGTTATGACGCAGAGCGTTTCGGCTTTGCTCCTCGTGGCTCCCCACGTCAGTCTGATGTGATGATTGTTGCAGGTACACTGACCAACAAGATGGCACCTGCGCTGCGCAAGGTTTATGACCAGATGCCAGAGCCTCGCTATGTGATCTCCATGGGATCCTGTGCGAACGGCGGCGGTTACTACCACTATTCCTATTCTGTTGTGCGCGGTTGTGACCGGGTTGTTCCGGTTGACATCTATGTACCGGGTTGTCCTCCAACTGCTGAAGCGCTGCTTTACGGTGTGCTGCTGCTGCAGAAAAAGATCCGTCGCACGGGTACGATCGAAAGATGATTTACAGGTCGTGCGCTGATGGGTGCACGGCCTTATCGACATTGCTGGCACGGGTTTCCCTGCCATTTGTGAGATGTCCAACCTATAGGAAACAAGGTAATGGACGAGACGCTTAGCGAACTCGGTGAATTTATCGAGCTAACGCTTGGAGACAAAGTTGAGAGCTGGTCGGTTGCTTATGGCGATCTCACTCTTAATGTGTCCCATGACCAGATTATCAATGTTCTGCGTTTCCTGCGCGATGACGCGCGGTGCGGTTTTATAGCATTGGTTGATATTTGCGGTGTGGACTGGCCGGCTCGGGAAAAACGTTTTGACGTTGTGTACCACCTGCTTTCCCCTGTTCAGAACCTGCGCATTCGCGTGAAGGTTCAGACAGACGAAACCACTCCGGTTCCGTCTGTGATTTCCATTTTCAAGGGTGCTGAATGGTTTGAACGTGAAGCCTACGACATGTACGGCATTCTGTTCACCGGTAACCCTGATCTGCGGCGCTTGTTGACCGACTACGGTTTTGACGGTTTCCCGCTTCGCAAGGATTTCCCTCTGACAGGTTATGTAGAGGTTCGTTACGACGACACCAAGAAGCGTGTTGTTTATGAGCCTGTGCAGCTTACTCAGGAATTCCGTAGTTTTGATTTCCTCTCACCATGGGAAGGCACCGACTATGTGCTTCCTGGTGATGAAAAAGCATCGAACTGAGGCACGGGTAGAGAATGGCTGAGGCTCAGGTACGAAACTTTAATATTAACTTTGGTCCGCAGCACCCTGCGGCGCACGGTGTGCTTCGTCTGGTTCTTGAACTGGACGGTGAGGTGGTCACTCGCGTTGATCCGCACATCGGCTTGCTGCACCGGGGTACTGAAAAGCTGATCGAGCACAAGACCTATCTTCAGGCTGTGCCTTACTTCGATCGTCTGGACTATGTGGCACCGATGAACCAGGAGCACGCGTATGCTCTTGCTGTTGAGCGCCTGCTGGGCATTGAAGTGCCTAAGCGCGGTCAGCTGATCCGTGTGCTTTACTCCGAAATCGGACGTCTGCTGTCACACTTGCTGAACGTGACCACGCAGGCGATGGACGTTGGTGCGTTGACGCCGCCACTGTGGGGCTTTGAGCCTCGCGAAGAACTCATGGGTTTCTATGAGCGTGGTTGTGGCGCGCGTATGCACGCAGCTTATGTGCGTCCGGGTGGTGTTCACCAGGATCTGCCACAGGATCTGCTCGATGATATGTGGAACTGGTGTGATCCGTTCCTCAAGACTCTCGACGACATCGAAGGTCTTCTGACCGATAACCGTATCTTCAAGCAGCGTAACGTTGATATCGGCGTTGTTGATCTTGATGAAGCCTGGGCAATGGGCTTCTCCGGTGTGATGGTTCGTGGTTCTGGCGCGAAATGGGATTTGCGTAAATCGCAGCCTTATGAGTGCTACGATGAAATGGAATTCGACATCGCAATCGGCAAGAACGGCGACTGTTATGACCGTTACCTGATCCGCATGTTCGAGATGCGCCAGTCTGTGCGTATCATGAAGCAGTGTCTGGAGATGCTGGGTAAGGAAACAGGTCCTGTTTCTTCTACTGATGGTAAGGTGGTTCCTCCTAAGCGCGGTGAAATGAAGCGCTCCATGGAAGCTCTGATCCACCACTTTAAGCTTTACACCGAAGGCTATAAAGTCCCTGAGGGCGAGATTTATGCAGCCGTTGAGGCGCCAAAAGGCGAATTCGGCGTGTATCTCGTTTCTGATGGAACCAACAAGCCTTACCGCTGCAAGATCAAGGCTCCTGGCTTTGCTCACCTGCAGGCGTTGGACTACCTGTGCCGCGGCCATATGTTGGCTGACGTTGCCGCTGTCATCGGTTCCATCGATATCGTATTTGGGGAGATTGACCGGTAATGTCAGTGCGTCGTCTTCATCACGAACAGCCAGAGTCTTTTGAATTCTCTCCAGAAAACCTGGAGTGGGCGAAAAAGGTTATCGAGCGTTACCCGGAAGGACGTCAGGCATCTGCTGTCGTGCCTATTCTGTGGCGTGCTCAGGAACAGGTTGGTTGGGTGACCGAGCCAGCGATCCGCGTGATCTCTGAAATGCTCGATATGCCTCGCATCCGTGTTCTGGAAGTGGCAACCTTCTACACCATGTTCCAGCTGCAGCCGGTCGGTAAGAAAGCGCACATTCAGGTGTGCGGCACGACCCCATGTCAGCTGCGTGGTTCTGAAGAGCTTATCAAAGTTTGTAAAAGCAAGATTTCTGAGACACCTCACACTCTTTCCGAAGATGGAAACTTCTCTTGGGAAGAGGTTGAGTGCCTTGGTGCTTGTGTGAATGCGCCGATGGTGCAGATCTTCAAGGATTTCTATGAGGATCTGGACGTTGAGAAGTTCGAGAAGCTTCTTGATGACATCGCAGGCGGAAAGCCGGTTCTGCCGGGCCCTCAGGGTGTTGACCGCATCTTCGCGGCGCCAGAGGGTGGCCCAACCACATTGCTGAACATTGAAGACACCACAAAGGGTGCGCCTCAGGAAGCAATGATTGTTGACGGTTCCGATGCTGCGTCCCAACACCATGCAGGTGCTGCTCTGAATACTGGCGGTGCTGGTTACACCGGTGTTCCTCGCCCAGCTGAAGCTGGTGTTGCGGAGTTCATCGAAGGCCACCGCAAGGCTCAGGAAGCCAAAGCGAAAGGTGAGGGGTAAGCGATGCTGAACGATTCCGATCGTATCTTCACCAATATCTATGGTCTGCATGACTGGGGTCTCGAAGGAGCACGTCAGCGCGGATCATGGTCTGGTACCAAAGAAATCATTGAAAAAGGTCGTGACTGGATCATCGACGAAATGAAGACCTCCGGTCTTCGTGGTCGTGGTGGTGCGGGCTTCCCAACTGGTCTGAAGTGGTCCTTCATGCCGAAGGAAAGCGACGGTCGTCCGGCCTACCTCGTGGTCAACGCGGATGAGTCCGAGCCGGGCACCTGTAAAGACCGTGAAATCATGCGTCACGATCCTCACCATCTGGTTGAGGGTTGTCTGCTTGCTGGTTTCGCGATGGGTGCTATTGCGGCTTACATCTACGTGCGCGGTGAGTTCATTCGTGAACGTGAACGCCTGCAGGCTGCGATTGATCAGGCTTATGATGCTGGCCTGATCGGCAAAAACAACAAGAACGGCTACGACTTTGATATCTACGTGCACCACGGTGCAGGGGCTTATATCTGCGGTGAGGAAACTGCACTGCTGGAAAGCCTTGAAGGTAAAAAAGGTCAGCCGCGTCTGAAGCCTCCGTTCCCTGCAAACATGGGTATCTATGGCTGCCCAACCACAGTGAACAACGTGGAATCCATTGCTGTTGCGCCGACCATTCTGAAGCGCGGTGGTGCATGGTTCTCCGGCATTGGTCGTGAAAACAACGCTGGTACCAAACTGTTCTGTGTTTCCGGACACGTGAACAAGCCATGTACTGTTGAAGAAGCGATGGGTATCTCCTTCAAAGAGCTGATTGAAAAGCACTGCGGTGGTATCCGAGGCGGCTGGGACAATCTGCTGGCGGTTATTCCGGGTGGTTCTTCTGTTCCTTGTGTGAAGGGCGAAGACATCCGTGATGCGAAGATGGACTTTGACGGTCTGCGCGAAGTTGGCTCCTCGCTGGGTACAGCTGCCGTGATCGTGATGGACAACTCCACCGACATCATCAAAGCGATTGCCCGTCTGTCCTACTTCTACAAGCACGAAAGCTGCGGTCAGTGTACGCCGTGCCGTGAAGGTACGGGCTGGATGTGGCGCGTGATGGAGCGGATGGTCAAGGGCGAGAGCTCTTACGACGAAATTGACATGCTGTTCAAAGTTACCAAGCAGGTGGAAGGTCATACGATCTGCGCGCTGGGTGATGCGGCTGCATGGCCTATTCAGGGTTTGATCAAAAACTTCCGCCCTGTGATTGAAGACCGGATCGACCAGTACGTTGCCAAGCACCGTACACCGACCGACAAGATCGCTGCGGAGTAGGGGATGAAGATCAGAAACGAGAAAAAACGTCTCGATGTAAATGTAAGCGACCTGTCAGGTTCCGTGTTTGATGATTGTGTCCTGTCTGGATGCCGATTTAACAACGTGAACATGTCTGGTGGCCGCATCAACGACGTAAATCTCTCGGGCTGGTCTATCCATGATGCAAATCTCTCGGGTTGGTCAGTCGAGAAAGTCAACTTTTCTGGACTGATCCTTGAAAATGCCAATCTGGCTGGCGCTCAACTTAACAGCTGCCGGCTAGAGGGCATGACCATCGATGGAATTGAAGTGACTGAGCTACTTGAGGCTTACCGAGCCCAGGAAGCTAAGGGTGAGGATGCCAACGCATGACTAAGCTTGTCGTCGACGGCAAAGAAATTGAAGTTCCTGCGGAATATACCGTTATGCAGGCCTGTGAAGAGGCCGGTGCGGAAATTCCAAGGTTCTGTTTTCATGACCGGCTCTCCGTAGCCGGCAACTGCCGCATGTGCCTTGTGGAAGTTAAAGGCGGACCGCCAAAGCCGGTTGCCTCTTGCGCAATGGGCGTGCGCGATCTGCGTCCGGGACCAGAAGGCCAGCCACCAGAGATCTTTACTAAGTCTCCAATGGTGAAAAAGGCGCGTGAAGGTGTGATGGAGTTTCTCCTGATCAACCACCCGCTGGACTGCCCTATCTGTGACCAAGGCGGTGAGTGTGATCTTCAGGATCAGGCCATGGCTTACGGTGTAGATAGTTCGCGCTTTGCTGAAAACAAGCGCGCAGTTGAAAATAAATACATCGGTCCGCTTGTTAAGACGATCATGACACGCTGCATTCACTGCACCCGTTGTGTTCGCTTCACGACCGAAGTTGCTGGTGTTTCCGAACTGGGCCTGATTGGCCGCGGTGAAGACGCCGAGATTACCACTTATCTTGAAGAAGCGCTTTCCTCAGAGCTGCAGGGCAACGTGATTGACCTTTGCCCGGTTGGTGCTCTGACTTCCCGCCCTTACGAGTTTAACGCTCGTCCATGGGAATTGGTGAAGACAGAGAGCGTCGACGTGATGGACGCACTTGGCTCTGCTATCCGTGTTGATACACGCGGTAAAGAAGTCATGCGCATCATGCCTCGCCTCAACGAAGAGGTGAACGAGGAATGGATTTCTGACAAAACCCGTTTCATCTGGGATGGTCTGAAGACGCAGCGTCTGGATCGCCCATATGCGAAGCAGAACGGTAAGCTGGCTCCTGCGAGCTGGACTGATGCTCTGAACGCGGTTGCGTCGAAGGTGAAAGCGGCTGGCGGTGCTAAGACTGCTGCAATCGCTGGTGACCTTGCTTCTGTTGAAGACATGTTTGCGCTGAAGGCTCTCATGGAGAGCATTGGCTCTGTAAACATGGACTGCCGTCAGGATGGCGCTCAGCTTGATCCATCTCTTGGCCGCACAACATATCTGTTTAACTCTTCCGTTGAAGGTATTGAAGACACTGATGTAATTCTTCTCGTGGGTGCGAACCCGCGTGTTGAAGCTCCAGTTCTTAATGCCCGCATCCGTAAGGTTTGGCGTCACGGCGGTGCGAAGATTGGCTTTATCGGCCAGCCTGCAGATCTGACCTATGATGTAGACTATCTTGGCGCTGGTCCAGACACTCTGGCAGACATTGCTTCTGGCAAGAATGCATTTGCAGCGGTTCTGAAGGGTGCGAAGAAGCCAATGATCATCGTTGGTGAAGGCGCAATCGCTCGTGAAGACGGTGCTGCTGTTCTTTCTGCTGCTGCAAAGCTGGCTGAGAGCGTTGGTGCTGTGAGCGATGAGTGGAACGGCTTTAACGTTCTGCACACTGCTGCAAGCCGCGTTGGTGGTCTGGATATCGGATTTGTTCCGGGTGAGGGCGGTCTGGATGCTGGTGGCATTCAGGATGCAGCTGCCAAAGGCGACGTTGATGTTGTGTTCCTGCTTGGTGCAGACGAACTGGACATGTCTTCCTTCGGTGACGCGTTCGTCGTTTACATCGGTACTCACGGTGACCGCGGTGCACACCGCGCTGACGTTATTCTGCCAGGTGCTGCTTACACTGAGAAACCAGGTACCTACGTGAACCTGGAAGGCCGTGTACAGCTGGCTAACCGCGCTGCATTCCCTCCAGGTGATGCGCGTGAGGACTGGGCGATCATTCGTGCACTTTCCGGTGCACTTGGTAAGCCGCTTGCCTTCAACAGCTTTGCGCAGCTGCGCGGTGTACTTGTTGAAGCCGTTCCTCACTTGGCGAACGTAAATTGCATTGCAACCGGTGTGGCTTCGGATGTTTCCAAGCTTGCTGCACGCGGTGGTGACATGAGTGGTGCCGGTTTTGCGCAGGCATTCAGTGATTTTTATCTAACCAACCCGATTGCCCGAGCTTCAGCGGTGATGGCCGAGTGTTCTGCACTTGCCATGCAGCGCCGAGCTGAGGCGGCGGAATAAGGGGACGGTGAGCATGGAAGCTTTTTTCTGGGATTACGGTTGGCCACTGATCATCATGCTCTTCCAGAGCGTGCTGCTGATGGTCGTGCTGCTGCTGATCGTTGCTTACATTCTATACGCTGACCGTAAGATCTGGGCTGCTGTTCAGATTCGTCGTGGTCCTAACGTGGTTGGCCCCTGGGGCTTGCTGCAGAGTTTTGCGGATCTTTTGAAATTCGTTTTGAAAGAGCCAATGATCCCTTCCGGATCTGACAAGTTCCTGTTCTTGTTTGCGCCACTGATTACAGTGGTTCTCTCTCTCGCTGCGTGGGCCGTTATTCCGGTTGCGCAGGGCTGGGTGATTGCAGACATCAACGTGGGTATTCTTTATGTGTTCGCGATCAGCTCCCTTGGAGTTTACGGCGTGATCATCGGCGGTTGGGCTTCCAACTCCAAATACCCGTTCCTGTCAGCACTGCGTTCTGCAGCACAGATGGTTTCTTACGAAGTGTCTATCGGCTTCGTGATTGTGACTGTTCTGCTCTGCGTTGGTTCGCTGAACCTTTCCGAGATCGTTTACGCACAGCAGGCTCGTGGCCTTGCTCATGTGCTGGGCGTTCCGTGGTTGTCCATTCTGAACTGGTACTGGTTGCCGCTGTTCCCAATGTTCGTGGTGTTCTTTGTTTCTGCTCTTGCTGAAACAAACCGTCCTCCATTCGATCTTGCGGAAGCGGAATCCGAACTGGTTGCAGGTTTCATGGTTGAGTATGGCTCTACCCCTTACATGATGTTCATGTTGGGTGAGTACGTGGCGATCTCCCTGATGTGTGGTCTGATGACCATCCTGTTCATGGGTGGCTGGCTGCCTCCGCTGGACATCGCTCCATTCACATGGGTTCCTGGCATCGTCTGGTTCCTGCTGAAATGTCTGCTGGTGTTCTTCTTCATCTCCATGGCGAAAGCAATGGTACCTCGTTACCGCTATGACCAGCTGATGCGTCTGGGTTGGAAAGTCTTCCTGCCGCTGTCTCTGGCAATGGTGTTCATCGTAGCGTTCGTGCTGATGTTCATGGGCTGGACTCCACCGGTCGGCGGATTTGGAGCATGATTTCCATCGCCGGTTTGATCGGCGGTGTGATGGGAATTTACCTTGGATGGCTGAACTACCGTCTCCTTCTTGGATTTATGGAGGCAGCCATCAACAAAGGAAGAGAGCGCAACCCAACCGAAAAAGGCTGGGTTGAGCTGGCGGAACCAACGATCCGCAAAGTCATTTTTACCCTGACGATAATCGGGATCCCGATTATCGGATATCTCGCCGGAGCTAGCATTGCTCCTTAATTCGAGAGGAAAGGGTAACGAGAACCTTGTATGACTTCCTTGAAGTGTTCGCAGGTTCTCTTGGATTGTAATCGATCTTCCATGCCCCCTGGCATGTTCGATCAAGAAAGGGCTGTAAAGGCTATGGGACTGGGACAGGCCGCAAAGTCGTTGCTTTTGAAGGAGTTCGTATCGGCGTTTTTTCTTGCCATGCGTTACTTCTTCAAGCCGAAGCCGACAATCAACTATCCCTTTGAGAAGGGGCCGGTAAGTCCGCGTTTTCGCGGTGAACACGCGTTGCGCCGGTATCCGAACGGAGAAGAGCGCTGCATTGCTTGTAAGCTTTGTGAGGCGATCTGCCCTGCGCAGGCCATTACGATTGAAGCTGGACCGCGTCGTAACGACGGTACTCGCCGTACCACCCGCTACGACATTGACATGACCAAGTGCATTTACTGTGGGTTCTGTCAGGAAGCGTGTCCGGTTGATGCGATCGTGGAAGGCCCGAACTTTGAATTTGCGACCGAGACGCGAGAAGAGCTGTTCTACGATAAGGACAAGCTGCTTGCGAATGGGGAGCGTTGGGAGCGTGAGATCGCTCGCAATATCGAATTGGATGCTCCGTACCGCTAAGGCGGGGGAGTAGGTTGTGTCCGGTTGGGGCTTAGCACTGACCGGGCGAGACAATAGGACAAAGGCAACCTAAAAATGGTTTTGCAGGCCCTGTTTTTCTATCTGTTTGCTGCACTTGCGGTGGCCTCTGCCTTCATGGTGATTGCATCTCGCAATCCGGTTCACTCAGTGCTGTTCCTCATCCTGTGCTTCTTTAATGCAGCCGGGTTGTTTGTGCTGATTGGTGCCGAGTATCTGGCGATGCTTCTGGTTGTTGTCTACGTGGGTGCGGTCATGGTGCTGTTCCTGTTCGTGGTCATGATGCTGGATGTTGACTTTGCTGAGATGCGTCAGGGGTTCTTGCAGTATCTGCCAATCGGCGCGCTGATTGGTGTGATCTTGCTGGTTGAACTGCTGATGGTTGTCAGTGGCTGGTACATCGCTCCTGGCATGCTGGGTGAGGGGTCTGCCCCAACACCTCCTGTTGAGCAGACACAGAATATCGCCGCTATCGGTGAATTGCTTTACACCCGCTACATTTACTGGTTCCAGGTTGCTGGTCTGGTGCTGCTGGTGGCAATGATCGGTGCGATCGTCTTGACCCTTCGTCACAAGCCGGGCGTACGCCGTCAGAATATCTCTGAGCAGGTTGCCCGTCGTCCAGAGACCGCGATTGAAGTGGTCAAGGTTGAAAGTGGCAAGGGTTTGTAAGAGCCGTCTTTGACGGGTCTTCACCATTAATTCGTACCGGAGAAAAGACCTTCATCTGAAGGTTCCTTCTCCGGAGTTTGAATAGAACACGGGGAGCACTGAGAGGCGCCCATGGAAATTGGCTTAGCGCATTATCTCGGGGTCGCAGCGATCCTATTCACCATCGGGATCTTTGGCATCTTCCTCAACCGGAAGAACGTCATCGTCATCCTGATGTCTATCGAGCTCTTACTGCTCGCAGTTAACATCAACCTGGTGGCATTTTCCTACTTCATGCAGGACATGGTTGGTCAGATCTTTGCGCTCCTGGTTCTTACCGTTGCAGCAGCAGAGGCGGCCATTGGTCTTGCTATTCTGGTTGTTTACTTCCGTAACCGCGGCTCTATCGCCGTGGAAGACATCAATATGATGAAAGGCTGAGGGGCGGATGTTTTCAGCAATCGTTTTTCTGCCGTTGCTTGGCTTCCTGATTGTCGGGCTATTCGGCAATCGGCTTGGGGTCAAAGCCAGCGAGTACATCACCAGCGGCTTCATGATTGTCGCAGCCCTTCTGTCATGGGTGGTGTTTTTTCAATACGGGCTTGGTTCAGAAAGCACGCAGCTTATTACCATTTTCCGCTGGATCACCTCTGGGGATCTGTCGGTTAACTGGACAATCCGCGTGGATACACTCACCGCAGTGATGCTGGTGGTTGTGAACTCTGTGTCCTGTCTGGTTCACATTTACTCTATCGGGTACATGCACCACGATCCGCATCGTCCGCGGTTCTTCGCTTACCTTTCGCTCTTCACCTTTGCGATGCTGACACTGGTCACTGCTGATGACCTGCTGCAGATGTTCTTTGGTTGGGAAGGCGTTGGTCTGGCATCTTACCTGCTGATCGGCTTCTGGTACCAGAAACCATCTGCTAACGCGGCTGCGATGAAAGCGTTCATCGTCAACCGTGTGGGTGACTTTGGTTTCGCTCTGGGTATCTTCGGTGTCTTCTACCTGTATGGCTCCATCGACTTCACCTCGATTTTCGCAAGTGGCCCATCTCTTCTTGAGAACAAAGAGCCTGTGCTGAACTTCCTGGGTTATGAGTTGATGGCTGAACCAGCGCTGACAGTTGTTTGTCTGCTGCTGTTCATGGGTGCCATGGGTAAATCAGCTCAGTTCCTGCTTCACACCTGGTTGCCGGATGCGATGGAAGGCCCAACGCCTGTTTCCGCGCTGATCCACGCAGCGACCATGGTGACAGCTGGTGTGTTCATGGTTGCGCGTCTTGCGCCGATCTTTGAACTGGCACCAACTGCGATGACTGTTGTGACCTTCTTCGGTGCGACCACCGCCTTCTTTGCAGCGACCATTGGCTGTGTGCAGAACGACATCAAGCGCGTGATTGCATACTCCACCTGTTCCCAGTTGGGTTACATGTTTGTTGCTCTGGGTGTGGGCGCGTTCGGTGTTGGTATCTTCCACCTGTTCACACACGCCTTCTTTAAAGCGCTTCTGTTCCTTTGTGCTGGTTCCGTTATCCATGCGGTTTCCGACGAGCAGGACATGCGTAAGATGGGCGGCCTGCGCAAGCACATCCCATGGACCTACTGGACCATGATGATTGGTACGCTGGCGCTGACAGGTTTCGGTATTCCAGGCCTCGCTGGTACAGCAGGCTTCGTTTCCAAAGATGCGATCATCGAAGCTGCTTATGTTGGTCATAATGCCTTTGCAAGTTACGCTTATTGGGCGACGGTTCTAGCTGCACTGCTGACAAGCTTCTACAGCTGGCGTCTTGTGTTCATGACCTTCCATGGCAAACCACGTGCTTCTGTTGATGTGATGAAACACATCCACGAGAGCCCATGGGTCATGCTGGTTCCATTGATCCTTCTGTCCATCGGTGCACTGTTTGCTGGTATGGCCTTCAAAGAAGCGTTCATGGGTCATGACTATGCGCACTTCTGGAAGGACGTCTTTGGCGGTACCAACAGTGAGCTTGCTGTGATTGAAGAAATGCACCACGTGCATTGGCTGGTTGCTTGGTCTCCGACCTTCGCAATGATCGCCGGCTTCATCATCGCTTACGTATTCTACATCGCAAAACCAGACATGCCGAAGGCTCTGGCAGAGCGTCATCAGCCACTTTACAAGTTCCTCCTGAACAAGTGGTACTTCGATGAGCTTTATGACTTCCTGTTTGTGAAGCCTGCTATGGCACTTGGCCGCTTCCTGTGGAAGCGTGGTGATGGCACAGTTATCGACGGACTTGGTCCTGACGGTGTTGCCTCACGCGTTCAACAGGTTACCGGTTGGGTTGTTCGCCTGCAGTCTGGCTACATCTATCACTACGCATTCGCCATGTTGATCGGGGTTGCCTTCTTCGTCACCCTGGCCATGTTCTCCGGTGGGGGAGTTCATTAATGAACGACTGGTCCATCCTTTCCATCACAACATTTCTCCCGCTGGTAGGTGTTCTGTTCATCCTACTGGTGCGGGGTGATGATCCAGATGCGAAGACAAACATTCGGCGTGTTGCGCTGATTACAACGACCTTCACATTCATCGTCTCCCTGTTTATCTGGGGCGGGTTCACCAATGAGAACCCAGGCTTCCAGATGGTTGAGAAGTACGACTGGTTCGGTGATACCTTCACCTACCACATGGGTGTGGACGGCATCTCCATGCTGTTCGTCATCCTGACCACTTTCCTGATGCCACTTTGTATTCTGGCAAGCTGGGAAAGCGTTCAGGACCGCGTGAAAGAATACATGATCGCCTTCCTGGTGCTGGAAACACTGATGATCGGTGTGTTCTGTGCGCTGGATCTGGTTCTGTTCTACGTATTCTTTGAGGCTGGCCTCATTCCGATGTTCCTGATCATCGGTGTCTGGGGTGGTCCACGCCGCGTGTACGCAAGCTACAAGTTCTTCCTGTACACCTTGCTCGGCTCCGTGCTGATGCTGGCCGCTATCATGGCTATGTACTGGCAGGCTGGTACGCTGGACATCGTGGAACTGCTTGATAAGAGCGATTTCCCTGCACAGATGCAGACCTGGCTGTGGCTGGCATTCTTCGCAAGCTTTGCTGTGAAGATGCCAATGTGGCCGGTTCACACATGGTTGCCGGATGCGCACGTGGAAGCGCCGACTGCTGGTTCTGTTGTTCTGGCGGCGATCCTCCTGAAAATGGGTGGTTACGGCTTCCTGCGCTTCTCCCTGCCAATGTTCCCGATCGCGAGTGACATGTTCGCGCCACTGATCTTCACACTTTCCATTGTGGCGATCATCTACACCTCTTTGGTGGCGCTGGCTCAAGAAGACATCAAGAAGCTGATCGCTTACTCATCCGTTGCTCACATGGGCTTCGTGACCATGGGTATCTTCTCTGCAAACGCGCAGGGTATTGAAGGCGCGATCTTCATGATGCTGGCGCACGGTCTGATCTCCGGTGCACTGTTCCTGTGTGTTGGTGTGATCTACGATCGCATGCATACTCGTCAGATCACCGCTTACGGTGGCCTTGTGAACAACATGCCGCGTTATGCTGTTGCCTTCATGATCTTCACCATGGCGAACGTTGGTCTGCCAGGCACTGCCGGCTTTGTGGGTGAGTTCCTGACCATGATCGGTGTGTTCCAGGTGAACACTTGGGTTGCGTTCTTTGCTGCAACCGGCGTGATCCTGTCTGCTGCTTACGCTCTGTTCCTCTACCGCCGCGTCGTCTTTGGTGCGCTGGAGAAGGAAAGCCTCAAGTCCATGTTGGACCTGACTGGCCGTGAGAAGCTGATCCTGGCTCCGCTGATCATTCTGACGATCTTCTTCGGGTTTTATCCGGCAGCGCTGCTGGATGTGACGTCCGCGTCCGTTGGTGCCCTTATCGAAAACTACAACGCTGCACTAGAAGCAGGTGGCATTGCCACTCACGCTGCTGCAGCTGTCAGCCATTAACAGGGGAGCTGTGCACTCATGAATGCTGAGCTTCTAGCAATTCCTGATCTGATGCCGGTGATGCCTGAGATCCTTCTGGTTCTCGGTGCCATGGTCCTGCTGATGGTTGGTGCATTTGGTGGAGAGAAATCTACTCCGCTGGTAACGGGTATCTGCGTTGCGTTGCTCACTGTTGCAGGTCTGATCCTGCTGGTGAGCCCGCATTACGGCACCACTTTCAATGGCGCTTTCATTCAGGACGCTTTCTCCCAGTACATGAAAGTGCTGGTGCTGATCGGTTCCGGCTTTGCCATTGCAATGTCCGTTGCGTATGCCCGTTCTCAGAACTTTGACCGCTTCGAGTACCCGATCCTCATCGTGATCGCGACCGTTGGTATGATGCTGATGCTTTCTGCCAACGACCTGATCTCCATGTATCTGGGTGTTGAGCTGCAGTCTCTGGCGCTTTACGTGGTCGCTTCGATCAACCGTGACTCTGTGCGTTCCACAGAGGCTGGCCTGAAGTACTTCGTCCTTGGCGCGTTGTCTTCCGGTATGCTGCTTTACGGTATGTCCTTCATCTACGGCTTTACCGGTCACACTGACTTTGCAGGTATCGCGGCTGCTCTGACTGAAGAGCGCGCGTCTCTGGGTCTGGTGTTCGGTATCGTGTTTATGCTGGCAGGTATTGCCTTCAAGATCTCCGCGGTTCCATTCCACATGTGGACCCCGGACGTTTACGAGGGTGCGCCAACTCCAGTGACTGCCTTCTTCGCGGCAGCACCTAAGATCGCTGCGTTTGGTATGCTGATCCGCGTGCTGATCGAAGCTCTGGGTGACGTGACCACTGACTGGCAGCAGATCGTTGTGTTCATCGCGATTGCCTCCATGGCGCTTGGTGCGTTCGCTGCGATTGGCCAGAAGAACATCAAACGTCTGATGGCTTACTCTTCCATCGGTAACATGGGGTACGCGCTGGTAGGTCTGGCAGCTGGTACCGAGGCTGGTGTACATGGTCTGATCGTCTTCATGACCGCTTACCTTGCGATGACACTGGGTGCGTTTGCCTGCATCCTGTCCATGCGCCGTAAGGAAGGCATGGTTGAAGAGATTTCTGATCTGGCTGGCCTTTCCAAGACCAACCTGCCAATGGCTGTGCTGCTGGCTGTGATCATGTTCTCTCTGACTGGTCTGCCTCCGCTCATCGGCTTCTTCGGTAAGTTCTACGTGTTCATCGCAGCGATGGACGCAGGTCTTGCTCCACTGGTCGTGATCGGTCTGGTGACCAGCGTTGTGGCTGCTTACTATTACCTGCGCGTGATCAAGGTTATGTTCTTTGATGATGCGACTGGCGAGTTCCTGCCAATGTCCGGTGAAATGAAAATTGTGCTGGGTCTTTCCAGTGCGGTTGTCGGACTGTTCTTCATCATGCCAGAGCCAATCATGAATGCTGCTGCCAACGCAGCTGGCGTTCTGTTCTAGTGCATCGATGATGGACCTTGGACAATTAAAAGACGAAGGCCCGGTGCGCTCAGCACCGGGCTTTTGTTTTGAGCACTACGATCAAATCGGTTCCACCAACACCTACGGCCTGCAAAAAGCGCGGGACGGACATCCCGGTAACCTATGGGTGCGCTCCGATATTCAGGTGACTGGACGAGGGCGCCGGGGACGTGAGTGGACTTCTGAATCTGGCAATCTATTTGCTTCTGTTCTGCTGCGTGTGGATGTTCAGAATGAGAAGATTGTTCAACTGCCATTTGTGGCGGCTCTTGCGCTTGGTGAAGCCATTGAGCGGGCAACCGGTGCGCATAATCTGGCGCAGCTGAAGTGGCCCAACGATGTGCTCATTGACGGACAAAAGGTCTCTGGCATCTTGCTTGAGAGCGAAAGTGGGCCTAATGGTGAGCTGTGCCTTGTGTGCGGTTTTGGCGTCAACGTGTCTCATCACCCGGATCTTGGTGATTATGCTGTTACGGATTTGCGCAGCATGGGGTACATGTGCGACCCGAGCCAGGTGTTTGATGCACTTGCGCAAAGCTTCGCACGATGGCTGGAAACGTGGAAAGCGGCCAGTGGGTTTGAGGAGATCAGATCTGCATGGTTGCGGCGCGCCGTGGGGCGTGGGAAACCAATCCGCGTTCGCCTGAGCAATGAAGAATTTTCCGGTGTCTTTATAGATATCGACCAAATGGGCCGACTGATCGTGAAAATGGATCATGGCGGCGAGCGGCTGGTGACAGCCGGTGATGTTTTCTTTTCCTGACGACGTGCAAAGCACGTGTTGCTGGCTTTTGAAGTGACAAAGCCACACGTCTGACAGGACATTGAGTTTATCAGCGTGTTCTTGTTCCGTAACCGGGGCCATTCTGCAGAGCATGCTTTGAAGGAGTCTTAGATGTCGAGCACTGAAGAGCTCGTGTTCCTGCCTTTGGGCGGTGTTGGCGAAATTGGTATGAACCTGGGTCTTTATGGATATGGGCCTGAGGATGATCGTCGCTGGCTGATCGTTGATTTTGGTGTGTCCTTCGCCGGTCCTGAAATGCCGGGTGTGGATTTGGTTCTTCCGGATATTCGGTTTCTGGAAGAAGAGCGCTCCCGCATTGACGGGATTGTCATTACCCACGCGCATGAAGACCACTATGGTGCGCTGTCCTATCTTTGGAAACGCCTTGAACTACCGGTCTATGCCACACCGTTTACCGCACGCCTTCTGGAAGCCAAGCTGATTGGTGATGGAGCGGATTACCAAATTCCAGTGACTGTTGTTAATCAGGGCGATCGGTTCAAAGCCGGTATCTTTGATATTGAGCTGGTGACCATGACCCACTCGATCCCGGAGCCGTGTGCTTTGGCTATCCGTATCGGCGGACAGCTGGTTCTGCATTCCGGTGACTGGAAGATCGATCTGACGCCGGGTGTGGGCAAAGCAATTGACCTTCAGCGCTTGCGTGAGCTGGGCGACGAGGGCGTTGACGTTTTTGTCTGCGACAGCACCAACGCGGTCCGCGATGGGGTGAGCCCGAGTGAAGCGGATGTGAAGGAAGAGCTGACCCGCATCATCAAGGAAGCACCAAACCGCGTGGCTGTGACCACGTTTGCCTCCAACGTTGCGCGTATGCGTGCGGTGGCGGAAGCGGCGATGGCTGCGGAACGTGAGATTGTGGTGATTGGCCGGTCCATGCAGCGAACTGTCGAGATTGCCCGCGACCTTGGATACCTTGATGGTTTGGCTCCATTCCGTGATGAAGAGACCTATGGCTCTTTGCCGCGTGATAAGGTTGTGGCGCTGTGCACTGGTTCTCAGGGTGAAGCGCGTGCTGCAATGGCGCGTATCGCAGGT
The DNA here is from genome assembly GCF_000156235.1 of Pseudovibrio sp. JE062. NCBI lineage: Bacteria > Pseudomonadati > Pseudomonadota > Alphaproteobacteria > Hyphomicrobiales > Stappiaceae > Pseudovibrio > Pseudovibrio sp. JE062. The sequence continues at coordinate 374,201 of NZ_DS996805.1, forward strand.
GATCAGCATCGCCTGATTGGTTTGTCAGCTGGCGATATGGTTATCTTCTCCAGTCGTACCATTCCGGGTAATGAAAAGGCTGTTTACGGCATCATCAACCAGTTGACCCAGCAAGGTCTTCAGGTGGTGACAGACCGTGATGCATTGGTGCACGTTTCCGGGCATCCACGACGTGGTGAGCTGGATCAGGTTTATAACCTTGTGCGCCCGAAGAAGGTTCTGCCGGTTCACGGCGAACCGCTGCATTTGCAGTGCCATAAGGACTTTGCCGAGAGCAAAGGCGTGAAAGACGTCAAGATCATCCGTGATGGCGACATGGTTCGTCTGCATCCGGGTGGGCTGAAGGTCATTGATGAAGCGCCGGCTGGTATCCTTGTTCGCGATGGTCGTCTGGTGGCAGCTCCGGAAGAGACTGGCGTGCAGGAGCGCCGCAAGCTTTCTTATGGCGGCTGCGTGACGGTTTCGCTCATCCTTGATGGTCGTGGTGAGTTGCTGGGTGACATTGATGTGGTGTTGTTTGGCATGCCGGATGAGACTGAGGATGGTACACCGTTTGAGGACGCTGTTCGTGATGCGGTTTATGGTGCTGTGATTTCCATTCCGAAGAGCCGTCGCCGTGATGTTGAACTGGTTCGCGAAGCGGCGCGCCGGGCAGGGCGTTATGCGGTTGTGGAGCATTGGGGCAAGAAGCCACTTTGCAAAGCGCTGGTGCAACGCGTCTGAATTGCTTCGTACGATTTGAGATTTTGAAGGCCGCAGGTGAGTGCATCATCTGCGGCCTTTGACTTTTGATCCAATGGACTTTGCGTGGGAAATCTGTTCCTTAGAGCAAAGAGTTATTGGGAGGACCGCCATGATTGGACGACTAAACCACGTTGCGATTGCTGTGTTGGATATGGAAGAGGCGCTGAAGGTGTACCGCGATACCCTTGGCGGCATTGTGTCTGACAAAGTTGCGCAGCCAGACCATGGCGTATCTACTGTGTTTGTTGAACTGCCAAACACCAAGATTGAGCTGCTGGAGCCGCTTGGCGAGAACTCTCCGATCAATAAGTTCCTGGAGCGCAATACTCAGGGCGGTATTCACCACATCTGCTATGAAGTGGATGACATCATTGCTGCGCGTGATCAGCTGGTGGCGAATGGTGCGCGTATTCTTGGTGATGGTGAGCCAAAGATCGGGGCGCACGGCAAGCCAGTTCTGTTCCTGCATCCAAAAGACTTCCTCGGCACACTGACCGAGTTGGAACAGGCTTAAGTTTGCTTTGAAAGACTTGTGGTTTGCGAAAACTGGAAGTCTTTCGGCCTGCGCCTATTTCTTGTAGGTAGAACTATCTAGTTAGCTGGTTGCTTTGTGATATAAGTGACCAGCCGCAGACACAACAAGAAACTCCTGGAGCAGATTTATGGCTACGCCGCTACTCGTTGCACTCTATTTCATGATGTGGTGGATTTTGTTTCTGGCCATTTTGCCGTTTGGGGTGCGCACGCAAGCGGAAGAGGGTGAAGTTATTCCCGGTACGACCGAGAGTGCTCCCAAAAACCCGCAGTTGCTGAAGAAGGTGATCATCAACACCATCGTCACGACTATCGTGTTTGCCGGGGTCTATTGGTTTCTTGAGTCTGGTCTTGGGGCTCAGCTGTTTCCACTGGTTGATCAGTTTATGGGCAATGCCCCGTCCTGATTTTGCTTTTGCACATCAAATGTGTGGCGCGAAATCAGAGAGTTACAGACATACCCCATCAAAACGAATGCTGAGCGATTCTACGGAATCGCTTTTTGCGTTTCAGGGGCCGGCCGATTTGTGCTGAGATGACTATAACGTTATGCGTGCAGGCGCTTTTGCGTGTTTGTGGTTTGCTTGCGGCTATGCTGAGTAGGTTTCACTGAGTGGAAATGGCGGAAAACCGCGAAAAAAAAGCAAGGCCGAAGCCTTGCTATTAGAACGAGTTCCGCGTCTAAATGTTCTCTTTGCACTTGCGTAGAGTGCCGGCTGCAACCATAACGGGCGCCCGAGAACCTTCCTCCCAAGACTAAAGATCGCGATACCTTGCAACACCGCTTAAGGGTGCTGTTTTTGTTGTTGGACAGACACTAGCGTAATCACAATTGTTTGTCATCATTTTGTATCAATTCGCCGCAATTTTTTGCTTGCCTAAAATTTTAGCTATAATTTTTGGGAAATCCTGTGCACTGCAGCAGCAAGGGTGGGCCAAAAGCCGCGTGCATGGGGAAATGTCTCTTAGAAAATTGGCATATAGCCATGTTGGCAGTTACAACGAGCGTTCTGCTTGCTAAGAAGGCATAGAAGAGAAGCTTGGTGGTGAACCTGAGCTTGCTAGCCTTAAAAACTGAAGAGTTAAACTAATGCGTTTGTCCCGATATTTCCTGCCTATTTTGAAGGAAACTCCGAAAGAAGCCGAGATTGTATCGCACCGCCTGATGTTGCGTGCTGGTATGATCCGTCAGCAGTCAGCCGGGATTTATGCATGGCTGCCGCTTGGCCACCGTGTGCTGAACAAGATTCAACGTATTGTTGAAGAAGAGCAGAACCGCTCAGGTGCGGTGCAGTTGCTCATGCCAACCATTCAGCCAGCTGATCTGTGGCGCGAAAGTGGCCGCTATGATGCGTATGGCAAAGAGATGCTGCGCATTGAGGACCGTCATGAGCGCGAAATGCTCTTTGGCCCAACCAACGAAGAGATGATCACAGATATCTTCCGTTCTTACGTGCGCTCCTACAAGGATCTACCGCTGAACCTTTATCACATTCAGTGGAAGTTCCGCGATGAAGTGCGTCCTCGTTTTGGTGTGATGCGTGGTCGTGAGTTCCTGATGAAGGACGCTTACTCTTTCGATCTGGACAAAGAGCGCTCAACCGAAGCGTATCGCCGTATGTTCGTGGCGTACCTGCGTACCTTCGCGCGCATGGGTCTGACAGCTATTCCTATGAAAGCGGACACTGGTCCAATCGGTGGTGATCTGTCTCACGAGTTCATCGTGCTGGCGTCTACCGGTGAGAGTGAAGTGTTCCTGGACAAGGACATTCTAGATCTGCCAATTCCAGGTGAAGACACCGACTTTGATGGTGATCTTTCCGGTATCATCGAGCAGTGGACCACTCCATACGCTGCGACTGACGAAATGTACGATGAAGCTGCGTTTGGTGCTGTTGCGGAAGACAAGAAAGTGTCTGCACGCGGTATTGAAGTTGGCCACATCTTCCACTTTGGCACCAAGTACTCCGAGCCAATGGGCGCGAAGGTGATGACCGCTGAAGGCAAGGAAGTGCCTGTTCAGATGGGTTCTTACGGCATCGGTGTTTCCCGTTTGCTGGGCGCGATCATTGAAGCTTGTCATGATGATGATGGCATTATCTGGCCGAAAGAAGTGGCACCGTTCCATGTTGGTCTGATCAACATGAAAGCCGGTTCTGAGTGTGATGAGGTTTGTGAGAGTGTTTATGCTGAGCTGGAAAAAGCTGGCATTGAGGTTCTTTATGATGACCGCAAGACCAGTGCAGGCCAGAAATTTGCAAGCATGGACCTGATTGGTCTGCCTTATCAGCTGGTTGTTGGCCCACGTGGTCTGAAGACTGGTGAAGTGGAAGTGAAAGACCGTGCAGCCGGTGATCGCGAAATGTTGACCCCGGAAGCGGCTGTCAACAAACTGATTTCTGCCTTAAAAGGTTGATATTAGTGAAGCTTGGGGTAACTCACTAGCTTCAATGGTATGCTAGGTGCCGGCGGCCTTTCCGCTGCCGGGCCTTTTTGCCAGAGCTTATGGCACTTGCTCTTCACGCTCCCTATATTCCACGGAGTAGTTGAACAGGCGGAAACGGAGAATAGTCTAGTATGACGGCAGAGATTCAGGCGGCTCATCCCGGAAAGAACCGGTGGTTTGCACCCTTTGAGTGGATGCTGGCAGGGCGTTATCTGCGCTCCAGACGCAAAGAAACTTTCATTTCTATTATTGCCGGTCTTTCCTTTTTGGGGATCACTTTGGGCGTTGCAACTCTGATTATCGTCATGGCGGTGATGAATGGGTTCCGTACAGAGCTGCTGACCAAAATTCTTGGCATTAACGGGCACGTGCTGGTTCAGCCGATTGATAGTCCGCTCAATGATTATCAGGAAACCTCCGTCAAGCTGGCTGGCATCGACGGTGTGGATTTTGCCATGCCGTTTGTTGAAGGACAGGCGATGATCTCCGGCCCGAGCGCTGATCTTGGCGCTTTGTTTCGCGGTGTTCACAAGTCTGATCTTGATAAGCTGGACCTTGTTTCCGGCAATGTTCTGCTTGGTACGCTGGAAGGCTTTGACGAGGGCGAGGGCATCGCGATTGGTTCCCGCCTTGCGCGCCAGCTTGGTGTGACGGTTGGGGATACGGTTCGTGTGATTACCCCGCGTGGCAGTATCACCCCGATGGGGATGACACCGCGTGTGAAGGGCTATCCTGTCTCCGCAATCTTCCAGATTGGCATGAGTGAATATGACGGCACCATCGCGTTTATGCCGTTCAACGAAGCGCAGCTTTACTTCAACAAAGAAGGTCTGGCGACTGGCATTGAGGTCTATGCAGACGACCCGGATGCTGTTGGTCCGCTGCGTCCTATGATTGAAGAGGAAGCCGGGCGGCCTGTGTTTGTTTCAGACTGGCGCCAGCGCAACATGACGTTCTTCTCTGCGCTTGAAGTTGAGCGCAACGTGATGTTCCTGATCCTGACGCTGATTGTTCTTGTGGCGGCTCTTAACATCATTTCCGGTATGACCATGCTGGTGAAAGACAAGGGCCGAGACATTGCAGTGCTGCGCACCATGGGGGCGACCCGCGGTGCCGTTATGCGGATTTTCATCATCACTGGTGCAAGCATTGGTACTATCGGCACGTTTGCTGGCTTCATTCTGGGTACGGTGGTGTGCTGGAACATTGAAAGCATTCGCCAGGCGATTTCCTGGCTGACCGCGACGGAGTTGTTCTCGCCTGAGCTCTACTTCCTTTCCAAGCTTCCGGCTGAGATGGATCCAGGCGAGACTGCGAGTGTTGTGATCATGGCTCTTGTGTTGAGCCTGCTTGCTACGATTTACCCTGCCTGGCGCGCAGCCCGGCTCGATCCTGTTGAGGCTTTGCGCTACGAATGATGAACAAACCAACAAAACCGGTTGCTGGTGTTTCGCTTGAAGGTGAAGAGCGTGTTCCTGTGCTCAGCCTGCAGAACGTGGTTCGCAGCTATGATGAAGGCAAGAGCAAGCTGGAGATTCTGAAGGGCGCGGATCTCAATCTCTATGAGGGGGAGATGGTTGCGCTAGTGGCGCCGTCTGGCGCCGGTAAATCCACGCTGATGCACCTTGCAGGCCTGCTGGAGAAGCCGCAGAGCGGTGAGGTGATGATTGGCGGGCGTGAGTGCTCCAAGCTCAATGATGATGCGCGCACTGCTATTCGCCGCACTGAAGTGGGGTTCGTCTATCAGTTCCACCAGTTGCTGCCTGAGTTCACCGCGCTGGAGAACATCGCTTTGCCGCAGATGATTTGCGGGCTGAAACGCAAGGATGCTGAAGAGCGGGCGTGTCAGTTGCTCTCCTATATGCGTCTTGCTGAGCGTGAGAGCCATCGTCCGGCAGAGCTTTCCGGTGGTGAGCAGCAGCGTGTTGCCATTGCCCGTGCAGTTGCCAATGCACCGCGTGTGCTGCTGGCAGATGAGCCGACAGGAAACCTTGATCCAAATACTTCTCAGTATGTGTTTGAGGCCCTGACCGCACTGGTCCGCGCTTCCGGTGTGGCGGCGCTGTTGGCGACGCACAATCTGGAACTGGCCAAGCAGATGGACCGCCGAATTACGCTTCGCGACGGTAAAGTGGTGGAGCTGCCTTAGGGCGCTTTCTGTGAAAGTCTGAGTAAGAATCAAATGCCAGCGATACGGTCGCTGGCATTTTGCGTTTTGAGGCTCTGTTCTCGTTTTGATGCCGTTGTTCTTGTGGCTCGAGTTCCTTTCCAGAGCGTGTGACCGCACGCCTTTTCTTCCAGCATTAACTTTGATCTAGTTCTCAACTCATTGAGTTGATGAGGGAATTGGCTTGCTCTGCTTTCACAGGACATATGCGTATACCACTCATTAACTATGAGTTTGACCCAGCCGAATTAGGGGTTGTGCAAATGAGAACAATGGTAGAACATAACAGATACAAACAGAGTTCAAATTGAGGGTGTTTGTTATGTCATTCGTACTTCGTGAAACAGCAGCATTCGGTTCTATTGTTCTTTTTGCAAGCAGCTGCCTGATGTGGGGTGATGCTCTGACACAGATGCTCCCGTAAGTTCCTTGGGAGTAGGCGTTGGGAAACTCGGGATAACCGGTGGTGCGATTTGCCAAGGAATTGCATTTTGCTTTTGGGTCCTCCAAATGAGGTGCTACTGTCGCGCACACCTTGCGAACCAAAAGGCTCAAGATGTCATCTCCAGGATTCGTCCATCTCCGTGTTCACTCAGCTTACTCTCTGCTTGAAGGGGCATTGCCTATCGGCAAGCTGATTGACCTTGCCTCCAAGGATGAGCAGCCCGCACTGGCGATCACGGACAGCGGCAACCTTTTTGGTGCGCTGGAGTTTTCTGAAAAAGCCTTTGGCGCCGGGATGCAACCGATCATCGGGTGTCAGGTCTCTGTCAACTTCGAAGATCAGCCCGATGTCTCTGGTGATGATGCGGTGAGCGATCTGGTACTGCTCGCTGCGAATGAGGAGGGCTACGAGAACCTGATGGATCTGGTGTCTCGTGCGTTCCTTGATACGGAGCCGGGGTTCAAGGCGAATGTTCCCATTTCGCGCGTGCTGAATAAATCAGGTGGCGTGATTGTTTTGACGGGTGCGAGTGAAGGGCCGATCAACTCTCAGCTTCGTGAAGGGCATGTTGACCTTGCCAAATCCCGTCTGGAGCTGTTGCAGAACACGTTTGGGGATCGCCTCTATGTGGAGCTGCAACGCCACAATATGAAGGGCGAGGAAGATGTTGAGCCTGAGCTCCTGAACCTTGCCTATGAATTGAATATTCCAATTGTCGCGACCAACGAAGCGTTCTTCCCGAACCCGGATGATTATGAAGCACACGATGCTCTGATCGCGATTTCTGAAGGTCGCGTTCTTGTTGAGACCGACCGACGCCAGCTGACACCGGAGCACTGTTTCAAGACCCGCGAACAGATGATGGAGCTGTTCTCCGATCTGCCGGAGGCGCTTGAGAACTCTGTTGTGATTGCGCAGCGCTGTCATTATCGCCCGTTGAAACGCGCGCCAATCCTGCCGCGCTTTGCCGGGGCAGATGCCGATGCTGAAGAAGCAGAACGGGCAGAGGCGGAAGAGCTGACCCGTCAGGCGAAAGAAGGCCTGCAGGCGCGTCTTGATGTGCATGGTCTGGCACCGGATCTGGAAGAGAAAGATTACTGGGACCGTCTGGACTACGAGCTGGGCATCATTATCCGCATGAAGTTCCCAGGCTACTTCCTGATCGTTGCGGACTTTATCAAGTGGGCGAAGAACGAAGATATTCCGGTGGGGCCGGGGCGTGGTTCCGGTGCGGGGTCGCTGGTTGCGTGGTCACTCACCATTACTGACCTTGACCCTATGCGGTTCTCGCTTCTGTTCGAACGCTTCCTGAACCCGGAACGTGTGTCCATGCCGGACTTTGATATCGACTTCTGCCAGAACCGGCGAGAAGAAGTGATCCGGTATGTGCAGCGCAAGTATGGCCGCGAGCAGGTGGCGCAGATCATTACCTACGGAACGCTGCAGGCCAAGGCGGTGCTGCGCGATGTGGGCCGTGTTCTACAGATGCCATATGGTCAGGTGGATCGCTTGAGTAAGCTGGTGCCTGGTAACCCGGCCAACCCATGTACTTTGCCTGAGGCGCTGGAGCAGGAGCCTCGGCTTCGTGAAGCTGCCAAGCAGGAAGAGGTTGTTGATCGTCTTTTGAAAATGGCGATGAAGCTGGAAGGTCTTTACCGTCACGCGTCTACTCACGCAGCGGGTGTGGTGATTGGCGACCGTCCACTGGAACAGCTGGTTCCGCTTTACCGAGATCCGCGCTCTGACATGCCGGTTGCCCAGTTCAACATGAAGTGGGTGGAAGCTGCCGGTTTGGTGAAGTTTGACTTCCTTGGCCTCAAAACGCTGACGGTGATTGATACGGCGGTTTCGCATATCAAGAAGCGCGGCATCGAAGTGAAGATTGAAGAGATCCCGATCGATGATCCGCTGACCTATAAGCTTCTGGCGGCGGGTGAGACCGTTGGTGTGTTCCAGCTGGAAAGTCAGGGCATGCGCCGCGCGATTGCGGGTATGCGGCCTGACCGCTTTGAAGATATCGTTGCGCTGGTGGCTCTGTATCGTCCGGGCCCGATGGACAACATTCCGATTTACAACGCCGTGAAACATGGCGAGCAGGAGCCTGATTATCTTCACCCGTTGCTGGAGCCGATCCTGACAGAGACGAACGGTATTATCGTTTATCAGGAGCAGGTGATGCAGATCGCGCAGGTGCTTTCTGGTTACTCTCTCGGTGAAGCGGATTTGCTGCGCCGTGCGATGGGTAAGAAGATCGCCTCTGAAATGGAGATCCAGCGTGCCCGCTTCGTTGAGGGTGCTGTTGAGCAGAAGGTGGATAAAGACCAGGCCGGTATGATTTACGACCTGGTGGCTAAGTTCGCGAACTACGGCTTTAACAAATCACACGCGGCTGCTTATGCGCTGGTGGCTTATCAGACGGCCTGGCTCAAAGCGAACTATCCGGTGGAGTTCCTGGCCGGTATCATGACGCTCGATCTTGGCAACACTGATAAGCTGAGTGACTTCCGTCAGGAAGCGATGCGTATGGGCATTGAGGTGGTGCCGCCGAACGTCAATAAATCCGGTGTGCACTTTGATGTGCAGGACGGCAAGATTGTTTACGCCATGGGCGCGATCAAAGGCGTGGGTGAGCAGGCTGTAGAGCATATCGTAGAGGTGCGCGGCGACGAACCATTCAAGGATCTGGCCGACTTTGCGACCCGCATCAGTCCGAAGGTTCTGAATAAGCGCACCATCGAAAACCTGATCTCTGCTGGTGCCTTTGATGAGCTCAATCCAAACCGCGCCCAGTTGCTGGATGGTCTTGATCGCATCATCGGCATGGCGCAGCGTACAGAAGAGAATAAGAATTCGGGGCAGAACGACTTCTTTGGCGGTGACAACGCTCCTGAGCCATTGATCCTTAATCCGACCGATCCATGGTTGCCGTCGGAGCGCTTGCAGAAAGAGCATGCTGCCGTTGGCTTCTATATCTCGGCACACCCGCTGGATGAATACCGTGAGCTCTTTACCAAATTGCGTGTGCAGCTTTGGAAGGACTTTGAGCGCTCGGTGAAGGCTGGTTCTTCCGCCGGGCGTCTGGCAGGCACGGTTACTGCCAAGCAGGAGCGCAAGACGCGCACCGGAAACCAGATGGGTATTGTGCGCATCTCGGACCCGACCGGGCAGTATGAAGCGGTGATGTTCTCCGAAACGCTGAACCAGTGCCGCGATCTTCTGGAGCCGGGGGCTTCTGTCGTACTGTTGGTGCAGGCGGATATGCGGGACGAGGAAGTCAGCGTTCGCATCTCGCAAGTGGAGCCGCTAGAGAAAGTGGCGGGCAGGGTGCATCGGACCCTTCGCATCTTCCTTGGCTCTGATGAGCCGATTGCGAGCCTGCAGCGTCAGTTGCGCCGCGGTGGGGATGGTGAAGTGAGCTGCGTTGTGCTGCTGGATGATGGTCAGCGTGAGGTGGAGGTCAAACTGCCGGGCAATTATCAGCTCTCCCCTCAGCTTTCGGGTGCGCTGAAAACGCTCCCCGGTGTGATGGACGTTCAGATGTCTTAGTCTGCATTGGCATTTGCACAAAAGAACCCCGCTGAAGATGTTCGGCGGGGTTTGTTATTTCAGGGCATGTTACGTTGATTGGTGGTCATGCCATTCACTTCTGTCTTAGAAGATTTTTTGGATGACTTGTTCAGCACAAGCGTAACCAAGGTTTCTGGCGAAGCGGTCTACGCTCTTTTGTCCTTTGCCTGCCAGATCAGATAGATCTGAATGATCAGTCACGTCGCAGGTGGATGCGGCGAGGATCTTGCCGTCTTTTGCTGAAACGAGAAGCGCGCGTCCGCGGTAACGGTAGGCGAGATCTGCGAACCAGCCTGCGCCTTCCATTATTGACTGATAGAAGACCGTTGATACATCCAGGTAATAGCCGGAGTAGCCGGTTTCTCTGGCAAGCTTGGTGAGGGCTTTTGCGCGTTGTTCCTCACTGATGGTTGGCTTGCTGTATGGGCCCTTGATCGTACCCTTAAAGCGGAACTTGTGGGTTTTCTGCAGATATTTGGTCAACCGTTCGCGCATGGCGGTTTGTGGGTCGTGCTTTGCTGCCGGAATGGAGGCCATCTCGCCATACGCGCCGGAGGCTGCATTCATGGCAGTTGTCACAACAACACCCAGAAGGCCATGCTGGATGCCATGGGTATTGATGTGGCTCTCTTTCACATGCCGGTTCTTGACGGGTTTTACCGCGGATTTGGAGATTGTCTTTGCATCAACGTCAGAAAGCTTGATGGTTTTGGCGCAGCCGCCCAGTGTCATAGCAATAAGTGCTGCTACGACGAGTTTCTTCAGTGCCATATTGAAATGTGTCCGAATTGAGTCTTTTTGTTGATGATTTGTTAACCATGAATTTTTCCAAAAACATAATATGTAATGCGCATACCCACAGTTTGGTTTCGCAACAGGTTGCTTTGGTTTGAGGGGTAAACTTTCTGGTTGCGAGAGCGCGGTGAGGGGGGATCTGATTTACTAAATCGGGCCTATATGTTGATCTTAAACCTTGAGTGCTTGATCTTCTTGAAAAGGGGTTCTATAAGCGCCCCATCCCGCACGCAGGGCGGGGTTTGTCCTTGTGGCGAGCTCCATCCGGTTAGAGAGTTGCACGGTTGTGCTGCCCTGCGGAGGATTAAACCGGAAAACTAAGGAGAATAAAGGCATGGCTTTGCCTGATTTTACCATGCGCCAGCTGCTTGAAGCAGGCGTACACTTTGGTCACCAGAAGCACCGCTGGAACCCAAAGATGAACAACTACATCTTCGGTGTTCGCAACAACATTCACATTCTTGATCTTGGTCAGACAGTTCCACTTCTGCACCAGGCTCTTAAAGCTGTGTCTGACACTGTTGCTGCTGGTGGTCGCGTGCTTTTGGTTGGTACCAAGCGCCAGGCTCAGGAAGCTGTTGCAGAAGCTGCTCGCAACTCTGCTCAGTACTACGTCAACGCTCGTTGGCTCGGCGGCATGCTGACCAACTGGAAGACGATCTCTCAGTCTATCCAGCGTCTGCGTAAGGTTGAAGAGCTGCTCGACGGTGGTGATGCAAACCGCATGACCAAAAAAGAGCGTCTGTTCCTTGACCGTGAGCGTCAGAAGCTTGAGCGCAACCTTGGTGGTATTAAAGACATGGGCGGTATTCCGGACCTGATCTTTGTTATCGACACCAACCGCGAAGCTAACGCAATTCAGGAAGCTCGTCGCCTGGGCATTCCAGTTGCTGCGATCCTGGATTCCAACTGTGATCCAGATGGCATCACTTACCCTGTTCCGGGTAACGATGATGCTGGTCGTGCAATTACCCTTTACACCGATCTGATCGCTCGCGCTGCTATTGACGGCATCGCACGCGCATCCGGTTCCATGGGTATCGATCTCGGCGAATCTGAAGAACTCCTTGAAGAGCCTGCACTTGCTGAAGAAGCTTCTGAAGAAGCTGCTGCTGACAAGAGCGAAGGCTAAGGTTTTCTCTCGGGAAGCGCATTTATGCGCTTCCCCTCCAGTTTTTATGTGATTGTTTGTGCGCATGCGCCGAACCGTCACAATCGCTATGCGATAAATCGGATAGATCCGTAGGGAAGTCGGTTTCCTCCGATTTTTTTAGACACACTCCCGTCCATGAGGCGTACGATGAGCATTACCGCTGCTATGGTGAAAGAGCTCCGCGAAACTAGCGGTGCTGGCATGATGGATTGTAAAGCTGCCCTGAAAGAAACAGGCGGCGACATGGAAGCTGCAGTTGATTGGCTGCGCACCAAAGGCCTTGCAAAGGCTGCTAAAAAAGCAGGCCGTGTTGCAGCTGAAGGTCTTGTTGCAGTTGCAGCTGAAGGCAGCAAAGCTGTTGTTGTTGAGGTTAACTCCGAAACAGACTTCGTTGCACGTAACGACAACTTCCAGAAACTGGTTCGTGACATTGCTGCGACCGCTCTTACCGTTGATGGCGACGTTGAGAAGCTGGCTGCTGCTCCTTACCCAGGCACAGACCGTACCGTTGAAGGCGAAATCAAGGAAGCTGTTGGCACCATCGGTGAAAACATGACCCTTCGTCGTTCTGCTGGTCTGTCTGTTTCCGAAGGTGTTGTTGCTTCTTACATGCACAACGCTGCTGGCGAAGGCCTCGGCAAGATCGGTGTTCTGGTTGGTCTTGAATCTGCAGGCGATGCAGACAAGCTGGCAGCGCTGGGCAAGCAGATCGCAATGCACGTTGCTGCGACCAACCCAATGGCACTGAACACTGACGAACTGGACCCAGAAGCAGTTGAGCGTGAGCGCACTGTTTACATGGAACAGGCTCGTGAGTCCGGTAAGCCTGAAAACATCATCGAAAAGATGGTTGAAGGTCGCCTGCGTAAGTTCTATGAAGAAGTTACACTGGTTAAGCAGTCTTTCGTTATCAACCCTGATCTGACTGTAGAGAAGGCCGTTGAAGAAGCAGCTAAAGAAATCGGTTCTCCAATCAAACTCACCGGCTTTGTTCGCATTGCCCTTGGTGAAGGTATTGAAAAAGAAGAAACAGATTTCGCAGCTGAAGTCGCTGCTGCTGCTGGTAAATAATTTATTGATGGCGTCGACTCAGTCGACGCCCTCTTTGTATTGGATGCATGAAAAGAGGTTTACTATGTCTGATGGTGTTCGCTGGAAACGAGTTCTTCTGAAACTTTCAGGGGAAGCGCTGATGGGCGACCAGGACTTTGGCATCGATCCAAAGGTGGTTGAACGGGTCGCAGCGGAAATTTCAGAGGCTGTAAACCTGGGTGCGCAGTTCGGCATCGTTGTTGGTGGTGGTAACATCTTCCGTGGTGTGGCTTTGGCAGCCAAAGGCGGAAACCGCGTCACCGGTGACCACATGGGTATGCTGGCGACAATCATGAACTCGCTCACGCTTGCCGATGCCCTGCGTCAGCGCGGTATTCAGGCGCGTGTGCTTTCTGCTGTTCCGGTTCCTTCCATTTGTGAGAGCTTTACTCAGCGCGGTGCAGAGCGTTACATGGAAGACGGGGACGTTATTCTGTTTGCTGGTGGTACGGGCAATCCGTTCTTTACCACTGATTCTGGTGCGGCGCTGCGCGCGGCAGAGATGCAGTGTGATGTGTTCCTTAAGGGCACCAGTGTTGATGGCGTTTATGACGCTGATCCTAAGCTGAAGCCTGATGCGAAGCGTTTTGAGACGCTTACACCAGGGGAAGTTCTTGAAAAGAACCTGAAAGTCATGGATGCGACCGCGATTGCACTTGCCCGAGACAACTCTATTCCTGTAGTTGTCTTTTCCATCAAGACCTCCGGCGCGCTTGTTAATGTGCTGCGCGGGCAGGGGCTATTTACGGTCATTGAAGACTGATCAACGTCAACTGGCGTTTTTAAAGTTAGAATTTGACCTGGGCCGGTTTTCAATTTTCGGAAGCCGGTCCGATAAATGATAGGTGAAAGAGGAAATTATGTCAGAGCTGGACTATGACGATCTTGACCGCCGCATGAATGGTGCGATCACAGCTTTGAAGCATGAATTTGCTGGTCTTCGTACTGGTCGTGCTTCTGCAAGTATGCTGGACACAATCAGTGTGGACGCTTATGGCGCTCCAATGCCGATCAACCAGGTCGCAACAGTAAGTGTTCCAGAGCCTCGCATGCTTTCTGTTCAGGTCTGGGACAAGTCCATGGTTGCTGCCACTGAAAAGGCAATCCGTGAATCCAGCCTTGGTCTGAACCCTGTTGTGGATGGTCAGATCCTGCGTCTGCCAATTCCTGAGCTTAATGAAGAGCGTCGTCAAGAACTCGTCAAAGTTGCGCATAAATATGCCGAGCAAGCAAAGATCGCTGCACGTCATGTTCGCCGTGATGGTATGGACACCATCAAAAAGCTCGAAAAAGCTGGTGAAATGAGCGAAGACGATGCGCGTTCTGCTTCTGACATGGTTCAGAAGATGACCGACGACATCATTGGCGAAGTCGATTCCGTACTTGCCAAAAAAGAACAGGAGATCAAGCAGGTTTAATCCTGTTTGAGAGCGGGGACTATATGACGGCGACTGTTGAATTTGAGGCAGTAGATACAAATTCCGACATCGGACTTTTGAGTGTGCCTCGTCACGTCGCCATCATCATGGATGGCAATGGGCGTTGGGCTCAGCGCCGTGGTCTTCCGCGTACTGAAGGGCATCGGCGCGGTGTGAAAACACTGCGCGAAGCCGTTAAACACGCACAAAAGCGCGGGATCTCCTACCTGACGCTGTTTAGTTTTTCCTCTGAGAACTGGTCGCGCCCGCAACAGGAAGTTTCCTTCCTGATGGCTCTGCTGCGCCGGTTTGTTTACGACGACCTTAAAGATCTGGTGAAAGCCAATGTGAAGGTTCGCGTTATCGGGTCCAAGGAAAATCTCGATAAATCCATGCTGACCCTGCTTAATGATGCGGAGCAGAAAACTGCGCATTGCACCGGGTTGGTTCTGGTGATTGCTTTTAACTACGGTGCGCGGGACGAATACGTCCGGGCTGCCCGTAAGCTGGCCGAACGCGTGGAAGCTGGTGAGTTGAAGGCTGCTGACATCGGGGAGGATGATGTCAGTGCTTGTCTGGATACCCATGAAATGCCGGATCCGGACCTCATTGTCCGCACGGGGGGAGAGCAGCGTCTTTCCAACTTCCTGTTGTGGCAGGCAGCATATGCCGAATTCTATTTCGCTCCTACGCCCTGGCCTGAGTTCGATTCAGGTGCTTTTGACGATGCTTTGCTGGCGTTCTCTAACCGCGACCGGCGGTACGGGGGTTTGAGCTCTGACGCGACTGGGACGTAATGCCTGATAAAAACAATCAGAACAATTCTGAAGGCGCCTCCGGAGGAATTATCCGGCGCGTACTTACTGCAAACCCTGATTTGCTGGTACGCGCTCTTTCCGCAGTTATTCTAGCTCCTGTCGCCTTGGCGCTGACATGGGCAGGTGGTTTCTGGTTTGCCGGTCTTGTGCTGGTTGGTATGCTGATTGTTTATTGGGAATGGTACAAGATCATTCTGCAAAACACCCAGCGCCCTGTTGTGCTGTTGGGTTACCTATTTCTTCTGTTTATTGGATTTGCCTATTTTCAGGCTCAGCCGCTCTGGATTGCCGGTGCGCTGATTGCTGGTGCTGTGGTGCTCTATAGCGCTGGCGGTTTCGACCGTATTTCGCGCTGGGTGAGTGAAGGCTTTGTTTATGCAGGCCTGACTTTTGTTTCGCTTCTGGCATTGCGGGAAGGGGATGAAGGACTGTTCTTCATCATTTACCTCTTCCTCGTGGTCTGGGGCACTGACATTGCAGCCTATGTCTGTGGTCGCAGCTTTGGTGGTCCTAAGCTCTGGCCTGCTGTTTCACCAAATAAGACCTGGAGCGGTGCGCTTGGCGGCGTTTTCTTCTCTTCCCTGCTGGGAATGGGTTTTGTTGCTGTTGTCGGTGGATCTCAACTGATTTGGGCGTTTGGTCTTGCAGTTGTGCTTTCTGCGGTCTCCCAGCTTGGTGATCTGTTTGAAAGCTCCATGAAACGTCGCTTTAAAGTCAAGGATTCCAGCCGTCTCATTCCGGGGCATGGTGGCCTGCTTGATCGTGTGGATGGTCTTGTTGCTGCTGCAGTGTTCTCCTATGTGATTGGTGTTGTGCTTGGCGGTCAGCTGTTTAATCCAAACGCTGGGTTGATGCTCTTTGCATCCTAAGGATGCCTGTTTGCAGCTTCATGTGCTGACTGTTTGATTTGCAAGGGTTGTTGATATGACAAAGTCCCTCTCAGTGTTGGGAGCAACCGGATCGGTTGGAGCCAGTACGCTCAAAGTTATCGCCCACAGCCCTGAGCGCTATGAGGTCAACGCACTTGTTGCGGGCCGGAATGTTGAGGCACTTGCCAAAGCGTGCCGCGAAACCAATGCAAAACGTGCTGTGATTGGCGATGCCAGCAAGTATGACGAACTGAAAGCCGCTCTGGCTGGTTCTGGTGTTGAGGTTTCTGCAGGCCGTGCAGCGGTGCTAGAGGCTGCAGGCCAGAAAGTTGATCTGCTTGTTTCTGCCATGGTTGGCGCTGCAGGGCTTGAGCCGACCGTTGAAGGCATCAAGGCTGGCAGCAATATTGCGCTGGCCAACAAAGAGACCATGGTTTGTGCGGGCACCATTGTGTGTGACCTGACTGAGAAGCACGGCTCCAAGCTGCTGCCAATGGACTCTGAGCATAATGCGATCTTTCAGGTGTTTGAGCAGGATGACCCTAAAGCCGTCGACAAGGTGATTGTGACTGCATCTGGTGGGCCGTTCCGTAAATCCACGCTGGACGAGATGCGGGTTGCTACGCCTGAGATGGCTTTGAAGCATCCTAACTGGTCCATGGGGCAGCGCATCACCATTGATAGTGCCTCCATGGTGAACAAGGGTTTGGAGCTGATTGAGGCTTTCCATTTGTTCCCGATTACGTCGGATCAGCTGGATGTGGTGGTCCATCCACAATCAATTGTCCATGGGATGGTTAGATATTGTGATGGGTCATTATTGGCCCATATGTCCGTTCCGGATATGTGTGGACCTATTGCTCACTGTCTGGCCTGGCCAACCCGAAAGACAGCTCCGGTTGCGGATCTTGATCTGGGGATGATCGGGCGTCTGGACTTTGAAAAGCCTGATTTAGAGCGTTTTCCTGCTCTTTCACTCGCACGGCGTGTGATGGAGATGGGTGACGGGGCAGGCACTGTTTTTAATGCAGCGGACGAAGTTGCCGTGGAAGCGTTTCTTGGACGGAAGATCGATTTCCTGCAGATATCAGAGCTTCTTGAGGATGTTCTGAATCGGCTTCATACGCAAAATATGCTAGATTGTTCGGATCAGCTGGAGGAGATTCTTCAGTTGGATCAGGTAGCGCGTCGAGTTGCAAACGAAGTTATTGGGAAGATGGCCGCCTAATCCGGCGCTTCCTTTAAAAAATAAGGTAAGGCTGTTCGCATGGACGTTCTGAGTTCAGTTCTTGGTGGTTCGCTCGGAGTCATCATCCCTTTCTTGGCTGTGCTTACCGTGGTCGTGTTTTTCCATGAGTTAGGGCATTTCCTCGTTGCGCGTTGGTGCGGCGTCAGGGTTCTTGCGTTTTCAGTCGGGTTTGGACCGGAGTTGTTTGGCCGTGATGACAAGCACGGTACGCGCTGGAAGGTTTGCGCCATCCCGCTGGGTGGCTATGTGAAGTTCTCCGGTGATGAGAATGCTGCAAGTGTTCCGGATCGCGATGAACAGGCCAGAATGGATGAAGAGACGCGCCGGACTGCATTCTTTGCAAAAAACCCGTGGCAGCGCTCCGCAATTGTGGCCGCAGGGCCTATTGCCAATTTTATCCTCGCTATTCTTATCTTTGCAGCAATGTTTGGATTTTTAGGAAAATACGAAACATTGCCGCGTGTGGATCAGGTGCGTCCGGGCAGTGCTGCCGAGATGGCTGGCATGATGCCAGGGGACCTGATTGTTGCCATTGATGGCAGCCCTGTAGAGAGCTTCAGCGATGTTCAGCGTCTCGTGACTGCGAGCGCAGGCGTTCCGATGGAAATCGATGTTGAGCGCGGTGATGCGATTGAACGATTGACGGCAACGCCGGAACTGCAGGAAATCAGTGATGGTTTTGGAAACACTCAGAAAGTTGGCATTCTGGGTATTCAGAGGAATACTTCCCAAGAAGATATCATAGTGAAGCGATTTGGCCCCGTGGAAGCCGTAGGTGAAGGGGTAAAAGAGACATGGTATATTCTAGACAGGACATTGGGTTATATTGGCGGTCTCTTCCTTGGTAAAGAAGATCCGGATCAACTGGGTGGTCCGATTCGCGTAGCGCAAATTTCAGGGCAAGTTGCGACCCATGGTATTTTACCGCTAATTAACCTTACCGCAGTTTTGTCAATTTCTATTGGTTTACTCAACCTCATGCCGGTTCCCATGCTGGATGGGGGGCACTTGCTGTACTACATCATCGAGATTGTAAGGGGGAAGCCGTTGAGTGAAAAACTGCAGGATTTCGGGTTCCGTATCGGAATCACTCTGGTTCTACTTCTAATGGTTTTTGCGACCTGGAATGATCTGCGGTCGATAATCGGCTCTTAGGTAAGTTGCGTAACCAAAGCCTGAGCAAAGGATTGGGCAAATTGCATTAAATCCGGTTGTGGCGCCTTGCTTTACTCTGAAAACCTTGTACAAAGTTCCTAGGTGTTTCAGATTCTATCCATTACCCTGAAGCGCATTAGTGATCTGAGGATCAGGGGACTAGTGCAACTTCAGGCTGAAAATAAAAGGCATAGCAGTTCTATGCAGTCATTTAAGAACCTGTCACGTGTGTCGCTTTTGGCAATGGCCGTTGCAGCTACTAGTACAGTTGCTCCGGTTGGGGTTCCGTTCATCGGAGCAGGGGTTGCCGAGGCCGCGGTGGTTAACAAGATTGTCGTCAACGGTGCTACCCGCATCGAAGATGAAACAGTTCGTAACTACCTGACTATCCGTCCAGGAAAATCGTTTTCTGCAATTGATATCGACGAGAGCCTGACCACGCTTTATGCGACCGGTCTGTTTGCTGATGTTTCCATTGAGCAGCGCGGCGGCACTCTTGTTGTTGATGTTAAAGAAAACCCAGTTATCGGCAAAATCTCCTTCGAAGGTAACAAGCGACTGACAGACCAGGCTCTGCAATCAGTTGTTCGTTCTTCCGAGCGTTCCATGCTGACACGGGCGCGTGTTCAGTCTGATGCTCAGAACCTTCTGGAAGCTTATCGTCGCTCCGGTCGCTATCGTGCGTCTGTTGAGCCGAAGATTATTGAGCGCGCTAATAACCGTGTGGACCTGGTTTTTGAAATCGAAGAAGGTGATAAAACTGGCGTTGCCCGTATTTCCTTCATTGGTAACAAAGCTTTCTCCGACGGCTACTTGCGTGAGCAAATCCAGACCCGTGAAAGTGGGTTCCTCGGCTGGTTGCGTACAACCGACGTTTATGATCCAGACCGCCTTGAGGTGGATCAGGAAGCTCTGCGTCAGTTCTACTACCAGAAGGGTTACGCTGACTTCCGCGTTGTTTCTGCCGTTGCAGATCTGGACCGTGAGCAGAACATCTTCTACGTGACTTTCACTGTTGATGAAGGTGAGCAGTACGAGTTCGGTGATATCGAAATCGATACCTCTCTATCCGCGATCGACCCAGAAGCTATGCGTCAGTATCTGCGTACGCAATCTGGCGATACTTACAACTCTCTCGAAGTTGAAAAGACGCTTGAAGCTCTGACGCTGGAAGTTTCCAAAGCAGGCTACGCGTTCGCTCAGGTTCGCCCTCGTGGTGAGCGTGATTACGAGAATAAGACTGTTTCGATCACTTACCTGATCGAAGAAGGTCCTCGTGTTTACATCGAGCGTATCAATGTTCGTGGTAACGACCGCACACGCGAATACGTAATCCGCCGCGAGTTTGATCTTGCTGAAGGTGATGCATATAACCGTATTCTGTTGGACAAGGCTGAACGTCGTCTGCGCAATACCCGCTATTTCGAAAATGTTCGCATTACCCGTCAGCAGGGCAGTGCTCCTGACCGTGTGATCATTAATGTGGATGTTGAAGAGCAGCCAACCGGTGAAGTTTCATTTGGTGTGGGTTACTCCACCTCTGATGGTGTGATCGGTGATATCTCCATCACCGAGCGCAACTTCCTTGGTCGTGGTCAGTACGTTAAAGCTGCTGTTGGTGGTGGTACCGATAACCAGAAGTATGAGTTCAAGTTTGTTGAGCCATTCTTCATGGGACGCCGTATCTCTGCAGGTCTGGATGTTTACCGTCGGGTATACAATCAGAATAGCTCTCGTGCATATGATGAGCAGACAACTGGTGGTGCGGTCAATTTTGGCCTTCCTCTTCGTGAAGACGAGTTGACGCTGAACTTGTTCTACAAGCTTTATCAGCGTGATCTGACACGTAGTGACTCCAATGGCATTAACGATTGTGCAGACGGTGTATCTTTGGGTGTCTGTGACTCTCTCGGCGAGTACACTACGTCTCTTGCCGGTTTCTCACTTGTTTACAACACATTGGACAACAACCTGAATCCGCGTGATGGGTATCTTGCTACTTATGAGCAAGAAGTTGCTGGTCTTGGTGGGCAGTCTCAGTATCTTCGCGGCCAGTTCAAAGCGAGCGCATTTGAAGAGCTTTATGCTGAATGGGGCCTTGTTGGTCTTGTGAAAGGCTCAGCTGGTTACATTGAGTCCATCGGTAATCGTCTACGTGTGACTGATCAGTTCCAGGGCTCACCTGATCGCATTCGTGGTTTTGCTACGAACGGTTACGGTCCTCGCGATGAGGTGGGTGGTGACGCTCTTGGTGGTAAATACTATGTAGCTGCTACCGTTGAAGGTCAGTTCCCATTCCCGGTCTTCCCGGAAGAGCTTGGTTTGTCAGGTGCTGTGTTTGCTGATGCAGGTTCCTTGTGGGGTGTTGATAGTGATCTTGCAAATGCGATCACAAACCCAGGTGGAAGCGCGACACCAGGCAAGATCCAGTCAGAGGACTTTGATCTTCGTGCGTCTGTCGGCTTTGGCGTGCTGTGGCAGTCTCCGTTTGGACCGCTGCGTGCTGACTTTGCTTGGCCTGTGCTCAAAAACGATGTTGATGAAACGCAGGTATTCAAGCTCAGCGGTGGTACACGCTTCTGATCCGCTTAAAATTTGAATATAATCGGTCGCCGAAACCCTCGGCGGCCGATTTTTTTTGTAGGACCCTATGACAGAACCATCAAATCAGTCTGAAATGAGCCCGGTTTTCTTCCCTGAAGCTCAAACAATAACAGTTAAGCAAGTTGCTGAATGGGCTGGAGCGGAGATTGTTCGTGGTGATCGTGAGCTGACCATTTCTGGTGTCGCTCCGCTGGATGAAGGCGTTCCCGGAACGCTTGTGTTCATCGATAACCCCAAGTATCTGGATCAGCTTGAAGACACCAAGGCAACTGCTTGTCTTGTGAGCAAAAAGCATTTGGATAAGGTTCCTGAGGGCGTTGTTCCGCTGCTTTCTAAGGAGCCGTATCGCTCGCTCGCGAAGGTTCTGGCAGAGCTTTACCCTGACGCTATGCGGCCACTTTCTGTAACCCGTGAGACTTCCATCAGTCCGCGTGCTTATGTTGAAGAAAGTGCAAAGCTGGGCGAAGGCGTTGTTGTTGAAGCAGGTGCTGTGATTGGTGCTGGTGTGGTGATTGGGGCCGGGTCTCGCATTGGTCCGAATGCTGTGATTGCTGCCAACTGTCAGTTAGGTGAGAACTGTTCCATCGGAGCAAGTGCCAGCCTGCAGCATTGTGTGCTTGGCGACCGTGTCATTATTCACCCAAACGTAAGCTTGGGGCAGGATGGCTTTGGCTTTGCGATGGGTCCAGGCGGACATATCAAGGTTCCCCAGCTGGGCCGAGTTGTGCTAGGAAATGATGTTGAAATTGGTGCTGGCTCCTGTATAGACCGCGGTGCGAACCGTGATACGACTGTGGGCGATGGAACCAAGATTGATAATCAGGTTCAGGTTGGCCACAACGTGAATATCGGCAAGCACTGTGTGATTGTTTCTCAAGTGGGGATCTCTGGAAGTTCGACCCTTGAGGATTATGTCGTTCTGGGTGGGCAGTCTGGTGTTTCCGGTCATGTTCGCATTGGAATGGGTGCTCAGGTTGCAGGTGTGAGCGCCGTACACGACGATCTGGCGCCAGGTGGGCGTTATGGTGGTGTTCCGGCGCGGCCGATCCGTGAGTGGTTCAAGGAAATGACCGTACTGCGTCGCCTGACGTCGCAGAGCGGCAAGAAATAACAGATTAGAACCGGGAGTTTCTCCCGATAGTTAACTGGGGTGGCTGGTGAACGAGGAGGGCGTGTCCTCACTGTCTCTAAGAGAGATGAGCGCCAGTCCAACCAATATTGCTGAGGCATTATTATGAGTGATGTAGAGACCAAAACACTGGAAGCTGCGGATATCATGCGGGTTATGGAGCTGCTGCCCCACCGCTATCCATTCCTGATGATCGACCGTATCGTAGATATGGACGGAGATAATTCTGGTGTTGGTATCAAGAATGTAACCATCAATGAGCCACATTTTCAGGGGCATTTTCCTAGCCAGCCTGTGATGCCGGGCGTTCTGCTTATCGAAGCGATGGCTCAGACTGCTGGTGCGCTTTGCGTTCATGCCCGTGAAAAGACGGATGTGCCTTCTCTGGTTTACTTTATGACCATCGATAAGTGTAAGTTCCGTAAGCCAGTGGTTCCTGGTGATCAGGTCCGCTTTCATGTGAAGAAGATCCGCAACCGCGCAACCATCTGGAAGTTTGAAGGTGTTGCAATGGTTGATGGTCAGAAGGTCGCTGAAGCTGAAATCAGCGCGATGCTTGTCGATTCAGACGAGGCGAATTGAGGTCATTGATGCAACAGATTCATCCCACCGCAATTATCGAGGATGGGGCCGTACTTGGAGAGAATGTCAAGATCGGTCCTTACTGCATGGTGGGGCCCAAGGTAACACTTGGCGATGATGTAGAGCTTGTTTCACATGTGGTGATCGCTGGACGGACAACTATCGGTGCCCGGACCAAGGTCTTTCCGTTTGCAAGCTTGGGGCATCAGCCGCAGGATCTGAAGTTTTCCGGCGAAGATACGCTTCTGGAGATCGGTGAAGACAACCAGATCCGTGAGCATGCGACCATGAATCCTGGCACAGCCGGAGGTGGTGGTGTCACGCGGGTTGGCAATGGCGGTCTGTTCATGATGGGCACCCATGTGGGGCATGACTGCATCGTGGGCAACAACGTCATTCTGGCGAACAATGCGACGCTTGCCGGTCATGTGGAAGTTGAAGACTTCGTGATCTTTGGTGGTCTGTCTGCTGTGCGTCAGTGGTGCCGTGTTGGCTCGCATGCCATCGTTGGTGGTTTGACCGGCGTTGAGTTTGATGTGATCCCTTATGGTTCCGTTATTGGTGATCGTGCGCGCCTGGCCGGACTTAACCTGATTGGTTTGAAGCGCCGCAACTTCTCTCGTGAAGAAATCCATGCTCTTCGTGGAGCCTATAAGGAAGTCTTCAACAGCGAGGAAGGAACGCTGCGGTCCCGCGCTGAGGCTGCGCGCACCAAATATGCTGAGTTTGAAGGTGTGCAGACGATGACGTCGTTCATGCTGGAAGATGAGAAGCGCCGGTTCTGTACGCCGCGCAACAATGGCGAATAAGGGTCTGTTTTGAGTTCATGGTGAAACAGGCACCTATTGCTGTGATTGCTGGTGGTGGCGACTTACCGGGTTTGGTCATTCGTTCAGCTATGGCGCAAGGACGTGAAGTCGTTACCATCGCGATTAAGGGGGAGGCAGATGCCTCCCTTTCTGCGTTTAATCCCGTCGAGCTTGGCTGGGGGCAGATTGGTAAGCTGTTCTCGACGCTGAAATCTAAAGGCGTGCGTGACGTTGTTTTGATCGGCGGTGTGCAGCGGCGCCCGGATTTTACGTCCATCCTTGGGGATTTTGGTACGATGTGGCGCTTGCCGCGTATTATTGCTGCTGTGGTTGGTGGTGATGATCATCTGTTGGTGAAAGTTGCTGGGATATTTGAGCGAGAGGGACTGCACGTGGTTGGTGCTCATGAAGTTGCTCCTGAACTGGTTGCAAGCCCGGGGCATGTGGCTGGTCCTAAGCCGAGCAAAAAAGCCTTGAGTGATATGACGCTTGCTATTGAGGCGGTGGATGCACTTGGACGGCTGGATATCGGGCAAGGTGCGATTGCTGTTAATGCGCGCGTTGTGGCGGTTGAAGGGGCGGAAGGCACGGATGCCATGCTTGAGCGTGTTGCGGTCTTGCGTGAAAACGGGCGTGTTCGCTCTAAGGGGGCTGCGGGTGTGCTTGTGAAGTGTTCTAAGCCGCAGCAGGACCTGCGTTTGGATATGCCGGGCATTGGGCCGCAAACTATTCGGAAAGCCGCTGAGGCGCAGCTGCAAGGCGTTTGCGTGGAGGCCGGGCGTGTGCTTGTTGCTCATCGCGATGAAGTTGAGCGCCTCTGCGATGAGCTGGGTGTGTTTCTTTATGGCTGTACACGCGGCGAAGAGGCTGACACATGAGCGAGTTGGAAGCCATAAAGCCGTTCAAACTGTTCTTTGTTGTTGGTGAAGAATCCGGTGATCAGCTTGGTGCTGAGGTGATCAAAGCCTTGCGGGCACGCATTGGGGATCGCCTTGAGGTTTGCGGGCTTGGTGGGGAGCGGATGGCTGCGCAGGGTGTTCAGTCTATCTTCCCGCTGCATGATATTGCCGTGATGGGCATCACGGCTGTTCTGGAGCGTTTGCCGACCATTATTCGCCGCGTGCATCAGACAGTTGATGCAGTGATTGCCGAGCAGCCGGATTTGCTGCTTATCATCGACTCTCCGGATTTTACGCATAATGTGGCCAAGCGTGTGCGCAAGAAAGCGCCGCATATTCCGGTGGTGGATTATGTGAGCCCGTCTGTTTGGGCGTGGCGTCCCGGCCGGGCGAAGAAGATGGCGGCTTATGTGGATCAGCTGCTTGCGCTGCTGCCGTTTGAGCCTGATGCGCATAAACGCCTTGGTGGACCACCTTGCGACTATGTGGGGCATCCACTGATTGAGCGTTTGGATGATCTGCGTCCTGCTGCGGGTGAACGTGCCGAGTTAGGAGATGGCAAGAAGCAGCTGGTGGTGCTTCCGGGGTCTCGAACCAGTGAGGTTTCGCGGTTGCTGGAGCCGTTTGGCAAAGCTGTAGAGCTGATCTGTGCGCAGGATCCGGATGTGGAGGTGATCATTCCGGCGGTGCCGCATCAGGAGCAGCGCATTCGCGAAGGTGTAAAGTCATGGAAAGTGCAGCCACGCATCGTGACGGGAGAGGCTGAAAAGTTTGCAGCTCTGCGGTGTGCCAATGCCGCGCTTGCGGCGAGCGGAACGGTTTCTCTGGAGCTGGCGATTGCCGGTGTGCCCATGGTGATCGCGTATAAGCTGGACTGGTTCTTCCGCCGCCTGAAGCAGATCAACCGCTTTATCAAGATTGTCGCGGTGGACACTATTGTGCTGCCGAACCTTGTTCTGGGTGATCACAGCATCAAAGAATACATCGAGGAAGAGGCCAGCCCTGAGGCGCTCAGCAAGGGTGTTCTGGCGCTGCTTTCTGATAGTCCGGAGCGGCAGGCGCAGCTGGATGCGTTTTCTCGTATTGATGAAAAGATGCGTTTGCCTGAAGGTGAAAGCCAGGCGGGTAAGGCTGCGCGGATCATCTTAGAGACCGCTGGGCTCTCAGTTTAAGAGCTTTTCAAAGTGATTCATAAAATGGGCGTAGCTCATTGAAAACGAAGAGTCATTTGGTCTGTCACTTAAAGTGGTGCTTTAAGTTGAGATCTGAAAGGCCTGAGGAGAACTTCAGGCCTTTTTTGTATGTGCTCAGTTGCTCAGCACCTTGATGTCGAGAGTACCGCGGCAGGTGCCGTCTGAGAAGACGCCAGTGGCTTCCTGACTTCCTACGAGGCCTGTGGCGGCCAGTTCCACATCAACGGGTGTTTTGCTCTCGTCATCCGGGAAGATGATTTCATACTCGTTCTCAATGGAGAAGATGCCAGCGCTCACGCTGCCGCCGATGGAAATCACGAGGATGTCGTGGCCTTTGTCGGTTCCGCGTTTGAGGGCGTCATTGGTGGAGTCTGGGTGGTTCTTGGTGGTGAAGCCTTCGCCGTAGCGCTTGGCGCAGGTGCCGTCGTCCGGGCTGCCGTCGGTCATGGACAGGTTGGAGAAGGTGATTTCTTTGTTGCCCGGACCCAACCTTTGGGCGACGGCCAGCGCGGAGGTGCTGGTGATGGCCAGTGTCGTAAGGATGATCGCGGGATAGAATAGAGCTTTCATGATATTCTCACTACTTCTTGTCTGGGCCATTGCTCTGTTTTGATGAGTAGGTCTTGCCGTTATGCAAGGTTGTCAGCTCGATTGTTATTTCGCCGACGCATGTGCCGTCTGAGAAAACGCCGGTGGCGCGGCCTGCGCCTATAAAGCCTGTAGCTGCGAGTTGCAGTTTGACTGGCTGTTGGTTTCCTTCATTTGGAAAGGTGAACTTGTATTGGTTTTCAATGGAGTACACTCCGCTTCCGACATATCCACCCAGGTAGATGAGTTCGATCTTTTGGCCTTCGGAAGTTGTTACCAGACGTTCCTTTTCAATCGTCGCTGCATGGCCTTTTGTTATGAAACTCTTGCCGTAGCGCTGTCTGCATATGTTTGCATCTGCCTTGTTGTGGAGCGGGGTGACATTCGAGAAGGTCGTGATTTTATCGCCGAGGCCAACACGAATGCTTAGCGCTTCAGCCACGGTTGTTGTGTGGCCAAAAATAAACAAGCTCAGAGCTGCACATATGACAGCTTTCATAGGGCGTTTATCCTATTGCTGCGCAGATTGGATGGTGACCTTGCCGCGGCAGGTGCCGTCGGAGAAGACACCGGAGGCTGTTCCGCTGCCGATCAGGCCGGTGGCGAACATCTTCACGTCGATGGCTTCTTTGTGCTCATCGTTGGGGAAGATGATCTCGTATTCATTCTCGATGGACAGGATGCCATCACCAATGGTGCCTCCGGTGGAGGAGATGATGATGTCGTGGCCCTCAGTCGTTGTTTTCTGGGCTTCCTGTGAGTTTGTGTCGGGGTGATCGGTGGTTTTGTAACCGGTTCCGTAGCGTTTTGCGCAGGTGCCGTCGTCGGGCGTTCCGTCCGCCATTGTCAGGTCGGAGAATGTGACGGTTTCGTTGTCGCTGCCGAGGCTGTGATTGTCTGCCAGTGCTGCGGTGCTGACAAAGGCGATTGCGCCGAGGCTTGCTGCTGCGCAGATAATTTTCTTCATGGGGTGCCACCACTCGTTGCTTTTTCCGGCCAAAGGCCGCGCAAAGAGTAGTCCTGCTGCGTTAACGCAAATGCTCCTGTTGCGCTTTGATTTTCATTAGGATGAAGAATAGGTTTGAAGCGTGCTTTTGGATTTAGCCAGTTTCTAATGCACTACACATAAACATAGGTGAAAACTGAAGGTTTGCACCTTGTTCGGGCGTTTGTGCCTGAGGCGTTGTATTAGAGTTGTTGCTCTATTGTTCTTATTGCCCGCCGCAGTCGTGGTTTAGGGCACATCCACACTTTGAGGTCTTTCATGAAAGTCAGAGAAGCCGTTCTGGCGGATGCTGCGGAAGTCAGCGGATTTTTGCAGGAGTTGGCAGCGCTTGGAAAGCGGAGTCTGCCGAGTGATGAAGAGTATGTGCGCTCGAACTACATTGCCCATGCAGACCGAATTCGCTGCTCTGTGGTTGAAGGTGAGGATGGGTCGCTGCTCGGGCTGCAGATCCTGAAACGTGCTTCAGAAGGCAATCCATACGATGTGACACCGGGTTGGGGTATCATCGGCACGCATGTGCGTCCGAGTGCTGCGCGCCGTGGTGTTGGGCGGGTGCTGTTTGCATCCACATTGGAAGCAGCGCAAGGTGCGGGCCTTGAAAAGATTGACGCAACCATTGGGGCGAGTAATCCAGAAGGGCTGGGCTACTATGAAGCGATTGGGTTCCGGACCTACAAAACCTCTGAGACATCCATCAGCAAGTGTCTGGAAGTGAGCGCGTAATCAGCAGGCACTGTCATTTCACATTAATGACGGAGAACCTGCCTGAGCAGACGCCATCAGAAAAGACGCCGCTGAACATTTTTGAGTTGATGAAACCGGTGATGAACTGGGTGATCTCCACTTCCTGATCCGGTTCGTTGGGGAAGGTGATGAGCACCTGTGAGTGCTCGGCATAGATGCCATCCCCGCGCAGCTCACTGCGGGCGTAGAGGCTGAATTTGTGGCCTTTATCGCTGACGAATTGACCGCGCCGTCCGTTGGGGTTCGGAGAAACAGTATAGCCGTTGCCATAGCGTTCCTTGCAGAACTCAACGCCTACCGCATCTGTAAGGACAGTCAGGCTTTGAATAGAGATCTGGCGGGATGTGGAGAGGCGTTTTAAGTCGGTGAATGGATTGGCCCGGTTGTCGCGATGGATGAACTGGCTGTGGGCTGGCCCCGGCATAGCAAGGGTGACGGCGAGCAAGACACCTGCATACTTCAGTTGTTTTAGGCGCATATACACTCCCATTTCGATCCCTGCTGTGTCCTACCTCTCATTTCGGAAAGTGTGGCGGCTGCGTTGCTGCCAGTTGCCTGCCTGCGGAGTTTAGAGAGTGCCGCTTAACGCATCAGTTCTGAACCAGCCTGTGTTTGAGAAAAATCCTAGGCTCTGCGGTTGGGTTTGAGAGAGCTTAGGGCAGTGTCCATGGGCCAACGGAAACCTTGCCCGTGCAGGTGCCATCCGTAAAGACACCGCTGTAGCTGTCTCCGCCAATCAGGCCGGTGACGAACTGGGTGACCTCAATTTCTTCCTCTTCATTGCCCGGGAATGTCATCATGAACCGGTCATGTTCTGCAAAGATGCCTTCTCCCATGATCTCGCTGCGGTCTACCAGAGTGACTGTATGGCCTTTGTCGCTGATGTAGGTGCGCTTTGGCGCTTCCTTGGAGGGGGAGACCGTGTAGCCGTCACCGTAACGCTCAACACAGATGGAGTTGTCTGAGGTGCCGTCCTGCATGCTGAGCTCGGAGATGGAAACGTCTCTGGTTGCTTCTGTAACGTCTGTGTTGGCTAATGCGTTGGGTGCCAGGCTGGTTGAGAAGAGGGCAATAGCCGCAAAAACGGGGAGAGGTACAAGGCGCATCAACACTTCCTTTCCTGATGCCGGTGGCATGGCCAGACGCTGGCTCAAAGGTTGAGGATAGGGAAGTGGCGAGGCATGAACAGGATTAAGATGCCTCATGGTTTGCAAGGGCTGAATGCAAACGGAATGTTTCAAATAAAAAAGGAGGCAAAATGCCTCCTTCTTCGATAGCAGTTTTTTCAGCTTCTTGAGCTTCGCTACATTTGCCGAAAACCGGTGATCGCTTTTCGGCAGAATGTTTTTAGCGACGCTGGTCGATTGGCTGATAGTCACGCTCGGAATAGCCGGTGTACAGCTGGCGTGGACGACCGATGCGCTGGGAAGGATCTTCAATCATTTCCTTCCACTGTGCGATCCAACCTACTGTACGAGCCAGTGCGAAGAGCACGGTGAACATGGTGGTTGGGAAGCCCAGAGCACGCAGAGTGATGCCGGAGTAGAAGTCAATGTTCGGGTAAAGCTTCTTCTCAACGAAGTAAGGATCGGTGAGAGCAACTTTTTCCAGTTCCATTGCCACTTCGAGAAGCGGATCGTCCTGGTGGCCCAGCTCAGCAAGCACTTCATGACAGGTTTTCTGCATGATGCGTGCGCGTGGGTCGTAGTTTTTGTAGACGCGGTGACCGAAGCCCATGAGGCGGAACGGATCGCTCTTGTCTTTTGCACGTGCAACGTACTCAGGAATACGGTCAACAGAGCCGATTTCGGAGAGCATGTTCAGAGCTGCTTCGTTTGCACCACCGTGGGATGGACCCCACAGACATGCGATACCAGCTGCAATACATGCAAATGGGTTCGCGCCTGAAGAACCAGCAAGACGGACTGTAGAGGTGGAAGCGTTCTGCTCGTGGTCAGCGTGCAGGATGAAGATACGGTCCATAGCGCGAGCCAGAACCGGATTTACTTTGTATTCCTCACATGGAACTGCGAAGCACATGTGCAGGAAGTTGGATGCGTAGTCCAGATCGTTTCTTGGGTAAACGAAAGGCTGGCCAACGTGGTATTTGTAGGCCATTGCAGCAATGGTCGGCATCTTCGCGATCATGCGCAGGGAAGCAACCATGCGCTGGTGTGGATCGGAGATGTCGGTGCTGTCATGATAGAAGGACGAGAGAGCTCCAACGGTACCGGTCATGACTGCCATTGGGTGGGCGTCACGACGATAGCCTTTGAAGAAAGAGCTCATCTGATCGTGGATCATGGTGTGGTAGGTTACGCGGTGAACAAAGTCGTCCTTTTCTGCGCGTGTTGGCAGTTCGCCGTACAGCAGCAGGTAGCAGGATTCCAAAAAGTCGCCGTGTTCAGCGAGCTGTTCAATCGGGTAACCGCGGTAAAGCAGAGTACCTGCGTCACCATCGATGAAAGTGATCTTGGATTCGCATGAGGCAGTTGATGTGAAACCAGGGTCCAGAGTGAAGTGGTCAGTTTGCTTGTAAAGCGAACCGATGTCCAGAACATCAGGGCCCATGGAGCCAGAGTGGACGTTAAAGTCCCAGCTGTTGTCTCCAATAGTCAGTTTCGCTGTTTTGTCGCTCATATCAGGCAACCCCCATTTTGTATCTCCTCATGCGACTTGTTCCATTTGTGTACAAATGAATACACTGCATGATCTGACGTTTCCGCCCGGAGGAGAGTGTTGTCGTGGAACTGCCTATATCATTTGCCGCGATGGGGCAAGCACCCGCAACCACCGCTTTTAGTTATAAGTGAAACTACCGCTACGACCAACGGGCATTTGTAGCGGTAGTTTCTCTGAAATTTCAGCGGATTACGCTGCAAAATCACGAATGCGTGCGCAAGATTCGTCTTTTCCGAGCACCACAAGCACATCAAAGATGCCTGGGGATGTCCCACGACCAGTGAGTGCAGCGCGCAATGGCTGAGCTACTTTGCCGAGTTTCAGCTCTTCTGCTTCCGCTACTGCCTTAACGGCAGTCTCAGTGCTTTCCACGGTCCAGTCGGTGAGGGCTTCCAGAGCTGGGAGCACCTTACCAAGAACAGCTTTTGCCTCATCAGACAGGATCTTTTCCGCTTTTGCATCCAGATCCAGCGGACGCTGAACCCACAGATAGCGTGCAGATTCCTGCAGCTCCACAAGGGTCTTTGCGCGCTCTTTCAGGCCAGGCAGAGCGGCCATGAACTTGTCCTGGTTGCCATTGCCTGCCATCCACGCCATGACGTCAGCGCCGCCTTCCACATCCATCAGGTAGGTGAGGAAGTGCTGGTAGAGCTCTTCGTCGCCTTCAGAGCGCATGTAGTGGGCGTTGAGGTTTTCCAGCTTCTTGAAGTCGAAGCGGGAAGGAGACTTGCCGCATGCGTCCAGACCGAACCATTCGATCATTTGCTCGGTGGAGAAGATCTCGTCATCGCCGTGGGACCAGCCGAGGCGTGCCAGATAGTTACGCATCGCGGACGGCAGGTAGCCCATTGCACGGTATGCTTCTGCACCGATCGCACCATGGCGCTTGGAGAGCTTTGCTCCGTCCGGACCGTAGATCAGCGGAATATGCGCCATAACTGGTACATCCCAGTTCAGAGCCTTGTAGATCAGGGTCTGACGTGCAGCGTTGGTCAGGTGGTCATCACCGCGCACGATGTGGGTCACGCCCATGTCGTGGTCGTCGACAACAACGGCCAGCATATAGGTCGGGTTTCCGTCAGAGCGCACGAGGATCAGATCGTCGAGATTCTCGTTTGCGAATTTGACTGTGCCCTGAACCTGATCTTCCACGATGGTGTCGCCTTCCAGCGGTGCTTTCAGGCGGATTGCAGGAGCGATGCCTTCCGGCGCTTCAGACGGGTCACGGTCGCGCCATGTGCCGTCGTAGCGCGGCGGACGACCTTCTGCGCGGGCCTTCTCGCGCATTTCGTTCACTTCTTCCGGCGTGCAGTAGCAGTAGTAAGCTGTGCCTTCCTTAACCATCTGCTCCGCCACTTCGCGGTGACGGTCTACGCGGCCATACTGAGAGATCGGCTCGCCGTCCCAGTCCATGCCCAGCCAGGACAGGCCATCCAGAAGCGCGTCTACAGCTTCCTCGGTGGAGCGGGACCGGTCTGTGTCTTCAATACGCAGCAGCATTTTGCCGCCGCTGTGTTTGGCCAGCAGCCAGTTGAACAGGGCTGTACGGGCGCCACCAATATGCAGGTAGCCGGTAGGAGAAGGCGCAAAGCGCGTGACGACAGGTTTAGTCATAGCTCGTCCGGAAAAGTTTCAAGTTACTTCGAATAGTTTGGGGTAATTACGGCGGGGCGCCGTATCTTGACGGGCTGTGTACCATAGCATTGAAAAGTTCCCAAGTGGCAGAAAGGGACTTAAGGGTGCGCGAGGGACAATCATCCTCAGACAAGACGCAATCTGGTGGTTCGGCTCCCAGAATAGACGTGCTTTGCCTGAAGGGGGATAAGTTTTCTTCCGCTGCCTTTGAGGGGGATCTGTTGCCCGCTGAGGATGTTCTGGAGGCTGCTAAAACACAGCAACGCAGAAAAACGCAAATCAACGCAAAAAACGCACATAGCAACGCAACTGAAGTGATCTGTGAGGAAAATCAGCGTGTTGGGGTGCGGGAGCGATGTGTTGCGGCTGCGTTGACCGTTCGTAGTGCCATATTCTGGATAGTGAGGCCGGATTGGCCGGGGGCAGTAAGTTATGCCCGCACGGCTCTCTCTCAGGACTGGGATCGCGGGCAGGGCATCGTCTGGTATGCGCTGAGCCATATGGCGGGCGTACTGGTGTATTTCTCGCTGCCCGCCGAGCCTTACAGTGTTTTAAGCGGACTTGCCGCTATCCTATTGGGACTGTTTGTTTTTCGCAGAATGAAGAATGGCCGACCGACGGTTGGTCTCACAGCGTTTTTATTTTTTGCGCTCGGCTTTTTCCTCTCGGATTTGCGCGTGGAGTTCGCCCGAGGTGATCCGCTGGAGCGTCCTGTTACGCGGAAGGTGGAGGGAGTTGTCACCGGGCTCAAGCAGTCCGGGCAGCACTCATACTCTGTTATCCTCGGGGAGGTGCAGGAGTATTCCAAGAGGGGGGCAACTCCGCTTGGTTTCAAAATCCGGCTCAGCCTGAAGGGGATGAAAGAGGCTCCGGTGATGGGGGATAAGATGCAGCTGAAGGCGCGTCTTCTGCCGCCCGGTGGTGCTGTGCGGCCCGGCGGCTATGACTTTGCCAGAACTGCGTTTTTTGATGGGATCGGTGCGGTTGGTTATGCGCTTTCCAGACCTGTCATGCTCGCCCGTGATGGGGGCACTGGATTTCTGCAGCATGTGGACACGATACGAAGCGGTATCGCTGGGCGCATCCGGCGGGTGTTGGATTACTCGCCAGAAAGTGCCTTTGCTGTTGCTCTCCTGGTAGGCAAGCGGGACTATCTGGCTTCTGCTGATAAAGACGCCCTACGTAATGCAGGCCTCGCACATGTCCTCGCTATTTCCGGCATGCATATGGGGTTGGTGACCTCACTGGTTTTCCTCGCCGCGCGGTTGGTTCTGTCTCTTAGTCAAAGCCTTGCTTTGAAAGGACATATCCACGTTTACGCCAGCATTGCCGCGTTGATTGCAGCGACGGTTTATCTTGGTTTGTCAGGGGCTTCTGTCGCCACGCAGCGGGCCTATCTGATGGCGGTGCTGATCTTATGCGCCGGGTTGCTTGGTCGCCGCGCGTTCAGCCTGCGCGGACTTGCTCTCGCCTGCCTCCTCCTTTTAAGCCTGCGCCCAGAGGAGGTCTTATCCCCGGGCTTCCAGATGTCCTTCATCGCCGTCCTCGCTTTGTTGTCAGCTTACTCCTTTGGCAAAGACTGGCTTCGGGATGATCGGGAAGCTTATGTTTTAAAAGGGAAAACTGGCGTTTTGCGTACTCTTAAAAAGCCCGCGAAGTGGCTTTTTGCCTGCGCAATGACCTCCCTGATCGCAGGCGCCGCCACTGCTCCAATTGCGGCCATGCACTTTGAGCAGATCGCCCCCTATGGGGTGGTTGGTAACGTGCTGGCCATGCCGCTGGTGACTTTTGTTGTTATGCCCCTTGGTCTGCTTGCATTACTGACGATCCCGCTTGGGGCCGATGCGTTCTTTCTGCAGGGCATGGAAGTGGGATTATCTCTGGTGCTGAAGGCGGCCTACTGGGTGAGCGCGCTGAGTGATGGGTTAACCAATCTGGGCGTTGCCAGTGTCTCTGGTTACCTGCTGGTGATCCTTGCGAGTATCATACTTTGCATCATGCCCTTACGCCTGAAATGGCTTTCTGTGCCAGTATTTGCAGCGGGTCTCATAGGTTTCGTAGTGGAGCGGCCACCTGATGTGATGATTGCCGATGCAGGTAAGCATATCGGGTTTTATGGCGAGGACGGGTCTTTCCGTCTGACATCCTCGCGTATATCATTTGCCGCCGATAGCCTGCTGCGGGCAGGGGGATACTCTGCAAATTCCTTTAAAGAGCATAAAACGCGGGCAGCAGACCGTTCCTGTGATGAGGAGGGCTGTGTGCTGGCGTTATACCCGCACAGAGCGATAGGTGGTGGAGGGGAACAAAAGCCATCAGTTGTTCTGGCGCAGTCGAAGGTGGAGGGCGTTCTGAAGGCTGATTGTCAGCTTGCTTCCATCATTGTCACCCAGGCTCAGGCCCCTTCCAGCTGCAATGCTGAGCTGGTTTTGGATCAGAAGACTTTTGGAGAACGAGGTTCAGTTTATATCTGGTTGTCAGATCAAGCAGAAAGCGGGCATAAAATAAAAAAAGTGCGCTGGGCATATGATGCTCAGCGCAGACCTTGGAATCCTAAATTGCCTATAACAACCAGTGCGTTAATAGCGGCGGAAGAGCGCAATCATCTTGCCCTGAATGCGGACACGCCCCGGGCCGAAGATGCGAGTTTCGTAGGCGGGGTTGGCCGCTTCAAGCGCGACTGAAGCACCTTTTTTGCGCAGGCGCTTCAGAGTTGCTTCCTCATCATCGATCAGCGCCACGACGATTTCACCGTTATCCGCGGTGTCGCCGCGTTTAATCAGCACAGTATCCCCGTCGAAGATGCCAGCGTCAATCATGGAGTCGCCTTTGACCTCCAGCGCATAGTGTTCTCCGCGACCCATCAGATCTGCAGGCATTGCAATGGAATGGCTCTGATGCTGGATTGCTTCGATCGGCACACCTGCTGCAATGCGGCCCATAACCGGGATCTCCAGCGTGGGCACTTCGTCAGGAGACGGCGTGCGTGGTGGAGGCGGTGCCGCGACTTTCTTGCTCAGTGATCCTTCGATGACCTCAGGCGCAAAGCCCTTTTCCTTGGCCGCAGGCTTCAGGCCTGGTGCGATGGACTCTGGTAGCTTGAGGATTTCCAGCGCACGGGCTCTGTTTGGCAGGCGGCGAATAAAGCCGCGCTCTTCCAGAGCTGTGATCAGCCGGTGAATGCCGGATTTGGAACGGAGGTCCAGCGCGTCCTTCATCTCATCGAAGGAGGGTGGAACACCTGCTTCCTTCAAGCGTTGATGGATGAACATCAAAAGCTCGTGTTGCTTCTGTGTAAGCATCTTTTATCCCCGTTCGCTCCTAAGCGCAGATTGAAAGTGAGCGGCCATACTCTCCGGTTCCGGAGATGACCATTCGTTGATTTGTAATCCCAACAAGCTGAAAGACTTCAACTTCTGCGATTGGGAGGACAAAACACGAACGTACTCTACCTGTTCTCATTGTGTTCTGCAATGGGTTTGTTGCGTTTAAGCCCTGCTAGAACTGGGGGAATTGGATTTTGACGGGTGAGTGGACAGGGGTTGTCCACTCTCGTCTTTCGGATTTAGCGTAGCTTGAGAAGCTCAACTTTTTCGCCTGCCGATGCAGCCGGTGCGTGTGGCGGGAGAACAATCAGAGCGTCTGCTTTGGTGAGCAGTGCAAGCATTGAGGAATCCTGCTTACCAAACGGCTCGGTTGTCAGATTGCCTTGTGCATCGGTGCTCAGGCTGGCGCGCAGGTAGTCCTGACGCAGGTCGTTTGCAGGCAGGTCAGCGGTCAGCGTGGCTTTGGTAACACCTTGATTTGCCAAAGGTACTGAGCGGCCCAGCATTTTGTCGAGGAGAGGCCCAAGGAAGAGGAGGGCGCAGACAAGACTTGATACCGGATTGCCCGGCAGGCCGAGGACTTTCATCGGGCCAAGAGCGCCTGCCATGAGTGGTTTGCCCGGACGCATGGCAATGCGCCAGAAGCCGAGCTCCATGCCTTCTGCTCCAAGCACGTCCTGAATGAGGTCGTGGTCGCCAACAGATGCGCCGCCGAGCGTGACTAGAACATCGGCTTTGGCTTCAATTGCCTGCTTGACGCGGGCTGTGATTTCTTCAGGCTGGTCCGGGGCTATGCCTAGCATCATTGGGATGCCGCCGCAGTTTTTCACAAATTCTGCGATGCCGACCTGATTGGATGCGATGATTTGATTCGGACCTGGTGTCTGGCCCGGCTCAACGAGCTCGTCTCCGTTTGCAAGGATTGCGACAACCGGCTTCTTGCGCACTGGCAAGCTCGCGTGGTTCATTGCGCCCGCAAGGGACAGCTCGCGGAAGCCGAGTGGGGCGCCTGCTTTGAGGAGGACCTGGCCTTCTTGGAAGTCCAGTCCGGCAGGGCGGATGAACTTGCCAACAGTTACGCTCTCTTGGCAGAATAGGTTATCCCCGTCACGGCGGGCATTTTCCTGCATCAGGATCGCATCCGCACCCGCTGGTACCGGCGCGCCTGTGAAGATACGTAGGGCTTCGCCGTCTTGCAGTGTGCCGTCGAAGTTATGCCCGGCAGCGACTTCACCGATGACCTTCAGTGCGCACTCAGGATCTTCGGTGTCAGCGGCTTTTACGGCATAGCCATCCATCGCGGAGGCGGAGAACGGAGGCTGGGTGCGGGTTGCGGCAACATCTTGTGCCAAAACGCGTTCGCCAGCTTCCAGAAGTGGGAGGCTCTCGCTTGCGGTTGGCTTTACGTCCTTAAGGAGGCGGTCGAGTGCTTCTTCAATACTGATCAGGCTCATTTGGAGTTATCCTCCTCAGCCAGATAGTGACCGGACTTACCGCCCTTCTTCTCCAGCAGGCGAATCTCACCAATCTCCATTGAACGATCAACGGCTTTGGCCATATCGTAGATCGTCAGGCACGCAACAGAAGCAGCTGTCAGCGCTTCCATCTCAATACCGGTCTGACCAGAGACCTTTGCGAAGACTTCAATCTCAATGCCCGGCAGCTCCGGGTTCGGTGTGAAGTCCACCTGCACCTTGGAAAGAGCCAGCGGATGACACAGCGGGATCAGCTCATGGGTGCGCTTGGCAGCCATGATGCCAGCGATGCGGGCCGTTGCCAGCACGTCGCCTTTCTTGGCGTTGCCGGAAAGGATCATGTCCAGAGTGTCAGGCTGCATCTTCACCTGACCGCCGGCGCGGGCGATGCGTGAGGTGACCTCTTTCTCCGAGATGTCGACCATATGAGCCGCACCACTGTCATCAAGGTGAGTGAGTTTTGGAGAAAGTTCTGACATTTTCTTGCCTCTGGACACAGTTTGTTCAGGTCATTGCCTTTTGCAGGCAGTTGATTTTCTTAGCGTTTAAGCAGCGCTTTTGTTGCGTTCTCGACATCGTCCTGCCGCATAAGGCTTTCACCGATGAGGAAGGTGGAGATGCCAGATTTTTCCATGCGGGAAAGATCTTCCGGAGTGAACAGGCCGCTTTCGCCCACGATGATCCGATCTTGCGGGATCAATGGAGCAAGGCGTTCACTGGTCTCCAGTGATGTCTCGAATGTTTTCAGGTTGCGGTTGTTGATGCCGACGAGTGGTGAGGTGAGCTTCAGCGCGCGTTCCAACTCAGCCTCATCATGCACCTCAATCAGCGCATCCATACCAAGCTCAAAGGCGGTGTCTTCCAGCTCTTTGGCTAATGCATCATCAACGGCTGCCATGATGATCAGGATGCAGTCTGCACCCCAGGCACGGGCCTCATGCACCTGATAGGTGTCATAGAGAAAGTCTTTGCGCAGAACTGGCAGGGAGACTTCATTACGGGCTGCGACGAGGTACTCTGGTTTTCCCTGGAAGGACGGCGTGTCGGTCAGCACGGACAAGCAGGCTGCGCCGCCATTTTCATAGGCTTTTGCGAGTACTGGCGGGTTAAAGTCAGCGCGGATCAGGCCTTTGGACGGGCTGGCTTTTTTTACCTCAGCGATTAGGGCGTACTCACCGTTTGCGTGCTTTGCTTTCAGTGCGTTTGCGAAGCCGCGGGTTGGAGTTGCTGCCTTGATTGCCGCATCCAGATCAGCCAGAGAAGTTTGCGCTTTTGCAGCGGCAATCTCTTCACGTTTGTAAGCTTCGATTTTCTTAAGGATATCTGACATGGGATCCGTGGTCTTAGAGTTTCATGTTAGCAGCTGTTGCAGCGTCGGAGGCTTCAACAAGTTTGTCCAGTCGGGAAAGGGCGGTACCTGTATCGATCGCCTGTGCAGCCATCTCTACCCCGTCTGTGAGGGTGGAGACTTTGTCTGCAACGATCAGGGAGGCTGCAGAGTTGAGCAGGACGATGTCGCGGTACGCGTTCTTGGCGCCTTGCAGTACTTCGCGCAGGGCCTGAGCGTTTTCTTTTGGATCGCCGCCCTTCAGGTCTTCCGTCTTTGCAACAGGTAAGCCTGCATCTTCTGGTGAGATGGTGAAGGTGTTGATGCTGCCGTTTTTCAGTTCGGCGACAAAGGTTGTTCCGGTGGTGGTGATTTCATCCATGCCATCGGAGCCGTTGACGATCCAGGCTTTTTCCGTGCCCAGTTCGTTTAGCGTATTAGCGAGCGGCTCAACCCATTGCTGCGCGAACACGCCGGTCATCTGGCGTTTTGCGCCTGCCGGGTTGGCAAGAGGACCAAGCAGGTTGAAGATGGTTCTGGTGCCAAGCTCGATGCGAGCTGGGCCAACGTGGCGCATAGCTTTATGATGGTTTGGCGCGAACATGAAGCCGATACCTGCCTCGTGAATGCAGTGGCTGATGCCGTTTGCGTCCAGATCCAGATTGATGCCCAGTTCGGCCAGCGCTTCAGCAGAGCCGGACTTTGAAGAGAGGGAGCGGTTGCCGTGTTTGGCAACGGTTACGCCGCAGCCTGCGACCACAATCGCCGTGCAGGTCGAGATGTTGTAGGAGCCGGATGCATCACCGCCAGTGCCGACAATGTCGATGGCGTGGTCTGGTGCTTTTACCGGGATCATCTTGGCGCGCATGGTCTCAACTGCTGCGGAGATTTCATCGATGGTTTCGCCGCGCAAGCGCAGGGCCATCAGGAAGCCTCCGATCTGAGCAGGAGTTGCGGCGCCTGACATGATGATCTCGAATGCCTCGCGGGCCTGAGACCGGTCCAGTGCGTTGCCGTCAGCGACAATTCCAATGAGATTTTTCAAATTGCTCACGGCGAAAACTCCCTCAATCCCTCAGGTAATTCCTTAATGCACACAAAGGCTAACTATTAGATAGCTTTAGGAGGGCTGTCTAGGAGATAAACAAAAGCCCGCCACACTTAAAAGTGTGGCGGGCTTGTTTTCGACAAGGTTTTGTCTACTGGCGATCCAGGCCGGTCAACTGATTGAAGACTGCCTGATTTACGAGGACGCCTTCTGTCTGTTCCAGCTGGTTGATGAACTGGTTGAGTAATGAGCTTTCCAGTGCGCCTGTCAGCTGGGTGTTGATGCGCTGAGCGTTCTCTGACTCTGTCATGAAGGCCGGAGCTGTTGTGTCCGTCAGAACCAGAAGGATCCGATCTTCATTATTGCCAGGAACCTGTGCGGCGGTGCCCTTAGGTCCGGAGAAGGCTGCTGTAATAGCTGAGCCGGAAAGGCCTTGTACGCCACCGTTGCGGGTGAATGGCTGAGAGGTCGTTGTTGTCAGGCCTTCAGCTGCCGCGATCTCGGAAAGCGACTTTCCTGCTTCCACTTCTGCAATCAGAGTTTTGGCTTTTTCTTCCAGCAGTTCACCAGTGCGGTTTGCTGTCCAGTCAGCGGTCACAGCTTCTTTAACTTCAGAGAGTTCTCTGTCGCGGGAAGGTGTGACTTCTTTGACTTCGTACCAGAGGTGACCGGTGCGGCCGATTTCCAGTGGATCGTTTTCAACGCCAACATCGGTTGAGAAGACAGCGGTGGTCAGCTCGTTCGCGATTGGCAGTTCAACTGTTTCGCCCGCTTCGTTATTGCCGGAGGCGTCGAAAGCAGGGGTGTTGATCAGTTCCAGATCAAAGCGTTCTGCGATCTCTTCAAAGGTGCTGCCGCCTGCGCGTGCATCTTCCACTTCGTTGAACAGGTCTTCCACTTCATCAGCGGCGTTTGCCTGAGCAACTACGGTGCGCAGTTCGTCTTTTACGTCTTCAAGTGGCTGAACTGCAGCTGGCTTGACTTCTTTTGCAAAGAGGATGGCGTTGGTGAACTGGCCTTCGACCACGTTACTTGCCTGACCTTCTTGCAGAGCAAACGCAGCGTCTGCGATCTTCTGATCCAGGAAGCCTGCCTTGTTCATGAGGCCGAGATCGACGTCTTTTTCGGTCAGATCGCGCTCATTCATCAGGTCTTCAAAGGTCTTGCCGGAATCCATCTCAACCACAGCAGCTTCTGCTTCCTGTTTGGTTGGGAAGGAGATCTGATAGATGCGGCGTTGTTCCTGAGACTGGTAACGGTTTTTGGTGCGCTCATATTCCTGAGCGATCTCTTCATCCGTTACGTTTTCAGGCTTTGCGATTTTGTCTGATGTCAGCTCGATGATGGTCGCGCTGCGGTATTCAGGTGCTTTGTAGTTGCCTTTGTTTTCTTCAAAGAACGCGTTGAGTTCTTCGTCAGTCGGCGCAGGAACGTCGGTCAGAGAGCTTTTTGGCAGTACGAGGTACTCAACAGTGCGCTCTTCCATTGCGTACTTGTCGAAAGCTTCGAGCATGGTTTCTGGCACTACAATGCCACCAATGACGGCTTCGGCGAGTTGTTGGCGCTCTGCGACGAGCTGCTGCTGCATGACGAATTCGTCTTCGCTCATGCCGAGATTGTAAAGAACCTGACCGAGGCGATTGCGGTCATAACCATTCACACCCTGAAAGGCAGGTGTTTCCTGAATGGTTTTGATGATTGCTTCATCTGAAACGCCGATGCGCAGCTTTGATGCTTCATTATCAAGCGCAGCTTCAGCGACCAGGCGGCCCAGAACCTGAGCTGGTACGCCAAATGCAGCGGCCTGTTCCTGTGTGACAGGCTGGCCGACGCGGCGTGACAGCTGGTCGAGCTCGCGTGAATAAGCTCGTTGGAAATCCTGAGCTGAAATTTCTTTGTCACCCACTGAGGCAACAGATGTGGAGCCGATTCCAGTAAAGACGTCAGCGATCCCCCAAACTGCAAAGCTGAGCACCAGAAGGCCGATCAGGATCTTTGCAAACCAGGAACCTACGCTATTACGTAGCGCGTCGAGCATAATTTTATCCGTTCTCTTGTTGAAGGCGAGGGACAGTCTCCCCGCGCACACATGCAAGGCCGCCGGATAATAGTGTTCCTTTCGCCGTGGGGCAAGTTTACACAACATAAAGCCTGTGAGATTCGCCGTGAGATACGAAGTTCATCGCACTAGCGGTAATCCACTATGGGACTTAAGTGTTTTTTCTGCTAGTGAGCACACATTCCATATGGGAATCTAGAATTCATATTTGGGGAACGGATCAAATGACTAATCGGCCACTTGTTGCTGGTAACTGGAAAATGAATGGCACCAAAGCTTCTGCTGCAGAGCTGGAAGCTATGGGTGCGGGATACGACTCAGCACTTGCCGAAAAAGTAGAGCTTCTGATTTGCCCTCCTGCATTGCTGGTTGCACAGCTTGCTTCTCAGGACAAAATCGCGATTGGCGCCCAGAACTGCCACGCTAAAGAAAGCGGCGCGCATACTGGCGACATCTCCGCTGAGATGATCCGTGATGCTGGCGGCAAGTTTGTTATTGTTGGTCACTCCGAGCGCCGTGAAGACCATGGCGAATCTGATGCAGATGTTTGCGAGAAGGCTGAAGCTGCTTACCGCGCTGGTCTGGTCGCGATCGTTTGTGTTGGTGAAGTTGAGAGCGAGCGCCGCGCTGGCACCACTCTTGATGTTGTTACCAAACAGGTTCTTGGTTCTGTGCCAGCAGGCGCAACTGCTGAGAACACTGTGATCGCTTATGAGCCAGTCTGGGCAATCGGTACCGGCCTGACGCCAACACCTGTTGATGTGGCTGAAGTCCATGCGTCTATCCGCGCGACACTCATCAAACAGTTTGGCGATGAGATTGGCGGCAAAATGCGCGTCCTTTATGGTGGCTCTGTTAAGCCTACCAACGCAAAAGAACTGCTTGCGGTTGAAAACGTTGACGGTGCACTGGTTGGCGGTGCAAGCCTGAAAGCGGCGGATTTCCTTGGAATCGCTGAGGCTTATCGCGGCTAATATTAGTCGGATTATAATAATATTCTTAGCAGTCCACCAATTTGCTGCGCCTTTAGGGTAGAAAGGCGCAGCAAATTCGGTTAGAAGGCCGACTAACGAATTCATTAAACCTACGGATACCTATGGAAACCGTTCTGATTGTTATCCACCTGATGGTCGTCGTTGCGCTGGTAGCAATGGTTCTACTGCAGCGCTCTGAAGGCGGCGCATTGGGTATTGGCGGCGGTGGCGGCGGTGGTGTGATGAGCAGCCGTGGTACAGCAAATGTGCTGACACGCGGTACTGCGATTCTTGCTGTCTGCTTCTTTGCAACTTCACTCGCTCTTTCTCTGCTGGCACGCTACGACGAGCGTCCAGGTTCTCTGCTTGATCAGGTTCCAGCTGGTTCCGCAACTCAGGGCACAGAGCAGGGCAGCGGCAATGGTCTTCTTGACCAGCTTCAGCAGCAAAGTCAGCCAACTGGCCCGCAGGTTCCACCTGCACAGTAATCTGCTGTAGAGCAGAAACAGTTGAAATATACGTTTGACGGCACCGCACCTTGTGCAGTGTCCGTCATTCGTGCGTTCAGGCATAACTCAAATATCCAGGGTATTGGATTATCAGGCACCAAGCTAAGTGTGCTTCCCTACTGATAAATTCCGCCCTTTCTAACGTGGTAGCGATCCATGGCACGGTACATATTCATCACCGGTGGTGTTGTTTCTTCTCTCGGGAAGGGACTTGCCTCCGCAGCTCTTGGTGCGGCTTTACAAGCGCGCGGATACAAGGTGCGACTTCGTAAGCTCGACCCTTATTTGAACGTTGATCCAGGTACCATGAGCCCTTACCAGCATGGTGAGTGTTATGTGACCGATGATGGCGCTGAAACTGACCTGGACCTTGGTCACTACGAGCGTTTCACTGGTCGTCCGGCAAACAAGCAGGATAACATTACCACTGGTCGCATTTATCAGGACATTATCGCGAAAGAACGCCGTGGTGATTACCTGGGTGGTACCGTGCAGGTGATTCCTCATGTGACTGACGCGATCAAGAACTTCGTTCTGGACGGTAATGAAGGCTATGATTTCGTGCTCTGCGAGATCGGCGGTACCGTTGGTGACATTGAAGGTCTGCCATTCTTTGAAGCAATCCGTCAGCTTGGCAACGATCTGCCACGCGGACAGGCTGTTTACATCCACCTGACACTGCTGCCTTACATTGCAAGTGCTGGTGAAATGAAAACCAAGCCAACACAGCACTCTGTTAAAGAGCTGCGCTCCATCGGTATTCAGCCAGATATTCTCATGGTTCGCTGTGATCGCCAGATCCCTGAGAATGAGCGTCGCAAGCTGTCCCAGTTCTGTAACGTTCGTGAAGAAGCTGTTATCCCGGCATACGATGCAAAGAGCATCTACGAAGTGCCATTGGCCTACCATAAAGAAGGTCTGGATGAGCAGGTTCTGGATGCGTTTGGCATCACAGGTGCTCCGGCTCCTGATCTGTCCCGTTGGGAAACCATCGTTCATTCTCTGTTTAACCCAGAGGGTGAAGTCACCATCGCAATCGTTGGCAAGTACACCGTTCTCAAGGACGCGTATAAGTCCCTGATTGAAGCGCTGGTTCACGGCGGTATTGCGAATGGTGTGAAGGTCAATCTTGAGTGGATTGAATCTGAAGTCTTTGAAAAAGAAGACCCAAGCGAGTTCCTTGCTAATGTGAACGGTATTCTCGTTCCTGGCGGCTTTGGTGAGCGCGGATCTGAAGGTAAGATCGCTGCTGCACACTACGCACGTGTGAACAACATTCCTTACTTCGGTATCTGCTTTGGTATGCAGATGGCTGTTGTGGAAGCTGCTCGCAACATGGCTGGCATTGCTGATGCAAGCTCCACCGAATTTGGTCCTGCAAAAGAGCCGGTTGTTGGCCTGATGACCGAATGGACCCGCGGTAACGAAAAAGAAGAGCGTCATGCTGAAGGCGATCTGGGCGGCACCATGCGTCTTGGCGCTTATGATGCAGTTCTGAAAGCTGACAGTAAGATTGCTGCGATCTACGATTCTACCGAGATCTCTGAGCGTCACCGTCACCGTTATGAAGTGAACATCGGCTATCGTGAGAAGCTTGAAGAAGCTGGCCTAATCTTTGCTGGTACGTCACCAGATGGCGTTCTGCC
Organism: Pseudovibrio sp. JE062; assembly: GCF_000156235.1. Taxonomy (NCBI): domain Bacteria; kingdom Pseudomonadati; phylum Pseudomonadota; class Alphaproteobacteria; order Hyphomicrobiales; family Stappiaceae; genus Pseudovibrio; species Pseudovibrio sp. JE062. Next base: position 418,888 of record NZ_DS996805.1, read on the forward strand.
TGAGACTGTAGAGATCGACAACCATCCGTGGTTCATCGGTGTACAGTATCACCCAGAGCTGAAGTCCCGTCCATTTGAGCCGCATCCGCTATTCTCTTCATTTGTAGGTGCTGCGCGCGACAACAGCCGTCTGGTTTAATTTGCTGTTTTGGGGGAAACGCTTTGACTAAGGGAATTGACCACATTGTGCTTGCTGTAAACTCTTTGCAGGATGCAGCAGGACACTGGGAACAGCTGGGTTTCAAGGTGACGCCAACCGCGCGTCATCCTTGGGGGACTGAGAACCGTCTCGTCCAGCTGAATGGTAGTTTCCTTGAGGTTCTGGTGATCGGCGAAGGTGCTGAGCTGACAGAACCGAGTGAAGGTGTTTTCTCTTTCGGTGCATTCAACCGTGACTTTCTGCTGAAGGGCGAAGGTGCTTCCATGTTTGTTATGGACAGCATCAGCGCTGCGGAAGATCGCAGAGCCTACAATGCTGCTGGTCTTGCTGAGTACGCGCCATTTTCCTTTGAGCGGATTGCTGTGACGCCAGAAGGTGAAGAACGCCAGGTCGCGTTTGATCTGACGTTCACTACTGATCCGCTTAGTGCGGAAATTGGCTTTTTCACTTGCCACAACAAGTTTCCTGAGAATTTCTGGAAGGCTGACTATCAGTCGCATCCGAACACTGTTCGCGATCTGACTGAGGTGGTTTTCGTGGCTGATGATCCGGCAGACCATCACGAGTTCCTCAAGGCGTTCATTGGGGAGCGTACTGCACGACTTTCCAGTCTCGGCGTTGAGATTGAGACTGCTCGTGGGACTGTGAAAGTGCTGTCACCAAGCGCTTATGTAAGCCTTTATGGTGTGAAAGCGCCCGCTGACCGCAAAGGTCTGAATTTGGCTGCCTTGGGCTTTGCCGCAGAAGATCTAGAGAGCTTTGCTACCTATGCCAAGGCTCTTGGCGGACGCAAGCGCGGTGACTTTTGGGTTATAGAGCCTGAGCGAATGGCCGGTGTGGCTGTTTTCTGTAGCTGATCGTGTTTTGAACCCCGGTAGCGTTGTTTCCGGGGTTTTTCTTTGCCTGAGTTCTTAAGCTGTTACGACCACTGGTGCCTGATTTTCATCCACGATCAGCTCCAGCTGAGCTGGTGGTGATGCAAACTCCATAACCTGTACCATGTTATGATTGGTGCCAGCCCCATCCTGATCGAAGCTCAAGATGCCGCCTGAGAGCTGGAAATAGTCTCCGACATTTTGCTGTGTGATCTCTTCTGTACCAATCAGTTCCGTTACATCCAGTTTGTCTGCATCTTCTCCGGTGGAATCGTAATCTGTAATTAGATCTGCCACGGTGAGGTTGGAAAGATCGAGTACAAACGTGTCGCTGTCCTCTCCGCCGGTGAGCGTATCTTTCCCGCCCATACCTGTGATTTTATCGTGCCCACCACCGCCGTTGATCGTATCATCACCATCAAGGCCTTTGATGAGTTCGCTTGTCTGTGTGCCCGTAAGGACATCGTTGCCTGAGGTGCCGAGAATAGGCGACGCCGCTGGTTTGATAGAAATGAGATGACTGTCCGTATCTGTATCACCATCCCCATCTTCAACGGATATGAAGAACTGCAGAGTTTGTGGCTGGTTGAAGTCCAGTCCTGTACTGGCTGTAAACTCCCACGTGCCATCTGAATGGATGGTGAGCTCACCTTGTTTCGTGTAGAGCGTGGTTTGCGTATTAGGAGCCAGACTGACGATGTGCTGGTCGTTGATATCTGTATAGACTGTCACCTGCTTATACCCATCGGCTCCAGAGCTTAGGGAGAACGTATCGGTGATGGTTTCACCTTCAGAGACGATATCCTGAACATCAGCAATATCGATGTCAGGACCATCATCCTTGATTGAGATGTTTGTGAAACCAAGAGCTGTGCTCCCATCTGTATCGGTCGCAATGATGGGCACACCCAAAATGGTGAAGTCGCTGGTTCCGTTGGTCACGTGAGGAAACTCGGCAAGAAGTGTTGCTGTGACCTGAGCTGTGCCCGTGGAGCCTGCAGGGATGGTTGATCCGGTTAGAGACAGCTGGATGACATTTTGACCGTTGATTGACCCAGTCAGGGTTTGCTTGTCAGCAGACAATGTCCAGTTCATAGAAGTTACAACAGCACCGCTGTCGTCCCGAACTTCGATGCTGGAGGTATCTCCTACAGTGAAGCTGACGATATTGTCAGAACCAGCGGTGAAGCTGAGTGTATCGCTTTGAGTTTCTGCTGTGCTTGCCGGGTTGGAGCCGATGACATCTCCAGTGGGGTCATTGTTACCAATCTGCTCTCCAAGCGCGCTTTCATCAAGGCTCAGCGCGATGATATCGCCCCCAAACGGATTAGGGCCATCTGTGATGGTGATGGTTTGAGTGTCAGAGGTCGTATCTCCATCCGCATCCGTTGCGGTGATGGTGAAGCTTTGCTCTTGCGGGTTGTCGTTATCTAGATTGGTTTCGGCTTCAAAAGAGTAGGTACCGTCTGGATTAACGGTGAGTGTGCCTCTTGGCAGCGTGAAGGTGGCGGGTGTGTTGCCGGACAACGCAATTGTTTGATCCGCTTCACCGAGGACAGACACGGTTATGTGCGTGACGCTATCAGCTCCCGGGTCGAGGGACCATGTTCCATTAAGCGTGTTGCCCTCTGCAACTGATGCAGGTGTATCAGCGATGTCCAGCTGGGGTGCGTCGTCGATTATGTTGACCTGAATGTCTGCTGTGACCGTGTCGCCATCGTGGTCTGAGGCATTGATGGTGATGCCGTTGATCTTGATCGGCTCTCCGCTTGCATCATGCGGAAAGGCGTCTGTGAGTGTTGCAATAACTTGTATAGAGCCTTGCTGACCTGCGGGGATCTCAGATGCATTGAGCGCCAGAATGATTGCTGGCGTGCCGTTTATGGAGCCGATGAGCTGGCCATTGCTAATTGTCCAGCTCACATTGAGAGCCGCATCGCCGTTGGTGATGGTGATGCCGGAAGGATCACCAAAGGCAAAGGTGGAGAGGTTGTCCGAGCCAGCTGTGAACGTGACAGAGCTGGAGACCTCCGTCTCAGCAGTGCTTGTTGGATCGGAACCGGTGATGTTTCCGGCGGCTAGATCGCTTTGATCCTGCGTTGTATCAAGGGCTGCTTCGTTGACTGTCAGGATTAGATCGACGGCCTCACCGGGGAGAGTGTCTGGCGGTGTTGGTGATGTGCCGTCTGTGATGGTGATGGTTTGGGTATCGGTTGTTGTGTCTCCATCTGCGTCTGTTGCAGTGATGGTGAAACTTTGCTCTTGTGGATCGTCATTATCCAGATTGGTTGCTGCTTCAAAGGCGTAGGTGCCGTCTGGATTGACGGTTAAGGTTCCCTTCGGCAACGTGAAGGTGGCGGATGTGTTGCCGGATAATGCGATTGTCTGGTCCGCTTCACCAGGGACAGACACAGTTATGTGCATGACGCCATCTGCTCCTGGGTTGAGCGTCCATGTTCCGTTAAGCGTGTTGCCCTCTGTAACTGATGCAGGTGTATCAGCGATATCCAGCTGTGGTGCGTCGTCGATTATGTTGACCTGAATGTCTGCTGTGACCGTGTCGCCGTCGTGGTCAGAAGCATTGATGGTGATGCCGTTGATCTTGATCGGCTCTCCGCTTGCATCATGCGGAAAGGCGTCTGTGAGTGTTGCAATAACTTGTATAGAGCCTTGCTGACCTGCGGGGATCTCAGATGCATTGAGCGCCAGAATGATTGCTGGCGTGCCGTTTATGGAGCCGATGAGCTGGCCATTGCTAATTGTCCAGCTCACATTGAGAGCCGCATCGCCGTTGGTGATGGTGATGCCGGAAGGATCACCAAAGGCAAAGGTGGAGAGGTTGTCCGAGCCAGCTGTGAACGTGACAGAGCTGGAGACCTCCGTCTCAGCAGTGCTTGTTGGATCGGAACCGGTGATGTTTCCGGCGGCTAGATCGCTTTGATCCTGCGTTGTATCAAGGGCTGCTTCGTTGACTGTCAGGATTAGATCGACGGCCTCTCCGGGGAGATTGTCTGGCGGTGTTGGTGATGTGCCGTCTGTGATGGTGATGGTTTGGGTATCGGTTGTTGTGTCTCCATCTGCGTCTGTTGCAGTGATGGTGAAACTTTGCTCTTGTGGATCGTCATTATCCAGATTGGTTGCTGCTTCAAAGGCGTAGGTGCCGTCTGGATTGACGGTTAAGGTTCCCTTCGGTAACGTGAAGGTGGCGGATGTGTTGCCGGATAATGCGATTGTCTGGTCCGCTTCACCAGGGACAGACACAGTTATGTGCATGACGCCATCTGCTCCTGGGTTGAGCGTCCATGTTCCGTTAAGCGTGTTGCCCTCTGTAACTGATGCAGGTGTATCAGCGATATCCAGCTGTGGTGCGTCGTCGATTATGTTGACCTGAATGTCGGCTGTAACAGTGTCGCCATCGTGGTCTGAAGCGTTGATGGTGATGCCGTTGATCTTGATTGGCTCTCCGCTTGCATCATGCGGGAAGGCGTCTGTGAGTGTTGCTGTGACTTGAACAGAGCCTTGTTGGCTTGCGGGGATTTCAGATGCATTGAGTGCCAGAATGATTGCTGGCGTGCCGTTTATGGAGCCGATGAGCTGGCCGTTGCTAACTGTCCAGCTCACATTGAGTGCGGCATCGCCGTTAGTAATGGTGATGCCTGAGAGATCTCCAAAAGCGAAGGTTGAGAGGTTGTCAGAGCCAGCTGTGAAAGTGAGGGTGCTGGAGACCTCTGTCTCAGCAGTGCTTGTTGGATCGGATCCAGTGATGTTGCCGGCGGCCAGATCATTCTGATCCTGCGTTGTATCAAGGGCAGCTTCGTTGACTGTCAGGATCAGGTCGACAGCTTCTCCGGGGAGATTGTCTGGCGGTGTTGGTGGAGTGCCGTCTGTGATGGTGATGGTCTGGGTGTCGGTTGTTGTGTCTCCATCCGCATCCGTTGCGGTGATGGTGAAGCTTTGCTCTTGCGGGTCGTCGTTATCCAGATTGGTTGCTGCTTCAAAGGCGTAGGTGCCGTCTGGATTGACGGTTAAGGTTCCCTTCGGCAACGTGAAGGTAGCGGGTGTGTTGCCGGACAGGGTGATTGTCTGGTCCACTTCACCGGGGACAGACACGGTTATGTGTGTGACGCCATCTGCTCCGGGGTTGAGAGACCATGTGCTTGCGAGGGTATCGCCTTCAGCCACTTGAGCCGGGTTATCGGTGATATCGATGCTTGGCTCATCGTCGACGATGTTTATGGTGATGTCGCCGGTTGCCTGATTGCCTTCTTCGTTCGTAACACGAACTTTCAACATATCTTGTTGGGCGTTGTTGCTGTGATCACCCGCTGCATCGAGGGTGTACGTCCAACTGTATGTTCCGTCTGGATGAGTTGTGATGGTGTAGGTGCCATGAGGTGTGATGATTTGGCCGCCATTGGTTACATCAATCCAAATATCCTGTGTCGGATCACAGACTTCGAGTGTCTGGAGCGGCGATGATCCGCTCTGGATGTTCATAGGGCCTGCTGTTCGGGTCTCTGCCTGCCCGGCATCGCTGCCTGATGCCAGGCCTGCCTCATACACATCATCGGTGTTGCCTTCAAAGAAAGCAGGGCGCACTGTTGGATCAGATGGATCTGCGCTGGAGATGATTGGTTCGTTGCTTTCAAAGGCTCCATCCCCGAAGTCTCTTTCCAGAAACTCTTCGCTGCGTTCTGAAGGGAGTAGGAGCGGAGTGATTGGAAAGGAAGGCTGAACAGCGATCGGAATAGGCTCAAAATCATTACCGCTTCCAGTCAGGTCCTCACTTGCTGGCAATGGAGACTGTGGCTCGTTGTTGCCGCTGGAGGGTTCTGACCCACTGGACGGGCCTGATGAGGCCTCCGGGCCAGCGCTTGGTTCTGCATTTCTTGCAGCGGCAAACGCTGTTTGAATCTCCTGTGCAGTGAGGATCTGATTTTCAATCTCAATGGATGGAGGATTTTCGCTGTGTCCCTGGATGATCAGCAGTGTACCATCAGCAAGTGTGATCTGGGTAGTGTTATTGGCTGTCTGGATGCCTGCGAGTTCTAAGCCTGATGGAAGCAGCAAAACCTCTCTGACCGGGTCCCATTCAACCTCATTCAGCAGCAGGTTTATGCCGCGTGGTGGGGCATCCGGCTGGTTCTCTAGATCGACTGCAATATCTGGTGGAAGTTCAATGATGAGACGGCTTTGAGAGGGAGCGGATGTACCCTCATTAGGTTGCAGCTCAACAACTTGTTCTGAAGAAGTGTCCTGGACTGAAGGGACTTGCGTTTCATCAGTTCTGATCGTCGGCATACAGGTCTTCCTTTGCAAACAGGAACAAGACGTTGGCGGGCATTCTCCGAGGAGGAAAATGTTGCAAGGATGAAATTGTGTCGCTGAATTCTAAATCAAATAGGGTTCAAATTTATATATACATTATGCAATACGTATAAATGACATGTATTCGTGATCAAATTTGCAAAGTGATATTGTTATTAATTTTTGAGGTATCGATATTTATTACACTTAATTGGTTGAGGAATGACATTATATTAAAATAAAGTAAATTAAAGCTTCAGTTGCCCGGTTGTCTTAAGTATTGCGTAGAGGGCGTGTGTATGAAGTTGTTTGCGCCTTTTTTCCTTGGCGTTGCTGCAGTTGGCCTGTTGAGCGGAGCAGGTCACGCGATGTCTCTCAGAGACGCAGTGAATCTGACCGTTTACAGCAATCCCGAAATTGGTGAAGCAGTGTTTGATCGCAATGCGATCGGCTTTGAGCTGAAGCAGGCCAAAGGCGAATGGCTGCCGCGCCTTGATCTGGAGTTTCGTGGAGGTGCGGAATGGGCGGACCGAAGCTTTACTCGCCAACGCGATCAGTTCTTCTATGGTCCTTATGAAGTTCGCGCAACAGGTCGGCAAAAGCTGTTTGACGGCTTTGCGACGACCTATGAGATTGAACGTCAACGGGCGCGACTGGATGCGACTTCTTTCCGTGTATGGGAGCGCTCTGAGTTCATTGGCTTGAGTGCTGTGCGGGCTTATGTAGAGGTCTCCCGCCTTTCTGAGGTCAAGCAGGCGGCGCAGCGTAACATTGCCTATCACAGCAAGGTTGCTTCGGATATGCGTGCCGGCTTATCGCGCGGTGTTGTGTCGGTGGCTGATGTTCAGCAGGCCAGCGAGAGAGTGTTTGCTGCAACGCTGGCATTGGAAGAAGTCGTTGAAGAGCTGGAACTGGCCGAGGCGACGTTTATTGAGGTGGTTGGCAAACCAGTGGGACGCTTGGGGGGCGTGCCAAGTGTGACGCGCCGCATTCCGGGTACGCTTCCAGCGGTCCTGAATGTGGCGCGGCGCAACAACCCGCTTATTGCCTTGCGCAAAGCGGATGTAGATGCTGCAAACGCTCAGATTAAGATTGCGGAAGCGGATTACTATCCCAGATTTGATCTGGAATTGTCGTCTCGTGTGGGCGAGAACCTCAACGGTTTTCCCGGCGTGAACAATCAGGCGACCGCGTTGGTTGTGATGCGCTGGAATCTTTTTAACGGCAACATCACAAAGAACCGGCGTGCAGAACAGGTAGAACGCGCTGGAGAGGCGCGCATGCGGACGGCACGTGCGTATCGTGAAGTGGAACGGGAGACGCGGGCTTCCTGGATCCGGCGGGTGGAGCTTTCCAAACAGCTTGCGATCATCAAAAAGCAGCTGTCAGCGTCACAGCAGCTGCTGATTTCCTATGAAGGACAGTTCACAGTTGGTCAACGAACTCTGCTGGATGTTCTGGATACGCAGAACACGGTGTTCTTCACTGAGGTTTCTGAGATTTCTGCGCGGTATGCGCAGACCTTTGCGAATTACCGGCTGCTTGCGGCTATGGGCGGGTTGCTGGAGGCGTTTGACGTTCAGCCACCGGCACAAGCGGAAGCCGGTTATCGTAAAGCACGGGATGATGAAGAGACAGAGAGCTGGTTGCCGGGTAAAGCCTTGCCGGGAGTTACTGCTCAATGGGTGCGAGGCACGCCTGTTGCTATGCCTAAGCCAAAACAGTGAGGGAGGGGATTATGGACATGCATAAGCTGCTAAAGCTGGTGAGTGGTCCCGTGCTCTTGTTTTGGGGGGCAGCGGCATCGTTTAGCATTTGGGCGAGTGAAGCGACAAGTGCGGATCTTTCGGTAGCGACCTCTGACTATTACCGTGGTGGCGTTTGCTACAACTTCAATCTTCAGCATCCTGAGGAGCTGCACAACGAGATCTCCATTCGGGTGCGTGATTACTTTGAGGAGGCCAACACAATCGTTGTGGCTGCTCAGCAGGCAACCATTGTGCAGCTGCGGTTTGACTGGGCCTTAGAAACGCGGGACTGGTGCGGCGTGGCCATTGGGTACATGAAAGAGGCGGTTTGGGATGATGAGGCCATCAACCGCTGCCTTTGCTTCCATGAGTACATGAGAGCGTACTAGGCCGCTTGGTCATCCATTTCCCTTTGAGAGGATATGAATGACCTTTTCTTTTGGTCCATCTGCCAGAATGCGGCCTTTATCCAGAATGATAAGTCTGTCGACCAGTGAGAGTGGCGCGGTTCGGTGTGTTGCGATTACCAGTGTTTGTTCTGGTTTTATGGCAGATGACAGCGCGTTGATAAACTGCTGCTCTGTTTGCCCGTCCATCATGCCAGTCGGTTCATCCAGATAGAGCATCTTTGGATTGCCCATAAACGCTCTTGCAAGGATCAGCTTTTGTCTCTGTCCCGAAGATAGATCTCTGCCACCTTCCTCGATCAGTCTGGCGAAGCCATGTGGGTGCGCGTCGATGAACTCTAAAGCGCCGGAATGCTCGCAGGCTTTGACCAGATCAGCATCAGAGGCTTCTGGACGTCCCAACTTGATGTTGTCTCTGATCGAGCCTGAAAAGAGGCTGGAATCCTGTCCGATGTAACTAATGGATCTTCTTAGTTCAGTGGGAGCGAACTGTTGATGGTCCAGATTGTCGACAGAGTAACTGCCTGCTTCTGGGGCATAAAGACCGCTCAGGAGGCGGCCTAGTGTCGACTTTCCAGAACCAACAGGGCCGAGAATCGCGATGCGTTCGCCTGCCTTGATTGAAAGATTGAGGTTTCTGAGAGATGGTTCTTCCGACTGAGGGTATGTGAAGCTTAGGTTCTTCAGAGCAAGCTGGCCTTCATCAATGGTTTTGGTCAGATGTCTGGAAGCCCAAGGCTTTTCTCTTGGCAACTGATTGATGGCATCAAGGCGTTTGTATGCGGCTTTGACTTGCTGGAAACGAGCAAGGAAGCTGGAGAGCGTAGCGAGCGGGGCAACGGCTCTACCGCCCAAAATAACGCAAGCTACAATGCCACCCATGGATATGAGCTTTTCTGAGAAGAGATAGGCTCCTGTTACCAAGAGAGCGACGGTGGTGAGCTGTTGCAGGAAGCCTGTCAGGTTCAATGCCCAAGTGGACAAGGATCTGACCTTGTTTTGGGCTGCAGCAGCTGCTGCACTGGCACTTTCCCATTTGCCCAGCAGTTGGCCCTCCGCTCGCTGAAGCTTGATTGTTTCCAATCCATACAGGCTCTCCACCAGTAAGGCGTTTCGGAGTGTGGCATCTGCAACAGTGGTTTCAACGGCTTTCTTGATTGAGAACTGCATGATCAAGCCAATTGCGACCACACCGATTATGGCAGCTAAAAGCGGATAGACCATTGGGCCACCGATGTACCAGATAAGTCCGAGGAACATTCCCAGAAAGGCAAGATCCGTAATCGCGGTGATTGTTGCTGATGTCATGAATTCGCGAATGGTCTCAAACTCGCGCATCTCATTCAGGAAGCCAGCGGTGCTGCTGGGTCTGTGAGACATCTTCAGGTGCATGGCCTGATCGAACAGCCGGGACGAGATGATCAGATCAGCGCGTTTGCCAGCAAAGAAAATGAGGGATGCGCGTAATGTCTTCAAAAGCAGATCAAAGAGCAAGGCGCCGGTGACACCAAGAGTTAGGACCCAGAGCGTAGGAAATGCCGAGTTGGGCAATACGCGATCATAGACGTTCATTGTGAACAGAGGTGAGGCCAAAGCCAGTAAATTGATGAAGGCTGCAGCGAGTGCGACAAAGACATAATCGCGTGCAACCGCTTTAATGCCACCAAAGAACCAGTGAGACTGTTCTTGATCCTTTACTTCTTCTTCAGTGCGTTCGGGTTTGTAAAAAGGTTTGGCGACAATCACAGTGCAGTTGCAAAGAGCCTGAAGTTCTTCCAGTTTCGCAAGGACTGCGCCACCATCTGCATGGGGTAATGCGACGGCATAAGAGTGCTCATCGTATTTTTCCAGTACCACCAGCGCGCCGCCAGATTTCAGCATGAGTACAGCAGGGAACAAGAGAGAAGACAGGTCGGTGATCTTTTGATGGAATGCCTTCGTAGAGAAGCCAGCGCGCTGCAGGGCTCTCTGCAGCAGATCTTCTGTCAGCTTGCCATCTACCAGAGGAAGTCCTGCGATCAGGTTCTCCGAGTTAGCGGGCATGTTGTGCTGGACAAGTAGGATCTCAAGGCATCCTCTGAGAGGATCAATCTCGGTTAAGATATGGGGTTCTGCCGTATCTTCCTTGGGCCGTGTTTTTGGTGACTTCTTTTCTTGGGGCATTTCAGTTTCAGGTGCGACTTCCGAAGCATGTCCTTCAATCACCAATGCATCATCTTCATGAGAAGACGCTTTGGGCACGTCTGGTTTGGCCTCTTTTCCAGAAACCTGCGTCTTTTCTTTTTTTGTTTTTGGCGTTGCCGTTTCTGTCAGTTCCAACCTGCAATTCTCCGCAATAGATCCCCGTAGTATTCAGAAAAAACAAGGAGAGTTACCCTTGGTTAGGATAGCTTGATTCCGGTTGGCTGCGTGCCTCTGGAACTTGTTGGGGAGTTTCTAGGGGGATCATCTTTGCGCCTGTTAAATCTAAAGGAGCTGATGAGAAAGTGGATTAGCTCAGGCTCTGAAACTGTCCAGCTTCCCAAAGGAGCTGCTCAGGTTTCCGTCGGGCTGGAGCATGCTGTGTTTGCCAGAACACGATTGTTGATCCTGCTCATCGGTCTTCTTCTTGTGGCATTTGTTGTTTGGGCCAGTTGGGCTCAACTGGAGGAAGTGACACGTGGTGACGGGCGGATCATTCCATCGGCAAAGATACAGGTGATCCAAAGCCTTGAAGGTGGGATCGTCAAGGAGGTGTTGGTTAAGACCGGTGATCTCGTCAGCAAAGGGGATGTGCTGATCCGGTTGGATGATACTGGCTTTTCTTCCAATCTTGGAGAACTTGTCGCGAAGCAGCTTGCTTTGGAGATCGCGCGGGAGCGGTTGGAGTTCCAATCGGTCTGGCCACAACGGGGGGAGGAGCTGTCTTATACTGACCACTATCAGGAGAAAGCCCCTCAAATTGTTGCCTCAGAGCTTTCTCTGTTTCAAGCCAATGTGGAAGGCCTGAAAGGACAGGTCGCCATCAATCGATCTCGTGTTGCGCAGCGTATGGCGGAACTGGAAGCCTCTGAGAACCAGAAGCGTAAACTGATGGAGTTACTGCGTCTTGCGAACGAAGAGCGTGAGTTGAAAGCGCCTCTTGCTGAAAAACAGATTATCCCGCGAACGGATATGCTCAAGTTGCAGCGGGAGATTGGGGATCTGGAAGGGCAGATCAACACGCTTCAGGTGACTGAGGGGCGGCTGCAAGCTGCCGTTGATGAGGCAGAACAGGAGATTGAGAGCCTTTACATCAAGTTCCGTCAAGCAGCGCGTGCCGAGATGAGTGAGGTTCAGGCACAGCTGGATATCATTTCAGAAACTTCAAAAGGGGCTGGCGATAAGGTCAAGCGGGCAGAAATTCGCGCTCCTATGGATGGCATTGTGAATACAATTGATGTGAGCACGATTGGCGGCGTTGCATCACCTTCGCAGCAATTGATGACCATCGTGCCCGTTGAAGATATTTTGCTCGTGGAAGCTAAGGTCAAACCGCAGGATATTGCCTTTATCCATCAGGGCCAGCAGGCACTTGTAAAATTGAGTGCCTATGATTTTTCCATCTACGGTGGGCTTGATGGAGAAGTTGAGGGAATTTCTGCAGATACTGTTTACGATGAAGTGACCCATGAGCAGTTTTACTCCGTAATTATCAAAACCAAGCAAACGGAGTTAGAAAGTCGCAACAAGAGTCTTCCCATCCTGCCGGGGATGGTCGCCTCCGTCGATATTCTCACCGGTGAGAAGAGTGTGCTTGCTTACATTCTTAAGCCGGTTAATCGTGCACGTGAGGAGGCACTAAGAGAACGGTAATGCGTTATGGCTCTTCCGGAATACCGGGGCAAACATCGTAGAAAACGCGGTTTGCTGCGACGAAGCTTTATAGGGATGGTGGTGAAAGCTGCCTTTCTTTCCGGAATTGTGTCCAGCATGACTAAGGGGCAGGCGCATACTGTAAAGCTTGATTATCCCAGCAAAATACGCCGTCGCCGTCTGTTTTCGTTTATCCGCTTCACCAATCCGGCAAACCGAAAGTCACATGAAAGCTTTGGGCTGTTTGGTTCTGTTGAGATTTCTGGCGGAAACAGCCGGGCTTTCAAGAAGTGGGAGGCTGTGCTGCCGGAATGTGATCAGCAGCTGGCTTCGCTGAAAGAGTGCATTGCTGGTAATGTACGCTGTGCTGGCTCGGTTGACTATTGGTCTCGTATTGTGCGTGGGGTAGGGCAGACACCGTCGGTGCGCCAGCTTTCCTTGCTGAACTCTTACATCAATGAAAGTGCGGGTTATGACCCGCAAGCTGTCGCCGCTGGGCATGCAGACGTCTGGCGTGCACCCTTGCAGTTTCTCAGGTATCGGGGGGATTGCGAGGACTATGCCATCGCCAAGTACTTCAGCCTGCTTGCGCTGGGCTACGCGGAAGCGGATATACGCTTTATAGTGGTAAAAGACAGTCGCAGGCAGGTTATCCATGCTGTGACTTCAGTGCAGCTTCACGGCGAGCGGTATGTGCTCGACAGTCTGCGTCCGGTGGCAACCAGGGAAGTTGACCTTCTCCATTACCAGCCTTTGGTCTCCATGCAGCGAGATGCGTACTTTACTCACTTCAGAACTGCGGAGATGCGGCAAAGGTTCTGGGCTCAGCACCGTAATGGATAGTTGTGCTGAGCCGTTGCATTTAGGCGCTTTGGAGTTCCTTTGAGTTTTCGTAGGCCAGAATCGCACCTGCCAGATCTTCTAGAGCAGCCCCGACGGACTTGAAGAAGGTGATCTCCTGATTACTCGTTCTGCCCGGATTTTCGCCTCGTGTCAGGTTGTATAGATCTGCAACTACGTCCTCAGGTTTCAGAGTGCCGTTTGCGAGCGGAATGGTCAGATCACCTGCTTCTTTCATGGCACCGGCACGCGTGTCGACAAACACTCTGGAACGGGTGATTGCTATGTCATCTGCTTCGCGCATATTCGGGGTGAACCCGCCGACGAGATCGAGATGGCATCCTTCTGGCAGCCATTCGCCTTTGACTAACGGTGCGTTGGAGAGTGTTGCCACTGAAACAATGTCTGCTTGTCCAACGGCCTTTTGCAATGACTGTTCGGCAATCACGTTGAGGCCGAGCGTTACACTCAACTCTCGTGCATTTTGCTGCGCCTTTTCGAAGTTTCTGCCCCAGAGGTATACGGTTGTGATCTGTCTGGTTGCACAATGCGCTTCGATGAGGTTGGCGGACAGGCGACCGGTACCGACCATGGTCAATGTCTTCGCATCTTTGCGCGCAAGATAATCTGCAGCCAGAGCTGAGGCCGCTGCGGTGCGGCGGGCTGTCAGTTCTCCGCCGTCAACCAAGGCAAGCGGAGCGCCCGTAGTTCCATCGGATAGAAGATAGGTGGCTGAAACTGCTGGAATGCCCAGGTCTGCATTGCTTGGGAAGACGCTTGCCAGCTTCACACCGAAATAGGCACCTGACTGCCAGGCAGGCATGAGAAGGAGAGTGGCGTCTGCTTTGTCTGGTACACCCATGGTATGATGATGCCGAACCGGCATTTCGCAGCCTTCCCTGAACATGATTCTCAAGGCTTCCACCAGTGGCTGGAAGGGCAGGGCGTTTTTTGTTTGAGTGTCGGACAGCTGCAACATCCCCGTTGCTCCCTCATAATCTGCGAAGAGTACTCTGATATCTCACAGGATTACTGGCGAAGGGCTGTGTTTGTCACTTGAGATTTCATAGAGGACGACAGGTACCCACAAAAAAGCCCGCCGATTGATCGGCGGGCTGATCAGTTTACCGTGCTGCGTATACGATTTCTTTGATCACGTCAGAGGTGATCTTGCCGTGCTCACCAATGGCCTGCAAGAAATCTCGTCCCTCGATGATCTGCATCAGCGTATCGATGTCGTTCTGCTCTGTGATTTTTGCATCAGAGAGGCGGATTGGCATTGCCAGCTCCTGATAAAAATCTTCAATAGCATCAACCGTCTTTTCCGCAAGATCTTCGGTTTTCGGTAAGGCAAAAACCGTGGTGCCCATCTGCTCCAGTTTTTCCCGCTTCAACTCAATCTGGCTACGCAGAAGGCTTGGCTGGATGATGGAGAGTGTCTGAGCATGGTCGATCCCATAACAAGCAGTCAACTCATGGCCAATCTGGTGAGTTGCCCAGTCTTGCGGTACGCCGCAGGAGATTAATCCATTCAGACCCTGATTGGCTGCATACATCAAATTTGCACGCCACTCGTCTGTGTCTCGCTCAGAGTATGTTTGCCCTAGTTGAATGAGCGTACGCAGGAGTGCTTCTGCGTAACCGTCCTGAACCAGTGCGCCCGTCGGGAAAGTCAGATACTGCTCACATACATGAACGAATGCATCGACCAAGCCATTCTTAATCTGGCGCTCAGGTAGCGTTTTCATCGTGTCCGGATCCAGCACTGAGAAAACCGGATAGACATGTGGTGAACCGAAGGCCAGCTTTTCACCAGTAGACTTGCGCGTGATGACGGAATTGCCGTTGGACTCAGAGCCTGTTGCTGGCAATGTCAATACGGAGGCCAATGGAATGGCTTTCTGAATACGGTGCTTGCCGCTTGGAATGTCCCAATGGTCGCCATCATAATGAGTGGCTGCAGCGACGAACTTACACCCATCAACGACAGACCCGCCCCCAACAGCGAGAATGAAGTTAAGGTCGTGTTCCTTTACCAGATCAACAGCCTTTTCCAGCGTCTCAAAATGCGGGTTTGGTTCAATGCCTGAGAACACCACCACAGTAAAGCCTTCCAGTGCGCTCATCACCTGATCGTAGACGCCATTGGCTTTGATGGACCCACCACCATACGCCAACAGCACACGGCTACCTGCTGGGATCTGGCCGCGAATTTCAGAGATTTGTCCCTGACCAAACAGCAGCTTGGTCGGATTTTGATAATTAAATTTCATTTGATTGCCCGGACAATTAAATTGTGCAGCCTGAATTTAATGCACATTTCCCGAGTTTGAAGAGCCGAAGTGAAACTAATTCACTTAAATGGATGATTGGGTGAGGATATGTTTTCTGAAAGGCGAGTGCTTGATGAGAGGGAGTAAGTTCTACACCAAGGCCAGCTCGTCGCGCTGCATCATTTGTAGGGTGTAAGGTGACAACCCTGTTATGATTTAAGGTGCTGATTTGATTTTGGGATTATTGAAATAAGGTGGTCCTGAAGATATGTAATGTAGTCACTAATCCATATAACCTATTGTATTTTTGAGTATTTCTAAATCTTGATTATTTAACTCATATTTGACTTTTGTCATTTGCGACAGGAAATCTCTTCCATATTTCTCGGATTGCAAATCATTCTCAATTGCGGGAAGCGATCAGTTTTGCCCTGGTTGGTTCGGCGCATTGGAGGGGGATAGGGGAGGTTTGCTCATGTTGGGCCATATCCTCATAAAGAGATTCCGAGTTAAAGCATGTTGAACAAAACAGCACTTCTATCATTCGCATCCGCAGTGGCAATCAGCTCCGCAGCACTGGCTGGTTCTCCTGAGGTAAAAGTCGAGGTTCTCGATAAGGTCTTTGATCCGGCAGGTGGCTTCCTGGCATACACCGAGTTCGAGCTTTCCGGTGAGCCATTGGCCGAAGGCCTTGGTCTGGATCTTGATGTTTTGGATCCAAACCTCGTCAACCAGCCAACTGCTTTTGACTATGCAGCCGGCATCGAGAGCTACGAGTACTCTGAAGAAGCAATGTATGCGGTGAACTACCAGTCCAAAATGGGCCCGCATATCGTCAACGGACCTTTGAACAAAGCTCGTGGTGGTTCTCTGGAAAGTCTTGGCAAGCGCGTGATTGAGCTGGCTGGCTCCGTTGCTTTCCCAGCAGAAGAAATTCCGCTCAACATGTATCCGATTACCTTCCCATACATCTCAGCTCTTCCTGAGTTTGGGCAGGCAGTCGATACCTCTGTTGTTTCTGGTGATGAAGCCGAGATTCTGAACGCACATGGAAAGTCCAAGATCGTAAAGGTCGACATTCCTGCTTACTTCCGCGACTACGCATCGCTTGCGTGGAAGGAAGACGGCATGGACAAGTCCTTCAACCCGGGTGCGGCTGCCGGTATCATGTTGAAGGACGTGATGTGGGCGCAGGACTTCATGGGCGGCATGCACACCATTGCTGATGATCTGGAAGTTGAAGCTGAAAGCGCTGTCATGGATCAGGACGGCGTACATGCACTTGGCGTTTCCACTGCGGACGGTTTCAACGGTGTTATCCTGACGGAAATGATCAATGATCGTCTGGTCACACTGCGTGACCAGTTTGGCTATGATGGCAAGATGCTGGGCGCGAAGCTGACTGCGTTCTATGACCCTGCAAACGGACCAATCTGGTTCCCGCGTAAAGTGGCAGTGACCGAAAAGACCGAAAACTCAGTGAAGGCAATCGGATCTTTGAAGGTGATCGACGGCGCTTCGACACTGCGTGATACATGGCTGATGCTGTGGCCACTTGCTGAGATCTACGCGTACAGTGATCAGCGTAAAGTGAACACCAACCAGAACCCTGCGTTCCTGGCGGTGTTTGATGGTGCTCCGTTTGCAGCAGCTGCGGATCTGAACAAAGACAGTGATCCAATGAATGACGTTGCTTCTGACGATGTCTTCTCTGCGGCCAGTGTTCTGACCAACGCAACCTTCAAAAACCTTGATGCGCTTCATTTCAATAAAGATGCAGGCACTCTGGTTGATCTTTATGACGGCAAGCAGGGCGCTACCGTAACCACCTATGATGCAGCATACGCTTTGCAGGCGCTGAACATCTTCCAGCGTTCTCAGGATGCTCTTGCGGTTGGTTACGCTTCAGCTGATGCCGGTGAAAGCCTTGATACTGCACGTGGTAAGCGCGCTCTGGAGCTGATCAAAGCACAGGCAGACTTCATCCTGAAGAACCTGATTGCTGACAACGGTCTGGCAGTTGATGGCTTTGAGATCGGTAAAGGCGCGCAAGGTGAGCAGAGCCTTGGCACTCAGTTTGCAGTTGTTCATGGCCTGACCTCAGCATTCCTTGCGACCAAGAATGAAGCCTACAAAGAAGCAGCGCGCAAGCTGTTCCTGACTATTGAAGCGAAGATGTATGACAAGGCAATTGGTACTTATGCTGCGGTTCCAGGTCAGCCAACTGAGCACACACCATACACTGCCGCTGCAATCAGTGCGGGCCTGCGTAGTGCAATGCTGATCCTGCGCAACAGTGAAGGTGAAAGCGAGCCTCTGCTGGATCTGGCAAGCCTTACTGAGCGTTATGAAAGCTGGTTCCGCACTGTTATCAATGGCCGCAATGTCAACGAAGGCATGCAGCTGGCGGAGTGGCTCGGCGACAGTGGTGAGAACGTGGTTGCAGGCAGTGAAGACATCGACACTGATGCAGATGGTGTTCCTCAGGTCGTGCAGGCTGGTACTGCTATGGTGATGGCCGGTAAGGTCAAAGTTTCTGCTGTAAAATAAGTAGTTTACCGAAAACTGCGACAGCCGGGGTGTAAAACATCCCGGCTTCTTCTGCTTGTTAACTTAAGTCAAATGCGAAGCATTCGCATTTAGCTATAGAGACAACAAAACTAATAATCCCACAAAAGAATCGATCCGCACTCATGGATGATGCAAGCAAAAATAGTGTACCTGCAAACGGACCTAAGCCAGCACAACCCGGCGCAATAGCAGCGTTTTGGAAGCGTCTTGGTTATAAAAGCAAACATGCTGAGTTCGTGCTTTACTTCCTCACTATCAGCGGATTGATGCTGTGGGATGTGGTTGGTCTTCCGTGGCAGCTCATTCAGCCCACGCTTGCCGTCCACTTTGTTGTTTCTCTCGTCCTCTTTCCGTTGTTCGTTCTTCCATTCTGGTTTTCTCATCGTGATCTTATCAAGCGTAACGGTCGTTCGTTTTTGCGCAGAACAGGGCAGATGATTGAGATTGCGCTGGCCTTACTGGTGCTGAGCGGCATATATCTCGCGTTTTTTGGCAATAGAGGCAACGTGTTAGGGCAGCTGGCCTATTGGCTGCACCTGTTGCCAGCACTTCCTGTATCCATTTTGGTGTTCCATCACGCCAAACGCTATTCCATGGTCAAGGTTGCAGCCTGGATCTTTCCATTTCTGCTGGCGCTGGTGGCACTCATGGTGCCAGCTTATGCTGCCGTTGAAAGTGGCTCCCTTGTTCTGAATAAGGATGGCACAAAGCTGATTTCTGCCAATTTTGATGCAGGCAGCGTGTCTGTTCTTGATCGCAGCACTAACCGTTTGCTCCACGAAATCACAGTTGGTGGAGAAGTTCGCCGTGTCGCGCTGGACGGTCAGCGCAATGTTGTTGGCCTGACTGATTACACAGGCGATCGTGTGGTCTTTGTTGATCTGAAGACCAACAAGGTGCTTTCTGAATTCAATACAGATTATCGTCCATTTGGCATCGTTTATGACAAGGCAAACGATGTTTATTGGGTGTCTCTATTCGAAGCACACAAACTCATTGCGATTGATCCCAACCGTGGTGTTCTTCAGGAAGTTGAGAGTGAAGAAACGCCGCGCGGTCTTGCGCTACTGAATGATGGTCGCCTGATTGTTACCCATGCGATGGTTGGCAAGGTATCCATTTGGGATACTGCTGGCACAAAACTGAAATGGCTCAAGACCATTACTCTTGCTGAAACGCAGGATAAGGATGAAGCCGTTTCTCAAGGTGTTCCGCGCATTCTGGATGATATCGCGGTGAGTCCAGATGAAAAAGAAGCCTGGTTGCCTCACGTTCTTTGGAACTTCGATCATCCGTTTCAGTTTCAGTCTACTGTATTCCCAAGTGTTTCACTGCTGAGCCTTGAGCGAGGGCAGGAAAAAGAAGTTGCTGAGCGTCGTAAGCATCTGTTCAAACAGATCAATATCATCGACACCAACAACCGCACACGCATTGTTTCCAATCCTCATGATGCAGCGTTCTCTGAAGATGGCAAAAAGGTTTATGTAACACTGGCGGGCAGTGAAGACCTGATGGTCTTTGATCTGACACGCAGAACTGCACTGACCAGCAAGAAAAAACGCCGTGCACGCCGGAAAGGTAAACTCAATCAGGGTGGGGCAAAGGTTACGCAGATTTTCCGCCATATCCCGGGCGATAACCCGCGCGGTCTTGTGGTCTCAGGCCAAGACATCTTTGTGCAAAATGCGATGACGCTTGATCTGGTTGAGCTGAAGCGCGGTGGTGACGGTCCGTTTGCCAGAGTAGCGTTGAGCGAGAAACCATCTGTTCGCCTTGTGAAGAATGATCCGGTTGAACCTAAGCTTCGCCGTGGCAAAACGCTCTTTAACAGCGGCAACACAGATGATGCCAAGCTGACACCAACCACAGGTGATTTCTGGATGAGTTGTCAGAGTTGCCATGTGGACGGGTTTAACTTTACCAACGGCTATCTTTACCGTTCTACGCCTACCAAAAAGTTCGACAGATCCGTTATTGGCCACGACAATCTGAAACACATGATTTCGGGTGATTTTGTCAGCGACTACCTGCGTATTATGCAGAGAACACAGGGCGGGATGGGCCACGACGATCGCGACGGTGCGATGCAGATTAATCCGGATGAACCTACCGAACCTGTTAAACGCGACATGGAAGCGCTGCAGGCCTTTATTATGTCTCGTGGCAACCTTCCTCTGGGTGCAAGCTGGGTCCGGCTGGATGATGATCGCAAGCTTTTACACGAAAAGGACTGGGTGAACTCCGCCGCATGTGCCTCTTGTCACTCAGATATGTTCGAGCAATGGGCTGACTCAAATCACCGCCTGATGGGGGAATCCAATCCGTACTTTATGGTCGTGAAGTCTGTTGCAGAGCAGACCGAGGGCAAGGAGTTCGGCAAGTGGTGCCTTGGTTGCCATGAACCGCAAGAGCAGTTTACGGAACCAAAGACTGTTCCACAGCAGGGGCATATGTTTGAAAAAGGCGGAGCAAGCCTTTTCAAAGCGCTCGAAGAAGGCATCCCGGATTCCGATGAAGGCACTGGTTGTCTGTTCTGTCACCGCATCACACGTATTGAAGCGGCCATGGGCAAAACAGCAGGAACCAACGCCAGCTTCACTGTGAATGTGAAGGACCGAGAGAAATACATATTCGAAGATAATGACAATGCGCTGCTGCATTGGGTTGGAAACCGCCAGATCAACGCCAAGCCGGAAGTGCATGCCAAGTCATACTCTCAGCCATTTTACAAAGACTCTGCGCTGTGCAGCACGTGCCATAACGAGGTTGCTCCGGGCACAGGCAGTGTGATTGTGAACACCTATGGTGAGTGGGAGAAATCCTCCTACAACAATCCGGATGATCCTTCCAAAAACCGAACCTGCATCAGTTGCCACATGATGGCGGATGTTCAGAAGATCGGCGAGAACGTTCCAGGCATCTCTACGGATGGCGGTAAAGTTAAAGATAATGTGGTGACCCACCAGTTCACGGGTGCCAATCATCACCTCGTTGGCCTGCGCAACAAAAAACTCGCAGACATGAGTATCGAGTTGCTGAGAACTGCGGCTGAGTTGGAAAGCCGTATCGATGACGATGGTCAGCTGGTTGTTCGTGTCAAGAATGTTGGGGCAGGGCATGCTTTACCAACCGGTGTGGCTGACTTCCGTCAGCTCTGGCTGGATGTGACGGTCAAAGACGCCAAAGGAACTGTCATTCTGGAAGACGGCAAAATGGATGAAAAAGGCGTTGTGCCAGCCGATGCCCGTATGTTCCAGAAGGTTTTTGGTGACAAGGATGGCAATCCTGTTGGTCTGCTGTTCTGGCGTTATGAAAAGATGATCAAGGACACCAAGATCCCAGCGGATGGCTATCGGGATGAAGCCTTTGCTCTGCCAGAAGGTGTTTCGTATCCACTCAGCGTTGATGTGAAGATGATGTTCCGCATCTACCCACAATGGGTGACAGATGCCGTTCGTCAATCCTACCCTGACCTGCCAAACCCTGAAGCTGTTGTTATGGCTGAACTAAACGAAACACTGGAGCAGCCATAATGTTTGCTAGTTTTTTGATCACTTTCCGCGAAGGTCTGGAAGCATTCCTACTGGTCGGTATCATCCTGTCATATATGCATAAACTGGGTGTTCGCCACTTCAATAAGTACGTTTATCTGGGTGTCGTATTGGGCCTCCTCGTTTCTCTTGGCCTTGCATTTGTCTTCCAGGTGGTGATCGATCAGTTCTCAAACGAGCACTATCAGCACCTTCTGATGATCTTCATCCTGCTGTTCGCCACTCTGGTGCTCAGTTACATGGCTATCTGGATGCACAGACAGGCCAAAGCACAGGTTGATCATGTTAGGAAACAGCTGGAGTTCCATATCTCCTCTGGCAACCTTTGGGGCATGGTGTTTCTGGCGTTCATCGCTGTGCTGCGTGAGGGCTTTGAAACAGTTCTGTTCTTCTCCGCTCTTATGTACTCAGGGCAGGGTGTAACTCTGGAGAATGGCCTGATTGGCGCCTCCATTGGTCTGATTGCATCGATCGTTCTGGTCTGGGCCATGATGCGTGGTACGCGTCAGGTGCCGATTGCTCCGTTCTTTAAGTACACCAGCCTGCTGATCATCATTATTGCAGCCGGTTTGTTCTCTTCTGCAATCAATATGCTGCAGGCGATTGATGTGGTTCCGATTGTGGTGGAGCAGATCTTCAATATCTCGTTCATTCTTGATGATCAGGGAACCTTTGGCACTTTCATGCGCGCCTTGTTCGGCTATAACGCATCTCCAACGCTGATCCAGTTTACAAGCTGGGTGCTATATCTTGGACTATTCCTGAGTTTCTGGAGCCGCGGCTATGCTCAAAAGGCCTGATCACGTTTTGGTGCTGGGGGCGGGCCCAGCTGGCCTGACAGCCGCACTGCGTCTGCTGGAAGCCGGTATTCAAGTCACTGTGCTTGAAAAAGCTGCCAAAGAGGGTGGTCAAAGTGGGACAACCACTTTTGAAGGACGTCATGGAACTTATCGCTTTGATTATGGCGGTCATCGCTTCATCACCCACAATGCAGGGCTGTTGCAGTTGGTGGAGGACCTCGTTGGTGATGAGTTGCTTACCAGCCAGCGCAAAAGCGTCATTCGTTTTCAGGGCCGTACTTATGACTACCCGTTGGCGATGGGCAATATCCTCAAAACGGCCCCAGCATCTTTGCTAGCCGGTGCGCTAAAAGATCTGGCGGTGTTGCCATTCGCCAAGCCGAATGATGACAACTTCGCGACCTGGATCACCAGCAGGTTTGGAAAGACGCTCTATAAGAACTTCTTTGAGGGATACACGGCTAAGCTTTGGGGCCTTGATCCGGTAGAGCTTTCGGCTGATTGGGCAGGGCAGCGGATCAGTCTGCTGGATCTGAAAGATGTCGCAAAACGCCTGTTGCCTGTTGGTAGGGATACACCACGAACCTACGCCAAAAGCTATCGCTATCCCAAGTATGGCTTTGGCATAATCTTTGAGCGTATGGCGCAGAAGGTCGAAGCACTCGGTGGACAGATCATCTATGATGCACCCGTGGACGGATTTGATTACCAAGGCGGGTGCGTCAAAGCTGTAAAGGCTGGCGGCAACTCCTACTCTGCTGACGCGGTGCTCTCGACACTCTCGCTTCCCTACATGGTCAACCTGACTGGCGGAGAGAGCGATCTTGCCTTCAGAGGCCTGAGGTTCTTCAATATGCCATTGGAGATGGACAACCTATCTGATTGTACCTGGCAGTATCTCTCTGATCCTAACATCATGGCCACTCGTCTTCAGGAGCCCAAGAGACGCTCTCCCTTTATGGCGCCTGAGGGACATACCTCGGTTATGCTTGAAATCCCATGTGATCCGGGTAGTCCGCTTTGGGACATGGATAACGAGCAGATGTTCGCCAAGGCGTGCGAGGTTCTGAACAAGCTCGGCATTGATAGCGCAGCGGCGACAGGTGAGTATTTCTCGACTTACCAGAGCCAAGCCTATCCTTTGATGTCTGTTGGCTATGAAGCAAAAAGAGCCAGAGCAACTGCTCACCTCAATCAGTTCGACAATCTGATCCAATGTGGTCGGCAAGGCACCTTCCGTTACATCTTCACGGACACCTCTATGGAGATGGGCCAGATGGCTGCAAATGCGCTGATTGACGGTGAGAACAACCGTACAACGATTTATGAACACCGCAGCGAGCGAACTGTGATTGAAACGGAAAGCGTCGCCTAGGAGATTTGCCATGATGAGAGTGTTTTATGCATTACTGATTTCCCTGTTTGTAGCAGGGCAGGCATATGCTTATTCTTATGCCGCTGCGGGCAAAGAACCGCTGATTGATGCACGTGAAGCAATGTTGAAGGCCGCACTTGAAGGCAACTTTGAAGCTGCAAAAGCCGCTGCAAGTGAGATCTCTGAGGAGCTGACGTATCTGACGAAAGATTATGATAGCGGTCTTTCTGAAGCGTTCGAGAGTGCATTCGCATCGCAGGATACACCTGCACTTTCAGCCGCTATCAACCGCGCGTTCATCGCGGAGATTACACGGCGCCTACAGGCTGGAGCTGAGAACCTGAACGACTATCAAACCGCGAAGGTTCTGGTGGTTAAATCCAAGCGTTTCTTCGATTCAATGGCCGGCGAGCTGCCCGGCGAAAAACGTCAGGCAGCAGATGAAGCCCTGCGTCAGGCACTGGAGGCGATTGGCAATCCAGGCGTGTTCGGTGTGGGTAAACGTGAGCCTGATCTAGCTGCATACAACGCGGCCGTCGAAGCCACTCTGAAAGCTTTGGCAAATTAAGATGCTGCGGGTAGGGTGGGGCCTTGCTCTTTGCTGTTATGCAGTGCTGTCCATCTGGCTGCTCCGCCACCCTCCCAGCATTCCGACTGACGATGCATTCTTTTTCGTCAATGGCACGATCCGCTTCAGTGTTCTTGAGTTCAGGCCTCACTTCCCCGGTTACCCCGGTTTTATCGCTCTCAGCAAACTCCTGTATTTTGCAGGACTAACCGCTAAGCAAGCGGTCTTCTACCTCACGCTCTTATCTGCGCTTTCACTGCCACCACTTTCTGCATGGGTGGCAAGAGCACATGGAGCCACACCAGCAGGCACATTACTCGCGTTTGCCGGAGTTCTAACCCTCCCGTTTCTACCACTTGTCAGCCTCAGCATGATGAGCGACGCCACAGGTATCGCCTTCTTCCTTGCGGCTCTGGCAAGCATGGGCAGGGGGCATCACGGCTTCGCCGGTGCTTGCGCAGGAATGGCGCTCGCCTGCAGGCCGTCCTTCCTCGTCCCTATCGGACTTTCTCTTTTCACCGAATGGTGTTTGAAGAAAGAGGTGCGCGTCATCTTGTTCCTTACAACGACAGGAGTACTCTTCCTGTTTTTCGGCGCAGTTGTTCTGTTAGAAGGCGAAAGCTACTTCCTAGAAGCGCTGCGGTTCACAGAGGGCCACTTCACAGTCTGGGGAAACACCTCGTTCGAGCAAGCAACAAAACGCGACACTTGGTTCGACGCAGCAACCCGCGAACCACTCGCTTTCATCACATTATCCCTGCTCATCTGCACTGCAGCTTATACGATTTTCAGAAAGCCCCACCTCTCTCCACTCACAATCGCCACCCTATCAGCTCTCCTATGGACTGGATTTGCCCAAAATCCAGAGAACTTGCGTCACGTTTTGCTACCGTCTGTGTTGTTGGTTGTTTGGTTGGCAAGTTTGCAGGTGAGGTATGTGAATTATGTATTGTTTATCAATGTTTTATTTCAGTTGAGCTTGTGGCCAAATTATTTTGGGCAAGTGCCAAGGCTGTCACCATTAGAAGCATCAAAGAATTTTCTAATGAAGGCAGACACTGGAGAACTGACTACAAATCACGGTGTAGACTTTTTAAGAAGCCACCTAATGCATTTTCGTATTTCGGATGCTTATTATCGTTATAGCAGCGAGTATCAGAAGCATAAGCAGGACGTTTGTCATGTTTTTATGCTTTCAACTCAGGTTGCAGGAGTGGGGCAGTTGAACGGAGGGGCCAGCTTTATAGGCAGAGTTGCTGGAGAAAAGGAGATGAACCTTAGTAAACAGGCCTCGAAGACGTCCCACGATAGCTGCTAGCCTCAGTTCATATCCTTCAACAACCGCCCATGTTTCCTTGTCTGTTCGACGACTTTCCCAAAGGTATCGAAGCCGCGGGATGTAAGGATGGGGAGGAGTTTGCAGAGGGCCTGGGCGGTGGCTTGGGCGTCGCCTAGGGCGGTGTGGCGGAGGGCTTCGGGGATTTCGATATCAAGTCGGGCGCAGAGGGCGTCGAGGGTGTGTTCCTGTTCTGCTCCGAAGACTACTGCTGAGAGTAAAACGGTATCGAGGATAGGATGATCCCATACATGACCAGACATATGGCCGTATCGTTGCAGGAAGGCCATGTCGAATGGGGCATTGTGGGCAACGATTACAGCATCTTTAGCGAACACGTGAAAATCTGAAGTTGCCGTGACTGGATCTGGGGCATTTACCACCATGTCGTCGGTGATGCGGTGCACTCCCGTGGACGCTGCTGGGATCGGGCGACCTGGGTTCACCAGTTGATCTACTGTTTCACCGGGAATGATCCGTCTGTTGACAACCCGTACAGCACCGATTTGAACGATTTCATCCTTGTTTGGCATCAAACCCGTGGTTTCGGTATCAAACACAACAAAGCTCAGATCTTTCAGAAGTTGCTGCTCGATCGCTTTTTCAGTCTCAAAATGCTGAGTGGCGTCAAAATCGTAGATCAATGGTCGGGGTGCTTCTGGTGCGATGCGTGCCGTGGCATCGTCGATCAGGATCATGTAACCCGATGCCTGACTGAGCTTTTTAAGGCGCAGTTGGAAGTTGAGATTACCTCTTGTCCCTTTGGCCCTCACTGCAATTTCGGTGCGCAGTTCCTTGAGCTGTTTATAAGCACCAAGGATCTCGTCTTCTGCAAAGTAATCAAAGATAGATGCACTCAGACGTGGAACATGGACCTGCCCAAGGATATCTGCTGCTTGTCCATCATAAAGCATGATCTTGTGAGCTGGGCTGACAAGAACGATGGCGACAGGAATTTCAGTCAGAAGCAAAGCAAGCTGTTCGCGTTCAGCAGCTAACTGCGCAGTTGCATCGGCGACCAGATCACCCACACCGGCGGCTTCGTCAGTCAATCGCCCTGTTACAGCCTGTGCAGCTGGTGCAAGGTCGCCCAAATACTTTGCACTTTGTAAGTCGATTGATGCTTCCACATCTGCGTGCGTTCTTGTGCGGATCGCTGCGGAAAGTTGCTGCACCGGTTTGGCGACGTTTTCATCAAAAAGTAGCCAGATGCTGACAGAGATGGCGAGCAGACCAAAACTGGAAAGCAATCCGGCGAGAATAAATCCGGAGGCAGCATTGGTTTCAGGGATACGGGTGTATCCGAAATAGAGCGCAGCTCCCACAACGGCACAACTGGCTGCGGCAACACCTGCAAACAGAAGAAAAATCCGAAGTCGTAGACTGAGCCCTACAAGCATTATCCTGCCCCGCATATTGTTGAGATGATCGGGTCATCTTTGGAAGCTGCAACCCATTGCGCCCCCGACACCGCACCGCCTTTTTCAAAGGCAATGTCATCTGCCAGAGCTGCCCGCCGACCTTCCGCGCAGTCAGTGAGTACAGGAAGCTTATTCACTGGCGCCCAACGCCCGAAGAAATAAGCTTGCGCCAACTTCATGCCTGGCTGATCCGGATGCCTCTGAATAGTTGCCGTATCAATTGCCACAAATCGTTCAGTAAAGGGCTGCACATACGTCCAGGGCCGATAGAAGGCTTTGCTCTCAACCGTTTGCGCCACAACCATACCTTCTGGCAGGGTGTCTTTGGTGCGGGAAAACCAACTATATTCACTCGAGATTGTTGTCAGAAGCATTGCAAGGCCCGCTGCAACAGGAGCGAACCAGCGCGGCAAGCGACCAAGAAGAACATGATTGATCAGCATCACAAGACCAGCCCCGGCGATACCTGCGATAAAGGTCCCGATCAATTCGATAAACATTCTATTCCTCCCAAGCAGCTCTCATAAGCCTTCACTCAATCCAGCCATTATGATTATTATTTAGCTCAGCATTCCGCGGCCATGCCCAACGGCTGATTGCATGGTTTTGACCACTACAAACGCATCGCGCACATGGGCCCGCTCAAAATCTGACAGAGTAGATGGTTGCAAAAAGTTGTCCGGCTCAGCCCCTTGTTTGACCAAGTCTGCCTGATGCTGGATGCGGGTTTCTGCAATCAAATCATAAGCATCCAACAGATCTCCAGCGCCTGACTTGCTCAATTGACCAGTTTCTCGTGCTTCTTCTAGACGGGCTCTGGTGTTTACGGCACCAATCTGCCCTTGCAGCGCGTAGATACGCGCCAGATCAACCACAGGCACAACTCCGTTGTGCTTCATATCTAAAGTGTTCTTGTGCTCTCCGGAGCGGATAGTCGCCAATCCGCGCAGCAAACTCAAAGGTGGAGTGTGTTTGAGTGAGTTACTGACCATGTGTGCAACAAAGATTGAGTTGCGGCTGGAAGCTTCCAAAGTTTCGACCTGCAGGTTCTCAAAAAGCGATGTGTCTCCGCCAATTGGCCTTAGATCAAACATTACCGAACTCAGCATTTGCGCTTCCGGATCCGGCTTGTTGATCCAACCTTCAAAATAGGACTTCCAGACGGCGAGAGGCTGTGTCCATCGTGGATTGGTAGCCATCATATCACCAGGACAATAGACATAGCCACTTGTGTTCAGGCCATCGCAGACAAACTGAGCCAGATCAACAAAGTACCCTTCACGATCAGTCTCAGAGACACTGTCATGCAAAATCAAACAGTTGTCCTGATCACTGACGCCGGTCTGCTCCCGGCGCCCCTGAGAGCCACAGGCAAGCCATAGATAAGGCACCGGCGGTGGGCCAAGCTTTTTTTCTGCTAAAGACAACAAGCGTCTGGTCGCCGCATCTGCAATATCCGTAATCAGGCGTGTTACGATCTCATGTCGGCTGCCACCTGCGACCAACTGAACGAGAAGATTTGGTATCCTGGCTGTCGCCTGAGCAATCTCTTCTGCATCTTTAGCCGTTGCAATCTGGCTCACCAATTCAGCAGAACTGATGGCCTGAAAACGGGTTAGATCTGTCTGGGTCACCATGCCGACCAGATGCCCCCCTTCCACGATTGGCACGTGCCCAATGCGACGTTCCATCATAAGGTGAAGCAGATCTGATCCGATTGCAGCAGGACCAAGAGTAATTGGATTTGCCGTCATCACAGCTTCAACCAGTGTCTCCGCCGGCAGCTCGGATGCCAGCACCTTAAAAGATAAGTCGCGTACGGTGATGATCCCAATCAGTCTGCCATCATCAGTCACGCACAGGGACGAAACTCGTGCGTCACGCATCTGCTGCGCTGCTTGCTTTACCGTATCTTCAGGGCGGCAGGTCAGTGGATTGGACGCCATGAAGGTTTCAATGGGAATAGCCGTCAGATCATTTTCACGGCTTCGCGGCTTCTGTGTTCTGTCAAAAAAACGGGCAACAGGTTGATACTTTGCGATCAGGCCAGCGATAATCTCAGGTGAAAACACCAATAAAATTGTCGGTTCTGCGCTGTAAGCTGATGTGACAGCGCGACCATCAAGGAGAAGTCCACGCTCGCCAAATGAGTTCCGGATTCCAAGGCGACTGATCATCGCATTGTTCTTGTCGCGGATTTCGGCTGCGCCCTCATAAATCAGAAAGAGGCCCGGCAGGTCATCGCCGAGCTGGTAAATGCCTTCACCTGACGCTTTTTCCCAGACGCCGATCTGTCCAGCCAAATCCTCCTGATCCGCCTCTGGAAGGGCATCATAAGGATGCACAGATTTCAGGAAGTGCAGGATTTGCGCAGATGTGAGAGGCATGATTCCACCTTTGGGTAGAAGAAGTAAGATCCTGCCCAGCCTAAGCCGGGCAGGATTGATTTTGTAGAGTGCGGCTTACAGATTTTATGTAAGCCGCTCCCTGAACTTAGTGGTCTGCAGCTGCGCCAGCACCACGTGGGATACGAACGCTTTCGACCAGATCTTTGATCGCTTCCGGTGTTTCTTTAGTCATACCAGCCACGATGTAAGCCACTGCGAAGTTCACCGCAGCACCAATTGCACCGAAGGACGTTGACTTGATGGTACCCAGAAGCGGATCAGCATCGGTGAAGCTGTTTGTGCCTGGAATGAAGAACCAACCTTTATGCAGGAAGATGTAGACCAGTGTCACAACCAGACCAGCCAGCATGCCAGCAACAGCGCCGGTGTTGTTGATGCGGGTTGAGAAGATACCCATCATCAGCGCCGGGAAGATCGAAGCCGCTGCAAGACCGAAGGCCAATGCCACTGTTTGTGCCGCAAATCCCGGAGGATTAAGCCCGAGATAAGTTGCCACAACAATCGCGACAGCCATCGCCACACGGGCCGACATCAACTCGCTCTTTTCCGAAATAGACGGATTGATCGCCCCTTTAATGAGGTCATGACTGACCGCTGAAGAGATCGCGAGCAACAAACCTGCTGCCGTTGAGAGCGCAGCAGCCAAACCACCGGCAGCCACCAGACCAATCACCCAACCTGGCAGGTTGGCGATTTCCGGATTCGCCAGCACGAGGATGTCACGGTTGAACTTAGTCAACTCGTTGCCAACCCAGCCTTTTTCACCGGCAAGTGTCTGCATGTCAGCATTCTTGTCGTTGTAGTACTGGATTTTGCCGTCGCCGTTCTTATCGTCCCAAGCGAGAAGACCAGTCTTCTGCCAGGTGTGCATCCAGTCGTACTTCGGATCGTTCTGGATCTGCTCAACAGCAACAGCTTCACCTTTCACGCCGCCGTTTGGCCACATCATTTCAGTGATGTTCAGACGAGCCATCGCACCCACAGCTGGGGCTGTGATGTAAAGCAGTGCAATGAACACCAGTGCCCAACCAGCAGACCAGCGCGCATCAGCCACTTTCGGCACGGTGAAGAAGCGCATGATCACGTGTGGAAGACCAGCTGTACCGATCATCAGAGACAGCGTGAACAGCACCATGTTGAAGGTGTCAGCGTGGTGCGAGGTGTAAGCGTTGAAGCCTAGCTCAGTCACAACCTGATCCAACTTGGTCAGCAGTGGAACGCCGCTTGCAGCATCGTTACCAAACAGGCCAAGACCTGGGATTGGATTGCCAGTCAACTGCAAAGAGATGAAGACTGCTGGAATGGTGTAAGCGGTGATGAGCACCACGTATTGTGCAACCTGTGTGTAGGTCACGCCCTTCATGCCGCCGAACACAGCGTATGCAAACACCACACACGCGCCGATCAACAGACCGGTTGTATTGTCCACTTCGAGGAAGCGACCAAACGCAACACCAACACCGGTCATCTGACCGATAACGTAGGTGGTTGACGCCACAATCAGACAAACAACGGCCACGATGCGGGCGGTCTGGCTGTAAAAGCGATCTCCGATGAACTCAGAAACGGTGAACTTACCAAACTTACGAAGGTAAGGTGCAAGCAGCAGTGCTAACAGCACGTAACCGCCGGTCCATCCCATCAGGAACGACGAGTTGTCATAGCCGGTAAACGCAATGAGACCCGCCATGGAAATGAAAGACGCTGCAGACATCCAGTCAGCAGCTGTTGCCATACCGTTGGTGACAGGGTGAACACCCCGGCCAGCGGCATAAAAGTCAGAGGTTGAGCCCGCACGAGCCCAGATCGCGATGCCAATGTAGAGCGCAAAAGAGCTGCCCACAAAGAACAGGTTGATAGTAAACTGATCCATGATTTGCAGCCCTTACTCTTCTTCAACGCCGTGTTCACGGTCGAGACGGTTCATACGCCATGCGTAGAAAAAGATGATTCCCAGGAAGACCAGAATGGATCCCTGTTGCGCAAACCAGAAGCCAAGGTCTGTTCCACCAATAGCGATGCCGCTCAGCAACGGGCGCAGCAAAATGCCAAACCCAAATGAAACCACCGCCCAAATGACGAGGCTGACCATAATGATACGCTTATTGGCGGCCCAATAAGCGTTGTTGGATGAGTTCTCGGACATAAATCTCCTCCCGTTCGGGTCCGGATGACTTTCGACCGGACGGCATTTCCGCCCCCCAAATCACAAAGTGGCCCTGCCGAAACGACCGGTTCCTCCCACCGATCAGCAGAACTGGAGATAAGCTTTGGATCTTTCTTAGAGTTCAATTCTCACTGCAGCACAGGCACTAAACCTGCCAGTAAGCCGGATTTCAGATTACGTACGCACCCACTTCGCAATCCAGTTGCCCCAGCCAGCTCCTTGCTTCAGCTATTCTCTGAGCAAAGGCGTTTTTCACCAAGTCCTACAGGCACAGATTGAGATCCCTTAAGATCCTCACGCTCCCCAAACAAACCACCTTCACCACTCAGTGTGTTCCCTACAGGCAACCTCTTACAAGGCTACTTACGTAGAGAAGACTTATGTATTAGATCGAAAGAACTTGGAGATACTTGTGGAGTTTGAGCTGGTTGCAAGTGATTGATGCCGGAATTCCGTACCATTGAGACGTACGGAGTTCATCAAGTCGAAGTTGGCTTCATTAATCCGATTTGATAGCTGACTTCAGTGGGCTGTTTGTCTTTTAGCTTTATAGCTTCATACGTAATAGAAATGAGAGATCGTTTCTAATTTATGACTGTTAAAATCTTTAGTAATTTTTAATATTTATTGGCAGTTTTTGACTTTGTCATATTTCCATAAATTGCCGCTAAATTTCACTAAAATAATAGTTAAGTAAACTAATCGATTATCTCGACAAAAATCAAAAATTACGTTTATTCACTTAGAAATTATCATCTCAATCGGCGTTGACTTTACGTCAAAAGAGGCCAACAATTCTGCGATTGTATGAGTAATGCTCATGCATAATGTGACGTAACACGCTGAAGAATAAATAGAATTCTAACCGAACCTTCTCTTGATCCAATTGCGTGGGCCGCAATTTTGGAGTTATCGAAACATGTTTGATGACTACGCAAATTCTGTTGCTGGATGTATCGATAACCAATGGTTAATCGCGTCTGATAACTGGCAGGAAGTAAGGCTTTTGCCCTTGGGGTTTCCTGACTGTTTTCAGAGCATATTGCTACGCAATTGCGCTCATCACGAACGGACCACTTTTCCATTTGTGTTCAGGTCGAGAACACGCCATTTCAATGGCACGGTTAAGGTGATCATTGGTCAATCATCTGCTTCGTTTCGAGGTGGATCTGAGACAAGTGCCAATGATTGCGTAGTGAGTTCCTTGGAGGAGGAGTTCGCTACGGAATTTCCAGTTCTTCAGCATATCAATTTACTGAAAACGCCGGTGACGACGGCGTCCTGTGCGACGACCGGTTTGAGTTGGAGCAC
This sequence comes from Pseudovibrio sp. JE062, assembly GCF_000156235.1. NCBI lineage: Bacteria > Pseudomonadati > Pseudomonadota > Alphaproteobacteria > Hyphomicrobiales > Stappiaceae > Pseudovibrio > Pseudovibrio sp. JE062. Next base: position 451,840 of record NZ_DS996805.1, read on the forward strand.
CAATACTACGCAGCATTAAAAACCCAAGCTTTGTAAGAGAGGGAGACACAAAGATGCCAAATCAAAATCAGCCCGATGAATGGTGGGTAAATGATCAGACACCTGATAATCCATTTGGCAAAAGCGAGGATTACGAAGCTTATATCGATTACATCAGTGCACTACCACGCAGCCTGACACCGGAGATCGCCGCTCAGCCGCTGGTAATCAATGTGACAGGTTTGAACGACTATCCGGAGTATAAGGCGGCGGCCATCGGTGCTTTGGAAGTTTGGTCAGCTGTTACCCCGTTGCAGTTTGAGATTGTGGATGATGCTCCATATGATCCTGACCTTCACTGGATGGAAGTTGTCAGCCCGGCAATTGGTGAGCAAAGTGATGGCAGTGCGTTTTCTAGCAACCGCAAAGTCAGCATCGGTCAGAAGTTCCATGACACCGAGCCAAACAAAACCGATATTGGCGGCTATGTGTTTGACAGCTTCATCCATGAGTTCGGTCATGAATTTGGCTTGAACCACCCGGGTCTTTACAACTACAGCGGTCCTGGTGGCGTTCAGATCAACTACCTGAACAACGCAACATGGATCTATGACCGCCAGCAGTACAGCGTGATGTCGTATTTCGATGGCATCGATGTTGGAGAAACAACACGCTGGTCGGCATCCACACCTTTGATGGCGGATATTGAATCCACCATTCGTCGCTTCTTCTCTGAAGTGGATGAAGATGGTGTACGGACGTATCAGAAAATCGACCTGAACACTGGCGACAATATCTACGGCTTCAACAGCACAGAATACGGCTATGAGCTGACATCTGACGGTATGCAACACGATATCGGATTTACAATCCACGATACCGGCGGCATGGATACCATCGACTTCTCCGGTTCAACTGCTGGGACAATTCTTGATCTGCGAGCTGGTCAATTCTCCTCCGTGAACGGCCATAGCAATAACGTTTCGATCTTTGCTGGTCACAACGAAGATCAAACGGAGTACTACATCGAAAAAGGCATCGGCAGTAACTACGATGACATCATCATTGGTAACGATGGCGACAACGTTCTGGACGGTCGCGGCGGTGCTGACAAGATGGCTGGTGGTGCTGGTGACGACATTTACTTTGTTGACTCCATTGATGATATTGTTCGTGAAGAAGCTGATGGCGGAAACGACACCATCATCGTCGTGAACAGCGATCTGGATCTTGGTGAAGTTGAGAACGTTGAAAACATTATCTATGTTGGCGGCACTCCTCCGCAGCCTCCTGTGGAAGAGGATGACACCCCAGCCAACCCAGGCGATACGCTGACCAGCATCATCTTTGGTGATGAAGGCAACAACACGCTGGACGGCGGTGCAGGTGGTGACACCATCTTCGGTCTGGATGGCGATGATCTGATCATCGGTGGTCGCGATACACTTGCGAGCCGCGACATCAACAACACCATTCCGTTTGATGAGCTTGAAGACCAGACCGAGAGTGATGATGGCAACGACGTCCTCTACGGCGGTGGTGGCAACGACACCATCTTCGGTGGCGCTGGTGATGATATTCTGGACGGAGGAGACGGCGACGATACCCTGATGGGTCAGGCTGGTGCTGATGTGTTCAGAGGTGGTGATGGTGTTGATACTGTCGACTTCAGCCATGAAAGCCCGTTCCAGCTGCTGGTCAACCTGGAAACCAACGTTGCTGTTGGTGGTACAGCTTCAGGCGACACCTTCTACAGCATTGAAAACCTGATTGGTTCTGATGACCGTATCGACCGCTTTATCGGTACAGACGACAACAACCACTTCTGGGGTCAGGGTGGCGGCGACGTCTTTAACGGCGGCGGCGGTGATGACATTCTGGATGGTGGTCGTGACGGTGACCTGCTTTATGGTGATGAAGGCAACGACATCCTCATTGGCGGCTCCGGGCAGGATTACATGAATGGCGGTGAAGGCATTGATACCGTTGTGTATTCCGGCAGCTCTGATGGCGTAACCGTAGATCTTGCCAATGGCACTGCCAGCGGTGGTGATGCTGACGGTCCAGTACAGATCGTAGGTCGTGGTACAACCATCAAGCACGACATCATTGTTGATGTTGAGAACGTTGTTGGCTCGTTCTACGATGACCACCTGATAGGTAACGATCAGACCAACGAACTTTCTGGCGGTGCAGGTAATGACGTACTGACTGGTGGTGAAGGTGCTGATGTTCTGAATGGTGGTGCTGGTAGCGACACTGCAGACTATTCCGATGCAACCAGCGGCGTGAAGCTTAATCTGGCTCGCGGTAAGTCTGAAGGTGATACCTACATTTCCATCGAGAACCTTTCTGGTTCTGGCCATAATGACAAGATCAAGGGCAACAAAGCTGCCAATACTCTGACTGGTCAGGGTGGTAATGATGTGCTCCGCGGTGGCGGTGGCGATGACATCCTGTTTGGTGACTTTGCTGATCAGGGTGAAGCTATTCCACGCCCAGGCATGGGCACGGGCTACGCAACCCTTGGTCCAGATGCCACGAACAACTCGATCGCAACTGCCTTCGATATCTCCAACAACTTCTCTCTGACAGAAGACACGGACATCTTCGATTCAACGACTGTTCTTCACACAACAGTTAACGCGACCGGAAATGGCAAGGGTGGATACTACAGTATTGAGCTGGCTGCCGGTACGATTATCACGATCGATATTGACGGCATTGCAGATCCAAACGTCCATGACAGCTGGGTTCGCCTGCTCGACAGCGATGGCAATATCGTCACACAGAACGATGATGGTGGCGGAGATCCTGGTTCTGCAACCAACCGCGATTCCAGTACTGTCTTCGTGGTTGAAGAGACTGGTACCTACTACATTCTGGAGGGCGCATGGTCACCGGATGTTCCAGGTGATGGCTGGTCAGAAGCTGTGCCGGAAGGCTCTACCTATAAACTGAATGTCTCTGTTGAGTTCCCACCTGAGCCGATCCAGCCGGGCGAAGCCGGTAATGATAAGCTTTATGGCGGTAACGGTAGTGACTTCCTTGATGGTGGCCTGGGGGCTGACCTTCTCGTCGGTGGTAAAGGAGAGGATACCTTCCGCTTCTCTACCGAGCTTGGTGAAGACAATGTTGACCGGATCAAGGACTTCAACACTGATGAAGATGTGATCATGTTGGATAGCAATATCTTTGCTGAACTTGGTGGTGACGGTCCGCTTGCACTTAATGCATTCCATAAGAGTGCAGCCGGTGTCAGTCAGGATGCAAATGACCGCATCATCTATGACACCGATAGTGGTGCATTGTTCTACGATGCTGACGGTTCCGGCGATATTGCAGCGGTACAGTTCGCTCAGTTGAACGCTGGCCTAACTCTATCCGCAGACGACTTCGTGATCGTCTGATAAGATCCGGGAGGGGAGCTTTCAGGTTCCCCTCCTGTTTTTGCACATATCACTGCGTTGTCAGGCCTTTCGGCCTTATTTTGAGGATTGGGGAGTAAATCAATGAAAACCAAAGTTACCCGCCATTCAGCTCTGCTTGCTGCAGGTCTTGCGATCTCAGCAGTCTCAACCAACGCAGAAACCGTGAAAAGCCAACCCAAAACAATTAGCGGAACAATCACCTACGCAGGCGATGAGGCTATCCCAAAAGGTCAGATTAAGATTTTCCTGAAAGACAGCGAAACGCAGTCCAAGTCTCAAGTCTCCACATCCAAAACCCAGCTTATAAGCACGGGTAAAGCCAAAACACTGGCCTATACATTCGCAATGCCATCAAAAACTAAAGATTATCAAATGCAACTCATCGAGGTCCGCCTAGAAAGAGCCGACGGCTGGCTACTTGCTCGCGGTAGTGAAAAGGTGAGGGGTGGGGAAACTTCCACGGATGTGATGCTTTATAAGGTTATGTATTGAGCCCTTAGAGCTATTCTCCAATACACTCCAGAAAAGCAAAAAGCTCCCAGTAGGGAGCTTTGCTAAACCTCTTTATATACCATGAGGTTAAATGGTGAGCCCGCACGGGTTCGAACCGTGGACCTACTGATTAAAAGGCGCTTCAGCATAGAGCGCTCACTTGCGATGAATAGCGATTCATTACTATGAATCAAATAGTTGTAGAAAATTATTTGCGCCTGCCTACCTTGCTTTTCGCGCTCAATCTCATACATTTGCTTACATAGTGCTGACACAGAACGGTAAGCAGCTAAGTTTTGACCTATAAAGGTTTGGATGCTGTTTTGCACAGGTCCTAAAAGAAAACCTTAAAGGTCGTCACTAGCTGTCAGGCCGTCAGAAACAGCAGCAATCGGTAACATATTTCAACTGACATTTTCGTATGTGTGGTGGCTCCTGTCAGGAGCCGTCAGCGGAAGAGGTGTGTCTATGCCAAACATAACGAAGCGAACGGTGGACGCGGCAAGTCCAGCAACCAAAAAGCACTTCCTCTGGGATAGCAAGCTCAAAGGGTTCGGCCTTCAGGTGATGCCGAGCGGTGCAAAAACATTCATTGTGCAATATCGCACGCATGAAGGCCGCTCCCGTCGTATGAGCCTTGGCAGATATGGTGAGCTAACCCCAGATCAAGCCAGAGATCTGGCGACCAATGTGTTGGCAACAGTCCGTAACGGAGATGATCCCCTCTTAAAGCGGGAAAACAAACGAGCTGCTCCAACGGTGAATGTGCTTCTTGATATCTACATGAGCAAACATGTGCAGGTTCACAATAAACCTAAGACAATGAAAGACATTGAACGTCTCTTAAAGCGGTGTGTTCGATCACGATTGGGGCTCATGAAACTCAACTCTGTCAGACGGCAGGATATTGCAAAGCTGCATCACTCGTTGAGAGCAACACCTCGTCAAGCCAATCAAGTTCTGGCGGTCTTATCTAAGGCGTTCAATCTGGCTGAAGTATGGGGCCTAAGGCCAGAGCACAGCAACCCGGTTCGGTTGGTCAAGCGGTACAAGGAAAATGAGCGTGATCGTTTCCTGTCAGAGGAAGAGCTGCAAAGACTGGGGCGTACCCTTGAGCTGGCAGATCAGGAAGGTCTTCCCTGGATCATAAAAGCCGGGAAGAGATCAGCCAAGCACTTGCCCAAGGATGTTGCAAAGCGGAAGACACCTGTGAATCCAAGAGCTCTTTGTTGCTTACGCCTGCTGCTTTACACCGGTGCGCGCTTGAGTGAAATTGCAACCCTGAAATGGAAGCATATTGATTTTGAATTGGCCACGTTTGCACTGCCTTCAAGAAAAGGAGATGAACGTAAACCTCATCCGGTAAGTAGCAGTGCCATCGAAATCCTCTCTGAATTCCCACGAGTGGATGGTTCACCTTATGTGTTGCCCGGTTGTAAAGATCCGACACAACCTATTTCGATTGAAGTCATTGAGAATGCATGGCAGCGCATCCGCATCCATGCCAATATTCCTGATGTTCGTATTCACGATCTTCGCCACACGGTTGGCACCTTCGCAGCTCAAGCAGGCAGCAACGCCTTCCTCATCAGTCACCTCCTGCGCCACCGCAACGTGACCATCACCAATCGCTATGTGAACCATGATGCCCATCCAATCCGGGTGCTGTCAGAGGCGATTGGTGAACGGATTGAAGCAGGATTGCAAGGAGGGGAGTGAGAGCTCGGTTCCAGGCCTATGGGAGGTGATTATTTGGATATTTGTGAGCACCGTATGAGGCTTTTGACCACAAGCAGACATTCGTGGCTATCGCTAGCTGCGGTCACGATTGAAGCTCTGCAACTAGCAGTATGGTGTGTTGACAACAATGGCGATGATCGGGATACGTGATGAAGTGTATGCCCTCAACGCTTTTTAAGGAACCTTGGCCATGACAGGATTACTGGATCACGGGAGCCTCAAGTTCCTTGGCCTGCTCAGCCCAAAGGTCGAGGCCGCTTTTGCAGCTGTCGAGCAGCGCCACACCTATCAGGACGGCCGCACGATCTTCTCGACTGGTGATGAGGGTGATCGTCTGCTCATTGTGCGTTCAGGTGCAGTTCGAATGGGACGTTTCAGCCCCAGTGGCCGAGAAACAATTCTTGCAGTGCTTGGCGAGGGTCACTTCATTGGCATCATAGGCGTGCTAACCGGCCGCAAACGGACGCAAAATGCTGTTGCAGTTGGTAAAACGACAGTTGGTTATGTTCACAAAGCTGATTTTCTGACGCTAATGGACGCTCATCCCGAGATCGCCCGCGCAGCTTTGCCAGCAACGTTGAGCCGTTTGAACGTGGCGCTGAATATGCTGGACGATCTGCGTTTGCTGCCTTTGCCTGCTTATACCGCGGTGTTTTTGCAGAACATGCTCGAAGCTTCAGAAGTGCCAGGAATGCTCAACTGGAACCAGTCTGAGTTGGCTATCGCTGTGGGCACCTCACGTGTTTCTATGGGTAAAGCGCTCAAACAGCTGGAAAAAAATGGCCTGATCGTACTGAAGTATGGCGCAATTTCCGTACCGGACGAGCAAGCTCTGTCAGATTGGATTGATGCCGCCAGAGCCGAGCATTTGTCTCTCTGAGATCTGACGGCTCATGCCGTGTGCATAAATCTGAGTAAATAGCCAGATTGCTAAGTTCTTAGCATTCTTTGCGGTGCTTGCTACGTACAATCCCTATGTAATTTCATCCCATTGATATTCAAGTGTCAGCATTTTGACCGCTGCCGCCGGTATCGACGTGCCGTCTGACGAATGATTGGGAAGAAAGATCTGTAGCGACTTAGCTTAGGGGCGTTTCACTGACCAGCGTTCCTAAGCAAGTCACCGATAAGTTCCGCGTCATTTCACGTCAAAACACTCAGGTTTTGAGGTGAGATGGGTACATCAAAGATTTTGAACCAAGAGTTCCGACAGCCCTATGACTACTTCCCCCAGAAGAACATGTTTTGAGCACTTTCTGAACCATCTGCGGCGCGGTGGACGCATGACCAAAGTGGCTGGCACTATAGCAAGCCATGCACCTTTTCTTGCAGCTGCGGTAGTTGCCTCAGGGCCTCTGATGTTGTCCGGAGCAAGCGATGCCCTTGGACAGACTTGGGACGGCAGCTCTTCAGCCGACTGGTTTACTGGAGAGAACTGGAGTAGCAATACTACTCCGGATTACAGTCAAGATGTTACCATTGACACCACGCTCCCCAATTTGGCCACCATTACGGATAAAGGCACCAATGGAACCGCAGACGTTCAAGATCTTGTTGTCGGCGACTATGGCCAAGGTTCTCTGATTGTTTCTGATGGCGGCGCATTGGAGAGTTATAGCGGCAGCTATATTGGCAGTAACAACGGTTCAACTGGTAGAGTTGAAGTGACAGGCACTGGGTCAACCTGGGGGTCTTCATACTGGATTTATGTCGGTGACAACGGCGATGGTACTTTGACGGTGTCTGATGGTGGTGCAGTTAGCAATGCATTCAGCAAGATCGGCCGCATTGGAGGCTCTTCTGGTCGTGTTGAGGTGACAGGCACCGGATCAACTTGGACTAATACCGACGACCTGGTTATCGGTGTCAGCGGCGATGGTACATTGATGGTGTCTGATGGCGGCACAGTGAGCAATACGCACGGCCGTATCGGCCATTACTCCTCTTCAACCGGTAGTGTCGAAGTAACTGGCACCGGATCAGCCTGGATCAACTCGTCGTGGCTGACTGTCGGCGATTTTGGTGAAGGTGCTCTGAAGGTATCTGATGGTGGCTCGGTGAGTAATGCGAACAGCAATATCGGTTCGGGCAGCGGATCAACCGGTGCTGTTGAGGTGACCGGTACCGGGTCGACTTGGGAGAGTTCGGGCACTTTAGATGTCGGGGGCGACGGCGATGGCACTCTGACGATTTCAGAAGATGCAATAGTGAGCGTCTCCGGTGTGACCCGGCTGGGCTCTAACGCGACGGGTTCTGGCGTTTTGAACATCGGTGCGGCTAGCGGCGAGACGGCTGTTGCTGCTGGCATGCTTGATGCCCCATCGGTTAAGTTCGGAAACGGTACCGGGGTGATCAACTTCAACCACACGGATACCGACTACATTTTCTCGTCTGCTATCCGCAGAAACGGAATGGTCAATCAGCTTTCCGGCACCACTATCCTAACTGGGGCCAACACCTATACCGGAGGCACCACAGTGTCGGGGGGCACTTTGGAGCTAAGGGGCGGGTCTGCATCGTCAGACTCCGGTGAGATTAGCATCACCGGCGGCCGATTGCAGGTCACCAACAGCGAAACAGTTGGCGATACCACGGTCGATGGTGGGGCACTTGCCATCGCAACAGGCGAAACCTTAACCACTGGTGCATTCACACTAGTAGATGGAACAGTTATGGGCGGCACCCTTCTGGGCAGCTCATATACAGTCGAAAGCGGCAACATTGCCACCGCGCTTACCGGAACCGGCGCGCTGACCAAGAACGGCAACGGCACCGTGACACTGACAGGGACCAACACCTACACCGGCGACACGATAATTTCCGGCGGTACGCTGGAGTTGCGCGGCTTGAGTGCTTTGACCGACACTCAAGAGCTGAGGGTCGGCTATGCCGGCACCGGCGCATTAATCATTGCAGAGGGCAGTGAGGTTAATAGCGAAAATATGTTTATTGGCCGTGTGTCGGGCAGCGTGACAGTGACGGGTTCAGCAGCTTCGTTAGATGTTACTACCAACTCTATAATTGGCTTGTACGGGACCGGAACGCTGACCATTTCCGATGGCGGCAGGGTTACCAGCGGTCAGGCCAGCGCCATAGGTGGAACTGATGCCACAGGTGCCGTGACTGTGACGGATGAGGGTTCCGTCTGGGAGGCCGGTTCTCTTAATGTTGGCCAGTATGGTGTCGGCTCCCTAAAAATAGAGAATGGTGGCAAGGTCACTTCTGACAGCACCATCATTGGCTTTGACAGTACCAGCTTCAGTGGGACCAGTTCGGGCCTGGTTATAGTGACGGGCGCAGGCTCCGTATGGGAGAACCGTGATCGTCTTGTCGTCGGGGATAAAGCGCCGGGGACGCTTACGATCGCGGATGGTGCGATCGTGGATGCGGATGACGTTTTCATCCTAGCCTATGATGCTATTTCGCAAGGCACACTCAATATCGGCGCTGCGGCAGGGGAGACGGCTGTGAAGGCAGGCACCCTTGATACAGAGGAAGTTAGATTTGGCGAAGGTACCGGGGTAATCAACTTCAACCATACGGATACGGACTACACCTTCTCCGCAGATATCAGCGGGACTGGCAGCGTCAATCAGCTATCCGGCACTACGATCCTGACGGGCACCAACACCAGCGACACCATTGTTTCCGGTGGCATGCTGGTTGTTAATGGCACCATCGGTGATGTGACAATCAATGGCGGCACCCTTGGCGGCTCGGGCACGATCAACGGTTCGACAACAGTCACAAGCGGAACTATTGCTGCAGGCAACAGCCCCGGTACACTGACCATCGTTGACGATCTTAATCTGACTTCCGCATCTGTTTTGGACTTCGAACTCGGCTCTCCGTCTGGCACAGCGGGCGTGGACAGTGACCTCATCGCCGTTGGCGGTGATCTGACGCTGGATGGAACGCTCGATATTACCGATGCGGGTGGCCTTGACGCTGGGGTCTATAACTTAATCACCTATGGCGGCAGTTTGACCGATAACGGTCTGGTCGTAGGCACTGCACCTATAGGTTTTCTTTACAACGTGCAGACTGCAACAGTCGGACAGGTCAATCTTCTGGTAAATCCAGACCAGCTGAGCTTTTGGAATGGAGCGGTGACAAGTGCTGATGGAACTGTTCATGGTGGTTCTGGCACCTGGAGCAGTGCCGGGAGCAACTGGACCGATGCCACCGGTTCAGCAAGTGCACCTTATCAACCGGATAGCACGCTGATTTTCCAGGGAACTCCAGGCACAGTCGCGGTGGATAGCGCCGGGGTTTCGGTTTCCAAAGGCATGCAGTTTGCCGTGGACGGCTACAGCGTAACTGGCGGAGATGTGGTTCTGAATGCTCGTTCTCAGTTTGATAACATTTCTTTCAGGGTTGGGGACGGAACCAACTTGAGCACCGGTTTCACCTCAACCATTGCTTCCAACCTGACCGGGACTGGATCACTGCAAAAAACGGGTCTTGGAACTCTCGTCTTGACGGGTGACAACACCTACAACGGCAGCACCACTGTTTCAAAAGGAGTACTGGAGTTCAGGGATGGTGCTACCCTCAGTGAAGGCCAATTTTTTCGCGTTGGCGGTTCTGCAACAGCATCTCTGATCATTGCAGATGGCAGCGATGTTTCTGCAAGAATATATACCTTTGTCGCTACGGGCGCCGGTTCGTCTGGAGCTGTAACGGTAACAGGCCCTGGTACACGTTTTCAAGCTGGGAGTACTTTTGGCATTGGATACCATGGAAACGGAACCCTGAGTATCTTGGAGGGCGGTTTAGTTTCCGGCATTTCTGGCAATATCGGCTCGTATGCAGGCTCCACCGGAACTGTGGAGGTGACTGGAGAAGGGTCGCATTGGAAGAACGATTTCGGTTTGGATACACAAGGTATCAGTCTTGCCGTGGGACGTGACGGGACCGGAACTCTGACCATTGCCGAAGGTGGTCGGGTGACCAGTCAAAAAGGGGTTATCGGTTCTGGAGCTGGTTCTTCGGGGGACGTAGTCGTGACTGGAGATGGGTCTCTCTGGGAAAACAGCCACTATATGAACATCGGATTGCTCGGACGGGGTACTCTGACGATCTCAGATGGTGGTGTGGTTGAGGTGGAGAATAGCGCTCATCTGGGCAGGATGACAGGTTCCAGTGGCACGCTCAACATTGGTGCTGCAGCAGGTGATCTGGCTCTGGCAGCAGGTGTTTTAGATGCTGCAGCGGTTAAATTTGGTGATGGTGACGGGGTAATTAACTTCAACCATACGGATACTGACTACACCTTCTCACTTGCAATTTCGGGAGACGGCATTGTCAATCAGCTTGCAGGCACCACTATCCTGACCGGCGCCAACACCTATACCGGCAACACCATTGTTTCAGGCGGTGAGCTGGTTGTTAATAGCACCATTGGTGATGTTACAGTCAACGGCGGCGTCCTTGGCGGCTCAGGCACGATCAACGGTTCGGCAACAGTCACAAGCGGAACGATTGCTGCAGGCAATAGCCCGGGTACGCTAACGGTCGGCGGTGACCTCAATCTGACCTCCGCATCCGTTCTGGATTTCGAACTCGGCTCTCCGTCCGGGACAGCAGGCGTGGACAGCGACCTCATTGCTGTTGGCGGTGATCTGACATTGGATGGATCGCTCAATATCACTGATGTGGGTGGTTTTGACGCCGGGGTCTATAACCTGATCACTTATGGCGGCAGTTTGACCGATAACGACCTTGAGATAGGTCTAGCGCCAACGGAGTTCAACTACGACATCCAAACCGCCACAGCGGGTCAGGTCAATCTGTTGGTCAATGCAAACCTGCTGAGTTTTTGGAACGGAGCGGTAACCAGTACAGACGGCACCATTCATGGCGGCTCGGGGACATGGAGCGCAACTGGTACCAACTGGACTGATGCCGACGGCACGGGAAGTGCACCCCACGATCCAGACAGCTTCCTGATCTTTCAGGCAGAGGCGGGTGCTGTCACGGTAGATAGTGCTGGGGTATCTGTCTCCAAAGGCATGCAGTTTGCAACGGACGGATACAGTGTTTCTGGCGGAGATATTGCACTAACAGGGGCAACTGCGATCCGGGTCGGAGATGGCACTGATGCAGGTACAGGATATTCGACCGTTATTGCCTCCGATTTGACCGGAACCGGTTCTCTCAAAAAGACTGGTCTCGGAACACTCATCCTAACCGGCACCAATACCTTTTCTGGCAACACCACAGTGTCTGGTGGAGCACTGGTTGTTGATGGATCCATTGGAGATGTTAGGACTGATGGCGGCAGCCTTGGAGGGTCGGGTACTCTTGGAGCAGTTACAGTCAACTCCGGTGCTGTGATTGCACCTGGTAACTCCATTGGTACGATGAACACGACATCAACTGTTTTCAATGCCGGTTCGGTTTATGAGGTTGAGTTGAACAACGGGGGCGCTGCAGCAGGTGTCAATAGTGATCTTCTAGCTGCCAGTAACACCGTTACGATCAATGGTGGAACGGTGCATGTCATGCCGGAGAACGGAACTGATAATGGATCGACCTATACCGCCGGCACGACTTATACCATCATCACTGCAGGCGGTGGCATTAATGGAACATTCGATTCCCCTACACCAACCGATGATTTTGCATTCTTCAATTTTGCCCTGTCCTATGATCCTAATAGTGTTTTTCTGACTTCAGAACTTGCCGTGCCCACGTTCTGCGTTTCAGGAATGAGCGCTAATCAATGCGCAACGGGCGACGGTGTGTTTTCGCTTGACAGCGGGACTTTATACAACGCGGTGCTCAACCTTGCTGACGAAGAAGCTCCGCAGGCACTTGATCAGCTCTCTGGCGAAGTACACGCTTCGATCAGGACAGCACTGCTTGAGGACAGCCGCTTTGCACGCGAAGCAGTGCTGAACCGTATGCGCATTGCAACCGGAGCTGTGGCCGCCGACGGACAGGCGCAGGCTGAAAAACGTATCAGCGAGAGTGCTTCCTTCTGGGGGCAAGGCTTTGGCGGCTGGGGGAGCTGGAGTGGAAACCACAACACTGCAGGGCTTGATCGCTCGGTCGGCGGGTTGTTTGTGGGAGGCGATGTCCTGATCGGTGATAATACCCGTCTTGGAGCTTTTGGCGGCTACGATAATAACAGATTAGAGGTGAATGGCAGAAGGTCCTCTGTAACAGTAGATACAGTGTATTTGGGTGCCTATGGTGGAGCTCAGTTTGATGCTCTGGGGCTCCGTGTTGGTGGCAGCTATGCATGGCATGATATCGACACAGCACGCTCGGTTGCTTTTACTGGCCTCTCTGAAAACCTGGCTGGTTCCTATGATGCTCGAACTGCCCAGTTCTTTGGTGAGGTGGGATATCGTTTTGATCACAACACAAGCAGTCTGGAGCCTTTTGCCAATGTGTCTTACGTCCGCTTATCCAGCGACGGGTACTCTGAAACCGGCGGTACAGCGGCTCTGACGGCTGGTCACGAAACCATGGATAGCACCTTCACCACTATCGGGCTGCGAATAGGAACTCTGGCTGATCTTGGTGAGTTCAGCGCGAAGCTTTCAGCTCAAGCCGCTTGGCAGCATGCGTTCGGCGGCAAGGAGCCGTTTGCCAGCCATGCCTTTAATGGTGGAAGTAACTTTTCTGTCGCGGGTGCACCGGTTGCCAGAGATGCCCTGGTGCTTGATGTGGGCGCTGCAGTTGACCTGGGAGAGGATGCAGCCATTGGATTGTCCTACAATGGTCGGTTCGGTTCTGGGCTCACCGATCAGGGGGTCAGGGCAAACCTTACCCTGCGTTTCTGATCATCTTTGAGCTTCCATCACCGCACAGACCATCACGCCGCTGTCCGCAATCGACAGCGGCGGGCGAACTTTCTTAAAACAGAACGAGAATTAAAATGCGATATCCTTGCATGAGACGCATGGCGACTGGACTGTTCCCTGCGCACTTACCTCATCGCACGATGGCCACAGCATCTGTTCTCGTAACCAATGATAGCAATGTGTAACGGCACTTAGCCAAATAACAACATTATTTCGATGGCAGCGTATTAACATTAGGGAGAGAGCCTATGCAAAAAGACCACCGCATTCGCTTAGAAATCACCAATAACACCTCATCCATTTTCACTTTTGAGCAAGCTCACTTAGAATATGGTCAACTCGCAGATGATAACGAGTGGCCAAAAGAAATAACTGCTGATGGTGGCCAAGTAACCGTCGAGTGTGATGAAGCGAACAGGTCCGTTGCAGGGTGCGCTGGCTGGGTAAAATACAAATCTGCGTCGCCTGAAAACCCTATCAGCATCTATTTCACATTCGCCAATCCGATTGGGAACGTGAACAAAATCGATGCAGGCACAAGCGATCAGACATACGAAACCATGACTTCTCAGTTCCTGCCGGTGCAGAGAGTTTTCCCAACCGAAGGTTCCGAGGGGCACTATTGGACGGTGGATGCAAGTAGCACAAATGGAAAAACCAACAACGCCAGATTTGTGATTGAAAGCGGTGATGCGGCGGAAATTATTCCGGAGAACCTACAGTTGGTAAATGCAGCAGCGACTTTTGACAGTGTCAATGCAAACTCTGGCGGGACTGGCTACTATTTGACCATCCACACTTCGATCTACTCACATTTTAAAGGAGTTGGCGCTTTTGGATCAAAGTTAATTTTCACACACACAGACGTACTGCTTCCCCATCAGCAAGGTACATATATGATTGGAAATAAAATCCAAAAAAAATATGGAGGCAGTGACATAATTCAAGCAACTTATAATACCGAACATGATCCCGCATGGGGTCATCCAGGAGGTGTTCAAGTCTGCGGTAGCTATATGGCACTTGCTCTGGAGAAAAGTGACAAACATAACACCTGCTCAGAAGTACAAATCTACGATGTCCGCCCCACGGCAAAAAACAAACCGATGAAACTTCTGACCACGATCCCGAGAGACGATAGCGGGGTAAATGGCGCAGGGATGACGAAAGAAAAGTCAGTAGGTGATGAAAAAGGGAAATACATTGTCATTGCAGGGGATAGCCCGGGGCTAAGCGTCTATCGATCTAAAACAGCTGAAATTAGTACACAACCCGACCAGTTTGATCTCATTCAGTTGATTTCAAAAAAAGATCTTCCTGACACATTTAGTCCGGAGGGTGGCTTCGCTCTCGCGACACAGGAAGATGGCCAGCTCTTTATTTTCACGATGCACGGCACCGATAGAAGTTTTGGTTTATATCGGCTCCAGATTGAAGGAGATCATAGCGCAACTGTAACGCAAGTTCGTGCTCCAATACTATTGGAAACTGGCCCCTCCTCATCAGCCGACGCGGAAGCAAGATACGATGATATGTCAGGTGCTATCAGCTTAGCTGGTCTCAAAGCGAACTATATGCCAAGTGTGGATATGATGACACCGTCTGAACTGGGCGCCAATTTCAGATGGGGAAAGGGTCTTCAGATTACATCACCCACCAGTATTGAAATTTTTGCAACATCCAGAAGTGCTTTCCCATATCCGCCTTTCTTCCCTGGAGTGTTTTCAGTCGCGACTTGGAAGGCGGACACCGCTATCGATGCTGTCTGGTGGCCTAGCATTAATTACACTACAGGCTCCTCGGTGGCGATCGCTACAGATTACAACTCAGGCTGCCTGGAAATGAACCGTGGCTCCGGCGGAAACAGCAACAAACTTTACTACCGAGTAGGAAGGGCACATTTCTCCGACAATCGTATCGACTTTGGAAACGGTATATATTTTACAAGCAGCTCCGACTTTGCCGTATCTATGGATAATAAAGACCACTGTATCTGTGTACATAGGGAAAGTGGGAGTGGCAATAAGCTATATTATGCCGTTGGACTTGCGGATATAGGTACCAAGACAGTCAATTGGGGCAATAATCAAAATTACACCACCGGGACCAAGGTCGCAGTCGCGATGGATAATCATGGTAACTGCGTTGAGCTACACACCGGTAGCGGTGACGACAAAAACAATCTCTACTACATGGTTGGGATCATTAACTCCACTGCAAAGACAATACATTGGGGAGATAGCGACAAGTATGACACGGGCGCTGACATTGCCATCGCAATGGATGATCATGGTAATTGCGTAGAGATACATAGAGGCAACCCGGCTTCTGGTAACGACGATAAACTTTACTACCGCGTTGGCAGAATAGACTTCAGCAAGAAGACCATAAGTTGGGGTGATAGTATCCAATACGATTCAGGCTCTGATCACTCAGTAGCGATGGACAATAGTGGTAATTGTGTGGAGGTTCATCGAGGTCGCGGTAGCAGCGTTGACCTATACTACCGTACTGGAAAAATACAATTTGAGAAAAAAAAGATAGACTGGAGTGAAAGTAAGAAATACGACCATGGCTCTAATCTTGCTGTAACCATGGATAATAATGGCCACCTTATAGAAGTGCACAGGCATTCGGAAGGTGGCGATGACAGCAATAAGTTATACTACAAAATTGGCTTACCGGATCTGGCCCCTATTGATTAAGTCTTTCCTTTGCAGAGCAGAGTGTTCTTCAAACTCCCCGTGGTGACGGGGAGTTTTGTGTATGAGCGGCGATTTGTGCGATGAAGAATGGGCATAGAAAAGCTGTATACGTCCGCTGTACCCGACCTATAAACTAGGGATAGATGTTGGAGAGTAATAAACTTTCATTCTGACAAGCAGACAAAGAGGCAGAAATCTGCCGATCGAAAAATAGAGTTGCATACTGGTCGCAACACACATTTTCACAACAACAGCTTTTGAGTAGTATAGATTTATACCGAAGGGGCTTCTGCAAACTTTAACCGGAACACAGGGCTTCGCGGGTGCAGCGAATAGCTTGTGACCATTTGCGGACGTTCGACATAAATCTAGAAGCCTTCTGCCAGCACATGGACTCAATTATAGGTGAATTTTACCCCACCTACTATCGAGGCGATTATTGCTGATATTCCACTTCAAATTTGCAAAGTGCAATAGGCTGTGGGCTTTGCTACTTCAAGATATGCTTGCTAGCGATTGTGCATTTCGCAAGTAGTATCACGTGATTGGCGGAATGAATAAATAGCACGTCAAATGCGCTTTGATGTTATTTGAGTAGGCTTCATGGAAGCATCAAACAGGGCACCTTAGCGCCCTGCTTTTTTCTTTTTCCAGAATGGCTCCATGTTGCCTGCCATGATGCAGCCGTAAGGGTCGATGTAGTCTTCGATCTCAGCTAGATCGAATTTCTTGATTTGATCGACGACTGCATCAGCCTTCTTGTAGCTGGAAGGGAGTTCTGAGATATCGATCTTGTTTTCAAAGAAACGGATATCCAGCCCCTTCGTCTCTTCCTGCAAAATCTCTTCTGCAGTTTTGGTGGACATACGGCGTTTATGCTCAGAACGGGAGTAGTTTCGTCCCGCGCCGTGAGGAGAGAACCCCAGCGCATGTTTGGCATCTTTACCGCGCACAACCAGCACAGGCTCAGCCATGTTCAACGGAATAAGCGTAAGGCCCGTTGCATCGCTGGCATAATCGTCCCATGCAGGGGTCGCACCTTTTCCATGGTAATAAAGTCCGTCCCGTTCAAACACGAAGTTGTGCTCGTTCCAGTACCTCTCACTCATCTCTGATTGGCAGACCTCAACTGTTGCCTGATGAAGTGCATTATGGTTTGCCTTAGTCCACTTACGGATAAGCTGCAGTGCTTCCCAATACGCTTTCCCTTCTTCACTATCGGCCGGAATCCAAGCATTCTGCTTCAAGGTCTTTGGTGATAGTTTCTTGCGGTATTTCTCCGCAATACTCATACCAATCTTGTAAAGTTGAGCACCTGGTCCACGTGATCCATGGTGTGTCACAATCGCGGTTTGTCCTGTTGCGCGAGAAACACCAACAAATAAGAAGTGGTTACCATCCCCCTGTGTTCCCATATGCTCCTGCGCAGCTCGCAAGATCTTCGGGTTGCTCAAGAACTTATTCTTGCGGAACTGATCCAAAAGCTTCAATGAAACAGTAAAGCGCTTCCCGTTCGGACGCCCTCCACCACCAAAATGAGTAACTGATTGCGCTGCATCCAAAACGGCTTTCGGGTCAACATCCTTCATCAGAGTGATCATCACTGAGCAGCAGATATCCGCGCTATGCATTCCCGGATGAATCGCATTACGTGCAGCAACCACGCCACCAACCGGGATAGTTCCCAAAGGTCCGGCCGGGCATGCATCTGGCATAATGGCACCGGCCTCTACCGTTGGTGTACGCATAAGCTCAGTCATATGATGCTGAACAGCTTCTAAGTTGGCCTTTTCATCCACGCTTTGTGCTTCAATATTTGCATAAAATGGCTTTGTGCCAGAAGGTGCAAGCGGAAGTGTTGGGGTTGGAATATATGGTGCAAGCTGCTGACGGACATCATCAAAGCTCAGGCCTTGGTCAAGGGCCATCTGGCCATCTCGAAGAGCTGCGCCAAACGCCTTACCCGGTACGTGTCCCCATTCTTTCAGCAATTCACTTGTAAGAGTTTCGGTTTCCATCATCATCTCTCATAGAGTATTTACAAAGAACCGGCGGCAAGAGGTTAGCTGGACGTTCTGCTTATGCAGACTGGGTTCGAACCAGCAATATCCAATGTAGTCCCGCTCGCATCCGCCAGCCTTTGTAGGGCAAGGTTTGGTAAGATAAATTTCCGCCATCGGATTGCTCCGAGCCAGATTTGAACTGGCACAAGAAGTGGTTTTCCACCTCCTATCTCAGTGGCTTTCACCACTAAGATGCGTCTACCTGTAATCCTACCTGCATCCCCGTTTTGCAGCCGAAGCTGCAAGGCAAATTTATGTTTCAATAATCAGTCAGGGCGACAAGGTGTTTGCAAAACGGTTCCTGCTCTACCGCTGAGCTACACTGCCATAGATGGCGGCAGTGACGGGATTCGAACCCGCGACCTGGCGATTAACAATCGATGTAGTTCTGCAGGCATTCGCCCTGACTGTTTAATTAGATATGGCGACAAGGAGGGAAGAAACAATTGGGGCCCCGCTCAAGCCTAAGAGCGCCTGCAAGGAGGGGAGTCGAACCCACTCGGGTGGTCCCTAGTATGGTGCAATGTAGTTCCTTCAGCATTCGCCTGATTTTTCAAAGCGGGCAATGGTGCTGACGAGCAACAGGCACTACCCTAAATTGCTATTTTAATTCGATCCCTTCTATCTCACTAACCCATTGGTCAGCATCCAGTTTCCCATCTACAAAGGCAGCAATCTGCTTGAATACTGCATCAGAGAACCCGCCGACATTCAGTACATCTGGTCGTGACTGCATTTGCGTTGTCCCATAAGGCGCAATGTCGATACACACGAGCTTCGCATCAGGGTTCCGACGTTTCAGCTCTTGCCATTCTTTCATCAGGCCTGTCGTACTTCCACGACACTGATCAGCCCAAGACTCGTTGTCAGAAACTAAGATCACAAGATCTGGTTTCTCTCGTCTTTGGTTGAGCCAGCGCAGTGGCGCTGAGCAGCTTGTCCCTCCGCCCCATTGTTCTGAAAGCCGTCTGGCATTGGTCATAATCGTATCTTTAGGCTCGAGCGGAATGCTTTGAACCTTAAAGTCAAAGGGCAGAACTGTCGCTTTTTTGTTGTGCCGAAGCACAGTAGCAGCAACAAGAGCCGCAACATCTACATAGCGAGTGACTGTTGTCGCGCCGCCTCTTCCCCCTGTTACAGGCCAGCTCATAGAACCTGATATGTCCGGGCAGACAACAACACTTCCATCAAACACCGGCACATTTGAAACGGCAATTTCCATTGCGTCGTGCAGTGCCTCTCTGATTTGCCGCGGCATTTCAGGAGATAGCGCCTGATAAGCGGTAAGAAGTTGGTACGGAAAGGCATTTGCCTTTTTCACCCGTTTTGGATCGCGAAGGATATTCGCAATTTTCTTCACGGCTTTCTTATCTTCAAAAACCCCCTTGCGAAGGAATGTGTTTAGGTTCATGCGCACCATGTTCCAGCTGCCGCGCACCGCAATCTCAGCCCAATCTTGCTTAGACAGCGGCAAATGCGTCAGCATCTGAAAAGGTACATCTGGCAGTGCACTTTCCGTCGGTTTTTCCTTAAAAGCCAAATACTCCTTCACCTGCGTTGGCAGTTTGCTTGCATCGCAAGGTTTGCCAATCAGCCATGCGTAAAACGCTTCGCGTTCAGCGTTATCTGGTTTCGGGTGCACCATCTTGATCACATCTGCGAGAGAAGGATCATTACCGATGCTAGCTTGCAGCAGCTGATAATCACTCACCCCATTCAACCAGTCACGCACAAGTGCTTTTGGTCGCGTACCAAGTGATTTTCGTCCTGTTTGACCAGATCGCATGATCTGCACGAAATTGCGCAGCATTTTGCCATTGGTAATAACCTGCGGAAACGCTTTAGAAAGCAGAACGGGATCTCTGGAGGCAAGAACCGCGAGCAGCAAAGCGGGTAGGTCTTTCATTTTACCGTGCCGACATGCGTATATTGCTGTTTTTGCCAGAAATTCATCAGTTACATTTTCAGCAGTTTTAAGAACCGTTTCCAGCTCCATCTGCGCATCTTGATAAAACAAGTCGCCAATGGTTCCGGTTACTGCAAGCTGAGCCAGCTTGTGTCGATCCTCATATTTGTAAGCCTGCCCACCAGACTTGTTGATGGCATCGGTCTTACCTGAAAAGCGTCCCTTCAATGACGCAAACAGTGATTTGTTTGCCATGGTTCCGTTCCTTGCGTTCGTTCATGTCCATAAGAATGGCTCGAACTCTGAAACGGGAAAATAAAAAAGCAAAAATCACCTAAATAACTGATTTATCTAATGTATAACCAATCTTGACAAAACTACCGCCAGCATTTCATATATATTTGTATCGCATTTTATTATTTTGGATATGGTTTTGAAAAAGAACGTAATTATTGGGTTTCTCGGGACACAGTTAGATGCAGGCAAGAAGCGTCGTTGGCGTCCCTCAATCGCAGTAACACAGCATGGCAGCTTCCCTATTCATCGCTTAGAGCTACTGTATGATCATAACTTCAGCAGACTTGCTCATCGCGTCAAAGCAGAAATTGAAGAAGCAAGCCCAGCAACAGAAGTCCTGCTACAACAAGTCGACCTACGTGATCCCTGGGACTTTCAGGAGGTTTACGGAGCTCTGTTGGATTTTGCGCAGGATTATGGGTTTGATGAAGACCGGGAGGACTATTTCGTTCACCTAACGACAGGAACTCATGTCGCACAGATCTGCTGGTTCCTACTCACAGAGTCTCGGCACATCCCTGCAAAGCTGGTACAAACATCTCCTCCTCGTGCCGGTGAAGATGATGTCAGCGGTTCATATTCCATCGTAGATCTGGACTTGTCGCGCTATGATGCTCTGCAGCAACGCTTTGATCTAATCTCCGAGGAGTACAATGCGCTCCTCAAGTCCGGAATTAAAACCAAGAGCAAAGCATTCAACGAACTGATCGAACGCATTGAGCTTGTATCCATCAACTCTGATGCCCCTCTATTGTTGCTAGGAGATACAGGCACAGGAAAAAGCGAATTAGCGCAGCGAATTTATGAGTTAAAGCTACAGAGAAGGAGAGTGAAAGGCCGCTTGGTGCATGTGAACTGCGCAACGCTCAAAGGAGAGCGCGCTATGTCCAGTTTGTTCGGCCATCGTCGCGGCGCAATGGGCAATGGCAACTCAGACCGCCGTGGCCTTTTGAGGGAGGCCGATGGTGGCGTCCTGTTTTTGGATGAAATCAACGAACTCGGCTTGGATGAGCAAGCCATGATCCTGCATGCGGTTGAAACAGGGCGCTTCCTTCCAGTTGGCTCAGACCATGAAATCACTAGTCGTTTTCAGCTGATAGCAGGCTCCAACCAAAACCTTGGCAAGTTGGTTGCTGAAGGCAAGTTCCGCCCAGACCTTTACGCCCGCCTCAACCTATGGACCTTTCATCTCCCCTCACTGCCTGAGCGGCGAGAGGATATTGAGCCAAACATTGAGTATGAGCTTAACCGCTGCGAGAAGTTGCTCGGCACCCGAGTAGGTTTCAACGCAGACGCATATACCCGATACTTGGGCTTTGCCACATCACCAGCAACCCTATGGCCTGGCAACTTCCGCGACTTGGGCGCTTCAATACAGCGCTTATGCACGCTGGCTCCACGCGCACGTATTACACTTAGTTTAGTTGAGCAAGAGATTGAAACACTTGAGCAACACTGGGCAAGCGCAATGTCAGATCCAGATGAACAGCTTCTGGCTTCAATAATGGGCAACCAACTCAGCTCACTTGATCCATTCGATAAAGTCCAACTCGCCTACGTCATCCGCACCTGCAAACAAAGCACCAGCTTAAGCGAAGCCGGCCGAACCCTATTCGCCACCTCCCGCAAAACCAAAACCAGCAAAAACGACGCAGACCGCTTAAGGAAGTACCTCGATAAGTTTGACTTATCGTGGGGCTTATTATCAGAACAAAGGTGAGCATCAAGTCTAGGCCATACCCAAACCTTGGAGCCAGTCTATCACTAACAGTGGTTAGCTTGCTTCGGATCGTATAATCTGATCATAGTTTAAAGCCAGTAATCTCTTTGTAAGGCTTTTGACCATAACCGGACATTCGAGATATCTCTAAGCATATACTATCGAAGCGTCCATGCCATTACTGGTTGTTAGGCGAAGGTTTAACCGACGTCCATATTGCTTGAACGTCGGTTAAACAATTCCTTACCTATCAAACAAACCGAAAGTCATCAGAGTGGAGATCGGACAGTACAACATCTTTCAAAGTTACTGTATTATTTGCATCCAAGCTAATGACAGTATCAACTCCATTATCTTGAGCTGCTGCGATGACTTCGTCAAAGTTCATAAAACGAGCTGCATTGAAGTGAATAACATCTTCAGAGTTAGCACCAGCTTTGAAGTCAGTCAGAACATCATTGCCTATTTCTGTATCAGTAAAGACAAAGATGTCAGAGCCTTCTCCTGCAGTAATAACGTCGCTTGAAGTTGTTCCCGTTAACGTTACCTGACCGTCGTCAAGAATTTCAAGTTTGCTCAAAGAGGTGCCATCGGCAAACTCAAACCTTTCTACGTGTTCTGCTAGATTTGCCACTCTGAGTTGACCATCGACACCATTTTTGGACCAAATAAACGTTAGGCTTAAACCATTAGGGTCTGTTTCATTGATTTTATAGGCTCCAACACTCAAATCAGATAAGTTTAGATCTGTGAACTTTACTGTATCATAGCCACCATTTGCTACCTCGTCGTAAGTTACAAATGTGTACCTGTTTTCTTGACTGTACAGATACATGTCATTGCCATCGTAACCCGAAAGATATTGCCAGCTTGTACCTGTGCTCTTGCCTGCACTCAACGTATCGTTACCTGAGCCGCCATATACCCAATTATCATGAGCTGAACCCAAAATTACATTATCATAACCATCTGAGAAGCCTCTTAAATCAACAAACCCACTTTCTCTGACGCTAAGACTACTAAGGACTGTTCCATTAGCAAACTCATAGCGCTCAATCCTATTGCCCTTGGAGTCAATCAAAAGGTTGTCAAATTGACCATCTTTCTCCCAGGTAAACTGCAGATTACTACCGTATCTAGTGTAACTCAGCATGGCATCTTCCAGGTTCAGATCGATAAAGCGGACTGTATCATTGCCGCCAGAGCTCGAGTTGATTTCATCCCGGCCATATCCGCGCCCAAAGATGTAGGTGTCATCGCCGGAACCACCAAAAAGTTCATCATCACCAATGCCGCCATCAAGATAGTCATTACCACTATCTCCTCTCAGGAAATCTGAACCAGCAGCCCCAAACAGTTGGTCATGATGATTGCCGCCATAAAGGCTATCGTTCCCTTCGCCACCTTCAAGCGTGTCTCTACCATCCAGCCCATAGAGTTTATCACGACCATCAAGTCCACGAATAGTGTCTCCAAGGTAAGTGCCATCAATGCGCTCACCATGAGCTGTGCCAACAATTGGAGTGGAACTTAGACCGGTGTTCTCAAGAACTCGGATTGTATCATCTATTAGCGTTGCCTTCACACTGAGATCGTCCAGAACTTCAATCTTCTTCAGGACAGTCCCGTCAGCAAATTCATAACGTTCGATCCTGGCCCCCTCGGCATCGATCAAGAGCTGGTCAAACTGGCCACCTCTTTCCCAGGTAAACTGCAGGCTACGACCAGAATTGGCAATATTGATAAAGGCATCTTCCAGGTTCAGATCAATGAAGCGGACTGTATCATTGCCGCCAGAGCTCGAGTTGATTTCATCCCGGCCATATCCGCGCCCAAAGATGTAGGTGTCATCGCCGGAACCACCAAAAAGTTCATCATCACCAATGCCGCCATCAAGATAGTCATTACCACTATCTCCTCTCAGGAAATCTGAACCAGCAGCCCCAAACAGTTGGTCATGATGATTGCCGCCATAAAGGCTATCGTTCCCTTCGCCACCTTCAAGAGTGTCTCTACCATCCAGCCCATAGAGTTTATCACGACCATCAAGTCCACGAATAGTGTCTCCAAGGTAAGTGCCATCAATGCGCTCACCCTGAGCTGTGCCAACAATTGGAGTGGAACTTAGACCGGTGTTCTCAAGAACTCGGATTGTATCATCTATTAGCGTTGCCTTCACACTGAGATCGTCCAGAACTTCAATCTTCTTCAGGACTGTCCCGTCAGCAAACTCATAGCGCTCAATCCAAGAGCCACTGGCATCGATCAAGAGCTGGTCAAACTGGCCACCTCTTTCCCAGGTAAACTGCAGGCTACGACCAGAATTGGCAATATTGATAAAGGCATCTTCCAGGTTCAGATCAATGAAGCGGACTGTATCATTGCCGCCAGAGCTCGAGTTGATTTCATCTCGGCCATATCCGCGGCCAAAGATGTAGGTGTCATCACCTGAACCTCCATAGAGTTCATCATCACCGATGCCGCCATCAAGATAGTCATTACCACTATCGCCTCTCAGGAAATCAGAACCAGCACCGCCAAACAGTCGGTCATCATGGTTGCCGCCATAAAGGCTATCGTTACCTTCGCCACCTTCAAGCGTGTCTCTACCATCCAGCCCATAGAGTTTGTCATCACCATCAAGTCCACGAACAGTGTCTCCAAGATAAGTGCCATCAATGCGCTCACCCTGAGCTGTACCAATAATTGGAGTGGAACTTAGACCAGTATTCTCGAGAATTCGGATTGTATCATCTATTAGCGTTGCCTTCACACTGAGATCGTCCAGAACTTCAATCTTCTTCAGGACTGTCCCGTCAGCAAACTCATAGCGCTCAATCCAAGAGCCACTGGCATCGATCAAGAGCTGGTCAAACTGGCCGTCCTTTTCCCAGGTGAACTGTAAACTGCGACCATAGTTTGCGATATTGATAAAAGCATCTTCCAGGTTCAGATCGATAAAGCGAACGGTATCGTTACCGCCAGCGCTCGAGTTGATTTCATCTCGGCCATATCCGCGGCCAAAGATGTAGGTGTCATCACCTGAACCTCCATAGAGTTCATCATCACCGATGCCGCCATCAAGATAGTCATTACCACTATCGCCGTTCAACTCATCTGAACCAGCACCGCCAAACAGTCGGTCATCATGGTTGCCGCCATAAAGGCTATCGTTACCTTCATCACCTTCAAGCGTGTCTCTACCATCTAACCCATAGAGTTTGTCATCACCATCAAGTCCACGAACAGTGTCTCCAAGGTAAGTGCCATCAATGCGCTCCCCCTGAGCTGTACCAATAATTGGAGTAGAACTTAGACCGACATTTTCAAGAATGAAAGTTTCATTATCTAGTTTGGTGACTCGTATAGAGCCATCACTTAGTACTTCAATCTTGGACAAAATTGTGCCATCAGCAAACTCATAACGTTCAATCCAAGCACCGCGAGCATCTATGAGAAGAGTATCTAATACCCCATTATATTCCCAAGTAAGTTGAAGTTTGTTATCAAAATCTGCAAGTCTGATGAATGCGTCTTCGAAGTTTAGATCGATAAAGCGGACTGTATCGTTACCGCCAGCGCTCGAGTTGATTTCATCTCGGCCATATCCGCGGCCAAAGATGTAAGTGTCATCACCTGAACCTCCATAGAGTTCATCATCACCGATGCCGCCATCAAGATAGTCATTACCACTATCGCCTCTCAGGAAATCAGAACCTGTACCACCAAACAGTCGGTCATCATGGTTATTGCCATAAAGGCTATCGTTACCTTCGCCACCTTCAAGCGTATCATTACCATTCAGCCCAGAGAGGGTATCGTTGCCATCCAACCCACGAATAGTATCACCAAGATATGTTCCTTTTAGTGTTTCTGCACTCTGAGTACCAACCAAAGGTGTTGTATTGAAGTCAGTGTTTTCTTGCACTTCCTCCAGATCATTTATTTTAGTTATCTGGATTCGACCATCATCCAGCACCTCTATTTTTTTCAAGACAGTCCCGTCAGCAAACTCATAGCGCTCAATCCAAGAGCCACTGGCATCGATCAAGAGCTGGTCAAACTGGCCGTCCTTTTCCCAGGTGAACTGTAAACTGCGACCATAGTTTGCGATATTGATAAAAGCATCTTCCAGGTTCAGATCGATAAAGCGAACGGTATCGTTACCGCCAGCGCTCGAGTTGATTTCATCTCGGCCATATCCGCGGCCAAAGATGTAGGTGTCATCACCTGAACCTCCATAGAGTTCATCATCACCGATGCCGCCATCAAGATAGTCATTACCACTATCGCCTCTCAGGAAATCAGAACCTGCACCGCCAAACAGTCGGTCATCATGGTTGCCGCCATAAAGGCTATCGTTACCTTCGCCACCTTCAAGCGTGTCTCTACCATCCAGCCCATAGAGTTTGTCATCACCATCAAGTCCACGAACAGTGTCTCCAAGATAAGTGCCATCAATGCGCTCACCCTGAGCTGTACCAATAATTGGAGTGGAACTTAGACCAGTATTCTCAAGAATTCGGATTGTATCATCTATTAGCGTTGCCTTCACACTGAGATCGTCCAGAACTTCAATCTTCTTCAGGACTGTCCCGTCAGCAAACTCATAGCGCTCAATCCAAGAGCCACTGGCATCGATCAAGAGCTGGTCAAACTGGCCGTCCTTTTCCCAGGTGAACTGTAAACTGCGACCATAGTTTGCGATATTGATAAAAGCATCTTCCAGGTTCAGATCGATAAAGCGAACGGTATCGTTACCGCCAGCGCTCGAGTTGATTTCATCTCGGCCATATCCGCGGCCAAAGATGTAAGTGTCATCACCTGAACCTCCATAGAGTTCATCATCACCGATGCCGCCATCAAGATAGTCATTACCACTATCGCCGTTCAACTCATCTGAACCAGCACCGCCAAACAGTCGGTCATCACCAGCACCACCCTTGAGACTATCATCACCACTGTAGGTTTTGATAAGATCATCGCCGGCAAGACCCCTTACAATATCGTTCTGTTCTCCGGTTAGTAGCGTATTGTCTCCCGCATTCCCTGTCATGTTATGAGCTTGGTCTAAGCCAAGTTCACCAGCAGCTAATAGCGTTGCAATCCAACCAGCTGTAAATGCGCTGTCAGGTTCACTGATGAGTAACTCGTCAATGGCTCCTTTGTTGTCGAGATACTTACGATAATCTGAGGCGATTTGAGAATAGCGAAGATAGGTAGCCAGATCGGCTTCAATGTTCTCTGGAACTGAAGTTAAAATCTTAACTGACGTTTGCCCATTTCCTAATTGATCTACACTTTCTTGCCACTTCGCAAGTGCTGCTGCTTTGATCGCATCACCACTAACAAACTGAATATTTTGCAGGTTATGCTGAATTGCAACATTAATCATGCCACGAATGTCAGTTCCGTGAACTATGATCCTTTGGTTGTTATCCGTATCATAAACGGAGACCTTAAAATCTCCCCAACCATAAGTTCCTCGGGGATGGTGAAAACCGAAACTGACGGCTTCTTCAGCTCCTATCCACTCGACGTCGCCTCCGATATCATCGATGATAGACTGCATTGTTTCTTTAAATGCACTCTCCATGCTGCGAACTGTATCACGGTGGTTACTTTGCGTATTTTTACTTAAGCCTGTTGAGGCTGAGAATGTGTCTAGTTCCTGATCAAAGGAGAGATCTCTATAATAGGCAGGGTTGTTTCCGATCCAACGATCGAAGGTATCTGATAACCAACCACCAGTCCATCGATCCAGAGTTTCGAATATAAATGCACCGCCAACTGTACCAATGAAAGCTCCAATACCGGGCAAAATCATTGATGTGAGGAACAAACCCGCAGCAGATGCGCCTAAACCTACCGCCGAAGCGACGCCACTGGCTGCACTCGATATTGCTGAGCCGATTGAGCTTGCACCAAGCCATAAGCTGGCAGCAGTAGAACCAACTGAGGCAAAAATTCCCTCACCAGCTGAATCAATGTCGATGACTTCATTTGCGAGGGTTGAGCCAATGTAGCTACCTATAGCATTGCCAAACAAGCTAGCATCAAAACCGGCAGTGATCTCTTCAATTTGCAACCCACCTGCCCATACTCCTGGTTTAGTGAGGTTATCTGTCAACTGCCGAGTAATGGTGTTCCCGGTCGTTGTAAACAATCCTGCCTCAAACCCTTCTAGGCCCAGAGCTTCTGCCGCCTCACCAAGTAAAACAGATGAAAAATAGCCCGTAACTTGACCTTTCAGATTGAGGACTAACTCCTCGCCGAAGTTGTCAAGCGTATAATCTACTAAGATATCTCCAAGTGCGCCGAGCGTCGTATCAGTCGCGTCACGCGTCACATAAATAAGCGAGTTCTGCAGGAACTGTCCAAAGTTCTGGCCAATTGTACCTATGATGGTTGAACCAGCAATCTGAGCAAATGCGTTATCTCCGGCAATCAACGCTCCAAACTGCGAGCCAAGTGTTTGTCCAACTGCTCCACCATAATCGACACCGCGATACTCAAAGGCATTAACCTCAACATCTTTGATTGCCCCCGTCTCTTTGTCGTAAGTGGTAACAGCCTTTAGAGTTAAGTCTTTTTCTTCGTAAGTGACAGTCCGTTCCCGCCTGATAGTGTCACTATCAGGGTCAAAACCGGAACCTATTTCAACAACATAGCCTCCATCCGGTACATCGTATGACATCTCCTGAAAACCATCTTCATTTGATGGAATGTACTGTACATTAGTTGCATCCTTAGGGAGGTAATCAAGCAATGAAGTGTTATGAACGCGAATGCCACCAGCAATGTAGGTATGGGTTTCCTCAACCTCAAAATTATAAGTGACATATGACGCGCCGTCTTCAGATAAGTGTCGGCGGTGAGAGATACTTGAGGGAGGAACGAGCGCTTTTGCTGTGTTATCGGCAACATCGTTTAAAACAGATGAGCAATCAAAGATAGGCGTGCGAATGCCAGCCACAGTGTCAGTTTGGGTCATTGGATTTATCGCAGAAATGGTGCACAGCGGTGCGAAAAAGAAATGGCGAAGAAGTTATTGCGGCTTATCTTGCAAGCACAACGGGATATTGGGTTTGCCTCGTTTAACTTCATCTTCTGAACGAGTGAAGATAGTGCGAGGCGACTGGATATCGCTTCCAGTCAGTCTTGAGCATTTCCCATCCCATTCACCTACTTCATAAATTTCGGTGAGGCTAACTTGAGAGCGCTGAAGAATATAATCTTCAGGAGCAGGAAGTTCGTTAGAAAAGATCCAAAGGAAAGGTAACTGCTCAGAAGAAGCGCTTGTTTGGATGTAACCGTCCTCTGTCAACGTTCCACCTGCTGCTTTGATCAAATCTAGCACACAAACATCTCGGCCATCATCTAAGATAAATCGTGAACCAACACGGATCTGTTTTTTATCTTCAATGTTGATTGTGTTTTCTGATTGGGATGTCCCCGTCACAGCCCATACAAACAGATCTTCCTCACTACCAACATTGTAACCTGTTGTGGCACGGATCATCGAACCATCAGCTTGAACAAGAGCACCATCTGTACGCAAAATATCAATGATCGGAACATGCTGACCAGCAAACTGACCATCGCCACAATAAGTTACGTGGCCAGGTGTTATCATCAGGCCAAAGACATCTAAGATGTGCTTTGACTGTTTGCGAAATATCTTGGAAACCCGACCGGCAACAAGCTCGCCAGATGCATTGTAAGATTGTATTTCGTCGCCAACAACAATCTCTTCGATAGGCTTGTCACACCGGTCTGCCAGCAAGATGGGGGTGCCCGAAAGGAAACAGTTCTTTTTGCTAGGATTTTCTGGTAGTAAATCCTTTGAAAAGCCGGGGACAGGTCTTGTGAAATTCAAATCTTTATTTAGGAACCAAACAGAAGGTGAAATTCCTAACGCCCGAAGAACTGTACCAGCAAAGCTATTGCTATTTTGGTCTAATAGCTCGTATGCCAAGCCTTGTTCATTGATACTTTGTGTTACATCTTCGAACAACTCATAGAAGGTACCATTGACCTTGATTTCGTCATAATCGCCAAAAACGATAGGAGTGTAGTTTGACATCTTAGATTCATCTAAGAACACTTCTCCATCGAATGGATTTGTACCAAAAAATCCTTGAATTGTATCATTTACATCCCATGGATAACCAACTGGTGCGGGCTTCCCTTGAGTGTCCGTTGACATACCATTCAACTGCCATAAGGTGTTTCCAAACGGGTCTTTGGCCAAAATGACAATGTGCGATGCAGGTAATGATAATGGCAATACAGGTAACTCTAGAGAGAGTTCTGCAACGCCGATTGTGTATTTCCCATTAGAGGTCATTTTAATTTACCTTGCTATTCAAGCAATAAACGTTCTCTTTGACAGGAGTATGCGTCTCATTGCTTCCATGTTGCTTCACCTGAACACACCGATTTGCAAAAGTAAGTGTGGACCTTGGGAAGACTGCGTCTGGAAACCTATCTAAACTGACCTTAGAAAAGTCCGCAGTGTAAGTATCAATGCACTTGTTATTGTTAAGAATAGTCAGCGCTAACGTTAGAGTATGTGAAGATTTTTCCTGCCCAGTATCAACAGTGTTATCAATACTGTAATACACCACATCGTAGATATTACAGCCCAATTCAGAGGGGTCTGAGGTCTTGTAAGCTAACTTAACGCAGGAAGTTGTAAGAATAGCAAAAAACAAAATATACGATATATTTCTGCTGGTATTATTTATAGGCATTTAATTCATCCTACAGCTTTGACTATAATATAAACTTAGAGCAATTACATTCATCTAATCTATTTACTAGGCCAGGCTTGATAGCATTTTAAAATGTCAAAACGCCAAAGATCGCGTAAATCCACCTGTCTCCTTTCACAAACACAGTCCATCTAGTGACATTATGTATTCATTCTGCACATTGCTACTTTTAAGTGTGTGCTTTTCGGCACAGAATATATCTCCCACATTCATGAAGTGCTCCAATTTAAAGCGCACCACGGAGCAAAATGTGATCTCATCGTCTCTTAATAGTGATCTCCTTTGAAGCACTGATGACTTTGTTAATCTGTGACAAGTATTAGCCTATGGGAACTTGCTCCACTAAGCGGAGGTTATCGTTCAATCTAAGATTGAAGTCCCCGAATGGCGGCTTCTGGCCCTGTCTCGGTACGCTTGGCATATAGCTGCATGACCAAAGCAGAGGTTGGCTTGGACGGCTTGCGTTCTCAACTTCATGTCGATCTCATTCAGCATGGCACTTAGGGCGGACTGCTGATTTTTGCTGCAGATGTGAATTTTTTGATGTCATCTATAAAAAACGAACATTGAAGAGATTTACTATAGAATTGAGATCGTGACGATGAGCTAGAGCTACAAAACTGGCATGCCGTTTTGAAGATGATTTTCCTTAAAAAGTTTCTCCTTCGATCTTAGATTCCATTCTTCTATCGAAAAGCAAAAAGGTGAGCGGAAGAAGCGAAAATAGCAGAGCAGTGGCTAGAGTAGCTGGTCCCTGAAGGTCTGTAAGGTTGGTAAGTGTGGCGATCGATGCTCCGCCGAACATGCGCAAGAAACCGCCTATGGACGCTGCAAGGCCTGCGCAATTGGGGAAGGGTTGCAAGGTGAGGCCCGTAGAGATACCGATCATCAAGCTGAAGCCAGCACTGCCAAGAGCAGCAAAGGCAAAGAAGGTCATCGTGACACTTTGCGGCACAAACAACAGGCCAAGCCCGCTGATGACGGATAGAGACAGCCCGACCAGAACGGTTGTAGGTGCCCCAATCATCTCAACCATACGCGGAGCGAGGAAGCTGAACAGCATTTGCAGCAGGCCAATGGCACCAAGAATGGTTGCGAATTGCATCTCGCTCATGCCGCCTTGCTCCATGGCAACTTCCGGTGCGATGGAAACATAGGTCATGACCGCGCCAAAGGTGGCAGCATTGGCAAGACTATAAAGGATAAAGGCGCGGTTGCGGGCCATGTCGCCTAGATTGCAGGTGATTTGATCGGGTGCGCCAAGCGTGCGGTGGCGCTTTTGGGTCGGTGGCAAGGCAAGAGGTGTCAGGAACAGAAGCAAAAGGCCTGCTGCTGCCATCAGGAAGAAGGCTGCTTGCCACCCCCAAATAACACCCAATATGCCGCCAATCATCGGTGCAATCATGGGAACAGAGCCGGTCAGGCCGCTCATATAGCTCAGCCATTTGCCTGCTTCATCGCCTTCGAAATTGTCGCGCACCCAGGCAAAGGTGGTGACCATGGTAAACGATGCTCCAAAGCCTTGCACCAGACGCGCGCCATAAAGCCAGTCGAGGCTGGGGGCAAAGGCGGCGCCTAGGCTGCCCAATGCATAGAGCGAGAGGCCGATCATGGCGGAGGCTCGACGGCCAAAGCGATCCGAGATCGGGCCACCCACCAATTGGGCGAAACCAAGAGCAAAGATATAGAGCGGTATGGTCAGGCGCATCTGCTGGTTTGTGGCCTCAAACACGCTCAGCATTTCCGGGACAGAGGGCAAAAAGATATCGATGGCCAATGGTCCCAAAGGCGTCAGCATGAAAATGATGATGAGGGCAAAGGTACGGCGGCTCATGCTGGTTCTCCTTGTCTTGCTTCCGTGGGACATTGGACTTTGCCGTGCCGATCAATTTTGGTGAAAGGCAGGATGGCAGCTTTCTTCATCAGAGCATCAAATCGCGCTCGTAAGTCGGAAGGTAGGGTGAACTCAGCCACCATGGAAAGGCTCTGCAAATCTGCAAGCAAGATGATGCTGTCGAGGCTCAAAGTGTCTGAGGTGAGAATGTGTTCTACCTTTGCCAATCTGGCTTTGATCTGGGCGGCAAACTGATCGCTCAATGCCAAGGCATCCTCAAATGAGCGACCAATGCGCTTGGGCATGGTTGTATTGAAAAAGCCACGGGCTCCGATGCTGGAAAGCTCGCCTGGCAAGAGATGCGGAATGCGCGGATAGCAAAGGCTGTTCAGCGCGACATTGACCTCGCGTTGCCATGCTTCCAGCTCCTCACTCATCTCATAGTTTTGCAGCAGCGGTGGTCCCTTCTGATCGAGATAATGGATAATGTCCGAGCTGTCTTGCAGCACGAGATCCTCGTCTTTCAGGATGGGCACGGTTAGGCTGGCAATGTGGCTTTTCAGCTCGGACGGGATGGTGCCGGGTGAAAGGGTGATGACATCAAGAGAGATGCCTTTCAGGCCAGCCATGATCTTGACTCGGATGCAATAGGGGCAGGTGTCAAAGGAATAGAGCTTCATGTCATGTGTCCCGCAAATACTGAGAAGGGTGGGGGAAAGGCGCAACAAGACCGCGCCTTGAGGTTCATTGGTTAGCCGCCATGGATGATGGCAAAGCCCATTTTCAGGACATAATCGGGAAGGTCTTTGTAATTCTCCCATTGCTCATAGGCGGGCAGGCTGACCTCCTGGCGCATTTGTAAGACACGTTTGATCAACTGGCGGGGGTCTTCCTTTGCCAGCCTTTGCATCTCAGGAAAGACTGCATCATAGAGATCGTTATAGAATTGAGCAGAAGCCTTCAGTAGAGCCGGATCGGTATTGTTTGAGTGAGTGTTGATGGCATGGTTCAAGTCCCAGCTGGCCAGTTCATTGAGGATTTGGCGGGAGCCGAGCAGGTTTGAATCCGTCAGTGCCCAGCCCGGTGTGAGAGCATTTTCCAAATACATGTCAGAGGTGACGACAATGCCTTCTTTTGGCAGATGCACCACGGCCACGGCAGTGCCATCAGCAGGGCCGAAATGGCTCAGCTCCACCTTGGTCTCGCCCACTTTCAGGGTCAGCTTTTCTTCAAAGGTCACATCGATCTGATCGGGCAACAGACCAAGGGGATCCTGATCCATGAACATTTCGAAATTCTCATGGGCGATCACGTCGGCCTTAGCAAAGACCTCGGTACCACCCACATGGTCATAATGCTCGTGGGTCATGACGATCTTGGTGACGGGAAGGTCCGTCAGTTTGCTGATTTCCTTAGCGAGCAGTGAGGCCCGATAAGGATTGGCTGTATCTGTGATCAGCACGCCCTTGTCGCCAATGACGGCGAGGGAGGTATAGTGCAATGCGCTGATGGCATAGATATTTTCGCCCAGTTTTTGGGTTTCGATCTTTGGGCCTTCAGCAAGTACGGGGATGGTGGAACCGACAAGGGCAAGGATGCCCGCGGCCAACAGGGTTGAGAGCTTTTTCATCTTGTTCTTCCATTGTGCTGGCTGACAGGCCGGGTGGTTTACACCCGGCACTGATTGAGGCGTTGCTTAGTGGCCATGCCAGATGGAATAGGCCATGCGCTCCACATGGGCTGGCAGATTCTGCTCATACATGGCCCAGTGGCTGAAGTCGGGCAGCTTGACGGTCTTTTTCAGCTCCTCGATAGATTTGCCTGCCTGCATGCCATCCCATACCGCCTTGAACAGGGCTTCGTTGAAGTCCCAATCTTCCTTTAATTGAGCAGGTGATGACTTTGCCATATGACCGGAAATCACGGTGTCAAATTCCAGCTCCTTGTGCACGCGGCGCAAGGTGTTGAGGGAGCCGACATAATCGTGGGTGTTCAGGCGGCCGGGCAGATTGACAAAACCCTGCAAGTGCCAGTCGACAGCCATCAGCACCTTGTCTTCGGGCATATGGATCACGCTATTGCACTGGCCGTCATTGGAGCCAAAATATTTCAGATCGATCACCTTGCCGCCGAGCTCGATGCGATGTTCCTTCTCATAGGTGACATCCGGCTGCACCACGCGTTTTTCCAGATCACGACCCAGAAGTTCGGTGCAATTCTCATGACTGATGAATTCCGCACCTTCATCCTTGAAGATCTTGCCGCCGCGTGAATGGTCGAAATGAGCGTGGGAATAGATCACCTTGACCACCTTCTTGTCGGTCAGTTTGGCAATCTCTGCTCGTAAGGCTTTGGCGCGAAATTCGTGGTTGGGATCCACAATTGCCACACCTTCATCAGTGATCACCACCAGACTGGAATAATGGGCCATGTGGAATTGATAGACCCCATCTTTCAATTGGATCATGACTGGCTTCATTTCGTCATGATCGCCAGCAGCAATGGCGGGGGCGGTGAAGGTGGCACCTGAGATGGCAGCGGCGGCCAGCAGGCTCAACATTGTCTTTTTCATCGTCTTTCCCTTTCTTGGACTGCACGGAAGGGCCGCGCGGATAAGGCAAAGATACAATTGACTTCTGTTGAGATAATTGGTCTTCTATTAACAATATAAAATACAAAAAGTATCGAATGGATAAATTGCGGAAAATGGCTCTCTATTGCCGCGTCGTGGAACTGGGGAGCTTTGTTGCGGCGGCGCAGGACCAGAATGTCAGCCCAGCCATTGTCGGGAGGCATGTTAGTGATCTGGAAGCGATGCTGAAGGTGCGCCTGATCAATCGCACCACTCGCAGCATGGAAGTGACTGAAGTCGGGCATCGCTATTATCAGGGCTGCAAGATTTCACTAGCGCAATTGGCGGCGCTTGAACAGGACATGACGAACGAAGAAGGCGAGGCCCTTTCCGGTATCATTCGGTTGGCTGCACCAGAAGGGCTGGGCGCCCCCCATCTGCTCAGCGCAATCGAGAGCTTTCAGGGATTCTATCCCAATATCCTGTTTGATCTGGTTTTGGATAATGGCCAGACTGATTTCATCAGCGAGAATGTCGACCTCTCCATCCGGTTGGCCATTTCCATGCAAGATAGCTCGCTGATTGTGCGCAAATTAACAGACACGCGCCTTTGCTTTTATGCTGCGCCCTCTTATTTGGCCAAGCATGGCACGCCCAAAAAGCTAGAGGACCTAGATCAGCACGCTTGTCTGGCTTTCGGTGCCTCACGTTTCGGAGATAGTTGGCCCATAGTGACCGATATGGGTCTCTCCAAGTATCGTCTGCCCTGGCGAGTGGTGGTCAATCAAACACAGTTCTATCGAAAAGCCTTGATGAAGGGCATGGGTATCGGTCTTTTGCCTGAGATTATGGTAGCAGAGCAGGCCGAAGACGGTTCACTCACGCCTCTATCACTTGATGTCACTCTGCCAGAAGTCGGCATTTATACCGTCTATCCTAACCGGGAGTTTCAACCCAAACGTGTGAGCCTATTCCTCAAACATTTGGCAGAAAGGTTTGGCAAGGTGGAGTGATTTGTGCCAGCAGAAATCTCTAACAGAACATTTCTGTCCGCATGTTAGTTTAAACAGCTCTATTGCAGTGCCAGGTCCTGGCCATACGGTGGTAGTCATGGCCCACACGTCATCAAAGATAATTTATGAGTATTGCTACAAAAACTTCCCCGCGAGCTAACTCAACCCTTGATAGACCTGCTCGAATGTCCGCTTGTGGCCCATGACAATGCCAACCAGATAAGGGCTTAGTTTTCTTATTGAAGTCTAAGCTCATCCTCCGAGCACATCGCTCGTTCCGACGTCTATAAATCTAGATCTCAAAACCGTCTTCTACATGCAGTAAAATCGGTTTGATGTGGTGGTTGAGGGATGGCATGGAGGAGCTGTTATGACCATTACAAACCTTCCTATGATCCGACCAACAAAGCCTGCTTGGAATCGTGGCAGGATCATCGGTCAAAAACGGCCTTTACTACCGAAACACGTTTGGGCTATTCGTGTCCGCCTAGAACTTGCAGGGAAAACGCGTGAGTTGGCTTTGTTCAATACAGCAATTGATAGCAAGCTCAGAGGGTGCGATCTTGTCCGCTTGAAAGTAGTTGACGTTTTTGTTGCGGGGCGAATGAAAGAGCGCACTTCAATAATACAGAGTAAGACCGGCAAGCCTGTTCAGTTTGAACTTATGGAGGGAACCAGATCAGCCTTGTCAAAATGGATCGACAGTCCAGAAATGGTCGGGTCAGAGTACTTATGGCCTGGTCGGTTTCATGACAAGCCGCATATTTCGACGCGACAGTATGGCCGCATGCTGAAAGAGTGGGTTTTATCAATCGGGCTAGAACCAAGCTCTTACGGCACACACTCAATACGCAGAACTAAAGTCGCGCAGATCTACAAGAAGACAGGTAATCTTCGAGCGGTGCAGCTTCTTCTTGGTCACACAAAGATGGACAGTACTGTCAGATACCTAGGTATAGACCTTGAAGATGCACTTTCGTTGTCAGAGAAAATAGACATTTAGAAGACAAGGAGCTGGAAGGGAGCAGCTCCATATCTTCTTTCAGTGTTTGACCTGAAGCCTATAGACTGATTGCCTTCTCTCTCTGCTGGCAGATTGCTCACCCTCCAAGGAAGTAAGGGGCCCTTACTTCTCCTTAAGCGCATGGGCGATCTGGTCCTGGAGGGGTTTTATGAAGTAGGAGAGGACGGTGCGTTCGCCGGTTTGGATGAAGCCTTCGACGGGCATGCCGGGGACGAGGGTCTGGCCGTTCAGCTTTGGCATCTCGCTTTCCAGGATCTTCAGGCGGGCCAGATAAAACGGCTCGCCGGTGACCTCATCACGGGTCAGGTCCGGAGAGACGTTGAGCACGGCTGCGCTGAGCTCCGGTGTGGTGCGCTGGTCGAAGGCGGCAAGGCGCACGTAAGCGTCCTGTCCCACCTGCAGCTGGTCCACGTCGATTGGCTGAACACGGCTTTCGATCACCAGTTCGCTGTCTTCCGGCACCACCAGCATCAGGGTGTCACCCGGTGCAATCACGCCGCCCACGGTGTGAACCGCAAGCTGGTGCACATAGCCGGATTGCGGCGCGCGGATGTCGATGCGCTTGAGGCGATCTTCTGCGGCAACTTCCTGTTCTTCCAGCTCTGCAATCTGAGAGCGGATGGTTTGCAGGTCAGAGAGCACCTTTTCAAGGAACTCCTCGTCCAGCTGCAGGATCTGCACGCGTTTTTCGCTGATGGCTTCCTTGGTCTGGGCGATCTGGGAGATCAGCCCGCCGCGATCACCGATCAGCTCGGCGCGCTCGCGTTTGATGGCGGTGACCTGAGAGGCGTTGATCAGGCGCTTTTCTAAAAGTGAGGAGAAGTCAGAAAGCTGCTGGGTGACCAGATCGATGCTTTCTGCCTTGGCATCGCGCTGCACCTGCAGGCCTTCAATCTGCTGCTCCAACTGAGCGATCTGTTCGCCAAGCTGTTTTTTGCGGCCCTTGATGCCTTGCTGGCGGGCGTCAAACAGAGCCTGTTCGCCATCGAGAGCTGTGGCGGCAATCTCGTCAGTCTTGGCCAGCTCAACAAGAGTTTCCGGGAAGATCACACGTTGTTCGCGGCGCCATTCAGCGGAAAGGCGGGCTTCCTGAGCCTGCATCTGATGCAGGCGCTTGCGGGTGATGGCAAGGTTGGCTTTGACCACGGTCTCATCAAGGCGGAACAGCACGTCACCGGCTTTGACCTCGTCGCCGTCTTTGACGAGGATCTCACCGACAATGCCGCCTTCCTGATGCTGCACCTTCTTGGCCTGACCATCAACCGCGATGGAGCCGGAGGTGATCACCGCGCTGTTGATCTTGGCAACAGAAGCCCAGCCTCCAAGGCCAAGAACCAGAACGCCCACAAGAGCGATGCCCCAGCGCAGGTGTTTTTTACGAGAGGACTGAATGGAGGAAAGTGTTGTTTGCTCAGGCATGTGGCACCACGCTCAATGGTCCTGTTTTTGCAGCAGCTGGCGCTGGCTTAGCGCCAGGGGCCGGAGCACCAGCTGGTGCAGGCACGCCGGTTGGGGCGCTGATTTTTGGCAGGACTTCTTCTTTCGGGCCAAAGGCGGCCTGCTGGCCATCCTTTACAACAAGCAGCAGCTCAACGGCTGAGATCGCGCTTGGGCGGTGCGCCACAACAATCACGATGCTGCCGTTCTGGCGCATCAGTTTGATGGCGCGGGTTAATGCGGCTTCGCCTTCTGCATCCAGATTGGAGTTTGGTTCATCCAGTACGATCAGGAACGGGCTGTCATAAAGCGCGCGGGCCAGACCAATGCGCTGACGCTGACCGGCAGAAAGCAGAGCCCCGCCTTCGCCTACTTGCGTGTCATAGCCATCTGTCAGGCCGGTCACCAGCTCATGCACATTGGCCAGCTGAGCCGCTTCGAGGATTTTCTCGTCATTGCGCTCAGGCGCAAAGCGCGAGATATTTTCAGCAATGGTGCCGTCGAACAGTTCCACGTCCTGCGGCAGGTAGCCGATAGCGGTGCCGAGACGGTCCTCAGACCACTGGCCCAGCTCGGCGCCATCAAGGCGCACGGAGCCGCGATGGATCGGCCAGACGCCCACAAGCGCGCGGACCAGACTGGTCTTGCCGGACCCGGACGGGCCAATGATGCCCATGCCATCTCCGGCCTTGAGTTCAAAGTTCACACCAGCCAGCGTGACGGCGCGGGCCCCTGGAGGGGCCGTTGCGATCTGCTGCACGTTAAGGGTCTTGCTTGGCAGAGGTAGTTCGGTTTCTGGTGCGCTTTCATCCAGACCTTCCAGCGCTTTTTCCAGACGGGCACGGGCCTGACGGGCAGCGATGAATACACGCCACTGACCAACGGCCTGCTCAACGGGAGACAGGGCACGGGAGGTGATGATGGAGGCGGCAATCATGACACCGGGAGAGACTTCTTGAAGGATCGCCAGCCAGGCGCCAACAGCCAGAACGGCGGAGCCGAGCAGGAAGCGGAAGGCTTTGATGGCGGTGGCAAACAGGGAGGCGCGGTCACCGGCCTTGGTCTGGGCATCATAAAACCGGGCGTTGGCTTCATCCCACTTGTTGGTGAGCGTTGCGCTCATGCCAAGGGCGCGCACCACTTCCGCATTGCGGCGGGCGCCGGTGCGGGTGTTGCTGCGCTGAGCATTCTGCGCGGCCAGTTCCTTGGCAGGCGCGCGGCTCATGAACTCGTTGGCAAGCACCAGAGACAAGATGATCACGGCACCGGCCAGGGCCAGAATGCCAAGCCAGAAATGCAGCACGAACACCAGACCCAGATAGATCGGCATCCATGGAATATCGAAGAGCGCGGCTGGACCCTGACCGCCCCAGAACTGGCGCATGGTCTCCAGATCGCGGATCGGGTCGACGTTTTTGCCGGTGTTGCCCATGCGCAGCGGAACGCGCAGGTTGGCGAGGAACGCGGTGCGTGACAGGCGGGCGTCGATCTCCTGCGAGATACGTGACAGGCCGCGGGCACGAATGCCTTCAAGCAGAGCAAAGAACAGGTAGAGGATACCGGCGAAGCTGGCGATGATCACCAGTGTTGGAACACTGTGGCTGGCCAGAACCCGGTCATAGATCTGCAGCATGAACATCGGGCCAGTCAGCATCAAAAGGTTGATGACCAGACTTAAAACCCCAACGCCCGCATACCCGGACCGCGACGCACCAAACGCCTCAGATACCAGCGGGCGCTTAGGTGCAATAGATTGTTGTGAAGACATGTTTCACTCACGATCAGTAAGCAAGAAACCCATAAAGACAGGTTAGATAGGTGGCGGCTGTGCTAGGCGTAACCACAAACAACAGTCACACCAGAGATCAGAGAGACACGGGCCTTCCTTGGCCCGTGTCCTAGTGATTTCTTAGGCTATGAAATCACCATAGATATCGATCTCAGCAATGTGCAGATAATCGCCATTTGGATGATCGATACGGACTTCGTCACCAATGATACCACCAACCTCGATCAGCTGGTTATGTGCTGAAGTCAGATTTGAGGATGACCACACCTTTACGTCATCATCCCAGACTTCGATTTGAGCGCCTTTTAGACGAGAACTTGTCCAATTATCCTGACGGTTTTCTAGGTCAATGAACTCAATCAGAGCATCTTCACCAAGATCAATGCTAAGCCATGGAGCAGCATCATCTCTATGTGTGTGGTTGATTGTATCAACGTCACCATCAAGCACGTTGTACGCGAGGTAGTCACTATCCGAGTAGTTGGTTGATTGATCTGCTGCGCTGGTAGCAATCAGCGTGTCTGTCAGGTTTGTGATATCTTCATCATACACCCGTTTAGCTAACTCAGATGCCGTTAAAGTCACGTCATAAGTTGCTGCATTGTCTTCATTGACGGAGACACTTGTTTGCAACGAAGATTTATCGAAGTCTGTCAAAGTGACTGAGTTGTTATTGTCAGTTGAAAGACTATTGCCTGCATCGGACAGAGAACTGATCAACGCTTCGTGTTCTGATGCAGTTAGCCCTTTGAAAACAAGAATATCATTGATGCCTAGATCCGTTATCGTGTCTTGCCCAGAATCTGCGGTAAAGATAAAGGCATCGACACCAATGCCACCAACTAGCGTATCGTTTCCACCAGCGCCGGTTATCCTGTCATTTCCGCCAGCACCCGACAGTATATTCCCCTCGTCATCACCTGTGATGATATCGTGTCCATGCGATCCGATTACATTTTCGATCTCAAATAATTGGTCCCCATCTGCCTCATCTTCACCCTCATAGAGGGCTTCAGAGGTTGCGTAGTACATTCTGTAGCTGCTATCCCATTGCTTGAAGCCCAAATCAACGTCTACAGAAACCGCATCAAAAAAGGCCACGGTATCACTGTCAGATGAGCCATCGAGATTTTCACCACCAAAAATGAAGTCCTTACCTTTACCGCCAAACAGCAGGTCATCTCCTCCCATACCCCACAGTACTACGTCCTGAGCTTTATTTGCTTTCGCAGTTGAGGTGGAATTGACTGCGGTTGGTACGAAACCACCAAGGATATCACCATAATTGGTTCCCGCCCAACGATAGTTATCGGTTACGTCGTCGTAAATCGTCCGACCTGAGTAGGCCCCAATATCTATGTAACCCAGATTGGAGCCTTGCATTTCTCCGGCCCAATCACCCATATTCTGTTTATCGGTTCCATAATAGAAGTTCTCCCCATCATACATGGAGTAGCTCTCTCGCATACTGAATCCGATCGCTTTAAGAACTTCATCATTAATTGTTTCGCCTAGGTAATCTTTGGTCATATAGTCGGGAACATAGTCAACTAGATCCTCAGCCCAATTGGCGACAACGATTTGTTGGTTTTCACCCTGACGTTTGTCTGTTACCGCGAACGCGATACTGCCAGCGGGATTCCATATAAATTCGTAGTTAGTGTCAAAATTACCATTTTCGACTGCAACCGGAATCATGACGTGATCTTCAAATGGGTTAAAGTCATTAATCTGAACTTCGGCTGTCTTGCCCCAACTAGCATCAATGGTAAATGTCGTCTTTGATGAGTTTGTTGCTGTGTAATAAGCATCAAAGCCAGAAGCTATTGCTTTCGCAACTGTACCGAGTGCTTTCACACCCGGTATAATCCCCGCTGCACTGCCAGCCGCATCCAGGATAGATGTCCAATCATTGCCTTTGTCAGGAAAAGCTGCCGAAATATCAATAACCAAGTCGCTGGTATAATCAGTGCTGCCATCACCAATGATGAACATATCCGCGCCAGCCCCGCCCCAAAGCTGGTCACTTACGGCTTGGTCCTTTAGCGAGCCTGAGGAAAGAATGTCGTTCCCTGTTCCCCCATAGATAGTATCAGCGCCGGTACCGCCATCGAGAATATCATTCCCGTCATATCCGTAAATTACATCGTCGCCTTCACCACCATAAGCTATGTCGATATGGTCTACAGCTATATCGACATTGGGTGTTGTCGCTACATAGGTTGCCCCATGAATGATGTCATCACCTGCACCACCATGCATTTCATTGGCACTGGCTACTGTGTTTCCAGATGAACCACCCCAGATTATGTCATTGCCTTTGCCACCTTCTATCCGATCAGCCCCATCACCGCCGTAGATCGTATCCGCGTCATCACCACCGTCGATTTGGTCAGCCCCATCACCACCCCATATTGTATCGATGCCTGCACCGCCATCAATGTGGTCATCGCCCCCACGACCATAAA
The DNA here is from genome assembly GCF_000156235.1 of Pseudovibrio sp. JE062. NCBI lineage: Bacteria > Pseudomonadati > Pseudomonadota > Alphaproteobacteria > Hyphomicrobiales > Stappiaceae > Pseudovibrio > Pseudovibrio sp. JE062. Next base: position 494,904 of record NZ_DS996805.1, read on the forward strand.
TCTCGTCATGTCCATCCTGACCATAAAACGTATCAGCATGGCCAGTACCATTTAGATCATCGTTACCATCCCCCATATAGGCTGTAACGCCATAAGACAGACCGTAAAAGTCAGCAGTGTCATTGTTGTAAGTAAAGTCGAATATCTCAACATTGTGTGCAACGACACTCAGCGAATTGAACCTGATGTGTCCATCATTTTTCGAATAGCCTCCTTCGACATTGACGGTGTCTCCATCCAGCACTGTGAGTTCAGTCGACTGAATATTATTTCCGCTATATTTCAATGCATCTATGCCTTCATCACCATAGTAATGGAGGTTCGAGTTTTTCTTTACGCCGCTACCGGACCTATGGAATGAGTCCAGCGTCACTGAATCATTATCCTCAGAACCCAGAAGGTTAGAGTCTTTTCTTTTCTTTCTTGAGATTCCGCCAAGGGTAACGCTGCCGTCAATATGTGTATTTTTGGAGTTAACGTACTTGGTGCCCATTTTTTCTAATCCAAGTGTTGGGCGCACGCTTTTTACCTAAGCAAACCTTAGGTGAGCGCAACGCCGAGTTTCTAAGGACGGAATTGTCCAACTCCTACATGGATACTGCGGGTCTGTTTTCGGGTCTCGTGACAAACTGTGACAAACATCTGTCACAGTTTGAAAGGCTGATTAATCCTGTCGGTGGAGCGGAAGACAAAGCTCAGCTCGCAGCCCACCTTCAGCGCGGTTTAACAGACGTATAGAACCACCTTGGTCCGTTACAATTGTCTTCACAATTGCTAGCCCCAAGCCACTGCCGGGTACGTCTGTCACCAAACGCTCAAACGGCTGGAATACGAGTTCCAGCTCATCCTCTGGAATGCCAGGGCCATTATCATCAATGGTGATAACAGCCTCATCGCCATCTTCAGAAACAGTTGCATAAGCTGCCCCACCATACTTGCAGGCATTCTCAACGAGGTTGGATAAGCAGCGCTGGATTGCATTCACGCGGCATGACACGATGACAGGCGCTGCATCTGCCATTTCAGCGGTATCTCCCAGCTCACAGCGCTCCTCAATCACCACGTCCAGTAGAAGTGAGAGGTCTACACGCTGGAAGTCTCCATCTCGCATCACCGCACGTGAAAAAATCATTATCGAGTCCAAGGTATTCTGTACTTGATCCAAACGAGCTGAAATTTGATGTCTCGCCGTATCTGGTTTGATTGCTTCACTAAGCCTTTTAACCCCGGATAAAGGCCCCTTTAAATCATGAGCAAGACTGCGCAAAAGGCCGACTTGATAGTCGACAGCCAATGAAACACGCTCATTCATACGGTTAAATGACTTGATGATTTCTCGGGTATCACGAGGTCCTTCTACAGCCAAAATGGAAGTAGTCTCACCACGGCCAAGCCGTTCTGCTTCATGTGAAAGACGCCAAAAGGGCCTCATAACGCGCCGGCTGATCAAGAAAATGACTACTGCTATTAAAAGAGAAATGAGGCTCGAGATGATAAGATTTGTGTAGGCGACATTGATCGGTGGCAAACGTCTAAGATGATAGACTGTTAGCCACTCACCAGTCGCATCATGGCGTAATGCTATCCTGTGCACTTCTGCACGTGGCTGAAGTCGAAAAAAATCCAGAAGGCTCTCTGGTGAAATCGGTTTCTCCTCAAAGACCCATCTTGGGGCTGTTTTCCAGTCAAGCTCATGTGCAAAGAGGGTACGTGGAGGTTCTCCAAGACCTAATATAGGTGACTGATTTGCCTTCATTCCAGGGGGCGGAGGAGGAGTTGGAAAGCCACGTTCTGTCACAATCACTTCTGAAACTGGCAGCCCCGCAAGGTTATACCAAGAAAGTGCTTCAGCCTCTATATCAGGGCGTCGCTTGTCACCTTCAAGAAGTGCTCGCGGAGTTCCCCATTCTACATGGACAGTTAAATTAGATAGGGTTTGCGTATATCTGACACGTTGGTTTTCTGGCAGGGCTAGAGCTCCACGAAATGACCTCCCTGCCAGTGTAAAGTGAAGGCTTTTTTGACCAGCTGATACAAACTGTACATCAGCTATACGTGCTACAATCACATTTACGAGCTGAATTGCCATTACCAGCCCAATAACCAGTAACATTAGCTGTTGACCAAGAGTAAAACGGGCTAAAAACCTCATTGATTTCATTTAACTATCTCGACATTGGGACAAGTTGACGCAAAGATGCTACAATATATGCGTGCTGCAAAGTCAAATGATTATCTGAGGTTTATACTGGATGAGCGAGAGTATTTTGATCGTAGACGATGATCACATTCTCGGAGAAGAGTTAGAAGCAGCCTTGTCCAATGTTGGCTATTCGACCCATCGCACGACGAGTGTTCCAGAGGCTCGGCAGGTTTGGAACAAGACAAAAATCGATCTCTGCTTTGTCGATATCGTAATGCCTGGCCCTTCAGGAAAAGTGTTTTGCCGCGAAATTAGAGAACGCTCTGATACTGCTATCATTATGATGAGCTCACTCAGTGATCAGGACACAATCATAGCATTGCTTGACATTGGCGCTGATGATTACATCGTCAAACCATTCGCTTTCGCAGAGATCATGGCACGCGCACGTGCCGTGCTACGTCGTCGCAAAGATCACACTCAACAGCACACAACCTCTACAATGGAGTTTGGTGATTGGACATTCGATCTTCAGCTTCGCCGTCTGTCTAACATTAAAGGACTCACCGTGCCTCTCACACAAAGTGAAGCAACGGTCCTTCGTTTTTTTGCGCAAAGTCCCGGCGTTGTTTTTTCCCGAGAAGACATTCTAGCTGTTGCCAGAACACGCCAGCACGCTGGCAAAGACGATCGCTCTGTAGATACCTTAATCAAGCGCTTGCGACGAAAAATCGAAGTTGAACCTTCAAACCCAATGCACATTCTGACCGAATGGGGTAAGGGCTATACGTTCCAGAATTGACCAGATGCAAAAAATAAGATCTGCATAATCCCCAATCAGGAGTTCGCCACAACTTCTCTTCCAATGATCCTGATCTGTTGTCTCAAGAACTGCTTTTTGGCAGTTAGAGAGCTTTCCAGAAGTTGTGACCCTGCTTAGAGGAAGTCACACTCAATTTCAGACAGAAAGCCTCTCGATAGAAATTACATATCAAATAAGGCGTTTTAAAACTCATTAAAGCTTGGTGAGGGCCATAGTTTACAGAACTCAGAGCACCATCAATTCGAGCCGGTCGCAATCCATGATGGAAGTGGTCGAATGGCAGCTCCTGGCCCTCAGCGCCAAGCGGATTAAAGCCAACTCCAAGTTGACATCACGCTTTGTATAGGCTGCCCCGTGATTAAGCGAATAGCGGCTATTGGTCAGTTGGGTAAGCTTAAATCGCTCATAAAGGCTACTGCGAAACCTTCAGCTGTGACTACCTCAATCTCAGCTAACAGTCTTTCAACATATCTACGATCAGACGATCCTCATCCGCTTGCCCACTCAGTGAACAACGCTGCGTGGGTCGGAGTTGACCAAGGACGCGGCAAACACGTCGCTCGAAAATTTTAGTTTGGTGAGAACAGGGTTGATGCAGGCCCGGCGATGGGACGGGCTTAGAAGTTTCCCTTGGCAGCCTCAGTGAGGATCAGTTTGTTCAGTGTCAAATCATCGACAACGCGGCATCGCTTGTCCTGTAAAGACTTTTATCTGTCGCGGCTTAATGACAATCTCCTCTGGCTTTGGTCTCTTGCTTCCCATATCTGATCCGTCACTTTCCTAATCATAAACTTGGACCACATCTGTGGGGGAGGCTCGCAACAAGATCCTAAGTGACCAGATCAAACACTCACGTTTCTTACCAGCAAAGGTGAATGCTTTTGGCAATGCGGTAGAGCGAGCCTCTCCGCTGTTGAGACCAAAGCGGATCCAAGTACTGAAGAAGGCGATGAGGTTAAAGCGACTGATTTGTCTGGATTTGATTTAGTCTTTTTCCTTTCAAGACATCGCGGGTCCTTCCCAGGTCTTTACCTGCCTACGGGTAGTTCGGAACCACGGCGCGAGCGGCTATGTGGTTTTCGCGAGGGCTTGATGTTTATGTTCATGTTGTTGTTCTCACTTTACATCGTCTAGTTTGGCCCAGTTAATCCCATGGGTTTGTGGAGGAATTCAGTTTCCCTGCATTGACACCTTGTCTCATACATCGCATGGTCAGCTTGAGGCGTCAGAACCTCGGTAACACGGCACCGCAGCCGTTTTCTGCGGTCTTTTTGTGTCTGGAGTTAGCTCTCCAAACGCAACTCTCGCTTATGGGCGGGAGGGCGGTGAATACAATACCCTTCACGGGGGAATAAGCCCGCCTGCGTTACCAGGTTCTGAACCTCCCGCTCACCAGTGGGCCATCAGAAGCCTTCTGTTGAGTGGTTTGTTCAACAAACCTGTAACGGAGGTTTTATGATGACTGATACTGGTAAAGAGAAATGTGCCCATACGTCCCTTCGCAATGAAGTGGATCAGCTTAGCCTCACAGCCAACCACCTCAAAAATCTAGTTTATTCTATGAGTGTGGTTCTGAGCGAACGTATGGAGCACACACAGGAATATGAAGCGTTGCTGACGCTGTTTGATACTGTGCGCAATCACATTGAAGATGTGCAGGGAAGTAGCGAGAAAATCTCCGAGCTGCTCGAACCTTGCGCGCTGGAAGTCTCCAAAGACTAATAATACGGAATGAAGAGAGGCATTGCCTCTCACGGAATATTCTGGCTTGGGAAGCGTGAGGCTTCTCAGGCCTTTTTAGATGTTCGCTTCAAGCAGATCTGCCCTTTATCAAAAGCACTAAAATTGCGCTCTGACGATAAGTAACAGTTCTCTGACGGCTTTTCAGCGCTCCAACTTTATGGGAAGCCTGCGTATTGACGACCAGTGACGACATTAACAGCTTTTCCAGAATTAATTTGAAAGGGTACTTGCAGGAGCTGAGAGAGGTGAAATCGTGCTTTCAAACGCTCTCATTTGCTTACATAGTGCTGACACAAGGCACAAAAGCAAAAAGCTCCCAGTAGGGAGCTTTGCTAAACCTCTTTATATACCATGAGGTTAAATGGTGAGCCCGCACGGGTTCGAACCGTGGACCTACTGATTAAAAGTCAGTTGCTCTACCAGCTGAGCTACGGGCTCTTGGGCGGTGACCGCTGGGTCGCTGCCTGTGAGGGGTCTTCTAAGGATTGCAGGGGCTTAGCGCAAGAGCTTTTTTTCATTTTCCACACAGTGCGTTTTTTAGGCTTTTTGACCGTTCTTATGTTGAGAGAGCGATGTGATTGCTGAAGTGCATTAAACTGAGAAGGCGGAGAGTGAAATGATGTTTGGTTGAGCGCTCTCTATATGAACGACATATGGGCGACCTCTGTTCTCATGTCGGCAGAGTGTAGGGTGCGGTGCACAAATTGCGCGTTGGGCTATGATCTGCTCTTGAGGAGGTGACTGCTGCAATCATTTCAGTCATCCATTGGTTTTGGGGGTATTATTAGTTCTCTAGGTGAAATAACGTAGGATTGCTGCTTAAAATGAGGCGTGATACTTCACAAAATCTGTAATACCTTAGTATACTATTTTGTGGAAGCAATCGGCAGTTTGCTGGTGTATCACCTGAATTTTGGCAGTTTTTCGTGAAATATCTGTGGGGCTTTCGCGTGTGCGAAATGCTCATGTATCTGAAAAAGTATTTTTGAATCAGTTTGTTAGGTGAAATGGCGTGCGGCTTGGACGTCACCGGCAGTTTTGAGAGTTTACTGGTAATCCAAGCAATAGATGTGTACGTATTTCACCGCTTTTGGCATCATTCATTCTGTGCCAGTGGGAAATAGGCGTGTCTGATGGTTAAAATGCCAAGATTTCCTATTCGCGATACCGTGAGTTACGGGATCGCGCAATTACAACTTAAGTGGAGGTTCGTATGAAACTTAGCAATGTTGCAGTTGGAGCTGCGCTGATTGCGGTTAGCGTTGCAACTGGAGCTTCGGCAGAAAATCGTTTCGTATCCATCGGCACCGGCGGTGTTACCGGTGTTTACTACCCAACCGGTGGTGCGATCTGTCGTCTTGTAAACAAGACCCGTAAAGAGCACGGCATCCGTTGTTCTGTAGAATCCACTGGTGGTTCTGTTTACAACATCAACACCATTCAGAATGGTGAGCTTGAGTTTGGTGTTGCTCAGTCTGACGTTCAGGCGAACGCATACGAAGGTCGCTCCCAGTGGGACGGCAAGCCATTCGGCGAGCTGCGCTCCGTATTCTCCGTACACCCTGAGCCAGTAACAATGCTTGCTGCTAAAGGTTCCGGCGTAAACAACTACACCGACCTGAAGGGCAAAAAAGTCAACATCGGTAACCCAGGTTCCGGTCAGTATGCGACTTGGCAGCTTCTTGAAAAAGAAGGCATTGTGAACAAGGGCGATCTGGCTCTGGCAACCGAGCTGAAGTCCGCTGAAGCTGGTGCTGCACTTTGTGACGGCAAGATCGACGCTTACTACTGGCTGGTGGGTCACCCATCCGCATCTACTCAGGAAACTGTAAGCACCTGTGATGCGCAGCTGGTGAACGTTGAAGGTAAAGCAATCGACGATCTGGTCGACAAATACTCCTTCTACCGTAAAGCAACTATCCCTGCAGGCATGTACAACAACGCAGAAGACATCAACACCTTTGGTGTTGGCGCAACTTTCGTGTCTTCCGCTGCTGTGCCTAACGATGTTGTTTACACCATCGTGAAGTCCGTATTCGAAAACTTCGATGACTTCAAAAAGCTGCACCCAGCATTCAAAAACCTGAAAGAAGAAGAGATGATTAAGGATTCCCTGACAGCTCCTCTGCATGACGGTGCGGTTAAGTACTACAAAGAACGCGGCTGGATGTAATCTATCCGGTTTTTCTATAATGCGGGGCGGCTCTAGCCCCGCATTTTTTGGTTTTCTATGAGATTTAGTAGGTTTCTTGCTCTGCCTTTACAGCTAAGGCAAAGGGGGAACTGTATTTGGGGGTGCGAATGAGTCCAGAACGACACAAGGCGCAAGTTGATGCGCAGGAACTGGTCGCTCAGGCAGATACCGGTGCACGAAGCCTTTCTGGCGGCTTAGGCACAATGATTGCGGCCATTGCCTTTTTCTGGTCTGTTTTTCAGCTCTACGTGGCGTCGAATGTTCCGTTTTGGCTGAATGATACCTTTGGCATCAATCTCATCTTCAACAACTCTGCAGTCAGAAACATTCACCTGGCCTTTGGTCTGGTGCTTGCAGCTTTTGCATACCCTCTGTTTTCCCGCAGCCCGCGTCACACCATACCGTGGTATGACTGGGTCCTTGCATTTTTAGGTGCTGCGGCTTGTCTCTACCTTGTGATCATGCGGTCTGAAATCGCTAATCGCGCCGGTCTTCCAACTCAGATGGATCTGATTGTGGCCACCACTGGCCTGACTGTGCTTGCGATCGCGGTTTACCGCAGCCTTGGTCTGCCGCTTGTGATCGTTGCGGCGATCTTTGTCGGCTATGCCATGTTCGGCAACTCTTCCTTCCTGCCTGAAGTCATTCAGTGGCGTGGTGCTTCCTATGGTAAGGCCATGTGGCACTACTGGATCCAGGAGGAGGGCGTCTTTGGTGTTGCTGTCGGCGTCTCGGCTTCCATGATCTTCCTGTTCGTTCTCTTTGGCTCTCTGCTGGAGAAGGCGGGTGCAGGTAACTATTTCATCAAGGCAGCGTTCGCGCTTCTCGGTCACCTGCGTGGTGGTCCGGCGAAAGCGGCGGTTCTTGCTTCTGCGATGAGCGGTCTTTATTCCGGTTCTTCCATCGCGAACGTTGTGACCACAGGTACCTTTACTATTCCGCTGATGAAGCGCACCGGCTTCCCGGCTGAAAAGGCGGGTGCTGTTGAGGTTGCGTCTTCCGTGAATGGTCAGTTGATGCCACCTGTGATGGGTGCTGCAGCATTCCTGATCGCGGAGTTCACCGGTACCAGTTACCATCAGGTCGTTATTCACGCCTTCATTCCAGCGGTAATCTCTTACATCGCTCTGGTGTATATCGTTCACCTTGAAGCGCTGAAGATGAACCTGAAAGGCCTGCCTAAGCCACCTGTGCATGTCACTGTGATGCAGCGTTTGATCGGCGTTCTGACCGGCTTTATCGGTATCACTATTGTTGGTGCTGCAGTTTACTACGGTCTGGGTTGGACTAAGACGGCATTCCCGTCTCTGACATTCCCAGTGGTTCTGGCGCTGTTTGCTGCTGGCTATCTCTTCCTAGCTTACATCGCAGCTCAGGTTCCTGACCTTGAGGTGGATGATCCGAATGCGCCTATCAAGGAGCTGCCGGCTGCTGGTGATGTTGGTCGTACTGGCTACTACTACATTCTGCCGATTGTTGTTCTGATCTGGTGTATTCTGGTTGAGCGCTTCTCACCGTCTCTGTCAGCGTTTTATGCGACAATGGCGATGATCTTTATCGTTGTAACCCAACACCCAATCAAAGCTTTCTTCCGTGGGGAGTCTCAGACTGGCCGCGTATGGCAGGGTATCGTTGATTTTGCTGAAGGCATGATTGGCGGCGCACGCAACATGATCGGTATTGCTGTTGCAACAGCAGCTGCTGGTATCATCGTGGGTACTGTGTCCCTGACCGGTATGCACCAGATGATTGCTGAACTGGTAGAATTCCTTTCAGGTGGCAATCTACTTGCAATGCTGTTCCTCGTCGCTGTGATGAGTTTGATCCTTGGTATGGGTTTGCCTACCACTGCTAACTATCTCGTGGTGTCCTCATTGATGGCACTTGTTGTGGTGCAGCTTGGTGAGCAGACTGGCTTTATCGTGCCACTGATTGCTGTTCACTTCTTCGTCTTCTACTTCGGCATCATGGCGGATGTGACGCCACCTGTGGGGCTTGCGGCCTTTGCTGCTGCTGCGATCAGCCGTGGTGATCCGATCAAGACGGGTGTTCAGGGCTTTATCTACTCCTTGCGTACAGCAGCGCTGCCGTTCCTGTTCATCTTCAACACCGATCTTTTGTTGATCGATGTTGAACCTCTTCAGGCGGTCTTTGTCTTCATTGTCTCTGTGGTGGCGATGATGCTGTTTGCAGCGGCGACGCAGGGCTACTTCTTTGCCCGTTCCCGTCTTTGGGAATCGCTGGTTCTGCTGCTCGTGGCATTTTCTCTGTTCCGTCCGGGCTTCTGGCTCAATCAGGTGCAGGATGAGTACGTAACTGTCACAGGTCCAGCCATTCTTGAGATGGTCAGCGATGCGCAGCCGGGTGAAATAGTGCGTCTTAACCTCGCAGGTCCGGATTTTGATGACATGGATAAAATCCTGACACTGACATTGCCGCTAACTATTGGAGAAGAGCAGGGTGCTGATGCACGGCTCGAGGCTGCTGGTCTTGTTACCATGGAAGATGATGGCAAGCTGATCCTCGATGAGCCATTCCCAGGCACAACGTTTGCTGAAAAACTGCAGGGCTTTGATTTTTACGGAGATGTTCCGGTTTCAATCCTAAGTTCTCAGGTGGAAGCAGAGCGTATGCCGAAGGAATTGTTCTATATTCCTGCGATACTCTTGCTCTTGCTGGTTGTTATGCTTCAACGCCGACGCCAAACTCAGCCCGCTTTTTAAGCGGGCTGTGCCATAAAACTATAATTTTTGAGGAGTTGGGAAATGTACTCCAATATCTTGCTGCCTTTGGATCTGAACGAAGAAAGCAGCTGGAAAACTGCGCTTCCCGTGGCTGTTGATCTGGCTCGTCATTACAAGGCTCAGCTGCATGTGGTGACGGTGCTGCCAGATTTTGGCAAATCTATTGTTGGCGGCTATTTTGCTCGCGAATTTGAAACCGAAGCTCTGGAGCGTACCCGTGAGGCTCTTGAAGAGTTTCTGGATACGCAGCTTCCTGATGAGGAGCTGGATGTGAAAGGGCACATTGCCCACGGAACGATCTATGAAGAGATCACCAGCGCGGCTGACAAGCTGGGCACGGATCTGATTGTTCTTTCCTCGCATCGCCCTGAGCTGAAGGACTTCCTTCTGGGGCCGAATGCTGCGCGCGTTGTGCGCCATGCCAACCAGTCTGTTCTGGTTGTTCGTGACAAGTAAAAGTCACTTCTAGTGTTTCTGGTGGACGGTGGTTACGTGTTTCTACCCGCCGTTCACCAAAATGTGTCGCAGATTTTCTTGCCTGTTTGACGAAACACATCCAACTTTCAGCAAAATTGTATATATAAGCGTTGGTCATCTGTTGCCGGACCAGAACCTTGTCACGCCATCATGCGTGTCAGCGTCAGGTCCTTCAGGATGCATTCCAAACGGAATTAGGAAAGCTACATGTTGCAAGACATCACCCTATGGGGCGCATTTTTCGCGGGCATTTTGTCGTTTGTTTCTCCCTGCGTCTTACCGCTGGTGCCGCCTTATCTTGGATACATCGCTGGTCTGTCCATTGAAGAGGTGACAAGCAAAGATAAAAGCGCAGCGCAGAGCAACAGGGTTATGATTGCGGCCATGTGTTTTGTGGCCGGGTTCTCAACCGTGTTTGTGCTGCTTGGGGCGAGTGCATCGTTCCTTGGTCAGTTCGTGCTGCAGTACTCTCAGTACCTTGCTTACGTGGCAGGTGCGATGATCATCATTATGGGTCTGCATTTCCTCGGTGCGTTCAAGATCGGTTTTCTTTACCGCGAAGCGCGTGTGCAGATTGATCGCCAGCCAGGTGGCTTTGGTGGGGCTTATCTGATGGGCCTTGCGTTCGGCTTTGGCTGGACCCCGTGCATCGGTCCGGTTTTGGCAAGTATTCTTCTGATAGCTGGTACGCAGGCTTCTGTTAATCAGGGCGTCATCCTGCTGGCAGCTTATGCGCTGGGTATCGGTGTGCCGTTCATGATTGCTGCGATGTTTGCTGGTCCGTTCATGGGCTTCATGGCGCGCTTCCGCAAGCATATGGGCACTGTTGAGAAAGTCATGGGCGCGTTTCTGGTGCTTACCGGTGTGGGCTTCCTGACCGGTTACATTCAGGCGTTCTCTTTCTGGCTGCTGGAAACTTTCCCGGTTTTCTCCCAGATCGGCTAAATCGCTCTATAAATGATGAAATGAAAAAGCAGGCCCGGGGCCTGCTTTTTTGCGTTTAGAGCTTATTGTTTTCACGTCCTATGCGCTGGCCTTTTTCCGGAAGATGCCGGCTGGAAGAGTTGCCAGCAGGAGGCCTGCCATGATCGGTGCGAAGCCGAGGTAGTGGAATGTCTGCAGCTTCTCACCCAGAAACAGAACTGCCATGCCAACGCCGTAGGGTGTCATGAGATACATGAACATGCCCGCGATGGATGGGCCGACCAGGCGGATGCTGAACTGGTAGGTGAGGAATGAAGCAACAGAAGCAACCAGTGCCACGCCTGCAATCGACATCCAGACTTCGCCCGTGTTTGGCACGGAAGACGTGATCGCCATCTCAGCGATTGCGAATGGCGCAAGGATGAGTGTGCCGAGGATGGCGAGGATCGTAAACAGTGGTGCTGTTGAGATGCTTTGCAGCTGGCTCTTCTTGATGAGTACGGAATAGATCGCCCAGCTGAGTGTGCACAGCGCAAAGAGCAAGTCGCCGCTGTTCAGTTGCAAGCTGAGTAGGTTCCCCAGCGAGCCCTTGGTGACGATCACGAAGACACCGACGATGGCCAGTGAGATGCCGACAAGTTCGCGCATGGCCACTGCACGGCCTCTGAAGAGCCATTCAAGGGCGAGGATCAGAGCAGGGGCAGCGGAGTAGATCAGCGTTCCGTTGGTGGCTGATGTTTCTTTCAGGGCCAGATAAACGATGGCACCACAGATCCACATGGCGAGGAAAGCCATGAAGCCGAGGAGCTTCAGGTTCTTGCGGATGATCGGCAGGCTTCTTTTCAGCTCACGATATGTAAACGGCAACAGGATGAGAGAGGCCAGACCCCATCTGAAAAAGGCGAGGGTCCACGGCTCTGTATGGGCAATGGCAGGCTTGGCAATAATGATATTGGAGCTCATGAAAACGGGCATGAGAAACAACAGGGCATATGTTGAGGCCCAATTTGAGCTCGAAGGAGAATGAGACACGCGTGGTATTCCGAAATGACCTGTAAGGCTGGGGCTGTTCACGTCATTGTCGGCGCGGCTGGTCCCAATCTCAGGTGCAGAAAGATGAAGCTAACTTATTGGAAAATGGTTGGCGAGCAATTGACTTTTTCTCGCACCAGTCTTGCGCAGACCACAGCGGTGTCTGCTGCGTTGAAGAATGGGCCCGCTGTCAATGTGAACTGCGTTGTTCCATCAACCTCAGCAGTTGAGACCCGTTTCTTCAGATCACCCAGCAGGAGAGGATTGTTGTCTTTGAGTTTTTGCCACTGGCTGTTAAGCGCATTGGTATCGTCAAAGCTGCCCAGGTCAACCGCGAAGGAGGTGCGCACGATCTTGCGACGGCCCGACTGGCTGAGTTTGCCTGCGGCCGGGGTTTTGTGAAACTCAGGCAGTTCCGCCTTTGCCGGGATTGATGCGACAGTTTCAGGCACAGATGCGTTCGGCAAAGTGGTTTCAGTGATTTCCGTCAGTTCTGAAAGTTTCATCTCCGGTAGTGGGCCGGGAGCCTGTGGTTGCGGCTTTGCGGCAGAAAGCTCTGGCGCTGGTAGCGTTTCGATTGGTGTTATCGGCTTTTGCTTTGGCTTTACTACGGTGACTGCCGGTTTTGGAGCAGCTTTGGCTTCAGTCTGGGCTTGGCTTTCAGCTTCATCCAGCGCTTTCAGCTTGCTCGACAATCTGCGGTTCTGCTCGGTCAGGCGCAGCATGGAGCGGCGGAGAGAAACGATCTCCTCACGCACGGCCCGGAGCTCTTTTGTGTTCTGCAGTTCCTGTTGTGATTCGGCTTTTTCGCTAGCTCCACCATAAATCTGGAAGGCATTTTGTGCTGTTTGTCCACTGATCGAGGCCGTTGTGGTCACAGGGCCGGGTGCCGGAAGTGGAATTATTGCCTGGGCAAAATGGGGTGTTTGGGCTGCAAACTTGCCTGGCATCTGCACTGCGGAGGCGGCGAGGGCGACGAACGAGAGCGCAGCAATACCCCATGCCAGAACGGTCACACGTTCTCGCAGTACTTTCGGATCTTGCCGTAACTCGTTGATTTTATGAGGAAGTCGCAACGCTTCCAGTCGCCTCGTATTCGAATCTAATCCTAACTATATGTATTAACTTGATTTTTTATGGTTAACAAAGTGCAAACGCAACCTGAAAAAGATGTATTAAACACTATCTGCTACTTCTAATGGGTGCGCTGATTTTCTTGGTGAAAGCAAAGGGATGTCCTTTGAAATGCCAAAGCTCTGGTGCAGGTTGCCTGTCAGTTTTGATTTCAAGTTACCCAAGGGGTTTGCATGTCCAATAGTTCTTGTTTGGCAATTGTTCTGGCTGCTGGATTGGGAACGCGTATGCGTTCGGCCCTGCCAAAGGTGATGCACGAGATTGGTGGGTTGCCGCTTGTTGGCCACGTGCTGAACTCCGTCGTCCACGCAGGTGCTGACAAGGTTGCTGTTGTGGTTGGCCCAGAGATGCCAAAGCTGGAAGAGCATGTCGCCATCCGTGTGCCTCACGCGACCTGCCATGTTCAGGTTGATCGCCTTGGAACGGCACATGCCGTAAAGGCGGCTGAGGATGCCTACAAGTCTGCTTCAGATCATGTTCTGGTTCTTTTTGGAGATACGCCACTGGTGAAGGCAGACACACTGCATCGTCTGCGTGAGCGACTTTCTGGTGGTGCTGATGTTGTGGTTCTGGGCTTTGAGGCAGATGACCCGTTTGGATATGGCCGTCTTCTGGAAAGCGATGGCGAACTTGTTGCGATCCGTGAAGAAAAAGAAGCAACTGATGAAGAACGCAGAGTCACACTGTGCAACGCTGGCATCATGGCGTTCAAAGGCTCAGCATTGCCAGACCTGATCGCCGAGATCAAAAACGACAACGCCAAGGGGGAGTATTACCTGACTGACGCTGTGGAAGTGGCGCGCAGCAAAGGCATGCGTGTTGTTTCTGAACTGGCTGATGAGAAGGAAGTGCAAGGTATCAACAATCGCTCTCAGCTGGCCTCTTGTGAAGCTGTGTTCCAGCAGGTTCAGCGTGAGACCTTCATGGAGAACGGTGTGACCTTGCAGGCGCCGGAAACTGTCTACTTCTCCTGGGACACTGAGATCGACCCAGATGTTGTGGTGGAGCCGAACGTCGTGTTTGGTCCGGGAGTTCATGTTGACAGCGGTGCTCGCATTCGTGCGTTTTCTCATCTTGAAAAGGCACATGTGAGTGCGGATGCCACGGTTGGTCCTTATGCACGACTGCGTCCGGGTGCGGATATCGGAGAAGGCGCCCATATCGGCAACTTTGTTGAGATCAAGAATGCCAAGGTTGAGAGCGGTGCCAAGGTCAACCACCTTTCCTACATCGGTGATGCGCGTGTTGGTGCAAAGTCCAACATCGGGGCCGGCACGATCACCTGTAACTACGACGGCTACCTGAAGCATCACACAGACATTGGAGCTGGCAGCTTTGTTGGTTCTGACAGCGTGCTGGTTGCGCCTCTGACCCTTGGTGATGGTGCGTTTGTCGCTGCGGGCTCGGTGGTGACTTCTGATGTGCCTGAAAACGCATTGGCGATTGGGCGTGGTCAGCAGGTGAACAAGGAAGGCCGCGCCAAAGTGATGCGTGAAATGCTCGCTGCGGCTAAAGCTTCAAGAAAGGGCTGAGCAATAATGTTGCACGCTGCTGAGGTTAGCAGCGTGCTTGCTCAATTATCCTCAAGCTGTAACGAAACGAAACACGGATTGATTTCCCTCGCAGCAGTGCATCGGGCTAAAGACTTGGCCAAAAGTTGATGCTCGCATCAGTTGCGAGGTGGGATTTCAAGGAGAACACTTATGTGCGGTATTGTCGGTATTTTGGGGCAGACACCTGTTGCACCATTGCTGGTAGATGCGCTGAAACGGCTTGAGTATCGCGGATATGACTCTGCAGGTATTGCAACTGTTGTTGGCGGCGACCTTAATCGCCGGCGTGCGAAGGGTAAACTTCGCAATCTGGAAGCGTTGCTGGAAGATAAACCTCTTTCCGGCACAAGTGGCATTGGCCACACCCGTTGGGCAACTCATGGTGCTCCGACGGTAGAAAATGCGCACCCGCATGCTGCTGATGGCGTGATGGTCGTGCATAACGGTATTATCGAAAACTTCCTGGAGCTGCGCGAAGATGTAGGCAGCGCCGGTGTGAAGCTTTCTACCGAGACAGACTCAGAAGTTGTTGCGCACCTGATTTCACTTGAAGTGAAAACTGGAAAATCCCCACAGGATGCTGTCGCAGCTGTTCTTGGTCGCCTGAAAGGTGCGTTCTCACTGGCAATTCTGTTTGCTGATCAGGACGATCTGATGATCGGCGCTCGCCGCGGTTCCCCGCTTGCTGTTGGGTATGGCGAAGGTGAGATGTTCCTTGGTTCTGATGCAATTGCTCTGTCCCCGTTTACAGACCGCATCAGCTACCTTGAAGAAGGTGACTGGGTTGTTTTGACCCGTGCCGGCGCGCAGATCTTTGATGAGAACAACTCTGCTGTAGAGCGAGTGGTTCAAACGTCCAGCGTCAGCTCCACCATGATGGACAAGGGCAACTACCGCCACTTCATGGCTAAAGAAATCCATGAGCAGCCAGAAGTGCTGGGTCATGCGATCTCTCAGTATCTGAAGTTCAATGAGGGCAAGGTTGCTCTGCCGGAGGGCAATGATTTTGACTTCTCCAAGATCAATCGCCTCGTCATTTCCGCGTGTGGTACGGCTTACTATGCGGGGCTGACCGCTAAGTACTGGTTTGAGAAGTACGCTCGCCTGCCGGTTGATATCGATATTGCTTCTGAGTTCCGCTACCGCGAAATGCCATTGGGTGAAGGTGATCTGGCGCTGTTCATTTCCCAGTCCGGTGAAACAGCAGATACGCTGGCATCGCTGCGCTACTGTAAAGAGCAGGGCATGACCATTGGTGCGGTTGTGAACGTTTCTGAAAGCACAATTGCGCGTGAATCTGATCTGATCTTCCCGATCTTTGCAGGGCCGGAAATCGGTGTTGCGTCGACGAAGGCCTTCACGTGTCAGCTGGCTGTTCTTGCAAGCCTTGCTGTACTTGCTGGTCGTCAACGTGGACATCTGAGTGAAGCTCAGGAAAAAGAGCTGGTTGGTGCGCTTTCCGAGCTGCCAGCACATGCTATGCAGGCACTGAAGCTGGAGCCTCAGATTGAAAAGCTGGCGCCATGGATGTCCAAGAAGCATCATGCTCTGTTCCTCGGTCGTGGCACAAGCTTCCCACTTGCTCTGGAAGGTGCGTTGAAGCTGAAGGAGCTCTCCTACATTCACGCAGAAGGCTATGCAGCGGGCGAGCTGAAGCATGGTCCGATCGCGTTGATTGATGAGAACATGCCGGTTCTGGTTGTTGCGCCATTTGATGGTGTTTACGAGAAGACCGTCTCCAACATGCAGGAAGTTGCTGCCCGTGGCGGTGAGATTGCTCTGTTCACGGATGAAAAGGGCGCAGAGGCGGCCGGTGTTGCTGCTAACCAGATGATCATCCTGCCAGAGCTTCCGGAAATCGTCGCTCCACTCATCTACGCCCTGCCACTGCAGATGCTCTCCTACCACACCGCCGTGTTCATGGGCACCGACGTAGACCAACCACGCAACCTGGCAAAGTCCGTTACCGTTGAATAAGCGGGTGGAATGCTGAAGTTTTTAAAGCGCGGGGCTTATTGCTCCGCGTTTTTTTGTTTTGGAGATGTGGGTGTTGAGTTGTCGGGCTTGCCAGCTGACTTTCAGGTGGGCATTGGTTTTGAGGGGCGGCTGGCGATGTAGGCGGCTATGGCGCACATGATGAGGGCGACGGTGACGGCCAGCAGGATTGTCGGGTGGGACATTTTCAGGAACATCAGGTAGCCGAAGGTCAGGCCGGTGAAGGCGAAGATCTTTGCTTTTTTCGGGATGACCTTATGCTCCTGCCACTGGATGACGCTGGGGCCGATTTTCGGGTGTGTCAGGATCCAGTTTTCCAAGCGCGGGTTTGATTTTGCAAAGCAACCTGCTGCGAGGATGAAGAAAATCGTTGTTGGCAGCAGCGGGAGAAAGATGCCAATGATCCCTGTGGCCACTAGGGCTAATCCAAGCGTCATGTAGAATAGCTTTTTCACAGGGTGCTCCACTTCTGGCAAGCAGTTTCTGCCTTATACGCCTTGTTTGCGAGTGCTGACAATAGTTGGAATCTGGCTATTGCCGCGACAAAAGGCGACCGTGGCTAACATATCCACCCCATTACATGAGAAGCGTGAATTCTTTTTCAAGGGGAACTTGCAAAACCTACAAAATACACTAGTTCGTAAAGAAGCACGGATATATCTGCAGCTTGCCGCAGACATAATGCGGATGGTTCCCGAAATAAGAAAGTATGGCCGATGGGATCTGACGGGGATAAAAAGCCGAAGCGCGTTGGGTTCATGACGCGGCTCAGGAACTACTTTTTTACTGGCCTTGTTATTACGGGTCCGGTGGGTATCACCTTGTACCTGAGTTGGTCGCTTATCCAGTTGATTGATGGCTGGGTTAAGCCGTTTCTGCCATCTATTTACAATCCAGATAATTATTTGCCGGTTGAAGTGCCTGGTTTTGGGCTTTTTGCTGCACTGCTTGCGATTACCGTCATCGGCTTTCTGACCGCTAACATTGCTGGCCGGTCGCTCATCAGCTTTGGCGAGTCCATTCTGGGCCGTATGCCGCTAGTGCGTAACCTTTATTCTGCGCTCAAGCAGATCTTTGAGACCGTTTTGAATGATAGCGGGCGCAACTTCACCAAAGCCGGCCTGGTTGAATATCCGCGCAAAGGTTTGTGGGCGATTGTGTTTCTTGCCACTGATACCAAGGGGGAAGTGGCAGCGCGTCTGAAAGATGACGCTGATACGGTTTCTGTTTTCCTGCCAACGACGCCAAACCCAACCTCAGGCTTTTTGCTGTTTGTGCCGCGCGATGACATTATCGAGCTTTCAATGAGCGTTGAAGATGCTGCAAAGCTTGTGATTTCTGCTGGTCTTGTCAGCCCGGAGTATCCAAAGCTTCTGGAAGGTGAAGACAAGAAGGCTGTTGAAGCGCATCAGCGTAAGAAGGCGAAGAAAGACAGCGACGGTTCAGAGACCGTCGCGGCCGAGTAACTCAGCCCGCTCTGAGCAGTTTGATAGCTTCGTCTCTGGCGAAGAGATACAGGAGGTGGCGCAAGGCGTCGCCTCTTTCTGTTTCCAGCTCAGGGTCTGTTGCCATAATGAGCTTGGCGTCATCTCTTGCGATTTCCATAAGATCAGCGTGATCTTCAATGGAAGCCAGCCTGAAGCCCGGAGAACCGGATTGGCGAGTGCCGAGAAGCTCACCTTCACCGCGCAGACGCAGGTCTTCTTCCGCAATCAGGAAGCCATCGTTGGTTTGGCGCAGGATGTTGAGGCGGGAAGCTGCGGTCTCATTCAGCGGGGCTTTGAAGAGCAGTAGGCAGGAAGAGGCTAGGCTGCCACGGCCTACGCGGCCACGAAGCTGGTGAAGCTGGGCAAGGCCAAAGCGTTCTGCGTGTTCAATGACGATGATGGTTGCGTCAGGAACGTCAACACCAACCTCGATCACTGTGGTGGCGACAAGCACACGGGCGTCACCATTTTTGAAGGCATCCATGGCCGCTTGCTTTTCATCGGCCTTCTGGCGGCCATGAACAAGGGCGACCACTGGGCCGAGTGCATTTTGCAGATCGTTGAAGCGTTCTTCCGCTGCAGCAAGGTCGATCTTTTCAGATTCCTCCACCAGCGGGCAGACCCAGTAGATCTTCTGGCCTTGAGCGATCATGGCGCGCAGGCGTTCTACCACTTCGCCTATGCGATCCAATGAGATGGAGACTGTTTTGATCTCCTGGCGGCCTTTGGGTTTGTCGGTCAGGCGGGAGACGTCCATGTCGCCGAAGTAAGAGAGGACGAGGGTGCGTGGGATTGGAGTTGCTGTCATGACGAGCACATCCACATGAGCGCCCTTGGAGGAGAGCGCCAGACGTTGGTGAACACCAAAGCGGTGCTGTTCGTCGACGATAGTGATGCCAAGGTCTTTGAAGTTGACGGTGGACTGGAACAGGGCGTGGGTGCCGACAATCAGATCGATTTCACCGGCTTCCAATGCTTCACCGATTTCCCGTTTGGTTTTGGCGGTGTCTTTGCCAGAGAGGACGGCTGCACGAATGCCTGCGGCATCGCAGAGCGGTTTCATGGAGGCGAAGTGCTGACGGGCGAGAATGTCGGTTGGCGCCATCATGGCGGCCTGACCGCCGGTTTCGATAACGGCTGCCATTGCCATGAGGCCGACGACGGTTTTACCGGAGCCCACATCGCCTTGCAGGAGGCGCAGCATGCGGGTTGGTTCTTCCAGATCAGCGAAGATCTCTTTCAGCGCGTCTTCCTGACCGTCAGTCAGCTCAAACGGTAGCGCAGCAAGAATTTTCCGGCGCAGGGAGCCATCGCCTTTGCGGGCTTTGCCGCCCATGTGGCGCAATGAGTTGCGAACCAGTGCAAGAGCCAACTGATTGGCGAGGAACTCGTCATAAGCCAGACGGGCGCGAGCCAATCCTTCTGGCGCTAGATCTCTTGCGTCTTCCGGCTTATGAATGGAGCGTAGGGCGACGTCAAATGGCGGGAAGTTGCGCTGCTCTACAAACTCTTTGTTCTGCCACTCTGGCATTTGAGGCAGGAACTGCAGCGCGGTGCCCATGGCGCGTTGGAGCGTTTTGGAGGCAAGACCGGCTGTCATTGGGTAAACCGGCTCAACAAGCGGCAGATTCTCGGCTTCTTCCTCAGAGACCATATGGTCCGGGTGCACCATCTGTGCGCGTTCGTTGAACCACTCAACTTTGCCGGAGATGATACGCTTTTCGCCAACCGGCAGAACGCGTTGTAGATAATCTCCGCGTGCGTGGAAGAAGACCAGCTCAATTGCTCCGGTCTCATCGTGCGCCAGAACCTTGTAGGGAGCACGGCTGCCGCGTGGCGGTGCGCGGTGCTGATCTATCTGAAGGACCAGCGTTACGATTTCGCCTTCCGGAGAAGCGGCGACACCTGGACGCAAGCGTCGGTCGATAACGTTGACCGGTACGTGGAAGAGAAGGTCTGAAATGCGGGCTTCGCGATCCGGGCTGCCGACAAGCAGGTTGGTTATGGTCTTCGCGATCTTGGGGCCAATGCCCGGGAGCTTGGTGACAGAAGCGAAAAGAGGATCAAGGCGAGTAGGGCGCATACCATATAGACCATAACGTGAACAGCTAGCCTGATCTGTGCCATGTTCCCGTGATTTGTGCAACGCCCTTAAGAAAACACTGACAGATGAAAATAAGGGTTGTATACAGGCGAAACGATTTGGCCCTATCTATTTGCAGATAGTGACAGGGATCAGAGACCTTCTAGGGGAATGACGATGGATCATAGTGCGCAGAACGAAGATCAAAACGAGAACATTGAGCTGGATAACCGGAGAAAGCGTATCGTTTTCCGTTGTCACCATCGTGGCATGAAGGAAATGGATATCATGCTTGGTGGCTATGTTGAGAAGCATATTGCGCAGATGAATGATGAAGAGCTGAATGAGCTGGAAGTGTTCCTGCAGCATCATGATCAGGATCTGTTCTCCTGGTTCATTGGCACCAAGCCTGTACCGGATGAGGCCAATACAGAACTGTTCCGTAAGATCCTAGATTACTACAAGGATAAGAGCGACAGCTAAGTGCTCTTGGGCATCTGGATACGTGCTGTTCAGGTGCCATATTTGTCCGAGAAAGATTTGAAATAATAAGGTTGCCCCGCCCGTGTTTGAAAGTTTGCTCAAGAAAAGTGAAAACATAACGCTCGCTTCTGTCCCGGATGGAGCTGAGGCCTATGTGCTTTCAAAGATCCTCTCTGAGATTGAGGAGGGCGGTCTTGCGCTGACCTA
The DNA here is from genome assembly GCF_000156235.1 of Pseudovibrio sp. JE062. Lineage (NCBI taxonomy): Bacteria > Pseudomonadati > Pseudomonadota > Alphaproteobacteria > Hyphomicrobiales > Stappiaceae > Pseudovibrio > Pseudovibrio sp. JE062. The sequence continues at coordinate 515,926 of NZ_DS996805.1, forward strand.
TGTGGCGCGGGATGCAACGCGGATGGCGGCGCTGACGGAGGCTCTGGGCTTCTTTGCGCCGGATGTGGAAGTGCTGCAGCTGCCAGCGTGGGATTGCTTGCCGTATGACCGCGTATCCCCACATGGGGCGATTGTTGCGCGCCGGTTGCTGACACTGCTGCGACTGGCGAAGGGGCTGCCGAAGAAAAAGAAGTTTGTGCTGATCACCACGGTCAACGCGGCTTTGCAGCGGATGCCGGTGCGGGACTGGACCTCCAACCATATTCTGTCTTTCACTCCGGGCAATCGGATCAATCCGGACAAGATTATCAAGTGGCTGGAAGTCAATGGCTTCGCCCGTACGCCTACTGTTCGAGAGACTGGTGAATATGCCGTGCGCGGGGGGATTATTGATCTGTTCTCGCCTGCCACCAAAGAGCCGGTTCGTCTGGACTTCTTTGGAGACACGCTGGAATCCATCCGTTCTTTTGATACGGATAGTCAGCGGACACTTGCGCAGAAGAAGGGACTTACTCTCGTTCCTATGAGCGAGATCATTCTTGAGCCGGAGACGATCTCGCGCTTCCGCCGAAACTATGTGACTGCATTCGGGGCCTCCGGGCCGGATGATGTTTTGTACCAGTCCATCAGTGAAGGGCGTCGCTATGCGGGGATGGAACACTGGCTGCCGCTGTTTCATGAAAACCTTGCGACCCTGTTTGATTACATCGGCGAAACTCCAGTTGTTCTGGATGCCAATGCCGAGGATATGATCAAAGAGCGGCTGGAACAGATTGAAGAGCACTTTGGCGCGCGCCAGGATGGCCTGAACAACAAAGCTCTCTCTTCAGGTGTGCCGTATAAGCCCATTCCACCGGTAGCGATCTATCTTCAGGAAACTGAGTTAAACACATGTGTGGCTGACAGAGCCTCCGCGCAGTTGTCCCCGTTTGCTATGCCTCCGGGAACTGGGAAGACCGCCATTGATATGGGAGGGCGTCAGGGCCGCAACTTTGCGGCGGAACGTGCTGCTGGTGACGTGAATATCTTTGACGCGCTTTCCACGCATGTGTCTGCGCTTGCCAAGGATGGGAAGAGGGCTGTTCTTTCCTGTTGGAGTGAAGGCTCTAGAGAACGTCTGACGCAGGTTCTTAGCGATCATGGATTGGACCGTACAGGATATGCGGGGAACTCTGGAGAACTCGGCAAGGTTCCCGCTGGGCTGACTGCACTGATCATCCTTGGACTTGAGCACGGCTTTGAGATTGATGATCTGGCTTTCATCGGGGAGCAAGATATCCTTGGTGATCGCTTGGTGCGTCAGAGACGACGTAAGTCCAAAGGCGCCAACGTTCTTACAGAAGCCTCTGCACTCTCTCCGGGTGATCTGGTTGTGCATGTGGAGCATGGTATTGGTCGCTTTATTGGGCTGAAGACCATCGAGGCTGTTGGGGCGCCGCATGACTGTCTGGAGCTGCAGTATGCGGGGTCGGACAAGCTTTACCTTCCAGTCGAGAACATTGAGCTGCTGACGCGCTATGGTTCAGAAGATCAGGAAGTTCAGTTAGATAAGCTTGGCGGCGGGGCATGGCAGGCCCGTAAAGCCAAGATGAAAAAGCGCATTCTTGAGATTGCCGATGGCCTGATCAAGATTGCTGCGGAACGCGCTTTGCGGACAGCTCCGGCGATTACAGCACCTGAAGGGGCGTATGACGAGTTTGCGGCGCGGTTTGTTTATGACGAGACTGATGACCAGATGACGGCGATTGAGTCTGTCTTTGATGATATGGCGTCTGGGCGTCCTATGGACCGGTTGGTTTGTGGTGATGTGGGCTTTGGTAAGACGGAAGTTGCTCTAAGAGCTGCGTTTTTGGCTGCGATGTCTGGGCGGCAGGTGGCGATTGTGGTTCCGACCACGTTGTTGGCACGTCAGCATTATCGGACGTTTGCGGATCGCTTTAATGGGCTGCCTATTGTTGTGCGCCAGGCTTCACGACTTGTCCCCGGTAAGGAGCTCTCTGAGACCAAGAAGGGCCTGAAAGACGGTTCTGTTGATGTTGTGGTTGGTACCCATGCGCTTTTAGGAAAAGCTATTGGTTTCAGAGATCTGGGGCTTCTTATTATCGATGAGGAGCAACACTTTGGGGTGAAGCATAAAGAACGGTTGAAAGAGCTGAAAAGTGATGTTCACGTTTTGACCCTTTCTGCGACCCCGATTCCTCGTACTCTACAATTGGCACTGACGGGTGTTCGGGAGCTTTCCCTTATTGCGACGCCGCCGGTGGATCGTCTGGCTGTACGCTCGTTTATATCCCCATTCGACCCGATGGTTATCCGCGAAAGCTTGCTGCGTGAGCATTATCGCGGAGGGCAGAGCTTCTATGTGTGTCCGCGCGTGTCCGATCTGGCGGAGGTGAGGGCGTTCCTGGAAGAGAATGTGCCTGAAGTTAAAGTGGTTTCCGCTCATGGTCAGATGCCTCCGGGAGAGCTGGATGACATCATGAATGCCTTTTATGAGGGCAAGTTTGATGTGCTTCTGGCGACCACGATTGTGGAATCTGGTTTGGACATACCAAACGCTAACACTTTGATTGTGCACCGCTCGGACATGTTTGGTCTGGCGCAGCTCTATCAGATCCGTGGGCGTGTGGGTCGTTCCAAGACAAGAGCATATGCCTTGTTTACAGTTCCTGCCAACAAGACGCTGACGGCTACGGCTGAGCGACGTCTTAAGGTGTTGCAAAGTCTTGAGAATTTGGGTGCGGGCTTCCAGCTTGCATCGCACGATCTGGATATTCGCGGGGCGGGTAACTTGCTGGGGGAAGAGCAGTCCGGGCATATTAAAGAGGTGGGTTTCGAGCTTTACCAGCAGATGCTGGAGGAGGCAGTTGCGCAGCTCAAATCTGGTGGTGAGGACTTCCAGGAAGATAAGTGGTCGCCGCAGATTGCTATCGGTACGCCGGTTCTTATCCCCGATACCTATGTGCCGGATCTGCAGCTGCGCCTTGAGCTTTATCGCCGTCTGGCCGACCTGACTGAGCTTGACGAGATTGATGGCTTTGGGGCCGAGATGATTGACCGCTTCGGGCCACTTCCTGAGGAAGTTCAACACCTTCTGAAGATTGTTTATATCAAGGGATTGTGTCGAAAAGCGAACGTTGAAAAGATTGACGCTGGGCCGAAGGGCATCGTGATTGGCTTCCGCAATGGTGAGTTCAACAATCCGGCGGGGCTGGTATCCTACATCGCGGAACAAACTATCCTCGCTAAGATCCGCCCGGACCAGAAGGTGGTGCTGACCCGTGACTGGCCGACTGCGGATGATCGGTTGAAGGGCACCGCTGCTGTGTTGATTAAACTCTCGCGGCTGGCGGAAAACGCCTAAAATACTGTCTTGAGCGCTTAAGTGGACTGGGGTTTCGGTGAAATCCCAGTTTTGCGTTGTTATGTGCGTTCGTTTGCGTTGATTGTGTTATTTCTGCGTTTTTTAGTTTAGGGAAGCTGGAGTTGTTATCTGTTTCCAGCAAGTTGAACATGTTTGAGAACGAAAAGTGAATGCGCTGCAGATTTGGGGTACTTATCTGTGTTGTTGCGGAGCGCTGAATAGCATTCAGAACACTTTCATTGTATGTGCGCAGCATATCAAATGTATGTTGTCGTGTTCATTGCTGATGGCTTTGGCGGCAAATGCGCAAGAAGGATTTAATATGCCGGTTAAGCCTAGTTTTCTGTCTCTCAAGTCGGTCGGATTGTCCTGGCTGTCAATTGCTAGCTTCTTGCTTATGGGCGTGCTGATCTCATCGGGGCAGGCGTATGCCGAGGACAGCTTGGTAGGTGAGGACAAGCTTACTCAGAAAATTAATGCAAAGGCCAAAGACGACTTCTCAAAATCGGACAGATTCTTCTCTCTAGAAGCTGATCAATGCACTCTTAAAATTTATAATGAGTATCGTAGTCTATGTGAGCTCCCTGCACAGAACTTGGGTACGAACTTTGTCATCAACTTAGCAGAGATTGAGTCTATCAAAGCTAGTCAGGTTAGAGACAAAGTGCTTGCATCATTCCGGCTAAATCCCAGTTCAGCAAAGATTGCGAAGGAGGCGGGACAAAAGCTGAGTAGGCTATATAAAGAAAAGCATGAAAAGCGAATTCGAGAGGGAAAAGTGGACGTTGGTCCGACTGAGATTGTGTATGAGCAAACGATTGATGAAATAAGCCTCGTTGCAGTGGAATTTATTGATAAGAAAAAGCTGTCAACGAGGTCTTTCACATCCAGCTGCTCTGGTCGCACGACATACGGGGCTCCATTGTTTGACACAACATATGCTGTCCTCTTTCCTTTGACGGTTTCTCGGGAGTTGTTTGAGGATATATTCGTGCTCAAAAAGAGATGTGCTCAATAGGAGTTGCAAACGATTAAAGAGATTGTTTGGGAGGCATGCACAGGTTCTCGAAGAATAGAGCTTCAATAGCGTGCTATTCGGACTACTCATTATCGCAACGACCTTGCCGGGCGTGATTGTTTAAATTTCCAAAAAATAACAGATATGGCCAAATTTCAGTTTTATCGGAAACTCTTGGTTAAGGGCGTTGTGAAATAGTGCGGGCATGTGACCATTTTTGTAATGAGTAGGTCAATCAGTGCTAGCTACCACACGTCAGCGAAAACACTCCTATCTAAAGAACCTCCTGGTGCCGGGAATTGCCATTGGTGCGCTTTGCTACTTTGCATTTCATGCGCTCAACGGTAAGCTGGGTCTTGTGGGTCGACCACAGATCGAGCATGAAATCCTTGCTCTGGAAGTTGAGCTTGAAGAGTTGCGGGCAGAACGCCTGCAATTACAACGCCGTGTCATGCTGCTTGACCCGGAGAGCCTTGATCCTGATATGGTGGATGAGAGGGCTCGCGCTTCCCTGAATTTGGCGCACGTGAATGAAGTTGCGATCATGCGTAACTGAAACATCAGCGTGTATTAACTTGAAGTAGGTTGATTTACATGAATTAACCCAATTTAAGTTAACTTGAATATTTCAATAAAATCAACGCCTTACATAAATCCCCAAGTGTTTTTGCTCATATTGGCATTCAGCGCTGTGGGGGCTAGTGTGCTTTCACCAATTCACGTCAAAAGAGACGAGGCTCATGGCTGGAACTCAATCCAAGTCTTCAGGCGGTCGCGCTAAAGGCGCTACCAAAGCCCGCGGTGCGATGAAAAACGTGCCCGCCCTTGTAGAATTTTCCAAAGAAGAAGAGCTAAACGCTTACCGCGAAATGCTTTTTATCCGTCGTTTTGAAGAAAAGGCGGGTCAGCTTTACGGTATGGGTCTGATCGGTGGCTTCTGTCACCTTTACATCGGCCAGGAAGCTGTTGTTGTTGGAATGGAGATGGCCAAGGAAAAAGGTGATCAGATGATCACTTCTTACCGCGACCACGCTCACATGCTCGCTTGTGGCATGGACCCGAACGGCGTGATGGCCGAACTGACTGGTCGCCGCGGTGGTCTGTCTAAAGGTAAGGGCGGTTCCATGCACATGTTCTCCAAAGAACAGGAGTTCTATGGTGGACACGGCATCGTTGGCGCGCAGGTCGCACTTGGTACCGGTCTGGCGTTTGCGAACCGCTATAAAGAGAACGGCAAAGTTTCCATGGCGTTCTTCGGCGATGGTGCTGCAAACCAGGGTCAGGTTTACGAGAGCTTCAACATGGCGAAGCTGTGGAACCTGCCTGTGATCTACGTGATCGAAAACAACAAGTACGGCATGGGTACCTCCATTGAACGTGCATCTTCCACAACTGACCTTTCCCAGCGCGGTGCCTCCTTCGGTATCCCAGGTGTTCAGGTTGACGGCATGGACGTGCGCGCGGTGAAAGCTGCGACCGACTATGCGATGGAATGGTGCCGTGAAGGCAATGGTCCTTACATCCTTGAGATGATCACCTACCGTTACCGCGGTCACTCCATGTCTGACCCTGCAAAATACCGCAGTAAAGACGAAGTCCAGAAGATGCGCTCTGAGCATGACCCGATTGAACAGGTTCGCGCTCGCCTTCTTGAAAAAGAATGGGCTAGCGAAGACGAACTGAAAGCGATCGATAAAGAAGTTCGCGGCGTTGTGGCTGCTTCTGCTGAGTTTGCGCAGAACGATCCTGAGCCGGATCCATCTGAGCTGTACACGGACATCGTTCTCTAAGGTCGGGATAATAAATTATGGCTATTGAAATTTTGATGCCTGCGCTTTCTCCGACCATGGAAGAAGGCAAGCTGGCCAAGTGGCTTAAAAAAGAAGGCGACACCGTTTCTGCTGGTGATGTGATTGCTGAAATCGAAACCGATAAAGCAACCATGGAAGTGGAAGCAGTGGACGAGGGCGTGATCGGCAAGATCCTCGTTGCTGAAGGCACTGAAGAAGTTAAGGTCAACGCTCCTATCGCAGTTCTGCTGGAAGAAGGCGAAGACGCTTCTGCTGCTGACAAGGTTGGTTCCGCACCAGCTGTTGCTGAAGCGCCAGCTGCGCCGGCAACTCCTGAAGCGCCGGCTGCACCAGCAGCTCCTGCAGCTCCAGTTGCCAGCGTTGCACCGGCTGACCCAGAAATTCCTGCGGGCACCAAAATGGTGAGCATGACCGTTCGTGAAGCTCTGCGCGACGCGATGGCGGAAGAAATGCGCCGCAACGAGAACGTGTTCCTGATGGGCGAAGAAGTTGCTCAGTATCAGGGCGCCTACAAGATCTCTCAGGGTCTCCTGGATGAGTTCGGCGAAAAGCGCGTGATCGACACTCCAATCACCGAGCATGGCTTCACCGGTCTTGCTGTTGGTGCTGCGATGGCTGGTCTGAACCCAATCGTTGAGTTCATGACCTTCAACTTCGCAATGCAGGCGATTGACCACATCATCAACTCTGCGGCCAAGACTCTTTACATGTCTGGCGGTCAGATGGGTGCTCCTATGGTGTTCCGTGGTGCAAACGGTGCGGCAGCACGCGTGGCAGCACAGCACTCTCAGGACTACGCTGCATGGTATGCTTCCATTCCGGGCCTCAAGGTTATCCAGCCTTACTCTGCTGCTGATGCAAAGGGCCTGCTGAAAGCTGCTATCCGCGATCCAAACCCAGTTGTGTTCCTTGAGAACGAGATCCTTTACGGTCACCATTTTGATGTGCCGGAAGTTGATGATCTGGTTCTGCCAATCGGTAAAGCGAAGATCGTTCGCGAAGGTACTGATGCGACCATGGTTTCCTGGGGCATTGGCATGACCTACGCACTGCAGGCTGTTGATGAGCTGGCGAAACAGGGCGTTTCCGTTGAGCTGATCGACCTGCGCACCATTCGTCCGCTGGATATGGACACTGTTCTGGCTTCTGTTCGCAAGACAGGCCGTCTGGTGACTGTGGAAGAAGCCTTCCCAATCTGTTCCGTTTCCTCTGAAATTGCTTATCAGGTTCAGAGCGAAGCCTTCGATTGGCTGGATGCGCCAGTTCTGCGCGTAACCGGTAAAGACGTTCCAATGCCTTACGCAGCAAACCTTGAGAAGCTGGCTCTGCCAAACGCCAAGGAAGTTATCGACGCTGTTAAGGCTGTGACCTACACCGCCTAATTGGAGACAAGTGGTATGCCAATCAACATTTTGATGCCTGCGCTTTCTCCAACCATGGAAGAAGGCAATCTGGCCAAGTGGCTGGTTAAAGAAGGTGACGCGATTTCTGCAGGCGACGTGATTGCAGAGATTGAGACCGACAAAGCGACCATGGAAGTGGAAGCTGTCGATGAAGGCACCATCGGTAAGATCATGGTTGCTGAAGGAACCGAAGGCGTGAAGGTGAATGCACCGATCGCGATCCTTTTGGAAGAGGGCGAAGACGCTTCTGCAATGGACGCAGCACCAGCTGCGGCACCTGCACCAGCAGCGGCGGCTCCTCAGGCTCCTGCAACACCAGCTGCGCCTGCGGCTGCGGCGGCTCCTGCACCAGCTCCAGCGGCTCCGGTTGCTGCTTCTGGTGAGCGCGTGTTCTCTTCTCCTCTGGCGCGCCGTCTGGCGAAACAGAATGGTCTGGACATCGCGCTGATCAACGGCACCGGCCCACATGGCCGCGTTGTGAAGCGTGACGTTGAAGCTGCGATTGCTGCTGGCACCGGTAAAGCGGAAGCTGCGCCCAAGGCTGCGGAAGCTCCAAAAGCGGCAGAGGCTCCAAAGGCTGCACCTGCTGGTGCATCTGATGAGCAGACCCTCAAGCTGTTTGAGGAAGGCTCTTACGATCTGGTTCCTCACGATGGCATGCGCAAGGTTATTGCGAAGCGCCTGACAGAATCCAAGCAGACCGTTCCACACTTCTACCTGACTGTAGAGTGTGAGCTGGATGCTCTGCTGGCTCTGCGTGCTCAGCTGAACTCTTCCGCTCCAACTGACGCTGATGGCAAGCCTGCTTACAAGCTGTCCGTCAACGACATGATCATCAAGGCGCATGCGCTGGCACTGAAAGCAATTCCAGCTGCAAACGCATCCTACCTTGAGAGCGGCATGGTTATGCATAAGCATGCTGACGTTGGTGTTGCTGTTTCCATCGATGGTGGCCTGATCACTCCGATCATCCGCCGCGCTGAAGAGAAAACGCTCTCCACCATCTCCATCGAGATGAAAGATCTGGCGAAGCGTGCTCGTGAGCGCAAGCTGGCTCCAACCGAATTCCAGGGCGGTACGACTTCCGTTTCCAACCTTGGCATGTTCGGCGTGAAGGAATTTGCGGCGGTGATCAACCCACCACACGCAACCATCCTTGCTGTTGGCGCTGGTCAGAAGCGTCCGGTTGTGAAGGGCGATGAGATCGTTCCTGCGACTGTGATGTCTGTGACCCTTTCCACTGACCACCGCGCGGTGGACGGTGCGCTGGGTGCAGAACTTCTGCAGGCCTTCAAAGGCTACATCGAAAACCCGATGTCCATGCTGGTTTAATCAGGGTGTACCGGCGGAAAGCAGGAAACCCCTGCTTTTTTCGCCGGTAAATCCAAGTGGTAGGTGTGAGCAAATAGAGTGGAGTAAGCTGAAGACCGTTTGAGCAAGGAGACCTGATCAATGGTCAAAGTTGTCGATGGTTTCACGTTTTTCAACGAACTCGATACCCTAGAAATTCGCCTTGGCGAACTGTTTGATGTGGTAGATGAGTTCATTCTTGTAGAGGCAACCAAGACCTTTACGGGAGCCGAAAAACCTCTCTACTTTGCTGATAACAAGTCGCGGTTTGCACCGTTCTTAAGCAAGATCCGACACGTGATCGTGGAGGATATGCCGCAGAACCCGCAGAGCGCCTGGTCGAGGGAGTACCACCAACGCGACAGCATAGAGCGCGGCCTTAAAGACCTTGCGGTCAATGATCTGATCCTTGTGTCCGACGTGGATGAAATTCCAAAGCCGGATGTTTTGCTCAGAGTTAAAAATGACCCCAAGAGTTCGAAGAGCCTGACATTCTTTGGCGCTGATATTTTCCGCTACAGACTGAACTTTAAAGATGATGTCTCGGATTTTACCTCCTGCCCAAGAATGATCGGTGCGATGTTTTTCAAGGGAGCTCAGGCTTTGCGGCGTGAGCGGGCTTATCAAAGCAAAAGTCTCCATCCTGTTCTCGAGACTGCTTTGTGGCACTGGAAAGCTCTCACACGGCACAGCCGACCTATGCGACGTCAACTGCTTCGTTCTTCCAGCTGGCATTTCAGCTTTCTGGGGGACATGGAGAAGGTGGTTACAAAACTCGAGGCTTACTCGCACACCGAACACATGAATGATGCCTATCTGGGCCGTGCGCAACGAACGCTGGACCGTCTGGATGCGGGCGATGGCAGAGGAAAGCTGGTCACCAAGGACAGCGGAGAACTGCCCGACTACGTTTTGGAGAATTTTGCGAAGTTCTCCCACCTTTATGTGGAGCCTCAAGCTCCTTGAGGCCGATTTGGCGAGGTTAAATAGATGAGTGGCAACGCCTACGACGTGATTATCATTGGTTCTGGTCCTGGTGGCTATGTAACCGCAATCCGCTCCGCGCAGCTTGGTTTCAAGACCGCGATTGTTGAGCGTGAACATATGGGCGGTATCTGCCTGAACTGGGGCTGTATCCCAACCAAGGCGCTGCTGCGTTCTGCTGAGATCTACCACTACATGCAGCATGGCAAGGACTACGGTCTTTCCGCTGAAGGCGTGAGCTTTGATGCTGCTGCTGTTGTGAAGCGCTCCCGTGGTGTTTCCGGTCAGCTCAATGGCGGTATCGGCTTCCTGATGAAGAAGAACAAAGTGGACATCATCTGGGGTGAAGCAAAACTCACCAAGCCGGGTGAGATCGCTGTTGGTCCTTCTTCCAAAGACGCTATGCAGCCTCAGCACCCAACTCCAAAGGGTGTGAAAGGTCACGGTTCTTACTCCGCCAAGCACATCATTGTTGCAACAGGTGCGAAGCCACGTGTGATCCCAGGTCTTGAGCCTGACAAGGAAAACATCTGGACCTACTTTGAGGCGATGGTTCCGGAAAAGATGCCGAAGTCCCTCATCGTGATGGGTTCCGGCGCGATCGGTATCGAGTTTGCATCCTTCTACAAAACAATGGGCGCTGATGTGACCGTTGTTGAGATGATGCCAACCATCATGCCGGTTGAAGATCCTGAAATCTCCGCGATTGCGAAAAAGCAGATGGAGAAGCAGGGTATCAAGTTCGTCATGGAAGCAAAGGTTTCCAAGGTCGTTAAAGGCAAAGGGCAGGTGACTGCTACCATTGAGACCAAAGACGGCAAGGCGCAGGAAATCACCGCTGAGAAGCTGATTTCTGCTGTTGGCGTTGTTGGTAACATTGAGAACCTCGGCCTTGAAGCTCTTGGCATCAAGACTGACCGTGGTTGCATCGTGACTGACGAGTTCAGCCGCACCAATGTTCCTGGCATCTATGCAATCGGTGACGTTGCTGGTCCTCCAATGCTGGCGCACAAGGCTGAGCATGAAGGCGTGATCTGCATCGAGAAGATCTCCGGCCTTGACGCTCATCCAATGAAGCGTGACCAGATTCCTGGTTGTACCTACTGTAACCCGCAGGTTGCTTCTGTTGGTCTGACCGAGCAGAAAGCAAAAGACGCTGGTTATGAGGTTCGCGTTGGCCGCTTCCCATTTATGGGTAACGGTAAGGCGATCGCTCTTGGCGAGCCGGAAGGTCTTGTGAAGACTGTGTTTGACAACAAGACTGGTCAGCTGCTGGGTGCGCACATGGTTGGCGCTGAAGTGACCGAGCTCATTCAGGGCTTCGTTGTTGCGATGGGTCTTGAGACCACCGAAGAAGAGCTGATGCACACCTGCTTCCCGCATCCAACCCTTTCCGAAATGATGAAGGAAAGTGTTCTGGACGCCTACGGCCGTGCTCTGAATATGTAAATCAAATCCCTCTCACTGGAATTTTACCAGTGAGAGGGACTTAATTTTTCGCGGGTACTCTTCTTTTTAAAAAAGGAGAAGACCCGTGGACTTTATGAACTCTATCATCTGGCTGGTAACGTCAGCAGTTTGTGCCGTGATTGCGACCTTGCTGGTGATGTTCACTGTTGGCGGTGAATTCGCCATTATCATTATTGCCGGATTTCTCGGTGGTATTTCAGGGGTTTACCTGTTCGAGTTTGCGGACGTGGAAGTTTCCCTGGGGAATGAGTATCTCGATCAAGCCGTTGTTGCACTGGTTGGCGCAATTGCGTTTGCCTTCATTGCAGCACTGATTGGCGGGGATGCTATTGGCTTTGAATAGGCGTGGTCCTGAGGCGCAGAACTGATTGAATACCAGTGTGTAGCATTGAGAGATGCTTCATTTCCTGTTATGGACCACTAAATTTATAAGAGACAGGGACACTGACCCTTAAGGCAAGTGTGCAGCAAAGTCTCGGACCTGACGGAACTGATATGGTTACACTGGTAAATACACTCGATCCTAATCATAAAAGCCAAACGGCGTCTGCAGTGCAGGAAAAAGAGCGTCCGCGCCATCCGGAAAAAGCGCATCGCCCGGACAATCCTGTACAGCGTAAGCCAAAATGGATCCGTGTTAAGGCTCCGACTTCTCCTGTTTACAAAGAAACCCACGAACTGGTTCGCAAGAACAACCTTGTGACGGTTTGTGAGGAAGCAGGTTGCCCGAACATTGGTGAGTGCTGGTCCAAGAAGCATGCAAGCTTCATGATCCTGGGCGACACCTGTACCCGTGCCTGTGCGTTCTGTAACGTGCGGACCGGTATGCCGGGTGCTGTTGACCAGAGCGAGCCGGAAAGCATCGGCAAGGCTGTGTCTTCCATGGGTCTTGAGCACGTGGTGATTACCTCTGTGGACCGTGATGATCTGGATGATGGTGGTGCGACCCACTTTGCCAACGTGATTGCGGCAATCCGCAAGGCTTCTCCAAAAACAACCATTGAAGTGCTGACACCTGACTTCCTGCGTAAGGATGGTGCGCTTGAGATTGTTGTTGCGGCTAAGCCTGACGTGTTCAACCACAACCTTGAAACTGTGCCTTCCAACTACCTGAAGGTTCGTCCGGGTGCCCGTTATTTCCACTCCATCCGCCTGCTGCAGCGCGTGAAGGAGATTGATCCTGAGATGTTCACCAAGTCCGGCATCATGGTTGGTCTGGGTGAGGAGCGCAACGAAGTGCTTCAGTTGATGGATGACCTGCGTGTGGCTGATGTGGACTTCCTGACCGTTGGTCAGTACCTGCAGCCAACCAAGAAGCACCATCCGGTGATGAACTTCCCGACACCGGAAGACTTCAAGGCTTACGAGAAAATCGCGTACGCGAAAGGCTTCCTGAAAGTATCCGCAAACCCACTGACGCGCTCTTCCCACCACGCCGGCGAAGACTTCGCCGAACTGAAAGCCGCCCGTAAGGCGAAGCAGGGCAACTAAGCACTGGTTTGATACTGTGAGATTTAAAAGAGCGTCCCGCTGGAAGGTGGGGCGCTCTTTTTTTGTTGGGCTTATGTGCCTTCGTAGATTGGGGTTCGGCGGGTGATCCAGGCGGAGAGGGCTTCTTTGGTGTCGTTGGTGGGGGCCATGCGGGCGAATTGGTTGGCTTCTATCTGGAGGCCCTCTGAGATGGTGGTGTTGAGGCCGCGGGTGACGGCGGTGAGGATGCGGGCTGCAGCGAGCGGGGAGTGACGCAGGATGCGCTCGGCAAGGGCGAAGGCTTCGGGGAGGAGGTCGTCATGCGGGACGATTTTGTTGATGAGACCGAGCTCATATGCGCGCTCTGGGCCGAAAGGGTCTCCGGTTAACAGTAGCTCCAATGCACGTTTGCGGCCAGCGAGACGGGGCAGGCGCTGTGTGCCGCCGAAGGTGGGCGGGATGCCGATGTTGATTTCTGGCTTTGCGAAGACGGCACGATCTGAGGCGATGGCCAGATGGGCGGCTTCAGTGATTTCGCATCCTCCGCCAAAGGCGATGCCGTTGACGGCTATGATGATTGGTTTGGTAAAGTTTTCGATGCGGCTGGTCATAGCCTGACCGCGTCTTACGAACTCTTTCAATGCAATGTCGGTTCCAGCTTCTATGCTCTGCGAGAACTCGTGAATGTCACCGCCTGCGGAAAAGGCGCGATCTCCTGCACCAGTAATGATCACGGAGTGGATAGCGGTGTCGTCTTCGATGCGGTCCAGCAGTGCCAGGAGGCGGTCGTTGGTCTGGTAGTTCAGGGCATTGAGCTTTTGGGGGCGGTTTAGAGTGAGCAGGGCGATCTGGTCTCTGACTTCAAACAGAACGAGCTTTTTCATGGTGTGTTCCTCATGGTGACCTGGATTGACTTCAGGGTAGGAACAGCGCATGCTTCAGTAAACTCACTGGTTAGTATACATGGCTCAGACACCTCCTAGTTCAACCCGAGATCGCATATTGGATGCCGCCAACAGGCTGTTTTACGGCGAGGGTATTCGCGCTGTCAGCGTGGATGCGATTGCTGAAAAAGCCGGCATCACGAAGAAAACGCTCTACTACCATTTTAAGAGCAAGGATGATCTGGTGGCTGAGTATCTCATTTCCCGGGATCAGCCGAACCTGACAGCGTTTGCCACGTGGTTTGAGGAGGCTGAAGGCGATGTGGCGGATAAGACCGCTGTGATCTTCCTGAGGCTTTCAGAGAATGCGCGCCATCCCAAATGGAAAGGCTGCGGGTTCATCCGCACGGCTGCTGAGCTTGCCAACATGCCGGGACATCCGGCTGTGGTGGTGGGAGCAAAGCACAAGAAAAAGTTTGAGGTGTGGTTGGGAGATTGTTATCAGCAGGCTGGATTGAAAGAGCCAGAGATGTTGGCACGCCGTGTGGTTTTGTTGATGGAGGGTGCCTTTTCCACCATGCTTATCCATCGGGATCCGAGCTATGCTGAAGAGGCAGCCGAGGCTGCCCGATGCGTTGTGCGCCTGCAGATGTGAACTTAAGGATCTAAAGAGCGCCGCTTTGCTTGATAGGGCGCTCCTTGTTTTAGGCCTCTGATCAACCTGTTGCCAGTGCTTTGGTGGTGCTCATGTTTTGTAGCCAGGTGGTGATGTAGGAGAGGCTTTCCTCCCAGTTGTCTTCCAGCATGAGGTCGTGACCGGCGTGCGGCACGATCTTATGGGTGGCCTCATACAGAGCTGCGGAGTGTAGGGAGCGGTTGAAGGGGACGATGGCGTCTTCGCTGGCGGTCAGCCACAGTTTTGGTGTTTCATCATCCAGAGGTGGGAGCCATTGAGGCGGGCGGTGCTGCATGAGCACCACTTCGGATTCTGGCCCCAGCTGGCTTTGAATGTATTGGGCGACTGGATTGGATTGCTCTGCCAGAAACCATTTGGCGGCGATTTTGGGTGAGCGAAACTGGAACTTGTAGCCGAGGAAGGGTGACAGGGCTGTTCCAAGCAGGTCGATCGTCATTGCGTTTTTCAGGCAATCCTGCAGCACATCGATTGCGGTCCATGAGGCGACAAAGACGGCGGCTTTCAGCCCGCCCACGTATTTTAGATACCATTGCACCAGTGCTCCACCCATGCTGTGACCGATCAGGACGGGAGGTCGCTCATGGCGCTGAACCTCGTCAGCGATGAAGCGCAGGTAGTAGCCTAGTGTGGCTTCGGCGATGGGGCGCTGCTCTGGTGAGTGGCCATGGCCGGGCAGGCTGATGGCGACGCTTTCCCAACCGGTTTCGGCGAGTTTTTCCTGATAGTTCTTCCAGCACCAGGCGCCGTGCCACATGCCGTGAACGAAGATGAGCGGGGTTTTATGTTTGGGTTGGTGGGGAATGTATCTGATGCGCTCGATGCCATCTTCGACAACGGTGAGCTGCTGGAACCTGGCGGTTTCTTCACGGCTGATAACTTGCACAGGGGTATCAGCGAGTGCATTGGTGGTTCTTAAGTAATCTTGTTCTCCGCCTTCTTTGGCGAGGCGGGATATTTTAAAAGGACTAAGCATTGGGTTTGCTTTCAAAAAGAGCTAAGTATTAGCGCATAGTGTAGAATTGAGTTTTGAGTACTGACCAGAGTTTTGAGATTGAAACGGTTGCGTTAGATCGTCGCGGTATATTTGCGAGGTGAAAAATTCTGATGCTTTTGGCTCACTGTTGCCCGCTGAAGAATGAGAACACTAAGATTTTTCTTGGCAAATCGAAAAAGGTCGCTTAGAGCATCCTGAAGAATTTTTGAAAAACTAGAAGAAAAAGAACGCGAGCATATGCCTTCTTTCGAAAGCACACATCGAGTTCAGCACAGTGCTGATGATATGTTTGACCTGGTTGCAGATGTGGAACAGTACCCCCAGTTTGTGCCGCTGTGTCAGGGCTTGCGTGTGCGTGGCCGCCGGAAGATTGATGACCACCGTGAAATGATGGTGGCGGATATGACCGTGGCCTACAAAGTCTTCAAAGAAACATTTGCCAGCCGCGTGACGCTTGATCGCGAGGCGAGCAAAATTACGGTTGAGTATCTGGATGGCCCGTTTCGCCATCTGGAAAATGTCTGGAGCTTCGATCAGGTTTCCGAAAAGGAATGTGATGTGAGCTTCTATATCAATTACGAATTCAAAAGTCGGACACTGGGCTCCATGATGGGCGCCATGTTTGACCGTGCATTCCGTAAATTTTCCGCAGCCTTTGAAGACCGTGCGGACAAAATCTACGGTACCTGACCGGCTACAGCCAGCAGGCTTTGCTTCCTAAACAACTGACAGCACTTGAGCAGCGCCTTGATAAATGGGCTGCGGCTTGCTCAGCTTGCCTCTTTGGTGCGGTGTCGCTTTAACTGCTCAGCCAGTCCGGTTGGGCACATTCATTTGTTGTACTCTCTATTATACCAAACCCACCCTTTGTATTGGCAATACCCTCGGTACGTTGCGGCGGTTCTTTTCGTTAACCTAAAGCCTGATAAGCAAATGTCGTTGTTTGAAAGTAACTTTAAGCGAAGCAAGTATCCAATTCTAAGGCCATTATATTTTTGCCAAAATGTTAGCCCGTGATCATCCCAATAATTAAAAGAGCTACTCTTCTTGCATTTGTTTTTTTCTACTTCATGGAAAAATAGGTCAAATATCACTTTAAGCTGATCTTTGTTTTTGCTGGAAAAGCTATAGCCTGATTGGTTGACGGCATTTTCGAGTAACTTTTCATAATCACATGATCCTGCAAGCTTTTTGGGATCGGAGCTGCATCCACTGATCAATATAGCAAATAGACAGGCGATCAACGCACGAAACGATAATCCCCAGAGAGGTAGGACTCTGGGTAACTGCTTTTGAAATTCTATAATCAAGCGAGGTCACACAAAGGCTGAATTTAACTTTAAAGGGAGAAGTTGATTATGATGGAGCTTCTAATACAATCCTTTATAATTGCAGGTAGTGCTGGATATTTAAGCCGCTGCCGCGCCAGTGGAGCCCAAGGGACTTCACTTTTATGGTCTGTGCAGGTCGCCATGTGTGCATTTGAGCTCGCCCTTGATGCAAAACTTTCATGTATGAAAAGCGGGCTCTGAAGGTCTCTGGAGCGGGCTTTTGGTAATGATTTAAGCCCACTCGGCGTTATGTGATAGCGAAGTTTCCCTGAAATACCGCTTAATTCTTGTCGCGATTGTTCAGGAACTGGCTCAAACGGGAGCCTTTAGGCTCGTAGTTGCTGGTGATTTCCGCTTCTGCCTGTTCCGCTGTCAGGCCGTTACGCATGACGAAGGTGCGGCGGATGGCCTGGAAGCGGTTGGTGAGCTCCTTATCCGGATCTCCCAGCTCCATGGTCTTTTCAAGAGAAGCGTAAATGCCAACGTCTTTGAGGTTGAGTGCGTTGGTTGGTTTGGTGCACAGCACCACCCAGCCGTAGCCCTGATTGACCTCAAGACGGATCTTATGGCCGAGTTGCTCTTCCCATTTGGTCCAGGCGACGGAATAGGGGCGCACCCAGTAGGACTGGCCGCACAGGCGCAGTTCCTTATAGCCGGCGCGCGGCATCTTCTGGACTTCATGAGACCCGATGAACTCGTCATCAAGGCCTCTTGAAATAAGGAATACATCTGAAGCTGCGAACGCAGAAGTGCTCAAGCTTAGACCCAAAAACAAACTAGCAATATATCTCATGGGTATTCCGTGACATTCCGTTCTAAATTTAAAACAGATTTTATCTAAGTTTTCTTAGAATGTCTTAAGGTGTATTCCTTAGTTGGTACCCTTTTAGCGAGAAGGTAAATTTCGATTAATTACTTTCAATAAAATTTTCTAAAAGTTTTAATGCTTGTTCAAGTGCCTGAAAGCGTATTCCGTCGCGTCCTGTGTTCTCGAAGAGGCACTGTACGTGCTGGGTTTCCTCTTCGTCAGCTGCAAGGCCAAAATGGACCAATCCTACTGGTTTATCCTTGGTGCCGCCGTCAGGTCCGGCAATGCCGGTGATGGAGACGGCGACGTTGGCGTTGGAGCAGAAATGGGCACCGCTGGCCATGGCTTTGGCTACTTCGCTGCTGACGGCGCCGTAACTGACAAGCAGGTCCACCGGGACGCCGATCATCTCGTGTTTGGCCTCGTTGGAGTAGGTGACGAAGCCGCGGTCGAGCACAGCAGAGGAGCCGGGCACTTCTGTCAGCAAGCCTGCGAGCAGGCCGCCGGTGCAGCTTTCTGCTGTGGCGATCTTGATTTCTTTTTCTGCGTACCTGGAGACAAGAACGCGGGCTCTTTCCTTAAGGCTCAGGATATCGGTCATGGTTCTGTCTCCCTTTACAGTCTCGGCGATGTTCAGTCTTCGAACGGAAGCCGGATGGTTGCGCAGGCTTGCGCGGCAATACCTTCTTTGCGACCGGTAAAGCCCAGCTTTTCAGAGGTGGTGGCTTTGACCGCTACACGGCCAATGGGCAGGTCGCAGATCTGCGCGATCTGTTTGCGCATTTCTTCCCGGTGTGGGCCGATTTTCGGAACTTCACAGATCAGCGTTAAATCCAAGTGTGCGATCATGCCACCGCGCTTGTGAACCCGGTCAACTGCGTATTTCAGGAACTGGTCAGACGCTGCGCCTTTCCACTGCATGTCGGATGGTGGGAAGTGAGAGCCGATGTCGCCATCTGCCAGTGCGCCGAAGATGGCGTCAGTCAGAGCGTGCAGGCCTACATCAGCATCTGAATGGCCTTTGAGTTTCTGAGTGTGCGGAATGGAAATGCCGCCAAGGATGACGGCATCGCCGTCTTCAAATGCGTGCACGTCGTAGCCGGTGCCTACGCGAATGTCGCCAAGGTCTGCGAGGTTTTTCATGGCGATCTGTTCCTGTGCGTTTGTCATGTCTTTAAGTGTTGTGAGCTTGATATTTTGCGGGTCGCCAGCGGTGATGGTGACAGACTTGCCTTGCCATTCGATCAAGGCCGTATCATCCGTGAAGCTGTCGATTTCCTGTCTGATGGCTTCCTGATGGGCTTCCCAGATGAGGGAATAAGGAAAGGCTTGTGGTGTCTGCGCGGCCCACAGATGGGTGCGGTCCACGGTTTCCTTAACTTGCTGGTTTGCGTCTGCGCGTTTCAGCGTGTCGGCGACGGGTACTGCAGGAAGGGCTGCTTCTGCGCCGTTTTGCAGGGCGGAGACAGCGTCTTCTATCACGGCTGGGGTGATGAATGGGCGTGCTGCATCATGGATGAGGACGTAGCGCGGGGCCTGTTCTTCCAGTGCTTTCAGGCCGCATGCGACAGAGGCCTGCCGGGTTGCGCCGCCGGTGACTGGTGCGATCAGTCGCGGATCGGTGATCATGCTGGCGGCATTCTGGTAGGCGTCACCGTCTTCTGCGTGAATGACGGGCAAAACCAGATCGACCTGCGGAGAGGACAAAATTGCTTCCAGTGTTCTTTGCAGAACAGTCTTTCCGCCAAGGTCGCGATACTGCTTCGGACTGCTGTCATTTTGCGTGGACATGCGGGAACCGCGTCCTGCCGCAACTATGATGCATGCAATTTTTTCAGTGGGCTGCAAAACTGGATCACCTGATTGAGTAGGAGCTGCTGCGCATGGCCAGTGTGGCGGAGAGCAGCTCTATGGAACTGTGTTGGTGAGGGTTTTGGAGGATTTGGCGCCGAAGCTCAACACTTCAATAGCTTCTCTTTAATATTCCCTTGCCTAAATTTTTAGTTTGGTTAGAATATGTGCAACTTCATGTGCTGCTCATTTGATGTGCAACTAGGCTCTTTCAAGAAATATGCGTAATGCTGACGATAGGTAATATCCCTCTCAAAAACAAAGTTATTCTTGCGCCAATGTCCGGAGTGTCGGATTTGCCGTTCCGCCGTATTGCCTTGAGCTACGGTGTGGGGCTGGTGGTGAGTGAAATGGTTGCCAGTGAAGCGCTGTGTACCGGACATCCAGAATCGTTGATGCGTGCTGAAGGTGAGGGGATTGATCCTCACATCGTTCAGCTGGCGGGCAAGGACCCTCACTGGATGGGGGAAGGCGCGCGCATGGCTGAAAAAGCTGGCGCAGATGTCATCGACATCAACATGGGCTGTCCTGCGAAAAAGGTAACCTCCGGCTACTCCGGTTCTGCTCTTATGAAGGATCTGGACCATGCCATGACGCTGGTTGAGGCAACGCTTGAGGCGGTCTCCGTTCCGGTGACGCTGAAGATGCGTCTTGGCTGGGATGAGGCCTCCATCAATGCGCCGGAACTTGCCAAACGTGCGGTGGATGCGGGTGTGAAGATGATCACCGTGCATGGGCGTACGCGTTCTCAGTTTTACAAGGGCCAAGCGGACTGGCGTGCGATCCGGCAGGTGCGGGATGTCATTCCTGATGTGCCGCTGGTTGCCAATGGGGATTGCTGCTCTTTTGATGATGCAGATGAGATGCTGGCGCAATCCGGTGCTGATCTGGTGATGGTGGGGCGTGGTGCTTATGGTCGGCCTTGGGTGCCGGGCCGCATTGCGCATTATCTGGAAACAGGCGAACGGCTTGCTGACCCGCATGGGGAAGAGTTGGCTACACTTGTTGTGGGGCACTACGACGCCATGCTGGAGCATTACGGCTTTGAGATTGGCGTGCGGGCCTTCCGTAAACACATGGGTTGGTATCTGGAGGCCGCCGGACGGCTGGATGATGCGCCGCAAGGGTTTATGCGCGGACTGATGACCAGTCTGGACGCGGATCAGGTGCGCGCAACCCTTTATGACTGGTTTGTTCAAACACCTTTGAGGAGCGCTGCCTGATGTTGGAGACGGGAGGAGACACTCTAACACACGCCAAGGCCTCACTGAGTAGTGGTGTGCCGGGGCAGGCCGTTCTGGATTCACTGCCACACCCTGTTGTTGTGGTGGGCGGCGATGACAAGATTGTTGGCGCGAACAGTGCGGCGGAAGGATTCTTCCACGCCAGCCTGTCGGTGATGAAGCGCCGTGAAGTTTCGTGGTTTGTGCCGTTTGGCAGCCCGTTGCTGGGACTGATCGCGCAGGTTCGTGATCGTGGTGGACCGGTCAACGAGTACAAGGTGGATATCGGCTCTCCGCGCATCGGGCAGGAGAAGCTGGTTGATATTCATGCCTCCCCCTTAAGCGATGCTCCCGGCAGTGTGGTGCTGCTGTTTCAGGAGCGCACCATGGCAGAAAAGCTGGATAAGCAGCTGACCAGCCGCGGTGCTGCACGCACAGTGACCGGTCTTGCGGCCATGCTGGCCCATGAGATCAAGAACCCACTCTCCGGTATTCGCGGTGCGGCTCAGCTTCTGGAGCAATCAGCCAGTGAGGATGATCGTTCACTGACCCGTCTCATTATGGAGGAGACGGACCGGATCGTGAAGCTGGTGGACCGGATGGAAGTGTTCTCTGATGAGCGTCCGATTGATCGCGAGCCAGTGAATATCCACGTGGTGCTGGATCATGTGAAACGGGTTGCGGAGAACGGCTTTGCGTCCAAGGTGCGCATTGTTGAGGATTATGACCCGTCACTGCCGCCGGTTTATGCCAATCGGGATCAGCTGGTGCAGGTGTTTATCAACCTGATCAAGAATGCAAGTGAAGCGTTGAGCGGTGCGAATGAGCCGGAGATTGTCGTCTCCACGGCTTTCCGCCCCGGCGTGCGCCTTTCTGTGCCCGGCGTGCAGGAGCGTGTAAGCCTGCCGCTTGAGTTTTGTGTGCGCGATAACGGCTATGGGGTGCCGGAAGATCTGCGGCCACATCTGTTTGACCCGTTTATCACGACAAAGACGAATGGCTCCGGCCTTGGGCTGGCGCTGGTTGCCAAGATTGTGGGCGATCATGGCGGTGTGGTGGAATGTGAAAGCGGCACTCGGGGCACGACTTTCCGCATTCTGATGCCTGCCTTTACCGGGCCTGATGTAAATTCTGGAATTGAGGACTAAGAGTATGCCGAGTGGAACCATTCTTGTTGCTGACGACGATTCTGCGATCCGTACCGTTCTCAATCAGGCGCTTTCCCGTGCGGGATACACTGTTCGACTGACCTCCAACGCAACGACTTTGTGGCGCTGGGTGAGCTCGGGCGAAGGGGATCTGGTGATTTCTGATGTGGTGATGCCGGATGAGAATGCGTTTGATGTGCTGCCGCGCATCCGCAAGCTGCGTCCGGAACTGCCAGTGATCATCATGAGTGCGCAAAACACCTTCATGACCGCTATCAAGGCTTCTGAGCAGGGGGCTTACGAGTATCTGCCCAAGCCGTTTGATCTGAAAGAACTGACCGGCATTGTTGGCCGTGCGCTCGCAGAGCCAAAAGGTCGTCAGTTTGATATGGGCGGTGAGGGCAATGACAATATTCCGCTCGTGGGTCGTTCTCCTGCCATGCAGGAAATCTATCGCGTGCTTGCGCGTTTGATGCAGACTGATCTGACCGTGATGATCAACGGTGAGAGTGGCACTGGTAAAGAGGTGGTCGCACGGGCGCTGCATGATTATGGCAAGCGCCGGAACGGCCCGTTTGTTGCGGTTAACATGGCTGCGATCCCGAAAGATCTGATTGAATCTGAGCTGTTTGGTCACGAGAAGGGCTCGTTTACGGGCGCGCAGGCGCGGTCTTCTGGCCGGTTTGAGCAGGCTGATGGCGGTACGCTGCTGCTGGATGAAATCGGCGATATGCCGATGGAGGCACAGACCCGTTTGCTGCGTGTGTTACAGCAGGGGGAGTATACCTCTGTGGGTGGGCGTACGCCGATCCAAACCGATGTACGCATCATTGCGGCGACCAACAAGGATCTGCGTCAGCTGATCAATCAGGGGCTGTTCCGTGAAGATCTGTACTTCCGCTTGAATGTGGTTCCCATCCGTCTCCCACCTTTGCGCGAGCGCACTGAGGATATTCCGGATCTTGTCCGGCACTTCTTTGCCATGGCGGAGAGCGAAGGGCTGCCAGCCAAGCAGATTGAAGTGGCCGCGCTTGATAAGCTGCGCCGCTATCGCTGGCCGGGTAACGTGCGTGAGCTGGAGAACCTTGTTCGCCGCCTGGCTGCGCTTTATCCGCAGGATGACATCACGGCGAGCCTGATTGATCTGGAACTGTCACAGCCAAGTGCTGCGATCAGTGAAGCTGACGCGCCTTCTGCTCAGGATCTGAGTGGTTCTGTAGAGCGATATCTGGGGGATTACTTCAGCGGATTTGGTGAAGAACTGCCACCTCCGGGCCTCTACCACCGCATCTTGCGTGAGGTGGAGTATCCGCTGATCAGCGCTGTGCTTGCTGCGACCCGGGGCAACCAGATCAAGGCTGCAGAACTTCTGGGTGTAAACCGAAACACCCTGCGCAAGAAAATCCGCGATTTGGATGTGCAAGTGATCCGTAGTTCAAGATAATCGATTTTAATCGAATGAGATTTCCAAAATGGCGCTGTTAAAGGCGCCATTTTGCTTTTTGTGATCAAAACTTATGGTGTTTCGACATTGTAGAAACGCATGATGTACTCTGGATCTGTCATGGAGCCACGCAAAGAAATGCTTGGTTCTTTGATGCAGTCGAGATCTGAGCTAAAGAAGCGACCAGAGAATCTGATGCGTTGGTTTTTGTCCAACTCTGCAACTTTAGAGAACAATGCAGATGAAGGTTCGATAAGTGTGTTGTCGCCAATATCTGAGAATGCGTTGTTCCAAGTCTTAACGGTAACGCCGTCTGCCAATCGCACGCTGATAACACCCAGTCCATCTGAGTTGGAGGTAAGTTGCTCAAGCTGTCCTACCCAATTTTGAACTTCGAGACTGGAAAGTACTGCGCAAACATTCTCTTTTCGTTTTGATCTTGTTCCACCCTGAGCCAGCTCATTTTTTGCTGCACGGTAACTCTCAGTCGCCTTTTGTACTGCTGCTACAAACTGTGTTTGCTCTGCAGGTATCGCAAAAAATGCTTCTTTCTTCATGTGTTCGGCGTAAGCATCAGCAGTATCAAAGCCAGCTTTCTTTGCGGCTTCGAACTCTTCGATAGTTGCAAAGCCTGCATTTTGGGCCTTTTGTGTGTCTAGTGCTAACTGCTTTGCTTGTTCTTCTTTTTCTTTTTCCGCTTCTGCAGCAAGTGCTTTTGCTTTGATTGGGGCATACTCTTCAGGGGAAGTAATTCCAAGCTCTTTTGCGTGCCTGTAGTCTTTCACGCTATCAAAGCCAGCTTCTTGGGCTGCCTGATTATGCTCAGTATCAAGTTGGGATGAGGCCACTCCCAAGACAACGAAACCCGCCAGTAATGGCATCAAAGCCTTTTTACGAGATGAAATTCCGATAAATTTGAGCGGAACTATGATCGAGATTATGCCAGCTACAAGCAATAAGAGGCCAAGAAGCGCAAGTGCTAAAAACATAGAAACCTACCTATATCATTGAAATTGCGTTGAAACGTGGCGCGACTATTGGTCGAATTTTATGAAATTACAAGTTTAGATTGTGGTAAATTATATGATGAAAAGTTTGGGTGAAGTGAGTTCAGCTAAAACGCATTTACAGTGAAGCTCTCTGGTTTTCCCCATCAAGAGTGTGACTAATAAAACCCATTGTCGCATTTTGGCAACAATTCGTGCTAATAGTCTGTTTCCAAAATTAATAAAGTTATCGCAGGTGCGCAGGTTCGCGTTTCATGATTTTCAGATCAAAAACAGAAGAACATACCCGAAAGCTTGATGCTAAGGGGCGGAAATCCCGGATGTTTGGCCTGACAGTGGTGCTGTTGGCACTGTGTTCTATCGGGGTTTCTTTTCTGGTGCTGATGGGTGTAACGCCTATCGTTCCATCTGAAAAGGTTGTCTATATCGCGCTTGGCATCAATGGCGCGCTGGTGCTGCTGCTCATCGGGTTGATTATCTTTGAGCTGGTGAAGCTGTTGCAGGCGCGGCGCCGTGGGCGTGCTGCGGCCCGGCTTCATGTGCGCATTGTGACCATGTTCTCGCTGGTAGCCGCGCTGCCTGCGTTTATTGTTGCTGTGGTGGCGACGATTACGCTGGATCAGGGCCTCGATCGCTGGTTTGAGACGCGAACGCGCAACATCATCACCAATGCGCAGTCTGTGGCGGCTGCTTATGTTCAGGAGCACGGGAACTCCCTGCGTTCCACCCTGATTGGCATGGCCAGTGATGTGGACCTGAACCGTAACTCTTACTTCTATGACCCGACCCGTTTTGATCGCTTTTTTGAAACCCAGACCTGGGTGCGTGGATTGCTGGGCGCTTACATCCTGAAGAACGATGGCACCGTCGTGATGCGCGTGCTGCGCGATCCGAAGGTGGAGCCGTTGTTGCCGCCTCAGGTGGCGATGAACCAGGCGGAAGACGGGGCTCCGGTTCTGATTGCGCCGGGTGTTTCCAACCTTGTGGGCGGCGTGATGAAGCTGTCTGCCTATGAAGATCTTTATCTATATGTGACCCGTGCACTTGATCCGCGCGTGGTTGAGTACCAGCGTTTGGCTGAGGCTGGCGTCAATGAGTATGCGGAGCTGGAACAGCGGCGCTTTGGAGTGCAGCTGGCGTTTGCTCTTGTTTATGTGGGCGTGGCGCTTGTTTTGCTGCTGTCGTCCATCTGGGTCGGCTTTGGATTTGCAAACCAGCTGGTGCTGCCAATCCGCAATCTGATTGGCGCTGCGGATCAGGTTTCCAAAGGCAACTATTATGTTGAGGTTGAAGCTGCAAAAGCCAGTGGTGACCTTGAGAACCTTGGTCGGACCTTCAACAACATGACTGGTCAGCTGCGTGGGCAGCGTGATGCGCTCTTGGCTGCGAATGATCAGATTGATCGCCGCCGCCGGTTCAGTGAGGCTGTGCTGGCAGGTGTGTCTTCCGGCGTGATCGGGATTGATGATGAAGGCGATGTGACCATGGTCAACCGGTCCGCCAAGCGCCTTCTCAGTCAGGAAGAAGAAGAGCTTCTTGAAAAACCAATTTACGAGACAATCCCTGAGGTTCAGGAGGTTGTTTCCAAGGCGCTTGAGGAAAGCAGGGATAGTGCTCAGGTGGCGCAGGTTGCTATCATGCGAAAGGGGCGTGAGCGCACTGTGAATGTACGTGTGACGACCGAGGAAGCAACACGCTCTGAGCATGGGTTTGTGGTGACGCTGGACGATATTACGGATCTTGTTGCTGCGCAGCGTAACTCAGCCTGGGCTGATGTGGCGCGCCGGATTGCGCATGAGATCAAGAACCCGCTGACACCGATCCAGCTTTCTGCAGAGCGTATTCGCCGCCGGTATGGCAAGCGCATTGAGGATGATGACCGCAAGGTGTTTGACCAGTGCGTGGATACGATCATTCGTCAGGTGGGTGATATCGGGCGCATGGTGGATGAGTTCTCCTCGTTTGCGCGTATGCCAAAACCGAAGATGGAATCTGCTGATCTGCGTTCTGTGGTGCGTGAGTCCACCTTCATGGTTTCCGTTGCCAATTCGCAGATCCACTTTGAGACGGATGTGCCGGGCGAGGCCGTTCGGGCGACATTTGACAGTCGCCTTGTGGGGCAGGCTGTCGGCAATGTGATCAAAAATGCGTCGGAGGCTGTTGAGGCTTATCTGGCGAAAGAAGAAAACCCGGAGCAGGGCTCTGTTCTGGTGAAACTTTACTCGGAAGGGCCGGTTCACACGATTGATGTGATCGACAACGGAATTGGCCTTCCAACTGAACACCGCACACGGCTTTTGGAGCCTTATATGACCACCCGCGAAAAGGGTACGGGTCTGGGGCTCGCGATTGTGCGGAAAATTATGGAAGATCATGGAGGCGGTATTGAACTGCTGGATGCGCCATCTGTTGCCGAGGGCGGGCATGGCGCCATGGTTCGACTGACATTGCGCAGTTTCGATGATCCTTCCTCTCCCAAAGATGAAACTTAAGAATGGTGGTGATAAGCCGTGGCAAGTGACATTCTGATTGTTGATGATGAAGCAGATATTCGTGAGCTGATCGCCGGTATTTTGGAGGATGACGGCTACAATACGCGGACCGCTGGTGATAGCGATGCGGCGCTGGCTGCTATTGCTGACCGCAGGCCGTCTCTGATCATCCTCGATATCTGGCTGATGGGCAGCAAGCTTGACGGGCTGGAAGTTCTTGAAGTGATCAAGAAAGAAAATCCAGACCTGCCAGTCGTGATCATTTCCGGTCACGGCAACGTGGAGACAGCGGTTTCTGCGATCAAGAAGGGTGCTTACGATTACATTGAGAAGCCGTTTAAGGCTGACAAACTGGTTCTGATCACCGAGCGTGCTCTGGAAGCCTCTTCCATGAAGCGTGAGATCAAGGAACTGAAGCAGCGTGCTGGTGATGTTTCCAATCTGGTGGGCAGTTCCTCGTCCATCAATAACCTGCGTTTGACCATTGAGCGTATTTGTCTGACCAACAGCCGTGTGATGATAACGGGGCCGTCCGGTTCAGGTAAGGAGACCGTTGCGCGCACGATCCACGAGGCATCGCCGCGGTCCAAGTCTCCGTTTGTTGTGCTTTCTGCTGCAAACATTACGCCGGAGCGTATGGAAGAAGAGCTCTTCGGCATTGAAGAGACGGAAACCACACCGCGTAAGGTTGGCGCTTTGGAAGAAGCGCATGGTGGCACGATCTATCTGGATGAGATTGCGGACATGCCGCTGGAAACGCAGAACAAGATCCTGCGTGTTCTGGTGGATCAGACCTTTACCCGTCTGGGCGGCCACAACAAGGTGAAGGTGGATGTGCGCCTTCTGTCGTCTAGTGCTTACAATCTGGAAAACCGCATTGCGGAAGGTCTGTTCCGTGAGGACCTGTATCACCGTCTGGCCGTTGTGCCGTTGCGGGTGCCGGCTCTTGAGGAGCGGCGCGAGGATATTCCTCAGTTGATCCACTTCTTCATGAAGCAGATTTCCAACTCCACCGGCCTGCCAATGCGCCGGATTGGTGAAGATGCCATGGCGGTGCTGCAGACCCATGACTGGCCGGGCAACCTGCGCCAGCTGCGCAACAATGTTGAGCGTTTGATGATCCTGACCCGGGCAGATCCGGATGCTGTGATTACAGCTGATCTTCTGCCTGCGGAAGTGGCTTCTACCGTGCCAAGCATGCCGGGTTCTTCCGGTGGTGAAGAGCTGATGTCCTTGCCGCTTCGTGAAGCGCGTGAGCAGTTTGAACGTGAATATCTGCAAGCACAGGTTAAGCGTTTTGGCGGTAATATCTCGCGTACCTCCGAATATATTGGTATGGAACGGTCAGCATTGCACCGAAAGCTCAAGTCTCTTGGTCTCACCTGATCGGTGACAGTTAAGAGGCAGAGCAAAGGACTGGAATTATGAAGGTTGTTATTTGTGGCGCCGGACAGGTTGGGTACGGCATTGCCGAAAAGCTTGCTGCGGAACAGAACGATGTTTCTGTGATTGATACCAGCCCGCAGCTGGTTCATGCCATTCGAGACACGCTGGATGTGCGCGGCTTTATTGGCCATGGTGCGCACCCGGATGTGCTGGCGCAGGCAGGTGCTGACCAGGCTGACATGATCATTGCCGTGACCTTGTATGACGAGATCAACATGGTCGCGTGTCAGGTGGCGCACTCGCTGTTCAACGTGCCGATCAAGGTTTCGCGTGTTCGTGCGCAAAGCTATTTGCAATCTCATTATCGCAACCTGTTTTCCCGCGATAACATGCCGATTGACGTGATCATTTCGCCCGAAATTGAGGTGGGTGAGATGATCCTGCGGCGCTTATCGCTGCCGGGTGCTATGGAAACTGTGCGTTTTGCCGACGACAACATGATTATTGTTGGCATTGATTGTGGTGGTGACTGTCCGGTTCTGGATACGCCACTGCGTCAGTTGACGGAGCTGTTCCCGGATCTGTCTGCTGTGGTGGTTGGCATTGCCCGTGATGGCAAGGTCTTTGTTCCGCACAGCTCTGACATGATGCGCGAAGGTGATCTGGTTTATGTGTGCTGTGAGCGCGGGCAGGTGCGTCGTACGCTGAGCATCTTTGGCCATGAAGAGCCAGAGGCGAAGCGCGTTCTTATCGCTGGTGGCGGTAATATTGGTGCTTATGTTGCCCGCCGTCTTGAGGGCAAGCAGAGCAGAACCAAAGTAAAGATTATCGAGCATTCCCGCGACCGGGCTATTCGTATTGCTGATGAACTGCGCAGAACTGTGGTTTTGCATGGCAGTGCTTTGGATCAGGTCATGCTGCAGGAAGCGGACGTTGAAGACTCCGATATGATGGTGGCGTTGACCAACGAGGATGAGGTGAACATCCTGTCCTGCGTGATGGCCAAGAAGATGGGTTGCGAGCGTAACCTGTCGCTATTGAACAACACCAGTTATCCAGCCTTTGC
Organism: Pseudovibrio sp. JE062; assembly: GCF_000156235.1. Classification (NCBI taxonomy): domain Bacteria; kingdom Pseudomonadati; phylum Pseudomonadota; class Alphaproteobacteria; order Hyphomicrobiales; family Stappiaceae; genus Pseudovibrio; species Pseudovibrio sp. JE062. The sequence continues at coordinate 545,127 of NZ_DS996805.1, forward strand.
GCATGCTTTGGGCATTGATGCCTTTGTGAACCCGCGTCAGGTAACGATCTCCAAGATCCTCCAGCATGTGCGTCGTGGCCGTATCCGTGCGGTGCATGCCTTGCAAAATGGTGCTGCTGAGGTGATTGAAGCGGAAGCGCTGGATACGTCGCCACTTGTTGGGCGTCCTTTGCGAGAGGTTGAGCTTGCAGAAGGTATCCGTATCGGCGGTATTTTGCGTGATGGAAAAGTGATCACACCTTGCGGTGATGAGCGCATTCAGGCACATGACCGCGTGGTCATCTTCGCTGTTGCGGACAAAGTTCGTCAGGTGGAGCAGATGTTCCGCGTGTCTCTGGAGTTTTTCTAGGGCGAATTACTGAAATAATTTTGGTTCTTGAGGTTTGAGCCATCATAGCCGAAATGATTTGGAGCCTGATACGGGATCGTGTCAGGCTTTTCTTTTATTTTGCGCTGGGTGTGCCGTACGACACAGCACTGAAGCCTGAGATGGTGGGTGCAAATGATGATAAACGCCTGAGTGGTGGACGTCGCGATGATCTGTCTTCGTGTTGCTCAGGTTTTCTCAGTGATCCAAACCGGAAATATCCAGTTTTATGGTGCGGTAGGCACTTGATAGTATTCAGTAAATGCCCTTAGATGTAATTTGTTGAATATTTCGGGGAATGGAGAGGCTGATGAGCCGTGTTGCCTACGTAAATGGACAATATGTGCCGCATTCACATGCAGCCGTGCACGTTGAGGATCGGGGCTACCAGTTCTCTGACGGTGTTTATGAGGTCTGCGAGGTCTGGCGGGGGCAGATCGTTGATATGACTGCGCATCTTGACCGGCTGGACCGGTCCTTGAGTGAACTTCAGATCGCTTCACCCATGTCTCGTGCCGCTCTGGTGCAGGTGATGAAGGAAGTGATCTCCCTGAACCGCGTCAAAAATGGCCTGATCTACATGCAGGTCTCGCGAGGTGTGGCGCCTCGTGATCACTATTTTCCACCAGCGGGAACATTGCCTTCTGTGGTTATGACCGCAAAGTCTGTGCCGGCGGGCAAAATGGACAAGGTTGCGGCGCAGGGTGTTGGCGTTATTACGGTTGAAGAGAATCGTTGGGACCGCGTTGATATCAAGACTGTTGGTCTTTTGCCTAATGTTCTTGCTAAACAAAAGGCTAAGGAGGCCGGGGCTCGCGAAGCATGGTTTGTGGATAAAAATGGCCTTATAACTGAAGGCGGTTCAACCAATGCTTGGATAATTCTAAAGAACGGCACTTTGGTTACGCGACCTGCTACTCACGGAATTCTAAAAGGAATTACCAGAGCGGGCGTTCTAAAATTGGCGGAAATGAAAGGATTTTCCGTAGAAGAACGCGGTTTCTCTCTGGAAGAGGCAAAAAGTGCGCAAGAGGCATTTTTAACAAGTGCTTCCGGGCTTGTCATGCCTGTCGTGAAAATAAACGAAACAATTCTTGGTGATGGGCGACCAGGTCCAATCGTTCAAGACTTAAGAAAATCATTCCATGAAGCGTCAGAGTTGATTAAACTGGAGGTTGCCGGGGGTTAAGTGCCTCCGGTGTTTGCTGAAGGGAACTTACGAAGGACGGCGCACCTTAGTGTTGGGGCATCTCTCTTGTGTTTGTGAGTGTCACTTGGCCGTTTCGAGGATGGGAACAGTAAATGGTGGATGCCGCGGCCGTGTCCACTGAGAACAGGAAAAAAATAGTTATGGCTGACCGCGCTCAAAATCTTCAAGATACATTTTTAAATCATGTCAGGAAGCAGAAGACGCCACTGACAATCTTTTTGATCAATGGTGTAAAACTGCAAGGTGTAGTTACTTGGTTTGATAATTTCTGCGTATTATTGCGTCGTGACGGGCACTCCCAGCTCGTTTACAAGCACGCTATCTCAACAATCATGCCAAATAGCCCTATACAGCTGTTTGAACCAGCTGAAGAAGAAGGCGAAAAAGCAGGAGGCTGATGAAGCCCCAATCTAAGAAAGAGGCCGGTCTGAACCGCAAGCAACGCGATGCGAATGTTGAGGCCGGCGAAGACGAGGTGACCCGGGGAACCCGGTCACTCGTCATCGTACCGATCATTTCAAGCAGAGCTCTGGCAAGAGGTAAAGGTGCTCCTGAGCGCCCCTTTGGTGCTGAGCGTAGCCCTCAAGCCAGACTGGAAGAAGCTGTCGGACTTGCAGCTGCAATCGAGTTGGAGATTGTCTCCTCAAGTCTGGTGAGATTGGCAAATGTGAAGCCGGGTAGTCTGTTCGGTTCTGGTAAAGTGGAGGAAATCCGCGGCCAGATTGAAATCGAAGAGATTGAGCTGGTTGTTGTCGATCATCCACTTACTCCTATCCAGCAGCGAAATCTGGAACGAGACTGGAACACCAAGGTCATCGACCGGACCGGTCTTATTCTTGAGATCTTCGGTGAGCGTGCGCAGACCAAGGAAGGGCGCCTGCAGGTGGAGCTTGCTCACCTGACCTGGCAGAAATCCCGCCTGGTTCGCTCGTGGACGCACCTTGAGCGTCAGCGTGGTGGTCTGGGTTTCGTTGGTGGTCCGGGTGAAACGCAGATCGAGGCTGACCGGCGTATCATTCAGGATCGCATCACCTTGCTGAAGGGGCAGCTGGAGCAAGTTCAGCGGACCCGTAAGCTGCACCGCAAGCAGCGTAAGAAAGTACCGCATCCGGTGATTGCCTTTGTGGGCTATACCAACGCGGGCAAATCCACGTTGTTTAACCGCATGACCAATGCGGAGGTGTTTGCCAAGGACTTGCTGTTTGCGACGCTGGATCCGACGCTTCGTCGGCTGAAGCTGCCGCATGGCCGTGAGGTGATCCTGTCTGACACCGTGGGCTTCATTTCTGAGCTGCCGCATAATCTGGTGGCTGCGTTCCGCGCGACACTGGAAGAGGTTATTCAGGCCGACATCGTGCTGCATGTGCGCGATATTGCTCATGAAGACACCAAGGCGCAGTCTCTGGACGTGAACGAAACTCTTGAGATGCTTGGTCTTAAAGTGTCTGAGAGTGATCGAGTCATTGAGGTCTATAACAAGATCGACAAGCTGGATGAGGCGCACCGCGAAAAGCTGCTGGAAAGCAATAGTGTTGATGAGGGGCCGATTTCGGTTTCTGCGATCAGCGGTGATGGCATTCCTGACTTGCTGGCTCGCATCGAAGCGCGTTTGGCTGAGCAGCTGGACACGGTGACCATGGTTCTGCCGCACAGTGATGGGCAGGGGCATGCGTGGCTCTATCAGCACTGCGAGATCCTCTCACGTGATGACGTGGAAGACGGCATTCGCCTTGCTGTGCGCGTTCCAGATGCTCATCGCTCTCGTGTTCGCGAGCGCTTCGCCAAGTACTTCGTGACTGGTCTTGAGCTGCCTGAAGAGCCGGTGTCGGAAGAAGATGATGATACGGATGATAGCGGTTACTCGCCAATCTGATCCGGTCTGACCGATTGATACTACCCAAAAGCCCCGCTCTGGTGAGTGGGGCTTTTTGTTGGGTAGACCATTCAAAATCATGTGAAAATATTACGCACTGTCAGTTGTTAATGGTGCTTTGTTTCAATAAGTTTTCAAAAAATATAATTTTAGTAAAAATTGATATGATTATTGGGACTGATTATGTTTCGAAATATAATTGTCGGTAGCGGCGTGCTTTTTCTTATTGCCGGATGTCAGGGGACAGGTGACCCGGGGGCTTCTCCTTCCGGTACTATGGCGCAGCCTGCTTCTACATACGGAACTGTGAATGATGTTGCTGCTTTGATGGCTGGGGCATTGGCTGTTGCGGAGGCTATTGAACATAGTGAGCATCAGGCGGAGCGCAAAAGAGTCGCTTCCAGCTCTTCTTCTGGTTCTGAGCCGCTGATCCTGCCATCGGTGTTGCCGCCGGATACCTCCAGACAGGCACCTGCTAAGGCATCGAGCAAGTCGGGTTCTGTTGTTTCCTACAATAAGTCCGGCGTCTCCCATACTTATCGAAAGCGTGGAGAAGATTGCGTGCATACAGAAGCCTCCAGTCCGTCAGAGATTGCGAAAACCATGCGTGGTCTGATTGTGACTGAAGAAAGCTCGGAGAAGACGTCTATGCGCGTTTGCGATTGATCTTCCGTGACTTCATGAGGGTGCGGCGCTAGACTGAATGGGTGATGACCTGCGCCGCTAATTCGCCCCCAAACCTTACACCTCAACTGATCGCTGAGATTAATCGGTATCTGCTTGTCAGGACCGAGATCCGCAAGGCGGATCTGTGCTTGCTGTTCGGCTCGCATAAGAGTGCGGACGCGCGGGTTCAGGTGGCTGCGCAGCTGTGGCGTGACAGGCTTGTTGAGCGAGTTCTGGTTAGTGGTGGGGAGTATGCGGAGATCGGTCAGTGTGAGGCCCACGATATGTGTAAAGCTTTGGTTGCGCAGGGTGTTCCCAAGTCTCACATTATTCTGGAAACGCGAGCAGCTAACACCGGTGAGAATGTGGTGTTCTCTATGGAGCTTCTGAAAGAGCTCGGCATTTATAAAGCAGTTCAGTCAGTAATCGCTGTTGGCAGTGTTAGCGCCTCCCGTCGTTATCTCATGACGTTGGAGCGTTATTGGCCTGAGGTCATCAAGATGCTTGCGCCCGCCAATAAATACCCGGTCTCAGTCGCAGATTGGCCTTTGCATCCAGAGTTCGCGTGTGAAGTGTTGGATGAGTGGGGCAAGATACAGCCCTATCTTCAGGTGGGCTATGTGCGTGAGCTCAATCCGGAGACTTGCCCGATAATTGACTGAGTGGTGCTTTGTTGAAAATTTATGGTTATCTGTGGTATTCTCAGATCAGAGAAGGAAGGTAAGACGCTTTTCTTGATCCGGTGGGGAAGGGCTTTCGCCCTTACCCCGTTAGCTTAGGCTTTGAAAATCAGGGTGAATTCGATCGTGACACCGAAGAACCTGATTTTAAAACCCGCCTTCCGGATTTTCATATGCGTCTCACCTTCCTTTCTTTTTTGCCGAAGGTGAAGTCCTTCTGACCCGCCAACTATATCGTGTCGGTCAGTTTCATACAGCTAGAAATTGTAGTGGGTGTCTGAAACCCGTGAGGTGCTGTGTTGCCTCCGCTCACCTGGTCGGATCAAACTTCTTCGCCGCTTGCCAGTGGTTTTCCATTTCATCTAGGGACAGGTCTGCCAAGGGGCGGTTTTCGGCTTGGGCGGCGTCTTCGATGTGGGCGAAGCGGCGGCGGAACTTGGCGTTGGTGCGTTTGAGAGCGGCTTCCGGTTGGATTTCCAGATGGCGGGCAAGGTTGGCGATGGCGAAGAGAACGTCGCCGAGTTCATCTTCAATCTTCGCGCGGTCTGGTGCGTCTGCTTTTACCTCGTCAGTGAGCTCTTCCACTTCCTCTTTGATCTTGTCCAGAACAGGCTCGGCTGCTCCCCAGTCAAAGCCGACTTTTGAGGCGCGGTGCTGGAGTTTCTCGGCTTCTGTTAATGCCGGGAATGCGGATGGAACTTCGTCCAAAAAGCGGGGTAGCTTTTCCGTCAGGCCCATTTGGGCGCGCTGCTGTTTGCGTTCCTGCTTTTCTTCTTCCTTGATGCGATCCCAGGTGCCTTTTGGAAAGCCTGCAGCTTTTTGCTCCTCATCACCAAACACGTGTGGGTGGCGGCGGATCATCTTTTTGGTGATCGCTTCCACCACGTCGCCAAAGGCAAATGCGTCTTCTTCTTCAGCCATACGAGAGTGATAGACAACTTGCAGGAGGAGGTCTCCCAGCTCTTCTTTCAGGTCGTGCAGGTCTTCGCGCTCGATGGCATCAGCGACTTCATAGGCCTCTTCGATTGTGTAGGGCGAAATGGTTTTGAAGTTCTGCTCCAGGTCCCATGGGCAGCCAGTCTCTGGTGTCCGCAGGGCCTTCATAATCTCGATAAGGCGGTCGATGTCTTGGGAAGGAAGCATGTGTGTCCTGATGAGTAATGCCTGAATTTGGCGGCACATTATCAGGGCGGTGGGGCGATGGCGAGGGATTTTGCGTGACTGTTCTCACCTGTATTTGCCCAGGTTGAGGTGCTGGTTAAAGTTAATAACTCTTAACTTTAATAAATGTATGTAACATATTGATTTTTATAATTTTAGTGTTGAGGTGTGCGTTGCGTTTGGGGGCTTTGTTGCATTACTGTGTTTCAGGAGTTTGCGAAGGATGGCGGACTTAATCGATATTTGGGTGGGTGATCTGAGATGATTGCGAAGGTTTCAGCCGTGTTGTTTTCCTGCATCGCGGTCTATTTGGTGTTCTTTCATATGGCTCTGGTCATTGGAATGCCTTGGGGCGCTTTGACCATGGGAGGTTTCGTTGAAGGTAGCCTTCCGTTGCCTATGAGGGCATTGTCGCTGCTTCAGGCCTTTATTGCTGTCTTCATGGCATGTTCTGTCTTGAAGCGGAGCGAAGTGGTTGCGTTCAGATGGCCGGCGTGGAGTTATTGGCTTGTGATTGTTATCTGCACGCTCAGCGTGGTTGGGAATGCTGCAACATCTTCAGAGGTGGAGCGCCAACTCGGGTTGCCAGTGACGATTGCGCTTCTGGTGACAGCCTTGTTGGCGGGAAGTTCTAAGTTGCTGCGCAAATCTGCTTAAGGCTCATGTTCACTCGCGTGTAGCTGTGAGTGAAGTGCATCATGTAATGATTTATGTTTCTCGTTTAATAATTTGTTTTTGCAATAAAAAGGGCGCTGAGAGCGCCCTTTCTGTTTCGTGCTCTGGACTGCTAGTCCAGGCTTTTGAGCACGTCCCGCAGGGTGCCGACCAGTGTGTCGATCTCGCTTTCGGAGATGATGAGCGGTGGTGACATTGCGATTGTGTCGCCGGTGGTGCGGATGAGAATGTTCTTCTCGTAGGCCTTGAGGAAGGCGGTGAACGCACGCTTGGTTGGCTCGCCTGCAATCGGTTCCAGCTCGACTGCGCCAATGAGGCCGATGTTGCGGATGTCGATCACGTGTGGGCAATCGCGCAGGGAGTGAAGTGCCTCCTGCCAGTACTCTGCCATCTTGGCACCACGTGTCAGCAGTTCCTCTTCAGCATAAACGTCCAGAGTTGCCAGTGCTGCTGCACACGCGAGTGGATGTGCTGAGTATGTGTAACCGTGGAACAGCTCGATGAGATGATCTGGGCCGGTCATGAACGCGTCATAGACTTTGGAGCTTGCAAACACTGCACCCATTGGCACAACGCCGCTGGTGAGGCCCTTAGCGGTGGTGACGAGGTCTGGAATGACGTCGAAGTAGTCCACGCCGAATGGGGTGCCGAGGCGGCCAAAGCCGGTGATGACTTCGTCAAAGATCAGCAGGATGCCATGTTCGTCACAGATATCGCGCAGACGCTTCAGGTAGCCTTCTGGCGGCAGGATCACACCTGCAGACCCCGCAACCGGTTCCACGATCACCGCTGCGATGGTGGATGGGTCGTGAAGCTGAATGAGGCGCATAAGGTCCTCGGCGTACTCAATGCCGTTTTTCGGAACGCCTTTGCTGAACTCATTGCCTGCGATGCCGTGGGTGTGGCGCATGTGGTCCACGCCAGCCAGCATTGCGCCGAACTGTTTGCGGTTGGCAACCATGCCGCCAACGGAAATGCCGCCGAAATTCACGCCGTGATAGCCACGCTCGCGACCGATCAGACGGGTGCGGGAGCCTTCGCCTCTGGCTTTGTGGTAAGCAAGCGCCATCTTGAGGGCTGTCTCAACGCTCTCGGAGCCGGAGTTGGTGTAGAACACGTGGTTCAGCGGGTCTGGCATCAGCGCTGCGAGACGGGCTGCGAGCTCGAACGATTTTGGATGTGCCATCTGGAAGGCTGGTGCGTAGTCCAGCTCAGCAACCTGCTGCTGTACGGCTTCAACGATCTTCTGGCGACCATGGCCAGCGTTACAGCACCACAAGCCTGCTGTGCCGTCCAGAATCTGGCGGCCATCGGCGGAGGTGTAGTGCATATCCTTTGCCTTCACGAGAAGGCGTGGGTCTTTCTTGAACTGCCGGTTTGCCGTGAAAGGCATCCAGTAGGCATCAAGGTTGTTTGTGGTCAGGCCGGTGATCTGTTCGATCTCGTCCCGCGCCAGTGTGTTAGCCTCTGTCATTTCCCCTCCGATAACGCTTGAGACGAATATTGCTTGGTCGGCTGAGTGCCGTAATTATTTTACCCTCTGGTAGGATATGGGGTCGAGACTAGGTAGAAGACCTGACTAAATCAAGCGATATCAAACATATACGTGCATTATACGTTCGCCTATACCTGTGGTGGCGTACGGTTTTGTTGGCTAAAACTTTGCAAAACTGAGGGCCTAGTATTATAGCGTGCTGTGTTGCTTTAAAGGTTGTTTTTTTGACCAAAGAGTAAAATTTCCTATTTCAATCAATGCTATGCATGAGTGGTGCTACGGGCGGGCAAGATGAGTGAGCGCAAAAAAATAAAGGTGAACGAGCGCTTCTCGATCGAGGAGCGCGACATCAAAGAAGATTTCATCCGGGCGTCGGGGCCGGGCGGTCAAAACGTGAATAAAGTGTCTTCTGCCGTGCAATTGCGATTCAATCTGGATGGAAATGCGACTCTTCCGGATGATCTGAAGAGTCGTTTGCGCAAGATTGCGGGCTCACGTTTGACGCTGAAGGGGGAGATTGTTCTGACTGCTGATCGCTTCCGTACGCAGGAGCGTAACCGGGAGGATGCTCTGGAGCGTCTGCTGGAGCTTATTCGTAAAGCAGCCTATGTGCCAAAGACGCGCAAAGCCACTCGGCCAACACTTGCTTCCAAGCGCCGGCGGGTGGAGGGTAAGAAGCAGCGTGGCAGCATCAAGAAACTGCGCAGTTCCAAAAACTTTGACTAAGGTGCGGATCTGCATAGATTACCTACCAAAAATACAAAGAGATATTTATCAGGTATCGTAAGTCTTCAGCATGCTTTTTGATCTAGAAACTTTATGAAAATCAAACTGTTTGCTTAAGGCAGAGGCCCATCGCGATGATGAATATCAATTTCAATTCAGACGATGAAGACAATCCCATTCATGCCGCGCTCAAGAAATTCCTGATCGACAGTCAGATACAAGACCTCAAAGAGGCCGGTAAGTTCGAAGAAGCTGAGCAGCTTGCCCTAAAACATGCAGATCTAGACTTAAATGCTATTGAGCAAGAGCAGCTCGCATCCGGTTCAAATGATGAGAATTTCACGCCGGACACCGTGCCTGAGCAGTGTGTGAGCACGACTTTCGATAAGTATGCAGACAATTTTGATCAGCACCTGACTAAGAAGCTTCATTATGCAGTGCCGGAGATTATCCAGGACAAGATTAGCAAGTTTACAGAAGAACAGTTTAAGCGGCTTCTGGATTTGGGGTGTGGTACTGGCCTATGTGCTGAAGCAATTGGTGATCGCGCATTACACAAGACCGGTGTGGACCTTTCAGAAGGTATGCTCATTCAGGCTGATGAGAAGCAGCTTTATGATGATCTCTATCTGAAAGATGTCACGGAGTTCCTGGAGAATGACTGGGAGCCTCGTTGGGATCTGGTCATCGCCGGTGACACTTTTCCGTATCTTGGTGCTCTGGAGGATGCGGTTGCCGGCCTTGCGAAAAACATAGAAGCGAACGGCAAAGTCATCTTCACAACAGAGACTGCAGCAGATGAGGCTTTTACGGAAAAACCTTATGTGATGGGCAGCCGCGGTCGGTTTGCTCATTCTGCCCACTATCTACGTGAGTTGCTTGAGGCCAGTGGCTTTACGCTGATTGAGATTGAAGAAGTGACGCCGCGCTTTGAAAATGGAGAGCCGGTTCAGGGACTTGTTGTTGTTGCTGAATATAAAGGCGCATGAGTTTAAGCCTCTTGTTTTCTTAAGAGGCTCAATTGCTCTGCTGTAGTGGCGAAGTATCAGATAGTCCGGCTGATTAGTCTTCTTCTTCCAGAATGCGCAGGGCCGCGTCCATGGCGAGCGTGTAACCGTGGGCGCCGAGGCCGCAGATCATGCCTTTTGCGACCTTGGAGATGTAAGAGGTGTGACGGAACTCTTCCCGCTGATGGATGTTTGAGAGGTGGAGTTCGATGACCGGGCGCTCAACACTGGCGATCGCATCCATGATTGCAATGGAAGTGTGCGTGTAGGCGCCTGCATTAAGGACGATTGCAGTGCGGGACTGGCGGGTTTCGTGGATCCAGTCGATCAGCTCACCTTCATGGTTGGATTGCTTGCACTCTACCTCCACGCCGAGCTGTTTTGCGTGGGCGCGGCACTGATCCTCAATCTCAGCCAAAGTGATGGAGCCGTAAACTTCCGGCTGGCGCATTCCAAGCAGGTTCAGGTTCGGTCCATTGAGGATGAGGATCTTCTTCATAAAAGCTCTCTGAAGTTGTGCGATGATCGTGTCTCACCTTAATGGCTTGAAAGCAGCTGAGACGCAAGGTCTTTGCTGTCGAGGCCGAGGGTAGACTTCAGTTCTTCCTTAAGGATCTGCACGGCCATGTCTGGTGTCAGCTCAGTTTCCGGCAGGTTGGACACATCATAGAGATTGAACGCAAGGGACATGAGTTTCCATGCGGCAAGCTCAACGGGCAGGGTGAGGGTGTACTCGCCAGTCTTTGCGCCTTCCCGCAGATTGCTGCAGAGCCATTGGTGGCTTTTGTTGGTTTCTTCTGCGTAGACGCGTGCGAGTTCGGGATCTCTGGTGGCCTCATCTGCCGCGCTGATCCAGATGGTGGTTTCGGCTTTTTCTTCCGATGTGGCGTTGAAGCTGATGAGGCGGAGCAGGGCCTGCGTTGGTGTCAGGTCTTTCGCGATTGAGATGCAATTGTCGCCATTCTTTTGTGAAAGGTAGCGCAAAGCTTCGCATTTCAGATCTGTCAGAGATTTGAAGTGGTGGTGAAGAATGCCGGTTGCTGCGCCGAGCTGTGTGGCTACCGCGCGGGTGGTGATACCGGCGAACCCTTTTTCCTTCACAACCTCCAGCGTTGCCAGAATGATTGCTTTGCGGCGTTCTTCTTTCGCCAGATAGGCCATATAGCGTTCCGTTTCGCGTCTTCAGATCTGTCATTCTTGACATACCATGAATTTGAGCGTATGTCCAAGTTGATCAATTGTTCAATTTATATTTCTTCTCAATTTTGATGGAAACGCGGGAGAGTGCTCTCGGACGTAAAGGTGAAACCATGTCAGTGGCTATGGCAGATGAAAAGATGACTAAGGGACATCCGGCGAAAGAGTTTTTCCGGTTTGCGGTCCCGGCTGTGCTTGGCATGATCTCCATAGCCTCAGCCAGTATTGTCGACGGCATCTTTGTCGGCAATTTTGTTGGCTCAACCGCGCTGGCAGCTATCAGTCTGATTACGCCTATGTTTGCGCTCTACTTCGGCGTCGTGGTGATGCTGACGGTGGGTGCTGCTGTAATGGCGGGCAAGTTCATTGGTGAGAAGAGGGAGCGGGATGCTTCCAACATCTTCATGAAGGCCCTGATCAGCGTTCTGGTGTTCTCCATTGGTTTTGCATTTTTGCTGCTTGCGTTTACGCCTGCTGCTGCGCGCATTCTTGGTGCTAATACAGAAACAGCTGAGATGGTGGAGACTTACATCTTCACAGTAGCGTGGTTCTTTCCCGGCCTGAGCCTCGCTGTTGCCCTGTCGCATTTCGTTCGTGTTGACGGGCGGCCCAACTTTTCTCTGGCGGGCATGGTGATGATCACCGTGGTCAATATTGTGCTGGATGCCTGGATGATCGGATATCTGGGATGGGGCGTTTGGGGTGCTGCACTGGCGACCGGCCTTGCCAGTCAGGCAGGGATGCTGTTTTTGCTGCTGCACTTTGCCAACAAGAAAGCTAAACTGTGTTTCCTGAAGCCTTACGGTTCCTGGAGAGCGATGTACACTGCGGCCTATAACGGCCTATCTGAGTTCATCAATGAAAGCTCCGGCGGCATCGTGGCGTTTTTGTTCAACTGGATCCTGATTACTGAAGTCGGTGCACAGGGCGTGGCGGCTTTCACCATCGTGAACTATCTGTTCTTCACTGGCATCATGGTGTTTTACGGTGTGAGTGAGGGGCTTGGTCCTCTGGTGAGTGTGAACTTCGGCGCGCGAAAGCCTCGGCGGATCTATCATTTCTTGTCGCTTGGCGTGGGTACCAACCTGTTTGTCGGGCTGTTGCTGGCGAGCTTGCTGATCTTCCAGCCTATGTTGCTGGCAAGTGCCTTTGTTGGTGATGCGGATGAGGCCACCTTGAAGCTCACCCTCGAGATTATTGGTGTGATCTGGCCCGTGTTCTTGTTCAACGGCGTCAATATTGCGTTTTCCGGTTACTTTACCGGCATGCATTGTGCGACCCAATCGGCACTGATTGCCATGTCGCGTTCACTGGTGATGCCATTGGTGCTGATTGTGGCACTGTGGTTTTTCATCGGCCCAATGAGCGTGTTCTATGCTCTGCCTGTAGCTGAAGCGCTGACGCTTGGTATGACGCTTTTGATGTTCTCGCAGAAAAAGCCGCACTGGATACTTTGGCAGAGCCGGCGCACAGCTTCCGGCGCTGCTTAGATCATTCAGATTTTACTGATTGAGTCTTTTGGTGGTAAAGTAACTTTAACGTAAGGCGCACGGGGTTTTGCTTACATAAGCAAGGCCCCGTCTAATTTTATTGCCGGAATTTGTAGTAAAATATCCTGTCTCTCTTTTGTGCGGGTGTTCCTGATCACAATCTGGAGATATTTCATAGTTTTTTATGGACAAGTACTTTGACGTAGGCAATGTGGTGCCTGTGCAAATTGTCACGCGTAGTTTTGCGTGTCTATGGACGGTCATTCGAACAACAGAGCTACAGCCCGGAGGCTGTATAATGAGCCACATCTTTCCTAGAAATACCCGTGTAACGCTACCAACAGCTGCAAAAGGCGACGGGTGCTACCTCATTGATTCTACTGGCAAGAGATATCTTGACGCCTGTGGAGGTGCTGCGGTTTCTTGTCTTGGTCACTCCAATGAAAAAGTGATCGACGCTATCAAGACCCAGCTGGATAAGTTTTCGTTTGCGCACACTGGCTTTTTTGGCAGTGAGCCGGCGGAGGAACTGGCCAATAAACTGGTGGCCCAAGCTCCGACAGGAATTGACCGTGTCTATCTGGTTTCAGGTGGATCGGAGGCAATGGAGTCTGCTGTAAAACTGGTTCGGCAGTACTTTGTTGAAAAGGGAGAACACCAACGTTCGCACATGATTGCGCGTTGGCAGAGCTATCACGGAAACACGCTGGGAGCGCTTTCTGCTGGTGGTAACAAGTGGCGCCGCGAAATGTTCGGTCCGCTGCTGATTGAAATGTCTCACATCGACCCATGTTACACCTACCGCTATATGCAGGAAGGTGAGACTGAGGAAGAGTACGGTCTGCGTGCTGCGAACCTTCTGGAAGATGAGATCCTGCGTGTTGGACCTGAAAAGGTTGCTGCGTTCTTTGCTGAGCCTGTTGTGGGCGCGACCATGGGTGCGGTTCCGGCTGTTAAGGGTTATCTGAAGCGCATTCGCGAGATCTGTGACAAGTACGGCATTCTGCTCGTTCTTGACGAAGTGATGTGTGGCATGGGCCGCACCGGTCATATTTTCGCTTGTAACGAAGATGAGGTTCGTCCGGACATCGTTGCTGTTGCGAAAGGGATCGGCGCTGGCTATCAGCCGCTTGGCGCGATGCTGTGCTCTAAAGAGATCTATGACACCATTGCTGAAGGCTCTGGCTTCTTCCAGCATGGTCATACCTACATGGGCCACTCTCTGGCTGCTGCTGCTGGTTCTGCTGTTATGGATCAGCTTACTGAGCCGGGCCGTATGGAACACGTGCGTGCAATGGGTGAGAAACTCTCTGCAGCTCTGCATGACGAGTTTGGTCAGCATCCATATGTTGGTGACATTCGTGGTCGTGGTCTGTTCCGTGCGCTTGAGCTGGTGAGTGACCGTGGTACGAAAGCACCTCTGGATCCGTCTTTCAAGCTCCATGCAAAAGTGAAGCAGAACGCCATGAAGGCTGGTCTGATGTGCTATCCGATGGGTGGTACTGTTGACGGCAAAACCGGCGACCACATTCTACTGGCGCCTCCGTTCATCATTGATGACAGTCATATCGCTGAGATCGTTGAGAAGCTAAGCCTTGCTATGAAGGAAAGTTTCACTCAGGTCGGAGTTTCTGTCTGATGACAAAACGGCTCATCATGAGCGCTCCTAACGGGGCGCGTCGTGGCAAAGCAGATCATCCGCAGCTGCCGGTGACGATTGAAGAAGTCGCCGCTTGTGCAGTGAGCGTGGAAGCGGAGGGCGCTGATGCCCTCCATGCTCACGTTCGTGATGCGGATGGGCAGCATGTTCTGGATGCAGGCCTTTACAAAGAGCTTCTGTTGGAAGTGACGGCCAAGTGTCCTGATCTTGCGGTTCAGATCACTACTGAGGCTGTGGGACGCTACAGTGCGCAGGAACAGTATGATGTTGTTGCAGCCGTAGAGCCTGAAGCAGTCTCTGTTGCTATGCGTGAAATGGCGCCTGAAGGCGGTGACATGGATCTGGCGCGTCGGTTCTACTTTGAGGCTCAGGAAGCTGGACGTGCGGTTCAGCATATTCTGTATGCACCGGAAGATGTGGCTCGTCTTGATCTGCTGATGGGTGAGGGCATTGTTCCTGCCGGGTATGGTAGCCAGCTCTATGTGCTGGGTCGCTATGCCAAGGATCAGGAGAGCGATCCGCGGGATCTGCTTGGGTTCCTAGCTGCTCGCGATGCTGCTGAGCACATTGCTCAGGACAATCCGTTCATGCTCTGTGCGTTTGGTCGTGCTGAGACGGCATGTGGTGCACTGGCCTTTGGGCATGGTGGGCATGCGCGTATCGGCTTTGAGAACAGCCTTTGGCATGGTTCTGGTAAGCTGGCAAAGGACAATGCGGAGCGCATTCAGGTCGTCTCTCATATCCGCAGTGAAATGGGATATGAAGGTGCAGTTTCCAAGGATGATGTGCTGAAAGTGCTTGGTAAGCCGCAGTAGTCTGCTGATTATATTGAGAATTCAAAAGGCTGCTATCGATGTGATGGCAGCCTTTTTTGTTACTTGCAGTCTTTGCTGTGTTCCTGGATGAGGTCTTCGCGGTGGTCTGGGTCGGCTTCCAGGAGTGCAGCGATTTTGCCGGAGCCGTAGCCGAGGGCGTAGACGGCTTCCTGTTTGTTCATGCCCTTCGCGTAGGCCATGGCGGTGATGATGCCTCTGGCGATGTCCTGCTTGCCGCTTTGTTCGGTCAGCCCGTAGAGGTAGTAGCAGGTGATGTGTTCTTCGTTTTTCTTCGCAAACTTTTCAGCGCGGCTTTGGTTAAAGCCTGCATTTGCAACTGATGCGCTGGCGGCGAGCATAAGCAGCCCACCGAGGATAACTCGTTGTTTCATGAAAAAGCCCCCGTGTTTTCGAGGGCTAGTCTGGGAAGGTATTGTGGCGACTTTTTCCTGAAATTCAGGAGAACCTATGTAATCGACAGGTATCTTTGCGGCGCCTGTGGCTGAAGCGTGGCACTCTTAGAACGCCAGAACTTAGTGCACGTCCAGTCCGTACTTGCGGAAGGTGTCCTTAGCGGCTTCTGTTTCTTCAGCAGTTGGTTCGCGGGTGTCTTTGAGCTGGTAGGACTTACCCATGGACTGCCATTTGTGTTCGCCCATTTTGTGGAATGGCAGAACGTCAACGCGTTTTACATTGCCCAGCTCGGACACGAACTTGGCAACGCCTTCCACGTTCTCAGGCGCGTCTGTGAGGCCAGGAACGAGCACGAAGCGGATCCAGACGTCTTTGTCCATCCGTTCCAGACGCTTTGCGAACTCAAGGGTAGGGCCAACTTCCACACCAGTGACCTTCTTGTAGGTTTCCGGCACCCAGGACTTGATGTCGAGCAGGTACAGGTCCGCCATATCGATTGTTTCATCATCGAGGTTGGCGTGCAGGTAGCCGGAGGTGTCCACGGTGGTGTGAACGCCCATCTGGTTGCAGCCCCACAGCAGAGTTTTGAGGAACTCTTTTTGTGCCATTGGTTCGCCGCCACTCACGGTCAGGCCGCCGCCACCAGTCTCAAAGTAAGAGCGGTAGGTGGAGATGTCTTTTAGAAGTTCGTAGGCGGAAGACTGTTTGCCGGCTTTCAGCTTAAGCGTGTCCGGGTTGTGGCAATAAAGGCAGCGCAGCGGACAGCCAGAGGTGAACACAATGTAGCGCAGGCCCGGACCGTCAACGGTGCCGCCTGTTTCTACTGAGTGAACATAGCCCATGGTGTCTTGCATGGCTGGCGTCCTTTATCGTCACTTGCGAGCGGCCTTTTTCTGATAGGGAGTGAGGATTTTTCCTCGGGCCGCTTCTGCTTTTCTTTAATGCTTATAAAATAAGGTCTTTAGCCTTGTTTTTAAAGATGAATTTGTGCAACTCAGCCATTCATTTTCGGCGCATGTGCGTTCCTGTCGCACGAGAATGACGAATATGTCGCAACAAAGAAGGCGCGGGACTGAGCCCCACGCCTTGTCTTGGAGTTTGAGTGGTCAGCGTTGTTGGCGCTGACCGTTGGCCTTAGCTTTCTTAGCGCTGGCCGTGGAAAGTACGGTTGATCACGTCAAGCTGCTGTTCTTTGGTCAGCTTGATGAAGTTCACTGCGTAACCGGAGACACGAACGGTGAGCTGTGGGTACAGTTCAGGATGTTCCATTGCGTCTTCTAGGGTCTTGCGGTCGAACACGTTCACGTTGATGTGGTGACCCATGTCGTGCATGTAACCGTCGAGCAGGTGGGACAGGTTGTCGATCCGTTCAGCTTCGTCCTTACCCAGTGCGCCTGGGATGATGGAGAAGGTGTAAGAGATACCGTCCTGGCTGTCTTCGTATGGAAGTTTGCAGAGAGACTTCATGGAAGCTACTGCGCCCTTCTGGTCACGGCCATGCATTGGGTTTGCACCCGGCGCGAATGGTTCACCTGCTTTACGTCCGTCCGGAGTAGAGCCAGTCTTCTTACCGTACACAACGTTGGATGTGATGGTCAGAACAGACTGTGTAGGTGTCGCATTGCGGTACATTGGCTGATTGCGGATCTTGCCCATGAATTTCTTCATGATGTCTTCTGCAATCACGTCAACGCTGTCGTCGTTGTTACCGAAGCAAGGGAAGTCGCCTTCCACTTCGTAGTCAACTGCGAGACCTTCATCGTTACGGATGATCTTGACCTTCGCGTTTTTGATCGCAGAGATACTGTCAGCAACAACTGACAGACCAGCAATACCACACGCCATGGTGCGCAGGATGTCGCGGTCATGCAGCGCCATTTCAACGCGCTCGTAGTTGTACTTGTCGTGGCTGAAGTGGATGCAGTTCAGCGCCTGAACGTAAACCTTTGCAATCCAGTCGAGCATCTGGTCGTAAAGTGGTTCCAGCTCTTCCCATTCCAGCACGTCGCCGGTGATTGGGTGTGCTTTTGGACCAACCTGTTTGCCAGTTTTCTCGTCGATACCGCCGTTGATTGCGTAAAGCATTGCTTTTGCAAGGTTGGCACGTGCACCGAAGAACTGCATCTGTTTACCGATACGCATTGCAGATACACAGCAAGCGATACCGTAATCATCACCCCAGTAACGACGCATCAGGTCATCATTTTCGTACTGAACAGAAGATGTCTCAATGGAGATCTTTGAGCAGTAGTCTTTGAAGCCCTTAGGCATGTGCTCAGACCACAGAACGGTCAGGTTTGGCTCTGGTGCGGGGCCGAGGTTCACAAGGGTCTGCAGAACGCGGAAGGAACTCTTGGTGACCAGTGTGCGGCCATCGATGCCCATACCGCCGATGGATTCAGTTACCCATACCGGATCGCCAGAGAATAGAGCGTTGTAGTCTGGAGTACGCATGAAGCGGACCATGCGGAGCTTCATGACGAAGTGGTCCATCAGTTCCTGAGCTTCAGCTTCCGTGATGACGCCTTTGTCCAGATCACGCTGGATGTAGATGTCCAGGAAGGTGGTTGTGCGGCCCAGAGACATAGCTGCACCGTTCTGCTCCTTGATCGCTGCAAGGTAGCCGAGGTAGAGCCACTGGATTGCTTCCTGAGCGTTTTCTGCAGGGCGGCCGATGTCGAAGCCGTGTGCAGCGCCCATTTCCTTCAGTTCAGCGAGGGAACGGTACTGTTCGGAGATTTCTTCACGAAGGCGCAGTGTTTCTTCGTTCAGGACGTTGCCGTCCAGAGAAGCGTGCTGTGCTTTCTTGTCTTCCATCAGCTTGTCGATACCGTACAGCGCAACGCGGCGGTAGTCACCGATGATACGGCCACGGCCATATGCATCAGGAAGACCGGTTACGATGCCAGCAGAACGAGCGCGGCGGATTTCCGGAGTGTAGACATCGAAAACGCCATCGTTGTGGGTCTTGCGGTGCTTCTGGAAGATTTCAGCGGTTTTCTCAGAAAGCTTGTAGCCGTTGCTTTCCAGAGCTGCGACTGCCATTTTCAGGCCGCCATAAGGCATCAGTGCGCGCTTCAATGGAGCATCGGTCTGCAGACCAACGATCTTTTCGAGATCTTTGTTGATGTAGCCTGGAGCGTGAGAAACAATGGAAGAAACAACTTCGGTGTCTGCGTCGAGAACACCTTTCTTGTTTTCTTCTTTCATCAACTCAAGAACAGCGTCCCAGAGTTTGGTGGTTGCTTCTGTCGGGCCAGCGAGGAAGTCGTCAGCACCTTCATAAGGGGTGTAGTTGAGCTGGATGAAATTGCGCACGTCAACTTCTTTGTTCCAGTCGCCCTTTTTGAAACCTGCGTAAGCCTTGGGTCCGTCCTCTTTCAGAAAAGGAAGAGTGTCGGCATTAGCCTTATCGATGTTCTGGTGAACGCCCATTTTTAGGTCCTTCATCATTTGAGCAAATCAGCGTGGCGCTACAAGTAAATTCCAAAGGCTTGCAGAGTGTTACGCTTTCTTGCATCCAGTGCTTGTTGACGTTGACTGTACTCCCCGAGTGGGGCCGCATCTTGATCTATGTCAATTCTGAAATGGACAGCAGACCTGCAAAAAATGCAAGGCAGAATTATACAAATGCATACATTTTGGATATTGGGCGACCAATTGCAAGTGGTGATATAACTCGCTCAGGTTGTGTGCGTTGCAATGGGGTCTGAAATGGTTCTAATCCTATGAATTTACTTGCTAAATTGTGACTTTGAAGGTGTTGATTTTGTGCATTTGCGAAACCCTTAAATAGGGCGCCCGCATTTCCACTTAGGTGCGAACTAAGTACATTATAGTAAGTATAATGTAGGTATCTCAAATCTGCATAGCTGCCATGCGAAGTTTGAAATATTAGTGCGCGAGGTGGAAAATCGACTTTTGGGCTTCCGGCGGGGGTGTGGAGGTGGCCAAAAAGACTCAATTCGGCCACACTTCTTTATTGGTAAACGGTGATATGCACAGGAGAGTTTGAGTGCTCAAACCGGAAAAAACTTTTGCCAATCAATTTCCTAGTGCGACAAACTGTACACCTCAGTGAGATGTGAAAGGCATTCTTGATGGAAAGGGTTGACCTACCATCTGTTACAGCGCGGCCACCACTCTCCCTCATGGTCACCATTGATCATATGGTACCCCTCATAGGCTGCGACAGTCATGCAAGAATGGTTGGGCAGAACACGAAGCTGTGATCCAAGTGGGTAGAGTTCGAAGGGTAATGGGCTGCCATCTCTGGTGGTGATGTAGCCATGCTCCTGGCTCACACCTTGCACGTAAAGCAGCGGATCTACATGTCCGTCGACGTCACTGAGAAGGCCGAAACCGCAGTCGTTGCTTTGACTTGCGCAAGAGCGGTCCTTGGACAGAGCAAGGCCTCCGGCATCGACGACGATGCGGTTGAGGTGAGGTGCGTGGCTGATGACGCTGGTGAGCACGGTGGCTGCCACATCTTCCATGGCGCACATGCCAAGGTTGGCCTGAAACACATCCTGAAAGACGTAAACCCCTGCGCGGACATCAGAAACGCCCTCAAAGGAGGTTCCGAAGAGGGCTGTTGGTGTGGAGCCGATGCTGACTTGTGGGCATGGGAGGCCAGCTTCAAGAATAGCGTCCTTTACTGCGAGGGTGCAGGTGCGCTCCTGTTCGGCTGCAGCTTCCAGTTCCTGCTGCCCGTTTGCTGCATAACTGACGCCGCCGCCGTGGGCCATGACGCCTGCGAACTCCAGATTAGATGCGTTTGCAAGTATTCTTGCCACATCAACTGCACGCTGCTGGTCTGCCTTCACACCGGTGCGGTGACCGTCAACGTCAACCTCCAGATAGACGCGTGGCTTCGGGCCATCCAGTGTCATGGTAGAAAGGTGTGTTGCCATCTCGGTACTATCCAGACAGATGGACATTTGAGCGCCGGCGCGGTTGAGTTGCATGATGCGTTCCATCTTCTGCGGGACGATGGAGACGGCATAGAGGATATCTTTGAGGCCGAAGGAGGAAAAGTACTCTGCTTCCTTTAGCGTGGAGACAGTCCAGCGGTCTGCCCCGTGGTCTTGCAGGATGCGGGCGACGTCGATGGACTTGGCTGTTTTGAGATGCGGGCGGAGCGGCACTCCGATCTGCTTGAACCTGTCTGCCATGCCTTTGATATTTCGGTTCATCGCAGCTTCATCGAGCAAGAGGCAAGGGGTTTGAAGGTCTTCAAGCATTCAGGGGCTCCGCAATCATCTGGTATTACTCGTAGAAATGCCTATCAGATCTGATCTGGAATAAACAGTAGGCCCTGCGGGAATTGTGCGAATGGCAAGTTTCTGCACTGTTTCGGCCGGTTAGGCGGGTTGTTTCAGGTGTGATAGTTCCTGATACCGGTTGGTGAGTTCGGTACGTATTGTTTCCAAACAGCTCAACTTCTCGCGGGTAAACTCACTGATTATCAAGAGGAGGCAGATAGGCAGGTTTGATCAGCGGTTGTTTGTAACCTGAGGAGACTGGCCTATGAAAGCTGAGGACGTCCTGAGCATTTTAAATCCCGAACTGCGAAAGAAGCTTGCTGCCAAATATGATGCAGCAGTGCCCGGCATGTCTGAGAGTGTCGTGGACTGGGCCTATGGTATGCATTATGGCCGCGAAGGGGTTGATCTGAAAACCCGGCAGCTTTGCAGCATTGCCGCTCTCACTGCGATGGGTGGGCACACCGGACCGCAGTTGGCCATGAACATCGAGCACACGCTGAATGCAGGCGCGCGTCCCTCAGAGATCCTTGAGATCATCTGGCAAATGGCCGTTTATGCCGGCGTGCCAGCCGCGCTCAATGGCCTGAACACCGCACTTGCGTACTTTGAAGAGAAGGGGCTGGATCCTCGGTCTTGATCAGATAGTGGCGGGAGTGGGTGTAACGCTCACTTTTCGCTAGGTTTAATAAAAAGAAAATCACTATTAATATCAATTATCTAGATTGTATTGAAAGCTTTTGATATGTGCTGTGAAAGCTGAAAATGCACTTTTGAGTTCTGTTGCTGACTGCTACTTCATTTGCGTGATTGCTGCATATGAATAGAGGTTTACATGAGGACTTTGCTGAAGTGTTCGCTTGCTGTTGGAGCATTGGCTCTTCTGGCAGGCTGTAACTCCGGGGTTTCATCTCAGAAGGAGTTTAGCCGGATCATGTATCAGGAGAACTTGTTTCCTGAGTACCCGCGTGCGGGCCGAACCTATTTGAGTTTTAACCGTTTGCACGGCTTCCAGGTGGAGTACTTCGGGGCAAACAAAACAAACTTCCTTTGGTATCCGGGAAACAAAGTTGTTCTACCGGGCCGATGGAAAGTGGATGGACAGTTTGTTTGCTACCAGTATGGCTCGAACACCTATAATCCTGTCACCAACAAGCGTGGTGGAAAGTGGAGCTGTTCGCCTCGCGAGTTCTCAGCGAAGGGTGTTGTTGCTTCCTTGAAGGGAGATCCATACGGGCTTAGCCGCTCTAAAAAGGCGCCGTATGTGCTTCAGAAATGTAAAGCGCCTGAGAAGTTCAAGTTGCGCCGGGCTGCGACCTGCTAATTAAGCCGCTTTAAGTGGCGCGGAGCAGAGCCCCGCGCCTTAAATTTTATTTTTTCTTCGCTGGACGGGAAGGGCCTTCGCGTTCGGCGGATTGGGCCCAGAGGTTGATGTTGGCCTCTGTGGCGTACTGATCGATGGCGGTCAGTTCTTCTTCCGTGAACTCCAGATTGTTGATGGTCGCTGCGCAGTCGATCACCTGTTCCTTGCGGCTGGCGCCGATCAGGGCGGAGGTGACGCGGCCTTTGCGCAGGACCCATGCCAGAGCCATCTGTGCCAGCGTTTGACCGCGGTTCTGGGCGATCTCGTTCAGGGAGCGGATATGGCCAAGGGTGGTCTCATTGAGGAAGCTTTCCTGGAAGGAGCCTACGTGTTTTCCTGCGCGGCTGTCATCTGGCACGCCGTTCAGGTACTTGTTGGTCAGCATGCCTTGCGCGAGCGGGGAAAAGACGATGGAGCCGATGCCTTCTTCCTCCAGCGTGTCGAGCAGGCCGTCTTCTTCCACCCAGCGGTTGAGCATGGAGTAGCTTGGCTGATGGATCAGGCACGGGGTGCCCAGTTCCTTCAGGATTTTGGCCGCTTCCTTGGTGCGCTTGGAGTTGTAGGAGGAGATGCCTGCGTAAAGCGCCTTTCCCTGACGAACGATCTGGTCGAGGGCCATCATAGTCTCTTCCAGTGGGGTGTCCGGATCAAAGCGGTGGGAATAGAAGATGTCGACGTAGTCTAGCCCCATACGCTTCAGAGACTGATCACAGCTGGCGATGAGATACTTGCGGCTGCCCCATTCGCCATATGGTCCCGGCCACATGTCATAGCCAGCTTTGGAGGAGATGATGAGCTCGTCGCGATAACCGGCAAAATCGGTGCGCAGGATCTCGCCAAAGGCGGTTTCCGCGCTGCCTGGAGGCGGGCCGTAGTTGTTGGCCAGATCGAAGTGTGTGATGCCCAGATCGAACGCGGTGCGGCACATCTCGCGTTTGGTCTGGTGTGGGGTGGTTTCACCGAAGTTGTGCCAGAGGCCGAGGGAAATGGCAGGTAGCTTGAGGCCACTCTTCCCGCAGCGGTTGTACTTCATGGTGTCATAACGATTGTCAGCTGGTTGCCAAGCCATCAGATGTCCTCCCAGACTTCTGTTTGATTATGTTTTGATGGAATAATGAGGAGGGCTGGTGGCGAGGCCGCCACCAGAGTTCTTGATAGGGTGTGCCCGGTTGGTGAGCTGCGATCAGGCAGAGAGCTCAACCCAGACCGGGACGTGGTCCGATGGCTTTTCCCAGCCGCGGACGTGTTTGTCGATGCCGACGCCTTGCATGATGCGGGCGGCTTCTGGCGAGAGCAACAGGTGGTCAATACGGATGCCGTTGTCGCGTTGCCATGCGCCTGCCTGATAGTCCCAGAAAGTGTAGGTTCCGGCATTGCTGTTGGTCGCGCGCACAGCCTCTGTAAAGCCGAGGTTGAGCAGGGCGCGGAAGCGTTGGCGGCTTTCTGGGCGGAAGAGCGCATCGCCAACCCATGCCTCTGGTTTCTTTGCATCTTCTGGCTCAGGGATGACGTTGTAGTCTCCGACCAGAAGAAATGCCTCTTCCTTCTCCAGCTGCTTTTCAGCGTGTTTGTGGAGACGATCCATCCAGCGCAGCTTGTACGGGAACTTTTCGGTCTCTACCGGGTTGCCGTTTGGCAGATAAAGGCAGCCGACACGGATTGGCTCGTTGTTGCCAGCAATGACAGCCTCAATATAGCGGGCCTGTTCGTCTTGCTCATCGCCCGGAAGGCGGCGATTGACCTCTTCAAACGGACGTTTGGACAGGATCGCTACGCCGTTGAAACCTTTCTGGCCGTGGGTTTCCAGATTGTAGCCGAGCTCTTCAAACGGAGCGCGCGGGAAGTTCTCATCAACCGATTTAATTTCCTGAAAACAGGCGACATCTGGCTGCTCTTCTTCGAGCCACTTGAGAACCGTTTCTAACCGCGCTTTGACGCCATTGATGTTCCAGCTTGCGATTTTCATCGGGTCTCCCTTCGAGAAAGCAGCAGAGCTTTGGCTGCTTGCTTTGTGTATGTCCTGTATTTGTTCTAGCACGGTCCCGCAGGAGGGCAAGGTAAGCAGGAAAAGTGTATGTGGATGGTCAAGCGGGGATTTCTATTGGTCTAGGTCTAGTCGTAAACGACTGCTCCGTAAGCCAGCCTGACATGAAGGCCCCGTTGTTGCTGTTTAGGAAACGTGCTTTTTTGAAGTTCGTGATGACACGATCCAATATGGACTGATCTTTTGCGAGGTTCTTCAGGCGTTTGGGTGAGATACCTTGGGCAGGTGGAATTGTTCTTTCTGGGATCAGTCCTGACAGCCTCTCTGTGGTGCAGTTCCAATAGAACCGGCTCATGAGACCAAGGGCGATGAGCTCTTCTGGATAAAAGCCGGATGAATCCGTCAGTTGTCTTTGCTCTCTTATAAACTGAAATTCTGGGAACCCCATGTTTCTTACAAGATGTTTCTGGAACTGGTAAGTGACGGATTCGTTTGATTTAATTATCAACTGCGACTGAATATTGAAGAAGAATGCACTGTTGCAATAGCTTTTGACATAGGTTTCGCGTTCACTTTCGCAAATGTATTTGCAGGCATCTTCTTCAGTTTGACAGCTGATAGAGAATATGTTTGGACGCAAAACGCCATCTGGACTTGTATCTAAAGTAACCATCCGAATGCCTGTCATCGCGCTCAAAGGTGCGAGATTAGCACTTGGAGTTGAGTTGCCTCCCCTGATTACCAAGTAAAAGCCGTGGTAGGGCCAGGAGAGTTTGGCGAAGCAATTGTTGCTGGAATAATGACGTTGAACCTGCTCGTGGATGTAGTCGATGTTGAGTTCCATAATCGCGCCCCCAGCAATGTTTAGATCGTAATACCTGCCTAGTCATAACTTGAGTCGATGCTAACAACACGTTGAACCGGTCATTTTGCTTTGAATTTGGAGCAAAGAGCGCGATCTGATCTCATATCAGAGTAGGCTGAGAGAGGATAAATCCTAGGCGAAGTGGGAATAACTGCTTTGCGTTGAAATGTGCGTTGGTTTGAAAGGAAAGGGGGAAAGTTGCGTTTTTTGTGTGGGCGAGGCGGTGGGCCTCGCCGTGTGGGCTCGCGATCAGATGAAATGAGCTGAAGTTATCCCCTCAAGACCGGCAGGTGCTAGATTAGATGGAGAAGCTTGTGCCACATCCGCAGCCGGCGGCGGCTTGCGGGTTGGTGATCTGGAAGGACTGGCCCATGAGATCTGTCACGAAGTCAATTTCAGAGCCTGCCATGTATTGCAGGGAAATGCTGTCGATGAGAACGGTGGCGCCAAGTTTGGCCAGGACGAGGTCGTCGTCTTCCTGTTCTTCAACGATGTCGTACTTGTATTGAAAGCCGGAACAGCCGCCACCTTCGACAGAAATGCGAAGCATGCTGCCGTCTGCTTCCTTTTCAAGAATCTGGGCTACGCGTTTTGCGGCCTTGTCCGTTAAACCAACGGTATTTTCTGGGGTCTGGGTCATAATCGGGTCTTGCCTGGGGGCTTGTACTTTCTTTGATTTGTAATTTAGGTGGTCTACACGCTAATTTCCATAGTATTTTGTTGCTAAATTGCATTTGGCTTGGGAAAGCGATTGTTTACAGGGCCTTTACATCTGTTATGTCATTGCTGTGATAAGAAAATCAGCGGGTATGGCTCTGTGGTTTTCTCATGATAGCGGGTGGGGGATAAGGAATGGTCAAGACGTTAGGATACGGGGCTCAGCCGCGCGCCGAGTATGCTGTTGATCCGGAATTGAGCTGCGGACGGCTTTATCCTGAATCTGACAGCCCGACGCGCACGCCGTTCCAGCGGGATCGTGACCGCATTATCCATTCAGCTGCTTTCCGTCGTTTGAAGCACAAGACGCAGGTCTTTGTGTATCATGAGGGCGATCATTTCCGTACGCGACTGACCCATACCATTGAGGTTTCCCAGATTGCCCGTTCACTGGCCCGTGCGCTGCGATTGGATGAGGATCTGGCCGAATGTCTGGCTCTGGCACACGACCTTGGGCATACGCCGTTCGGGCATGAGGGTGAGGATGTGATGCATGAATGCATGGCGGATTACGGCGGGTTTGACCATAACGCCCAGTCCCTGCGCATCGTGACGGATCTGGAGCGCCGCTATGCGGAGTTCGACGGGCTCAACCTGGCGTGGGAAACGCTGGAGGGGCTGGTCAAGCACAATGGGCCGCTGACAGATCGTTCTGGCGCACCGTGTGGCAAGCTTTCAGGTAAGGGCTTGCCGTTTGCCGTGAGTGAATATGCCAAGCATCAGGATTTGCTGCTGTGGTCGTGGCCAAGTGCGGAAGCACAGGTGGCGGCACTTGCAGATGATATCGCCTATGACGCGCATGATCTGGATGATGGATTGCGGGCAGGGCTGCTCAGCTTTGAGGCCATGAAAGATGTGCCTTATCTGAAGCGCATTCTGGACGAGGTGGACGGGAAATATCCCGGCCTTGAGGATGCGCGGCGCATTCACGAGATCGGGCGCAGATGTATCACCGGCATGGTGGAGGACGTGATTGCGGAGAGTATTTCCCGAATTAATCAACTTTCTCCCAAGAAATGCGGGGATATTCGTGATGCAAATGGTCCTGTTATTGCCTTTTCAACTGAAATGGCGCGAGAAGAGCGCGAGTTGAAAGAGTTTTTGTTCGCCAATCTTTACCGGCACGAAAGTGTTCTGGCTGTTCGCAAGCAGGTGGCCAAGGTGGTGCGGGATTTATTCCATGCCTACTTTAAGGCACCGGAAAGAATGCCAGAACCGTGGTGTACAGGATTGAATGGCGAGAGTGATGAGGTGGTGGCCCGCAGGGTCTGTGACTTCATTGCAGGCATGACAGATCGTTATGCCATAGACGAACATCGACGATTATTTGACGATACCCCTGAACTGGGGTAATGCGCCAATTCAAACACTATTAATTCACGGAGTTTATGTGGGGCTACGGCTTTGCAAAACCCTGTGAGCTGTCAAAACTAGGCTATTAAAAATGAACATCTTTGCAGACTTCGCCGAAAGGGTAAACAGTGTAGTCAAGGGCCTCGACCTTGCTGCAGACGCGCCGGAGCTGGATCTCCGACGTGTGACTGTTGAACCTCCTCGGGATGCTGCGCATGGCGATCTGGCAACCAATGCTGCCATGGTGCTGGCTAAACAGCTGAAGATGAAGCCGCGTGATCTTGCTGAAAAGATTGCGGAGGGCCTGCGCGCCGACAGTGAAGTTGAAGCTGTTGATGTTGCCGGACCTGGCTTCATCAACATTCGCGTCAGCAAAACCCTGTGGGAGCGTGTGATTGGCGACGTTGTTGCCAAGGGCGACAAGTTTGGCGCATCCGCACGTGGCGATGGCCTGAAGGTGAACGTGGAATACGTTTCTGCGAACCCGACTGGTCCAATGCATGTGGGTCATACCCGTGGTGCTGTGGTTGGTGACGCGCTGGCGAGCCTGCTGCAGTTTGCCGGTTATGACGTGACCCGTGAATACGTGATCAACGATGCAGGCTCTCAGATTGATACTCTGGCGAACTCTGCCTTCCTGCGCTACCGCGAAGCGCTGGGTGAAGATATCGGTCAGATCCCTGAGGGTTATTATCCGGGTGAATACCTTATTCCTGTCGGTAAATCTCTGGCGGAAGAGTATGGTGAAAGCCTGAAGGATATGGCTCCGGCTGAGCGTCTTGCTCTGCTGAAGGGTTATACCGTTGACAAGATGATGGACATGATCCGCGGGGATCTTGGCGCGCTGAACGTCAAGCACGATGTGTTCTTCTCTGAAAAGACCATGCATGGTCAGGGCAACGCTATTGATCTGACGCTGGACGCTCTGCGCAAGCGTGATCTGGTTTACAACGGCACTCTGCCACCACCAAAAGGTGAAGTGCCAGAGGACTGGGAAGATCGTGAGCAGACCTTGTTCCGTTCCTCCAACTACGGTGATGATAGTGACCGTGCGCTGGTGAAGTCTGATGGCAGCTACACTTACTTTGCGGCTGACGTTGCTTACATGCGCGACAAGATTGAGCGTGGCTTCAAAGAGATCATTTTTGTGCTTGGTGCAGACCATGCGGGCTACGTGAAGCGTCTGGAAGCGATCGGCAACGCGATCTCTGGCGGCGATGTGGATGTTATCGTTCGTCTTTGTCAGCTAGTGAAGCTGTTCAAGGGCGGTGCGGAATTCAAAATGTCCAAGCGCTCTGGTAATTTCATCACCCTTCGCGATGTGGTTGATGAAGTGGGCGTGGATGCGGTACGCTTTATGATGCTCTATCGTAAGAACGATGCGCAGCTGGATTTCGATTTTGACAAGGTGAAAGAGCAGTCAAAAGACAATCCAGTGTTTTATGTTCAATACGGTCATGCTCGGTGCCATTCTGTGCTGCGTCAGGCTGCTGAGGAACTGGATTGGTTCTCCAACACAGCTGAAGAGTTGCAGTCTGCAGATTTTGCACAACTTGAGGACGAGGGCGAATTGGCACTGATTGCCAAGATGGCTCAATGGCCTCGAATTGTTGACGGAGCCGCAGAAAACCACGAGCCGCACCGTATTGCGTTCTATCTGTATGAGCTTGCAAGCGCCCTGCATGGACACTGGTCCAGAGGCAAGGAAAAGCCGCAATTACGCTTTATTAATGATAAAACGCCAGAATTAACCAAAGCTCGACTCGCGTTAGTCTATGCAGTTTCACAGGTAATTGCTTCTGGCCTCAATGTTTTGGGTGTCACAGCACCGAATGAAATGCGCTAGTGCCTGAGCACAGTTATAGAGTACTGGAGGTTCGCGGTGGGGATTGCGAGCCTCTTATTTAAGGGAAAACACCGCTGCAATGACTAATCGCTCCAAGTATCCGGGACCGGGTGAGGTTTCTGCTAGGCAAACGGCAGGCGATGAACCGCAACAGTGGGCAGGCGATCAGGATCCGCTCGTAGAACTTGCCAGAATTGTCGGTGAGAGCACAGCTCAGTACCGTCCGAGTTCTCGCGTCGAAAGCCAAGTATCTGAACGTCCGCTGTTCCCCAAAAGTGATGAGCGCAGTGCAAGTGCGCCTGTTGAGCCATCTGCTCCTCAGGTCGATGATTATTCAGTGGGTGCAGCTGAAACGAATGAGCCTGCATCCACTCAAGATTCATTTGCGGCTCTTGATGCCGTGTTTGCATCTCCAAAACCATCTGCATCTACCGGGCATGCGGATCCGTTCGCGGATCTGAGCTCTGCTGCGCTGACATCCGGCGCCTCAGGTGATGCGGTTGATTATGTGAGTGATCTGCCACCAGTTCCGAAGGCAAAGTCTGTGCCGGAGCCTAAGCCGCTTCCTGCCTCTGCGCCTGTTTCCGGTGATGTTCCTGCTGAGCCTGCACCTGTGCGCCAGCCAGTGACTGCCGCTGATTTTACCGCTGAACCAGAAATGGATGATGTTCTGTCCCGTGATCTGGAGGAAAGCCTTGTGGCTTCTCTCAACCAGTCGCAGGTGGAGCGTGAGCAGACTGCTCGTCCTCAGCGCACTGTAAGCCGTGCGACACCAACGCTGGATGCTGTTGGTACGCGTGACGTGCGTCCTGAGCAGACTTTGCGTGAGCGTCTTGAGCGCCGCAATGCTGAACCGCGTCCGGTGACAACGCCGCGTCCTGCGGAGCCAACTGCGGCTGCGCCTTCTGCTGAACCGCGTGCGCTCAATGAGCTTTCTCAGAGTGATTATGACAGCTGGCGTGCTGAGCGTGCAGCAGAGCGGGCAACTGCCGCCGCTGCTGCTGTTCAGGCAGCGCCTGCACCAGAGCCTAAGGTTGAGGCTGCTCCTGTTGAGCCGCAGCTGCGTGGCACTCATGATGATGTGGCGCCAGCGGCTGAAAACATCTCGTTTGAGCCTGATATGGCTGCGTTTGCGGCAGACACCGGTGCGGAGCTGGAAGGCGAGCACATTACGGCTGCTGAAGCGCCTGCACAGGAAACTGTTATTCCAGCAGGGCATCTTGAAGATGCGTTGATGGCTGAGTTCAGTCTGGAAGGGGAAGAGCAGCCGACCGTGGTTGCCGAGCCAGTGGCGCCTCAGCCAGAGCGGGACATTGCTCAACAGATTGAAGAGAGCGTTGATGACATCTTTGCAGATGAAATCGCGCAGGAACCTGAGCCAGAGCCGGAACCAGAGCTGGAGCCGGAAGTAGCTGCTGAACTGAACGAATTTGAGCGCATGAGCGCCGGATTTGAGCAGGCTGCTCAGGAAATTGATCCATTTGCTAATGAGGCTGATGAGGCCTGGCAGCTGGATGAGAGCGTGACCAATGATACGTCTCTGGATGAAATGTCCTGGCCTGCTGCTGCTGAAAAGCTGGCGCAGACCGAGGCGGCTCATCAGGAAGCTTTGAGCGCTGCCAAGAAACAGAGCGAAGATCAGACACCGCCTCCGGGTGGATATGATCTTGATGCTGTTGCTCAGGCGATGCGCAAGGAAGACCCAAGCCTTGATGGCGGTGTGCTTCCGCAAGCTGTGCCGCGCGTTTCTGTTGATGTTCCGGTTGAAGAAGAGACTGGCCGCAGTGGTGGTCTACGCAAGGGCCTGATGGCCGCTTCGCTCATCGGCGGGATTGTCGTGATCGGCGGTGCTGGTCTGTTCATGTTCGACTTCGGTGGAACTGGCGGTGATGCCGTGCCTCCACCAATTATCCGGGCAGATGCTTCTCCAATGAAAGAGATGCCATCTCCTTCTGCTCAACCGAAGAACAACGATCAGGCCAAAATCTTTACGCCTGAAGAAGCGTCTCAGCCAGCGACTGGCGAGAAGATGGTTCAGCGTGAAGATGCACCTGTGACACCGCTGCCACCAGCAGCGAGCGAGACAGATACGGCCAAGTCCAGCGTGTTTGATGTGAACCCGACCAAGAAGGTGCGCACTGTGATTGTGCGTCCGGACGGAACTATCGTTCAACGTGAGGGCACTGCTGTTGCGCCTGCAACTGCACAGCCGCGTATTGTGACCAGCACTGTTCGCAACACCAATCCGCAGAACACTGCAAGTGTTGTGCCTGCTACGCAACCTGCAAGCACTGGTCAGTGGGATCCGCTACCGGGTGAAAACCAGAGTGCGAACCAGCAGGCGGCAGCTGCAAACACCACAACCAGCCTTCAGGATGCGTTCGCGAATGCGCCGGTGGCAACGCCAACTGAACAACGCAACACGCTTCTTGGTGTGAGTGTTGTGCCTCAGTCCAAGCCGTTTGTAGTTGCTTCTGCCAATACTGGCAGTGGCACTGTTCGCTCCAGCACACTGACGCCACTGCAGCCGCAGCCAACGTCTCGTGCGAGCAATGCGCCGCTGAACCTGACAGGTAACCAGAACACGCAGACAGCTGCTGTTAATCCGCAGGCTGTTGCACCAACGCCAACACCGGGTGCAGGTGTTGTTGGTGAGATTCCTGCCGGCACTTACATTGTGCAGGTGGCGTCTGTGCGCACTGTTGAGGATGCTCGCGGTCAGATCCGCCGTTACAACAGTCGCTATCCAAATCTGATGGCGCTGGTAACACCGGTGATCACCCGTGCGGACCTTGGCGATAAAGGCATTTACTACCGCATTCAGGTTCCGTTTGACGGGCCGACCAGTGCGAACACCTTCTGTGGTGAGTTCAAATCTGCAGGCGGTGACTGTTACGTCCGCCGTAACTAAAACGAGTTTCCCGCTTTTGGGAATACGCTTTGGAGCTTGACGCAGTCATTGCGTCAAGCTACCAGCTTTACTCATGTTTTTAAAATCGTTCATTTCCGGATGCCTTGGGCTCACGCTTAGTGCTGAGGACAAAGCCTTTTTTCGTGATCAGCAACCTGTTGGTCTGATCCTTTTTGCACGCAACATGGAAACGCCCGATCAAATCCGCCGCCTTTGCGCGGATTTTCGTGAGGCTGTCGGGCGTGCAGATGCGCCTGTCTTTATTGATCAGGAAGGTGGCCGTGTGCAGCGTTTTGGTGCGCCGCATGTGCCAGTCTATCCAGCAGCAGGGACGCTTGGGCAGCTTTACGGGCAAGATCCGGAAGCGGCAAAGCGGGCGGCTTATTTGCATGCGCTGCTGATCGGGCTTGATTTGCGTGACCTTGGACTGACCGGCAACTGCATTCCATGCCTTGATATGCCGATTGAAGGTGCGAGCAACATTATCGGTCTGCGCGCTTATGGTTCTGATGTACGGTTGGTGAGCGATATGGGGCGGGCGGCTATGGATGGCTGTCTGGCGGCTGGTGTGATGCCGGTGATGAAGCATATGCCGGGACATGGGCGTGCGCTGGTTGATACTCATCTTGCGTTGCCGGAAGTGGATGTCAGCTTTGCTGAGCTTGAGGCAAGAGACTTTTTGCCGTTCAAGTTGTTGAATGATTGCCCTATGGGGATGACAGCTCACATCGTCTTTAAAGAGATTGATGGAGATCATCCTGTTACGCAATCTTCCTATGCTATTCAGAGGGTTATCCGGGAAGCGATCGGATTTGACGGCGTTTTGATGAGTGATGATATCTCCATGAAAGCCCTTGGCGGTGAACTGAAGGAGCGGGTGGAAAAGATTGTTGCCGCTGGCTGTGATCTGGTGCTGCATTGCAATGGTGAGCTGGACGAGATGAAAATAGTTGCCTCTGCTGTGCCAGAGGTGGATGGCAAGCGGGCGGAGCGCTTTGAAGCGGCTATGCATCGAAATACCCAGGTGTTTGATGGGGATGTACATGCGCTGCGGGCGGAGTTTGATGAGCTAACCGCAAAAGCCAAAGGGATTGATGCTTGAGCGACAGTGAGGCCACTGAACAGGTAGAAGAAGCGTTGGCAGGCGCGGCGGCCCCAGAGCAGCCCGCGACTGGCGAGCCGAACCTGCTTGTAGATGTGGATGGGTTTGAAGGCCCGCTCGATCTGTTGCTTACACTGGCGCGCAGCCAGAAAGTTGATATCACCAAGATCTCCATTCTGGCGCTGACCGAGCAGTATCTTGAGTTTGTGAAGGAAGCTCGCCGGTTGCGGTTGGAACTGGCGGCGGATTATCTGGTTATGGCGGCGTGGTTGGCTTATCTGAAGTCGCGCCTGCTCATTCCGCAGCAGAAAGATACGGATGAACCAACCGGGGAAGAGCTGGCGGCTGCGCTGGCGTTTCGTCTGCAACGGTTGGAAGCCATGCGGGATGCTTCGGCCAAGCTGATGAACCGGGCGCGTCTGGGCCGGAATGTGTTTGTGCGTGGTGCTCCTGAGACTGTGTCGGTTGAACGACGTAGTGTTTGGACTGCCACGCTGTATGATCTGCTGATGGCCTATGCCTCGCAGCGCCAGCGTCATTCGGTGACGTCCGTGCACGTGAAGAGGCGGCAGGTTTGGTCACTACAGGATGCGCGGGATATTTTGACCCGTCTTGTGGGGCAGGTGGCTGTATGGACGCCCATTGAGCGCTTTCTGACAGCTTATCTGGAAGATCCGCAGGAGCGGGCTACGGCGATGGCGTCTGCGTTCTCAGCCAGTTTGGAACTGGTGCGCGAAGGCGTGATTGATATTCAGCAGTCCGGGCCGTTTGAAACCATTTATGTACGCGCTTCGCAGCGTACACCGGAAGAGATCGGTGCGGGTGAACCCATGGAAGAGCGCGATGAGAAAGAGGTTGAGTTGTCATGAGTGAAACACCTGATCTTCTCGACGCCGTTTCGCAGGATGAGGCTCTTGAGGTGGCTGATGCTGGTGAGCTTCTGGAGACCGACCGCATGGTTGAGGCTCTGATTTTTGCCAGTGCAGAGCCCTTGAGCTTTACCGAGCTTTCCAAGCGTATTCCGGGAGATCGTGATATCCGCGGGGCGCTGAACCGTTTGCGCGCGTTTTATCGCAAGCGCGGTGTGCAGCTGCGCTCTAGCGAGGATCGCTGGTCGTTCCGCACGGCTGAAGATCTTTCGTTCATTTTGCATCGCGAGGCGGTGGAGCAGCGGCGCCTTTCACGTGCGGCACTGGAAACTCTTGCGATTATTGCTTTTCACCAACCTGTGACCCGTGCGGAGATTGAAGATATTCGCGGGGTTTCTACATCTAAGGGCACATTGGATGTGCTGCTGGAAACGGGTTGGGTGCGTATGCGTGGTCGCCGGCGGACGCCGGGCCGTCCTGTGACTTACGGAACCACCTTTGATTTTCTTGATCATTTTGGTCTGGAAACCATCAAGGATCTGCCAGGTCTTGAGGAGCTGAAAGGGGCGGGGCTGTTGGACAGTGCTATCCCGGCCAGCTTCCATGTGCCGGCTCCAGACGACAGTATTGACCTTACGGAGGATGAAGATCCTCTGGATGAAAGTGAAATGTTTGCAACTGGTGCACTTGAAGAAGACGCCGGAGAAAAATAAACACATGCAGGAGAGTCGATGATTTGGTCGACCGCCGTGCGAGTTTGAAGAGGGACTAATGGAACCAGGGAAGGTTGCAGCATCAGAACGACTGGTGTTTGACAATATCTGCCATCATTATGGGGGGTTACCTGCGGTTCGCGGTGTTTCGCTTTCTTTGAAGAGCGGGGAAGTGCTGTGTTTGCTTGGCCATTCCGGTTGCGGAAAAACCACGCTCCTGCGTATTGCGGCAGGGGTTGTGCGTCAGCAGCAGGGTAGCGTCCATATCAATGGTTCTGTGGTTGCGGATGAGCGGAATTTCCTGCCGCCTGAAAAACGCGGTGTTGGACTTATGTTCCAGGACTATGCGCTGTTCCCGCATTTAACGATTCTTGAAAATGTGAAGTTTGGCCTGTCTGATCTGGCTGCTGATGTGGCAGAACGCCGTGCGCGCGATGCGCTGCAGATGGTTGGGCTGGGTCAGTATGTGGATGATTATCCGCACGGGCTATCCGGTGGTGAGCAGCAGCGTGCTGCGCTGGCGCGTGCGATGGCGCCGCGGCCTCATACACTGCTGATGGATGAGCCATTTTCAGGTCTGGACAGTCGTTTGCGCGATGATGTGCGCACGCAGACGCTGGAGATGATCAAGATGCAGGGTGCGACGGCGGTTGTGGTGACACACGACCCGGAAGAAGCCTTGCGGGTGGGTAACAGAATTGCGCTGATGCGCAATGGAGAAGTGGTTCAACTGGATACGCCAGAGGATATCTACTTCCGCCCGAATAGTTTGTTTGCTGCCAAATTCTTTTCGGATCTCAATGAGATACCCGGAAAAGTTGTTGGTGGCCGCGTGGTCACGCCTATCGGGAATTTTTCCTCCAATGGCCTTGAAGAAGGGGCTCATGCGACCTTATGTGTAAGACCACATCACTTAAAGGTATGTCATGGTGAGGGACAGTTCAAAGGCAAGGTCATTTCTCGCGTAATGGCAGGTGAGACAGATCTTCTGGACGTACAAGTTGATGGAATAGTGCAGCCTCTACGTATTCGTACGAGGGATGTATTACAATTCTACCCAGAAAATGTCATAGACTTGTGTATAAATGCAGAGAATGTTTTGGTTTTTGGGCGAGAGACGTCAGTAAATCATAGTGGGTAATTCTTCTGGATACTACCTATTAGTATCTAGGGGATGTAGTGTCTCTCAAAACACGGTTCAGAGTTCTTAAGGAGTTTGGTTGATGGGCTCAATTGGTATTTGGCAAATCGTCATCATCGCGGTTGTCGTAGTTCTGCTGTTTGGTCGCGGAAAGATTTCCGAGTTGATGGGTGATGTTGCAAAGGGCATCAACAGCTTCAAGAAGGGGCTGAATGAGGATGACGCGGAAGCCAAAGAAAAGGCTGAAGATCCGAAAGTTATCGATCATGCTCCAGGTGAAAGCGTAAACGCGCAGACAAAAGCTGAAGACACCGCAAAAAAGGACTAAGTCTCCTTTATCGGTAGTCTATGCAAATTGTTTAGGGAAAGTCGGTCTATTCTGACCTAGAGTTTGAAACCTACGCCTTTCCCTAGTGGATGTGCCGTTTGCGGCACGACACGTCATCGATGAAAGCCTGGAGACGGGCTGTCATTGAGACAATAACGAAACGGCTTCTTTATGTTCGATATCGCATGGACAGAGCTGCTGCTTGTCGCTGTGGTTGCCATTTTGGTGGTTGGCCCGAAAGAACTGCCGGGCATGTTGCGCACAATCGGGCGCGCAATCGGCAGCGTGCGCAAGATGGCAGGCGAATTTCAGTCCACTTTGAATGACGCTGTCAAAGAAGCGGAGAAGCAGGCCGGCATTGATGAAATGCGGAAGCAGGCTGATGCTGCGCAGAACTTCAATCCACTTGGTGATTTGAAAAAGAGCCTTGAGGAAGAGAAGAAGAAGCTTGAAACCAGCATGAACCAGGCGACCAGCGATGTGAAAAGCTCGCTGAACGGTGAGGGCTCTGCTGAGGCGAAGCCAGAAGCTGCTCCAGAAGCAGCGCCTGTAAAGGCTGAAGTGCCTGAGCAGAAAGTTGTCTCTTCTGCTGAGCTGGCTTCCACGCAAAAAGCTAAAGAAAGTGCCGCAAGCACTCCTTCCAGCAAAGATGAAAGCTAGGGCGGCTATTTTATGAGTGATAACGAAATTGAAGATTCACGTGCGCCGCTGATTGAGCACCTGATCGAATTGCGTTCTCGTCTGATGAAGTCGGTGATCGCGATCGCTATTGCCTTTGTGGTCTGCTTCTACTTCTCTAACGACATCTTCAACTTCCTGATCAGACCTTATTCTGAGGCCGCTGGGGAAAGTATGGAAGTGAAGTTGATTTACACAGCTCCGCAAGAATGGTTCTTCACGCAGATGAAGCTGGCCTTGTTCGGTGCGTTGTTTATCGCTTTCCCTGTGATTGCCAGCCAAGTCTACATGTTTATGGCTCCTGGCCTTTACAAGCATGAACGCCGCGCGTTTGCGCCTTATCTGGTTGCGACGCCAATTCTGTTTGTGATTGGCGCTGCTCTGGTGTTCTACCTTGTGATGCCAATGGCCATGAGTTTCTTCCTTGCCATGCAGCAGCTTGGTGTTGGTGAAGAGGCATCTATTGAGATGTTGCCGCGCGTGAGTGAGTACCTGAGCTTTGTGATGGTTCTTATCTTTGCGTTCGGTCTGGTTTTTCAGCTTCCGGTTGTTTTGACGCTTCTTGGTCGCGCGGGTCTTACGACTGCAGATTCCCTGAAATCTAAGCGTAAGTACGCAATTGTTGCCTCGTTTGCAGCTGCGGCAATTTTAACACCTCCTGATCCGATTTCGCAGATCGGTCTTGCACTTCCCACTCTGCTTCTCTACGAAGTCTCCATCTATTGTGTAAGGCTCGTCGAGAAAAAGCGCGAAGAGAAGGAAAAGGAAGAAGAGGAGTAAGCTCTCTTCCAGCTCTAACGTTTATTCCCGGCGGGTTATTTAGAAGGCAAACCTGCCGGGGTTACTAAGTTATGCTTGATATCAAGTGGATTCGTGAAAATCAGGAGAGCCTTGATGCGGCTCTCGCAAAACGCGGCCAAGAGCCACGCGCTGCGCAGCTCGTTGAACTGGACGACGCGCGCCGTTCCCACACCACCAAGCTTCAGGAGGCGCAGCAGCGCCGTAACTCCGCATCCAAAGAAATCGGCATGGCCATGGGCCAGGGCGATAAGGAAAAAGCAGAGGCCCTGAAGGCTGAAGTTGCCGAAATCAAAAGCTTTATTCAGAACGGCGAAGACGAACAGCGCAAGCTGAACGCTGCGCTTGAGGATGCTCTGGCTGTTATCCCCAACATTCCGCTGGATGAAGTGCCAGTGGGTGAGGACGAGGCTGACAACGTTCTGCTGCACACGCATGGCGAGAAGCCCGAGCTGGATTTTGAGCCGAAAGAGCACTACGAGCTTGGCGAAAAGCTGGGTGGCATGGACTTTGAAACTGCTGCCAAGATGTCCGGTTCCCGCTTTGTTATTCTGAAGAGCCAGATTGCGCGTCTGGAGCGTGCGCTAGGTCAGTTCATGATCGACCTGCACACCCGTGAGCATGGCTACACAGAAGTCTCTCCACCACTGCTGGTGCGTGATAACGCTCTTTACGGTACCAGCCAGCTGCCAAAGTTTGCTGAGGATCAGTTCCGCGATCAGGAAACTGGTCACTGGTTGATCCCAACTGCTGAAGTTCCACTGACCAACATGGTTGCAGGCGAAACGCTTGCTGAGGCTGATCTGCCGATCCGTGTGACTGCGCTGACTTACTGCTTCCGTTCTGAAGCTGGTTCTGCTGGACGTGATACGGCTGGTATGCTGCGTCAGCACCAGTTCCAGAAGTGTGAGCTTGTATCTGTCACGGATGAAAACAGCTCTTTGGATGAGCTGGAGCGGATGCGCGAGTCTGCGGAGAAGGTTCTGAAGCTTTTGGGTCTTCACTACCGTGTGGTGACTTTGTGTAGTGGTGATATGGGCTTTGGTGCACGTAAAACCTACGACATCGAAGTTTGGCTTCCAGGTCAGGACGCTTACCGCGAAATCTCTTCCTGTTCTGTTTGTGGTGACTTCCAAGGTCGCCGCATGAACGCACGCTACCGTGTGGAAGGTGAGAAGGCGCTGAAGTTCGTTCATACCCTGAACGGTTCTGGTCTTGCTGTCGGTCGCTGCCTGATTGCAGTGATGGAGAACTACCAGAATGCAGATGGAACCATCACTGTTCCTGAGGCTCTTCGCCCATACATGAATGGCCTTGAAGTCATTGGTGCTTAAAAATTTGGTGTAAGCGTTGTTTTGATGGGAGGGCAGTCATGTCCTTCCGCACGACGGCGCGACGTT
Organism: Pseudovibrio sp. JE062; assembly: GCF_000156235.1. Lineage (NCBI taxonomy): Bacteria > Pseudomonadati > Pseudomonadota > Alphaproteobacteria > Hyphomicrobiales > Stappiaceae > Pseudovibrio > Pseudovibrio sp. JE062. The sequence continues at coordinate 583,895 of NZ_DS996805.1, forward strand.
TATAAGGAATTGCTGCGATATGCGTATCTTACTAACCAACGATGATGGGATCCACGCTGAGGGTCTTGAGGTTTTGGAGCGCATCGCGCGGCAGATTTCAGATGATGTTTGGGTTGTGGCACCGGAAACCGACCAGAGCGGTGTGGCACACTCTCTTTCGCTGAATGATCCTTTGCGCGTTCGTGAAATCGACAGCCGTCATTTCGCTGTGCGCGGTACACCTACTGACTGTGTGATCATGGCGGTGCGTTCCATTTTGGATACGCCGCCAGATCTGGTTCTTTCCGGTATCAACCGCGGTGCCAACATTGCTGATGATGTGACGTATTCCGGTACCATTGCTGCGGCGATGGAAGGCACGCTGATGGGTGTTCGCTCCATCGCGCTGTCGCAGGCGTATGCATTTGGTTCTGAGTTTGGTCCGAACTACGACACAGCTGAAGCGCACGCTGTGGGCGTGATCCGCAGTCTGCTGGAGTTCAACCTGCCGTCTGATACGCTGTTGAACGTGAACTTCCCGAAAGATGCGCCTGACATGGTAAAAGGTGTTAAGGTTGTGCGTCAGGGCAAGCGTGATGCAGGTTCACTGTATATTGAAAGCCGTAAGGATGGTCGTGGCAATCCATACCACTGGCTTGCGTTCCACAACCGCATTCCAAGTGCCCGTGAAGGCACGGATATCGGAGCTTTGAAGGAAGGCTACATTTCTGTCACGCCTTTGCATCTGAACCTGACAGCGGATGAGCTGATGGGTCAGTTGGAAAAGACGCTCGAAAAGTCCTGACTTGATTGATTGGAGCTTGTCAGCTTCTGGCAAGCTCCGCACTGCAGATAGACGGAGTGTTTAAAATGGAAGACAGTCTATTTGCTGATGAAGATGGTCGCTCTGCTGAGAACCTTGCCAAACAAGCGGCATGGGTGATGAAACTGCGATCTGAGGGTGTGCAGAACCTTGAGGTTCTGGGCGCGCTGGAAGCTATTCCTCGTAAGTTATTTTTATCAGCGAGCCAGCAATTTCTGGCCTATGAAGATCGTGCGTTTCCCATTGATTGCGGGCAGATGAGCACTCAACCGTCCTTGATTGGTAAAGTGGCGGACTTCCTGCAGATGAAGCCGGATCACTCGCTGCTGGAGATTGGCAGTGGCTCGGGCTATCAGTGCGCGGTTCTTTCCAAGATTTGTGATCGTATCGTTTCGCTGGAGCGGTATCGCACGCTGGCTGATCTGGCGCGAGAGCGTCTGCGGTCCTGCAAGATCCATAATGTGGATGTGATTCATGCAGACGGACTTGTTGCGCCTGTGGATGAAGAGGATGATGGCGGACCATTTGACCGGATTATTCTGAATGGTGCGTTGGAGCGTGTGCCGGGCTTTTTGTTTGATCGCCTTGCACCAGGTGGCCGTCTTTTGGCGCCAATCAAGCATGAAAGCGGGCTTTGCCGGCTTATTCAGTATGACAAGGGTGGGCGCGGACTTGATGAAACGGAGCTGGGCCGGTTCCGCTATCTTTCCCTGACGCCGGGAATTGCTGCAAAACTGTAACCAAACGAGACTTTGATTAAGTCTTTATCAACTCTGTTGTCAGTAAACTTACGCCAGTTAGCCTTTTATTTGTATTGGGTAGGGCGATTATGCAGTTTCATTCCCGTGAGAAAGCCAGATTACGGCGCGGTGTCGCTTTGTTTTTGCTGTCGGCAGGTCTTGCAGGTTGCAGTGGCAATGTGGACCGATTTGGTCAATCAGAATATGTTGATGAACCAACATCTCCGGCACAAACTGCCGTTGTAGTTACGCCCGGACTTCCATCAACCAGCTCGAAATCTGTTGTTCAGCGCGGCGTTATGCTGCCAGCGCCAACATCGAGTGATGCGCCTATTGTGACCGGATCCACGCAGGCCACTGCGTATCCGAAGCAGACATGGCAACCAACATTTTCCAAGCAGGCTGTTCCAGTGAACCAGCGCAAGCGCGCGAGTGCTCTGGTGCCTGCCTCTCTTGCCAAAGCGCCAAATGATGGCACGCTCGGCTGGACTGCCGTGGGCGGACGCGTTGTGACGCTGAAGCGTAATGAGAGTGTTGAGAGCCTTTCCTGGCAGTACCGTGTGCCAGTTACTGAGATTCTTCATGCCAACCGTGTGACTGTCAGCTCTGCGCTGCAGCCGGGCGATTCTGTTGTGATCCCGGTGAAGATGGTGCGCAAGCCGAACCGTGAGCCGCGGGCAAGTGCGCGTGTGCTGCCATCACGCAGCACGCAGCCGGTGACAACGGCTTCTATTCCAGCGCAATACGTGACGCCGCTCAACGCCAATGGGCAGTCTGCAGCGAGCAAACAGTCACGTGATGAGTTTGCGACCAAGATTGCTGCTGCGTTGATCCCTCCGGGTAACGTGGGGGAGAGATCGCGTCCTGTTTACAGTGATGCTCCGCCACCAGCTTATCCGGTTCAGCGCCGTGCGCCTGTTGCTGCGGTTCCAGCTTCCTCTCTGGAGCCTATTCAGCAGCCAGCGCCTGCGCAGGTTTATCGTGCGCCTCAACAGCCAACGACAACCTATCGCAGTCAATCTCTGACACCGATTGTGCCGCCTCAGCCAGCAAGTGCGCAGCCAGCTTATGGTGCGCCGGTTACAGGGCAGGCCGCTCGCAGCACTGCTGCACCACTGCGTGTTTCTGCTGTGCCGAAGAGCAAGCCGCAGGCTTATGTGGCTCAGCGTCCGGTTGCTGTGGCAAAGGCTTCGACTGCGAGTGCAGTGCCAAAACCGAAGCGGATTGCTCTTGCTAGTGCTCAGCCATTGCCGGTTGCGCCTGCGCCAACAACGCAGCGTACGCTTGCCAATTCTTTAGCGCCTGCGCCAGTTCATACGGCCAGCGTGCAGAAGCCGCAGGCTCCGATTGTGCCAGTTGTGCGGGAAGCTGAAACGGATGTGGTGCGTTTGCAGCCGACAGAGGTTTCCAAACCAGCTCCAGTGCAGCCTGTGAAGGTTGCCAGTGCGCCCAAAGCAGCAGCTGTTGCTGAGGAAACTACCTTCCGCTGGCCGGTTCGTGGCCGGATTATTTCGGACTTTGGTGTGAAGCCAGGTGGATCTCGCAACGACGGTATCAACCTTGCTGTTCCGTCTGGAACGGACATCAAGGCAGCTGAAGACGGGACTATCGTTTACGCTGGTAACGAGTTGAAAGGCTTTGGAAATCTGGTTCTGATCCGTCACGACAACGGCTGGGTGTCAGCTTACGCTCATAATAAGGAGCTGAAGGTGCGCCGGGGTGATGTTGTTCGCCGTGGGCAGACGATTGCCATGGCTGGTGCGACCGGATCTGTGACCCAGCCTCAGCTGCATTTTGAGCTTCGTAAAGATAATAAGCCGGTAGATCCGATGAGTTTTCTACCGCGCTCATAAAGGGGGAGGGCTCCTTAACGGAGACCTTTTCAAAGTTAGAACCCGCCGTGATGTTGACCTTCACACGGCGGGTTCTTGCGTTTTAGCTCAGGGTCTGGCCGAGGCGACCTGCCAGGTCCTGAATGAACTGCCAGGCCACACGGCCAGAACGGGCACCGCGAGTGGTGGACCATTCGAGAGCCTCAGCACGCAGTTGTTCCTGATCGACCTTCAGATTGAAGTGCTCGGTGTAGCCGTAGATCATGTCCAGATATTCGTCCTGATTACACTTGTGGAAGCCGATCCAAAGGCCGAATCGATCAGAGAGAGAGACTTTCTCTTCCACCGCCTCGCTGGCGTGGATCGCCGTGGAGCGCTCGTTTTCCATCATATCGCGCGGCAGAAGGTGTCTACGGTTGGATGTGGCGTAGAACAGGACATTGGACGGGCGACCTTCAATACCGCCATCTAGAGCGGCTTTAAGGCTCTTGTAGCTGGTGTCATCGCCATCGAAGGACAGATCATCGCAGAAGATGATGAAGTTGTAGGGTGCGCTGCGCAACTCGTTCATGAGCGCAGGGAGCGCTTCAATGTCTTCACGGTGGATCTCAATGAGGATCAGCTTTCGATAGCCCTCAGAGGTGCCGTGCTCGATATTGATGGCTGCATGAGCAGATTTCACCAAAGAAGACTTGCCCATGCCTCTTGCACCCCACAGCAATACGTTGTTGGCGGGGAAGCCTTTTGCGAAGCGGCTGGTGTTCTCCATCAGCATTTTCTTGGAGTGATCGACGCCCTTGAGCAGGCTAAGATCGACGCGATTGACTTTAGCAACAGGCCCGAGCTCAAACGGAGAGGGATGAAACACAAAAGCGTCGGCTTCGTCGAAATTGACGGGAACCGGAGGCTTGGGTAGGGAGCCTGCCAGCAGGCTGACAATCTCGTCCAGCTTTGATGTAAGAAGGGCGACTTCAGAGGTATTTTCTTTGGTGGTCATGTGTATCTACGTGATTAACTCAGGTGCGCTGGTGTGGGCTTTACGCAAAATGAACTAGGTGAAAAATTGTCTCAGCGGCGGTTCTGCTATTTGATCTGCGGCCAAGTATCCCTATTTACAGCTGTATCATGCCCAATACTCTTGGGGAAAGTCCCAGTTAGCATGTCAATGCCTTGAAAACACTGGAGTGGACTGTATAGTCCAGCCCAAAATCCTTGTTCTATCGGGCCAAGGTCAATTTTGGAGAGGTTCGCCTCACCAATTGTTTAATGAACGCCATCAGGTTCCATTGGAATTTGTGGTAAGGAGAAACTAATGCTTATTACCCCTGCCTATGCACAGGCCGCAGGTGGTGCACCGGACGTGATCATGTCCATCGTGCCATTCGTTCTGATCTTCGTGATCATGTGGTTCCTGATCATTCGCCCTCAGCGTCAGCGCATGAAATCTCACCAAGAAATGGTGAACAATCTGCGTCGTGGCGATACTGTTGTGACCTCCGGTGGTCTGATTGGTAAAGTTGCCAAGGTTGTTGATGAAGCTGAGCTGCAGGTGGACATCGCGGAAGGTACGCGTGTGCGTATTGCTCGCGCAATGATCCAGGAGGTTCGCTCCAAAGGTGAACCTGTCAAGGATGGCGAATAATCGCGCCTTGATGCTTGTAGTTTCAGGCCGCTTTCCTGCTGAGGCACAGGCCTTGCGGAAGGCGGTCTGCCTATACTAGGACCGGGCATATACTCATGCTTCATTTCGCGCGTTGGAAAATCGCCCTGATTATCGTTGTGGTGCTGGGCGGTATACTTACAACATTGCCGAACTTCTTCCCGGCAAGCACTGTTCAATCCTGGCCGGATTTCATGCCTAAGCGCCAGATTGTTCTCGGTCTTGACCTTCAGGGCGGTGCTTATCTGCTCTATGAGGTTGATAAGGAAGATTACAAAGAAAAACAGTTCCGTCAGCTGGTTGGAAACATCCGCCGGGCCCTGCGCGAAAACCCACGTATCGGTTACACCGGTCTGGGCATTCAGGGAGACGGCGTTCAGGTGCGCATCCGTGATGCAGCACGTTACGACGAAGCTGAACGACGCCTTGCAGAACTGGTAAACCCGCTTAACTCCGGCGTTTTCGGCGGTGCAGCGGTTAACGAATTTGTTCTTGAGCCTCAAGGTGACGGCCTGTTCCGCATGGCCTTCTCTCAAGAAGGTCTGGACATGCGTCTTGCTTCTGTTGTGAGACAGTCCATTGAGGTGATCCGTCGCCGTGTTGATGAACTCGGCACGACTGAACCTTCCATTCAGCGTCAGGGCACTGACCGTATCCTTGTTGAAGCGCCGGGTGAATCCAACCCACAGCGCCTGAAGGATATCATTGGTGCAACTGCTCAGCTGACTTTCCACCTTGTCAGTCAGGAAATGAGCGCGTCTCAGGCACTTCAGGGCCGTCCACCGAATGGTACGATGGTTGTTGAAGGCAATGACGGACAGCCATACCTGCTGGATGAAACTCCGCTGCTGACTGGTGAAGAGCTGCAGGACGCTTCTGTTGCGTTTGACCAGCAGACCAATGAGCCTGTTGTGAACTTCCGCTTCAACACTGCCGGTGCCCGCGTCTTTGCGGATGTGACCCGTGCAAATGTTGGCCGTCCGTTCGCAATTGTGCTGGATGATGAAGTGATCACTGCGCCTGTTATTCGCCAACCGATTACAGGTGGTTCCGGTCAGATTTCCGGTAACTTCACCGTTGATGGTGCCAATGATCTCGCAGTTCTGCTGCGTGCCGGTGCGCTTCCTGCGCGTCTGGACGTTGTTGAAGAGCGTTCCGTTGGTCCGGGCCTTGGTCAGGATTCCATCGATAGCGGTAAGGTCGCGTCCATCGTTGCAGCTGCAGCGGTTGTTATCTTCATGCTGCTGGCTTACGGCCAGTTTGGTGTGATTGCGAACCTTGCACTGGCGTCCAACGTGTTCCTGATCTTCGGTGTGCTCACCACGCTTCAGGCCACGCTGACCCTGCCGGGTATTGCGGGTGTCGTTTTGACCATCGGTATGGCGGTTGACGCTAACGTGCTGATCTATGAGCGCATTCGTGAGGAGGCGCGTGCAGGTCGTTCTGCTATCGGTTCCATCGATGCGGGCTTTAGCCGTGCACTTGGCACAATCCTGGATGCAAACATCACAACGCTGATTGTGGCTGTGATCCTGTTCTTCATCGGTTCCGGTCCTGTTAAAGGCTTCGCCGTGACCCTGATGATCGGTATCTTCACTACAGTGTTCTCTGCATTTACCGTGTCTCGTTTCCTCATCTCTGTATGGGTGAAGCGTAAGCGTCCATCCAAACTGCCAATCTAACTCGGAGCATGCTTTATGAAACTTCTTAGACTTGTTCCGGAGCAGACCAATTTCCGCTTTATGCATTGGCGGGTGTTGAGCTTCCCGTTTTCTGGAATTACAGCAGTTCTTTCCATCGTTCTGTTCCTGACAGTCGGCCTGAACTACGGCATCGACTTCAAGGGCGGTACACTGATTGAACTGCAGTCCACAAACGGTCCTGCTAACCTTTCTGAAATTCGCCGGACCCTTGGTGGTCTCAATCTGGGTGATGTTCAGGTTCAGGAATTCGGTAGTCCTACCGAAGTTCTGATCCGCATTGAATCTCAGGGCGAAGGTGAAAGTGCACAGCAGGATGTGGTTGAAAATGTTCGCAGTGCTTTCACTGATGGATACGAGTTCCGCAGAACTGAAGTGGTTGGGCCACGTGTTTCCGGTGAGCTTGCGTATGCAGGCACACTGGCGGTTGGCTCTGCGCTGCTGATGATCATGTTCTACATCTGGTTCCGCTTTGAATGGCAGTTCGCAGTTGGCGCGATCATCACAACGTTCAACGATATTCTGCTGACGGTTGGTTTGTTTGCGATACTACAGCTGGACTTTACGCTGTCCAGTATCGCGGCGGTGCTGACGATCATCGGTTACTCACTCAACGATACGGTGGTTGTTTATGACCGTATTCGTGAGAACCTGCGTCGCTACAAGCGTCTTTCTCTGGAAGAGCTGCTTGATAAGTCCATCAACGAGACCTTGTCCCGTACAACAATGACATCTGTCACCACCTTGCTGGCACTGTTTGCGTTGTACTTCCTGGGCGGTGAAGTGATCCAGTCCTTTGTACTGGCGATGATCTTCGGTATCGTGATCGGTACTTACTCTTCCATCTTCCTTGCTTCTCCGCTGCTGATGCTCATGAAGCTTCGCACCAGCGTGTTTGACAAGAAAGACGACGAGACATCTCCTGCAAAATCCGCTTAACTTGCGGAAACAGCTAGAGTTTTAGATGGGGCTGACTACAGTTGTGGTCAGCCCCATTTTCTATTGGACATTCTTTCGCGTGTAATTAAACAGAAGGCTATCATTTAGCGCGTATACTGGGCCAAAACAGCCCATCGGAGGTCATTATGGGAAAACGCGGTGAGCCTTTGGAGGTGCGGGATGCGCATTATCCGAGCATGGTTCAGATCGATGCCTACGGAAATGGCGGATTTCGATTTGCCGATATGTCCCATCGTGGTTCTTTGATGTGCGTGCCTTCCGGCGTGTATGGCTGGGAGCCTAAGACCTTTGAGGAAATCACCGACGAAGCGCTGGAGCAGGTGCTTCAGGAATCTGATGGTATTGAAGTGCTGTTGATTGGTGCTGGTGATGAGTTGAAGCCGTTCCCGGAGGCCCGCAAGGCGCCGTTCCGCGAGAAAGGCATTATGGTCGATAGCATGTCCACCGGTGCTGCTGTGCGCACTTACAATGTGCTGCTTGGTGAAGACCGGGCCGTGGCCGCTGTTTTTATTGCCGTTGAAAATACCTGAATGAGCATGGGACCCAGCTATGAGCCAGGCCTATAACTACTGCAATGACTTCGTAAAACGCTTCTCATACGAGCGTTACTTGAGCACGCTTTACGCGCCGATCACTGCGCGTCCGAGCCTGATTGCGCTTTATGCGTTTGCCTGTGAGATTGCGCGGATCCGTGAGCTGGTGAATGAGCCGATGCCCGGTGAGATCCGGCTGCAATGGTGGCATGATGCGCTAAGTGGTACCGACCACGGCGATGTGATGCACAATCCGGTGGCGCAGGCGATCATCGAGACCATCGAACATCACAAATTGCCGCGCGAGCCGTTCCTTAATCTGATCTCAGCGCGCCGGTTTGATCTTTACTCCGATCCGATGCCAACTGTGAATGATCTGGAAGGGTATTGCGGTGAGACCAGTTCTGCGCTGGTTCTGCTTGCCTCTATGATTCTGAGTGGCAAGCCTGCTGATCGTCAGGTCTCTGATGCGTGCGGTCATGGCGGTGTGGCTTATGCCATGTCTGGCCTGATGCAGACACTGGCATGGCAGGCGTCTCGTCACCAGCAGTTCGTTCCTAAGGAAGTTCTAGATCGTCATGATGTGGATCCAAACGCGTTGAAGGGCAACCGATCTGATGATGGTGTCTGGGCTGTGTTTGAGGAAATGGTTGAGCTGAGCCGGAAACATCTGGATGATTGCGAAGAGGCTCTGGAAGGGATTGATAAGTCTGTTCTGCCAGCGTTTTTGCCGGTGTTTCAGGTGGAGCTGTTCTTTAATGAGGCGGATAAGGATAGTTTTGAGCCGCTGCAGGTTTGTGGTGGTGCTCCACATATTCGGCGGATGTGGCATATGTGGCGCACATCGCGCCGTCTTGCCAGATTGTCCCGCAAATAGAAAAAGGCCGGAATTTCCGGCCTTCTTTGTATCTTGTGCTAGGTGTTTGGCCTTTATACGGTCGCAACCCAAGCTTTGAAATCATCCAGACCACGCTTGGCCATGACCTGCTTTTTCAGGCGGGTCTTTTCCTTACCGCGCAGACGTTTGCCTTCCGGATGCTTTGGCATCTCATCCAGAGGTGGCAGCAGGCCGAAATTGATGTTCATCGGCTGGAAAGAGCGCGGGCCTGAACCATCTTCACGATCGATGTGGCCACCGGTGATGTGGTTGATGATCGCGCCACAAGCGGTTGTTGCAGGTGGTGGTGCGATGTCCGTGCCAAGAGCTTGGTGAGCTGCGAACAGGCCGGTCATGCAGCCGACAGCAGTGGATTCAACATAACCTTCACACCCAGTGATCTGACCTGCAAAGCGTATATGCGGCAGAGCCTTGAGGCGCATTTGCTCATCAAGCAGACGCGGTGAGTTGAGGAAGGTGTTGCGGTGCAGACCGCCAAGGCGTGCGAACTGAGCGTCTTCCAGACCCGGGATCATGCGGAAGATTTCGGACTGTGCGCCGTACTTCAGTTTGGTCTGGAACCCAACCATGTTGTAGAGCGTACCCAGAGCATTATCCTGACGCAGCTGAACAACTGCATAGGCCTTGATGTCTGGCTGGTGCGCATTGGTCAGCCCCATTGGCTTCATCGGGCCATGGCGCAGGGTTTCCCGGCCACGTTCCGCCATGACTTCGATAGGCAGACAGCCGTCAAAGTATGGGGTGTTTTCTTCCCATTCCTTGAAGGAGGTTTTCTCGCCGCCGATCAATGCGTCGATGAAGGCTTCATACTGCTCTTTGTCCATCGGGCAGTTGATGTAGTCTTTACCAGTGCCGCCCGGACCAACTTTGTCGTAGCGCGACTGGTACCACGCCTTGTCCATATTGATGGACTCGGTGTGGATGATCGGTGCGATTGCATCAAAGAAGGCGAGGGAGTCTTCGCCGGTTGCTTTCAGGATCTGTTCGGAGAGTGCCGGAGAGGTCAGCGGGCCGGTCGCCAGAATAACCTGACCGATGTCAGCTGATGGAATCTCGGTCACTTCTTCGCGGATGATCTCGACGTTCTCATGGGCTTCCAGCGCTGCCTGGACTGCTTCGGAAAAACCATCACGATCCACGGCGAGCGCGCCGCCGGCAGGTACCTTGTTGGCATCTGCGGATTTCATGATTAGGGAGCCAGCTGCGCGCAATTCTGCGTGGAGCAGGCCAACAGCGTTGTTTTCAGCATCGTCAGAACGGAATGAGTTGGAGCACACCAGTTCTGCCAGGCCGTCTGTTTTGTGAGCGTCGGTCTCACGGGTCGGGCGCATTTCGTGCAGAACGACCTTGAGGCCTTTTTCTGCAATCTGCCATGCTGCTTCGGAGCCTGCCAGGCCACCACCAACCACGTGTATGGGTTGCTTCGTCATTTCCTATCCAATCGACTGGGCTTCTGTTGCGCTAAAGCGTCCATGGAAGCCTAAGTGTTTATCGCTTGCGAATTGCTTAGCCTCTGAACTTGCTCAGTTCAATCATTTAGGCCATCAATCTTCCATGGTTGTGCAAAGTGATTCACATAAACACATGTATTTTTCAAATAAGAAATTCAAGAAGGTTTCTCGGGGCTTAGTGCTTACGATTGCTGCAGTTGGGCTAAGTGCCTGCATGAGCCAGATTAATCGGCCGGCGAGCACCTGGTATGCGCAGATGGGCGGTATCGAAAATAAGGGTGACACACTTTACATCTGCCACGGATTTGGATGCGAGTATCGCACTGCTGTTACCTTTAGTCAGAAAGACCAGCGCCGCCTTCGCGCCATCCTGAAGCGGGGCAGTCGTAGCCCGGAGGCAGAGCGCGCCGCAATTTCCAAGGCGGTGCAGTGGCAAGAAAAGCGTGTGGGGCCTGTGGTTGGCTCATCCAACGATATTGGCGGGCTGGACATGAGCAACGGTAATGTCCGCGGACAGATGGATTGCATTGATGAGGCGACCAACACCACAAGTTTGTTGGCTTATGCCGGTTCGCAAGGGTGGTTGAAGTACCACCGTGTTGCGCGTCCGGCTTCCCGAGGCTTCTTCTTTGATGGCAAGTACCCGCATGCATCTGCTGTTGTTGTTGATACCACCACGGATGTTCCGTGGGTGGTGGACAGCTGGCGTTTGAGTAACGGTGAACCGCCTGACATTTTGCATATGTCCAGATGGTTGACGATGACCAGTGCGGATCTGATGAAGCCTGTGACCAAGTAAGTCTGGTTCAATCTCAAAACTACGAGCAAGAGAATGAGGGCGTATCAGTACAGCTGATGCGCTTTTCTTTATTGCGTGCTGGTTTTGGAGGTTACTTGGGCGATCAGTGAAAAACAGGGCCCTAAAACAGCTAACGCCCGTCGATGGGAGGAACGACGGGCGAAGCTAGTAAACAGAGAACTGGGAGGAAATCTCTGTTTTGAAACCATCAAGCGGCTTGGGAGGAGGTGCCACTTGAGGATTGTATGTTAGGCTGCCGAGGTTTGATTGGGAGGAGTTCCTCAGCGGCCTTGAGTTGGTTTATACAAAAGACTTTCCGATTGTGCATCACATCATTTCGCATGTCCGATATGCAAAAAATGCATGGCATTGTGGCGAATGATGGCGCTAACACTCCTCAAAACGACATAAATGCCAAGAAGTGCGATTGTGCGTCGCAGCAATTTTGTGACCTGCGGCACAAATCTGCATACCTGAAAAGCTGAAAGGCCGGTTTTCAGGCACTTAGAGCTAAAAATTTAATCATATTTCAAGGAGTAAGGCTCTTTGAGCTGATGCTGCAGACAAAAGCGAGCGCATTGGAAGCTTATGCCATTGGGGTGAAATGAGCGGCTCTGCGTGGGCAGAATGTGCAAAAGAAAAGGCCGGGACAGTGCCCGGCCTTTGGATAACTATTCTGCTGCGTCCAGCTTATTGGCGTTTCGTCGCTCAAACAGTTCTTTGAGGAACTGGCCGGTATAGCTTTCCGGCACTTCTGCAACGTCTCTTGGGCGACCTGTTGCCACGATGGTGCCGCCACCATCGCCGCCTTCCGGACCAAGGTCGAGAATCCAGTCAGCGGTGCGGATCACTTCCAGATTGTGTTCAATCACCAGAACCGTGTTGCCCTGATCGACGAGTTCATGAAGAACATCGAGCAGTTTGGCGACATCGTGGAAGTGCAGGCCGGTTGTTGGTTCATCCAGAATGTAAAGCGTGCGGCCCGTGGAGCGCTTGGAAAGTTCTTTCGCCAGTTTCACGCGCTGTGCTTCACCACCTGACAATGTGGTTGCCTGTTGGCCAACCTTGATGTAGCCGAGACCAACGCGGGCGAGGGTTTCCATTTTATCGCGGATGGATGGCACGGCGGAGAAGAAGCCTGCTGCTTCCTCAACAGTCATGTCCAGCACATCTGCAATGGATTTGCCCTTGAACTGAACTTCCAGCGTCTCGCGATTGTAGCGTTTGCCTTTACATACATCGCAGGTGACGTAAACATCCGGCAGGAAGTGCATCTCAATCTTGATGACACCGTCACCCTGACACGCCTCACAGCGTCCGCCTTTCACATTGAAGGAGAAGCGGCCCGGTGCGTAACCACGTGCTTTTGCTTCCGGCATGCCTGCGAACCACTCACGGATCGGCGTGAAGGCACCAGTGTAGGTGGCTGGGTTGGAGCGCGGCGTTCTGCCGATTGGAGACTGGTCGATGTCGATAACCTTATCCAGTCGCTCCAGACCTTCAATGCGGTCATGTGGGGCAGGGTTATCGCGCGCTCCGTTGAGACGGCGAGCGGTTGCCTTGTAGACTGTATCGATCAGGAAGGTGGACTTGCCGCCACCGGACACACCTGTCACACAGGTGAATGTACCGAGTGGGATGCTTGCGTCGACTTCTTTCAGGTTGTTGCCGCGGGCGCCAAAGACCTTGATCTGGCGGTTCTTGTCGATCTTGCGCGGCTCGTCCGGCTGAGGGATGCTCATTTTGCCGGAGAGGTACTTGCCAGTGAGAGAGGCCGGGTTGGCCATCACTTCTTCCGGTGTGCCTTGTGCAACCACCTGGCCACCGTGGATACCTGCGCCCGGTCCCACATCCACCACATGGTCAGCTGTGAGAACGGCGTCTTCGTCGTGTTCTACCACGATGACAGTGTTGCCTAGGTTGCGCAGGTGCTTCAGCGTTTCCAGCAGACGTGCGTTGTCGCGCTGGTGGAGGCCAATGGATGGTTCGTCCAGAACATAAAGAACACCGGTGAGGCCAGAGCCAATCTGAGATGCCAGACGGATACGCTGGCTTTCACCGCCTGACAGAGTGCCGGAGGAGCGGTCCATGGAAAGATACTCAAGACCAACGTCATTGAGGAACTTCAGGCGCTCACGGATTTCTTTCAGGATGCGATAGGCGATCTCGTTCTGCTTGTCGGAGAGCTTCTCTTCGATGCTGGAGAACCAGTCGTGCGCTGTTTTGATGGAGAGTGCGGTGATCTCGCCGATGTGACGGTCTGCAATCTTCACGCACAGCGCTTCTGGTTTCAGTCGGTAGCCGTTACAGGCATCACAGGCGTGGTCTGACTGATAACGGGACAGCTCATCGCGCACCATCTGGGAATCGGTTTCACGCCAGCGGCGTTCGATGTTGCCGACGACGCCCTCAAACGGTTTTTCGGTTTTGTAGGAACGGGTGCCGTCATCATAGACAAACTGCACTTTGGTTTTGCCCGTGCCAAACAGGACCGCATTGCGGAAATCTTCTGGCAGTTCCTTCCAGGCTTTGGTCATTGGCTGCTTGTAGTGCTTGGCCAATGCTTCCAGGGTCTGGGTGTAATATGGAGAGGTGGAACCGGTTTTCGACCACGGCAGGATTGCGCCGCCGCGCAAAGACAAAGACTGATCCGGCACAACAAGTTCAGCTTCAAACGCCAGTTTAGTGCCCAGACCATCACAGGTTGGGCAGGCGCCGAACGGATTGTTGAATGAAAACAGACGCGGTTCAATCTCAGGAATCGTAAAGCCGGAGATCGGACAGGCAAACTTTTCGGAAAAGACGATTTGCTTGGCTTTGCCCTTTTCGTCCTTCTGATCAGCAAACTCAATTGTTGCCAGACCTTCAGCCAGTTCCAGAGCAGTCTCCAGAGAATCTGCAAGGCGGCCAGTCATGTCTTCACGCACGACAACACGGTCAACGACCACATCAATGTCATGCTTGAACTTCTTGTCCAGTGCTGGGGCATCCGCGATTTCGTAGTACTCGCCATCAATTTTGACGCGTTGGAAGCCCTTTTTCATGAGCTCGGCGAGCTCTTTTCTATACTCCCCCTTGCGGCCGCGCACGATTGGAGCCAACAAGTAAAGACGTGTGCCTTCGTCCAGCATCAGGACGCGATCGACCATTTGAGAGACGGTCTGGCTTTCGATAGGAAGGCCAGTTGCCGGGGAATATGGGATACCGACACGCGCAAACAAAAGGCGCATGTAGTCGTATATCTCAGTCACCGTGCCCACGGTGGAGCGTGGGTTTTTGGAGGTTGTCTTCTGCTCGATGGAAATGGCGGGAGACAAGCCGTCGATCTGATCAACGTCCGGTTTCTGCATCATTTCAAGGAACTGGCGGGCGTAAGCGCTCAGGCTTTCAACGTAGCGGCGCTGCCCTTCAGCGTAGATGGTATCAAAGGCAAGGGAGGATTTGCCTGAGCCGGACAGGCCGGTCATGACGATCAGGCTATCGCGTGGAAGGTCCAGATCCACATTTTTCAAGTTATGTTCGCGAGCGCCGCGTACAGTAATCTGCTTCATTAGATCAGCGCGCGTGGAATTGTTTTCGATGTCATGTGTTGGCGACTTCGCCATGGAACTGTCCTTTATCACGGATGCCGAGTTCGCATATAAAAAGCAAAACAGGTCAGGGCGCGATCCTCAAAATGAAGGAGAATGTGCGCTGGAAATCAGGTGGAACATAAACGGAACAATTTTAAGGGGCAAGCCTTTTTGAGTTCGCTCTCGGAAAATTGTCCTTTAGAAAAATTGAGAGTTGAACTTGGCGGTTTCACAAGGCATTGTACTGGAACAAATATAGAACGAGTGGAGAGCCTTGCTTCCTGACGCCTGATATTCAAAGGGAAAGCCTCGGAAATGTGGACAACCAGGGCCGCTTTGCGAAAGCCTGTTTGATTTGTAGAGCGCGGAGCATAGGTTACTTGCCAACTTAACCTGCTCAGCTATGAGTTGGTTCAGATTTAGGAGTAATTCAATGGCCGGTAGCGTCAATAAAGTCATTTTGGTTGGAAACTTGGGCGCAGATCCGGAAATTCGCCGTACGCAGGATGGTCGTCCGATCGTCAACTTGCGTATCGCGACTTCCGAAAGCTGGCGTGATCGCAACAGCGGCGAGCGCCGTGAGCGCACTGAATGGCACCGCGTTGTTGTGTTTAATGAAGGCCTTGCAAAGGTTGCTGAACAGTACCTGCGCAAAGGTTCCAAAGTTTACATCGAAGGCCAGCTGCAGACCCGCAAATGGCAGGACCAGAGCGGTCAGGACAAATATTCTACCGAGATTGTTCTGCAGGGTTTCAATTCTACGTTGACCATGCTTGATGGTCGCGGTGAAGGCGGCGGTATGGGTGGCCAGGGTGGTCAGTCCGGCGGCGGCTTTGGCGGCGGCGGTGGTGGTGGCTACGACCAGGGCGGCGGCTTTGGTGGCGGTGGCAACCAGGGCGGCGGCTTCGGCGGAAGCGGCGGCGGTGGACAGGCTCCATCCGGCGGTTTCGGCGGCGGAATGGACGACGAAATCCCGTTCTAAGCCAAGCGCATTATTCATTAAGGCCCGGTGTGAGTGTGAGCTCATTGCCGGGCTTTTTTGTTTTTGGCAGTTTATGAGAGTGCGCAGCTTCTCTCAGCTTGGGAGCTGATAGAGTTAGGCTTGCAGGGTAGGAAGTCGCTAGATCAGAGACGCTTTGTATGCATTTATGCAGACGAAGCCATTTGCTTGCAGATCTTATCACAATGTAAGGAAGAGAAATGGCACGCCCAAGGGGAATCGAACCCCTGTTTCCGCCGTGAAAGGGCGGCGTCCTAACCGCTAGACGATGGGCGCACTCTACAGCGTTTCGCCGTGTGGCGCGCTGTGTGAGGAGGCTTATAGGTTTTCACTAGGATAATGTCTAGTGCTTAAAATTTTATAATTCAAACAATCCACAAATATGAGGATGGCATATACATTTCTTAATTATGCTTTGATTTCAGCGCCTCAATGCTGATTGAGGCGCTGCATCAGATCCTCCGGGATTACCAGCTTCCGGTGTTGCCCATGGAGAGCCATGGTTCGGCTGGCTTAAGATTTGCGCCTTTTTGCAGCAGTTCGATGGAAATGCCGTCTGGAGAAACGATGAATGCCATGCGGCCATCACGTGGCGGGCGGTTGATGGTGATGCCTGCTGCCTGCAGTTTTTCGCAGGTCTCATAGATGTTATCGACTTCATAGGCAAGGTGGCCGAAGTTGCGGCCGCCGGTGTATTCTTCCGGATCCCAGTTGTAAGTCAGTTCCAGCGCAGGAGCAGAAGAGGCGTTGAAGGCTTCTTTATCTTCAGGTGCAGCAAGGAACACCAAGGTGAAGCGGCCTGCTTCGCTTTCATGGCGGCGTACTTCTTCCAGTCCAAAGATTGTGCAGTAGAAGTTGAGTGACTCATCCAGATTTTTAACCCGGACCATGGTGTGTAGATAACGCATGTCGAACTCTTTCTTATATGGGGTGGCTTTCAGAACAGGAGCCAGCGGAGGTTGAAGTTGAGCGAAGCTAGCGTGAAAAATGATAAAGGGAAAGGGTGCCTAGTATTTCTGATTTGGGAATATACAAGGTGCGCTTCGCAATAGTGTGTATCCGATGATGTGGTGGGCTTTTGAAAGTAACACGGGGTTTCATGGGATAAAATCTTCAGTAGTGTTAGCTATACCCCCTCCAAACTTCAGGTAAATGGTGTTGATAGGACAACACTAACCAAATCAATGGGGGATCATTTAGCTCTTTGTTAATTTTTTACCTTCTTGGCGTCGGGCGTGATGATATTCTTTTCGTGGAATCAAGTGGCGTTCGGTTCTGAATGGACGCTACATTTCAGATGCGGCAAATTTCGGGGCATTCATCATGGTGGTAAAAACGGCGCCTCAGGTAGGCTCTGTCGAGGACCTGGTTGACGATACAGCCTTAGATGTTCTTCAGGTAGCAGGAACAATCAAGTGGTTTGATATTGGGAAAGGCTATGGTTTTGTAGAGCCGGAAGACGATCTGCCTGACGTCTTGCTGCATGTTACATGCTTGCGCAGAGACGGGTATCAGACTGCCTATGAGGGTGCTCGCGTTGTTTGCGAGGTCTTAAATCGTCCACGTGGTTTGCAGGCGATGCGCATTCTTTCCATGGATGAAAGCTATGCGGTTCATCCATCACAGCTGCCGCCATCCCGCACTCATGTTCAGGTCACTCCAGAGGGTAGCTTTGTTGAGGCTGAGGTGAAGTGGTTTAACCGTGTTAAAGGCTTTGGCTTCCTGACACGCGGTGAAGGCACGGAAGATATCTTTATTCATATGGAAACTCTGCGCCGCTTTGGTATCACTGAGTTGCGTCCGGGCCAGAAGGTTCAGGTGCGCTTTGGTGATGGTCCAAAAGGCAAGATGGCTGCAGAGGTTCGCCCTGTTGGAAATGGCACACATATTCCAGCATCGCACTAAAGAGATCTGTTTGATCAGATCACAATATTGAGATTTGCCGATTTCAAGCCCTTGGTGACTTGCCAAGGGTTTTTCTTTGCCTCAAAGCTTAAAGAAAAGAGATTCAGAGCGAGCGGTATGACGGTTCTTCGATTAGCTTTTCTAGTATTATTAATGGGTGTGACAACGGCGTTTTCAGCAGGTATGCGAACTGAAACGGTTGAGGTCCGTAGCGATAACGAGACACACGAATTTCAGGTTGAAGTGGCCGAGACGGCTGATGACAGGGCGCAGGGGCTGATGGGGCGGACTGATCTGAAGCTAGATCAGGGAATGCTGTTTATCTTTCCGCAATCGGGTCTTCAGTACTTCTGGATGAAGAACACGCCGACTTCGCTCGATATCATCTTTATTGGCTCTGATTATAAGATCAAAAGCATTGCAGCGAATACGGTGCCATTCTCCGAGGAAGTTATCCCTTCTGGATTGCCTGCTAAATATGTGCTGGAAATTCTGGCGGGCCGAGCAGCTGAGCTTGGGATCAAACCTGGAGATCAGGTTATTCGCATTCCATAAGACTGTTTGAACTCGCTGAAACAAAAAAGGTGCCGACTGAGAATTTCAGTCGGCATTTTTGTTAGAGGCTGTTTTTGAACTGGAGTTTCTTTTCCCAGTCCAGCGCGTGCTTCACGATTGTCGGCAGATCATCGAACTGTGGCTTCCAGTCCAGATTGCTCATGATCCGGGAGTTGTCGGCCACCACTTTGGGGGAGTCACCTGCGCGGCGTGGTTCTTTTTTGACCTCAAAGTTTACGTCGGATACGGCTTTCACAGCGTCAATTACCTGGAGTACGGAATAGCCGTCGCCGTAACCAGCGTTCATGACGATGCTATCGCCGCCATCGCGCAGGCGCTTGAGGGCGAGGTAGTGAGCGCTTGCGAGGTCGGACACATGGATGTAGTCGCGCACGCCGGTGCCGTCGGGAGTGTCGAAATCGTCACCAAAAATGCCGAGATGAGTGCGCTTGCCGAGTGCTGCTTCGCAGGCAACCTTGATCAGGTGTGTCGCGTTCTTGGTTGATTGTCCTGTGCGACCTTCAGGGTCGGCTCCTGCCACGTTGAAGTAGCGTAATGCGGTGTATTTGAAGTCATGTGCAGAGGCGGTGTCGCGCAGCATGAGCTCTGTCATTAGCTTTGAAGTGCCGTAAGGGCTTAAGGGGGTTAGGGGCGCATCTTCGGAAACCGGAATAACTTCCGGATCCCCATAAACTGCGGCCGTAGAAGAGAAGATGAAGTGCTTGATGCCATTCTTCACGCAGGCTTCAATCAGTGTGCGTGAAGCTGCCGTGTTATTATTATAGTATTTCAATGGGTTAGAGACGGATTCTGGTACAATAATTGAGCCGGCGAAGTGAATAACTGCCGTGATATCATGATTGCGGAAAATCGTCTGGAGCAAATCAAGATCTGTGATCTCACCTTCGTAAAGCTTAGCACTCTGCGGTATTGCCCAGTCAAAGCCAGTGGACAGGTTGTCGATGACAACGAAGTCCTCTTTGGCATCGTGAAGGCACCACGTCATATGGCTTCCAATATATCCGCAGCCGCCTGTTACAAGTATGGTCATTGTCTGCTCCAAGACTCTCAAAATAGGTGTGTTTCATAGAGCGCTTCCTGTCGGATCTCTATGCAAAAGAATTGGTCTTGATTATTCGCCCTCAAGAATCTGATGGTCACGTGCGGCCTGTACTTCCAGGAAGACGCGTCCGATCACAGGGTGGGCGCGTTTGATTGTGTCTTCCAGCGAGAAGATGACTTCCTCAACTGCACCTGCGGTGAGCGCGTCTTCAAAGTCCAGTGATGCTGCAAGGAGAACGTCGTTCGGGCCAAGGTGCAGTGTGCGGATTTCGTTGACGCCTTTGATGGCTGATGGTGCGTTCAGGATCTCGCGAACGGATGCTACGAGCTCGTCAGAAGCGCTTTCGCCGATGAGGAGGCCTTTGGTTTCAAGGGCGAGCACGAAGGCTGTGCCTGCAAGAATAAGGCCGATGACGACTGATGCCGCACCGTCCAGCCATACGATACCAAAAGTTTGAGCACCCCAGATGCCGCCAAGAGCAACAAGAAGGCCCAGCATTGCGGCGGTGTCTTCAAACAGAACGGTGAAGACCGTTGGGTCTTTGCTGTCGCGCACCGCTGTCATGAATGGGCGTTTGCCTTTGGTTTTCTGGAATTCTTTGAACGCGACCATCCAGGCCCAACCTTCGAAGATGATAGCAAGACCCAGAACCACATAAGCGACAAATGCGGATTCGAGTGGATGTGGGTGGATGATCTTCTGGATGCCTTCGTAAAGCGAGATGCCAGCGCCGACTGCGAAGATCATGATGGCGACGACGAATGCCCAGAAGTAGATTTCGGAGCCGTAGCCAAATGGGTGTTTTTCGTCAGCAGGCTTTTCTGCGCGCTTCATGCCAAGCAGCAAGAGGCCCTGATTGCCTGTGTCGACGAGAGAGTGGATGCCTTCGGACAGCATTGCGGCTGAGCCGGTGTAAGCTGCGGCGCCAAACTTGGTGATTGAAATGAGTGTGTTGCCAGCAAGGGCGGCGAAAATGACTTTCTTGGAGCCGTGGGCAGCCATTCGAATCCTCCATAAAATACAAGGGTGACTTTACGAAGGGGATTTTGGACTTCAAGTCCTATCTCATTTTCGGGAAGGGTGCGCCCACAAGTGCTGTGGGCGCAAAGCAGTTTTTAAGAGTGCATCTCGATCAGCGAGAAGATGCCGTCTGCGACGAACTGAACGGACAGGGCCGCCAGGATCACACCGAAGAGACGGGTGATGATCAGCTGAACCGTTGAACCGAGCAGTTTGTCGATGCGTGCTGCCAGCAGGAATACGAAGAAACTGAGTGCAAGCACGGATAGGAGGACAGCGATCAGGCTCATCTGGCCTGTGAAGCCCGGTGCCTGGCCTGCGAGCAGGATGATGGCAGAGATGGTTGCCGGACCTGCAATGAGCGGAATAGCCAGCGGGAACACAGCTGTCTGAGACAGGTCTTCCTGCTCAACAACTTTTTCGGCGCTTTCAGCTTTACGCTTCTGGCGATGTTCGAACACCATCTCAGTTGCAATGATGAAGAGCAGAAGGCCGCCCGCAACCTTAAAGGCCGCTTGAGAGATGCCGAGAACTTCCAGAAGTTGGCGTCCGGCAAAGAAGAATGCCAGGAGCGTGACGCCAGAGATGATCACGGCTTTGATCGCGATCTGGCGGCGCTCAACACTGCTTGCCCCGGCGGTTACGGCCAGAAAAATCGGCGCCAGGCCAATCGGGTCAATGGTGACAAACAGCATGGCAAATGCATTGATCAGAAACTCAATGAGCATTGCGCTTTACCTTGTATGTGGGGTGGGCCCGACTTCGGGCGTTTTTACCCGCAATTCTGCGGTTCTTGAGAGGGCGCTAACAGACAATGTTGTATTTGGCAAGAGTTTGATAGGTTTTTGCACCACCTGAACTGAGCTTAGTATTTTTATGAGGGAGAGCGAGGCTTTTAAGCAACGAAACTGCGTAGAAAGGCCTAGGGACCTGCCGTGGATCAGGCCGTGGGGTAAGGTAGTTGTTATTAGGTGTCTTTTCAGGGCTTGTGGCGTTTGGTTCTGCGGTTTGAATCGGCTATAAAGGTGCGGAATTCTGACTTAAATTGATGAGAATAATCCTTGGCAGATCAGGACTTAAGTACACCACCAGGTGGCCTACCCAGCGACATTCGGCCCGTCTCTATCACAGATGAAATGAAGCGCAGCTATCTCGATTATGCGATGAGCGTGATCGTAAGTCGTGCGCTTCCCGATGTTCGTGATGGTTTGAAGCCGGTTCACCGCCGTATTCTGTATTCCATGCATGAAAACGGATATGAGTGGAACAAGCCCTACCGTAAATCCGCCCGCGTCGTTGGTGACGTTATGGGTAAGTATCACCCTCACGGTGATAGTGCGATTTATGATGCTCTTGTTCGTATGGCGCAGGATTTCTCCATGCGTCTGCCGCTCATTAACGGGCAGGGTAACTTTGGCTCGATTGACGGTGACCGTGCTGCGGCGATGCGTTACACCGAATGTCGCCTCGAAAAAGTTGCTCACACTCAGCTTTCCGATATCGACAAAGATACGGTCAACTTCCATGAGAACTACGATGGTTCCGAGCAGGAGCCTGAGGTTCTTCCGGCTCGCTATCCGAACCTTCTGGTCAATGGTGCTGGCGGTATTGCGGTTGGTATGGCGACCAATATTCCTCCGCACAACATGGGTGAGGTGATTGACGGCACGATTGCGATGATCGAGCGTCCTGAAATCACTCTGCCTGAGCTGATGGAAATCATTCCGGGCCCTGACTTCCCGACTGGCGGCATTATTCTTGGCCGTGCGGGCATCAAAGCGGCTTATGAGAATGGCCGCGGCTCCGTCATCATGCGCAGTAAGGTGGACACGGAAGAGATCCGTGCTGGCCGCATGGCGATTATCGTCTCCGAGATCCCTTATCAGGTCAACAAGTCTGCAATGATCGAAAAGATCGCGGAACTTGTGCGTGAGAAGCGTATCGAAGGCATCTCCGACATTCGCGATGAGTCTGACCGTCAGGGCATGCGCGTTGTAATTGAGCTGAAGAAGGATGCGGTCCCTGACGTTATCGTGAACCAGCTCTATCGCTATTCTCAGCTGCAGCAGAGCTTCGGCTGTAACATGGTGGCGCTGAATGGTGGTCGTCCTGAGCAGCTTGCTCTGAAAGACATGCTCAAGGCCTTCATCGCGTTCCGTGAAGAGGTTGTTGGGCGCCGTACACGCTTCCTGCTCGCGAAAGCACGTGATCGTGCGCATGTGTTGGTCGGTCTGGCTGTTGCGACTGCGAACATTGATGATGTTATTCATCTGATCCGCACTGCGCCGGATCCGGCGACTGCGCGTCGTCAACTGATGGAGCGCAACTGGCCTGCAAAAGACATTGAGCCTCTGATTCAGCTGATCGATGATCCGCGTTATGCAATTCAGGAGGATGGCACATTCAAGCTATCTGAAGATCAGGCACGCGCTATTCTGGATCTTCGCCTGCAGCGTCTGACCGCTCTGGGTCGTGATGAAATCGGCGATGAGCTGGATAAGCTTGCTGCGGAAATCAAAGACTATCTGGATATTCTGAAGAGCCGTGAGCGCATCCTTGAGATTGTTCGCACTGAGCTTGAAGAAGTTCGTGATGAGTTTGCGACACCGCGCCGGACTGAGATCACCGATGGTGGTGGTGATCTGGATGATGAAGATCTCATCCAGCGTGAAGATATGGTCGTGACCGTCTCTCACTCCGGCTACATCAAACGTGTTCCTCTGGATACTTACCGTGCACAGCGTCGTGGTGGTAAGGGCCGTTCCGGCATGCAGACGAAGGACGAGGATTTCGTAACGCGTCTGTTCGTTGCCAACACGCATACGCCAGTTCTGTTCTTCTCTTCCCGCGGTATTGCCTACAAGATGAAAGTCTGGCGTTTGCCGCTGGCTGGTCCTCAGGCACGTGGTAATGCGCTGGTGAACATGCTTCCTCTGGAGCAGGGTGAGCGCATCACGTCTATTTTGCCACTTCCTGAAAATGAGGAGACATGGGCAGAGCTGGATGTATTGTTTGCGACCAAGCGTGGCACCATTCGCCGGAACAAGCTCTCTGATTTTGCGCAGATCAATAAGAACGGCAAAATTGCGATGAAGCTGGAAGAGGGCGATGGCATTGTGAACGTGATGACGTCAACCGAAGACGATGATGTTCTTCTGACGACATCTGCGGGCATGTGTATTCGCTTCCCAACGACAGATGTGCGTGTGTTCTCCGGACGTAATTCCGTTGGTGTTCGCGGTATCAACCTTGCTGAGGGTGATCACGTTATCTCTATGACCATCCTTCGCCACTTCGACTGTGATTCAGATGAGCGTACCGCTTACCTGAAGCTTTCCCGTGCGATGAGTGGTGAAGAGGGTGCTGAGAGCGTATCCTTTGAAGATGCTGGCATGACCAAAGAGCGTTTTGAGGCAATGGACGAGAATGCAGAAGTCATTCTTACTGTTTCTGAAAACGGCTACGGTAAACGCACCAGCTCTTACGAGTACCGCACCACTGGTCGTGGGGGTAAGGGTATTGCTGCGATGACTGTGAATGATCGAAACGGTCGTCTGGTTGCTTCATTCCGCAGTGAAGAGAGTGATGAGATTATGTTGGTGACCAACGGTGGTCAGCTGATCCGTTGTCCTGTTCACGGTATCCGTGTTGCTGGCCGTTCCACGCAGGGCGTTATTGTCTTCAATACTTCTGCGGATGAAAAAGTTGTTGCAGTGGAGCGTATTAGCGAAGCTGATGATGACGAAAACGTGGAAGCGGAAGGCGTAAGCGAAGGCGGAGCCGATAATGGCGAGGCTGGAGCAGTTCCACCGGCACCTGAGGGTGACGGCGGCGAGACGCCAAGCGCTGAGTGATTTGAGAGTTCAGATGGGCAGGGAGAAATCTCTGCCCATTTTTTATTGACTTGGACTGATGATTTGTTCTGGCGAAAACAAAAAAAGTTGAGCTTTAAGTATCGTTGTGACTGCTGCGGGCAAGTGTACGATGATGCTCCCAGTGTAGCGTATGACGCTCCCTTTCCATTTTTGTGGCAGGATAAAGAAGTTCAGGAAGCTGGTCATCTGGATGCAAATCGTTGCGTTTACAAAGATGAAGATGGAGAGCACTTCTTCATTAGGGCGACGATGGACATTCCTGTACATGGGTTGCAAGAAACGTTTCTGTGGGGCCTTTGGGTTTCTGTCAGTGAAGAGAGTTTTCAGGACTACGCTTTGGATTCAGAGGAGAATTTAGAGGGAAGAGGGTACTTCGGGTATTTGGCAAACAACCTTGCTTTTTATGGGGAGACTTGCGGTCTTCCTGCCAACGTAGAACTCAGGAGTAACAACTTGCGGCCTAATGTCTTGCTGCACATTGGAGACCATGAGCTGATACGTGATCAGTATCATGGAATTAGCATCGAGAAAGCTCGGCAGATCTTCCATCTTTTCCTGCATAGGCCGTCATAATGTGATGATGCAACATACTGCCTACTCTAAATGGGCAGAAACAGCTTGAAACACTTAAGAAAAATGGGTTCAATCGCGCAAACGCCCGAGAGGTAAGTGTCATCTTCGATGCTTATTGGGGGAGGCATCTAGTGACGCGAGATATTATATGAAGCGCATTGCATTTTATCCGGGGTCCTTTGACCCTATGACGCACGGCCATCTGGATATTCTGGAGCAGTCGTTGGTTCTGGCTGATGAGGTGGTCGTTGCCATCGGTATTCAGGCCTCCAAAGCTCCGTTGTTCTCTTTTGAAGAACGGGTGGAGTTGATCCGCCTTGCTTGCGAAGAACAATTTGGCAAGGAAAATGCAGCGCGCATTCGCACTGTGTCCTTCACCGGGCTTGTTGTTGATGCAGCTCGAGAGCATGGTTCCAACATTCTGGTGCGCGGGCTTCGTGACTCGACAGATCTCAATTACGAAATGCAAATGGCTGGTATGAACGGTGCTATGGCGCCGGACATCAAGACTGTCTTTTTTCCAAGTTCGCCGGTGATGCGCCCAATTACGGCTACACTGGTGCGCCAGATTGCGAAGATGGGGGGAGATTACAGTTCGTTTGTCCCCAAGTGTGTTGAGGCCGCGCTGAAAAAGCGCTTTGAGATTGCTTAAAAACAACGCAACAGGAAAGACTGCCTATTTGATAGGGTTAGACTTTTTTAGCGCGTCGCGTTTATGTGCAATCACGCATCACCGCTAATTAGTGTTTTGTACGCGCATCTTGCTCTTCAGGTCGATTGGGGCTTAGGGCAGTGCGCTTTGGTTAAGACAAGGACAGAAATCTTGCTAC
>NZ_DS996805.1:610139-701635 GCF_000156235.1 Pseudovibrio sp. JE062
TCGTTCTCGCAGCCCGCACAGCGCGAACTCCCAGTTCTTCATTATGTTCAATGAAGGGTCCTGGCTGAACGGTCAATACACGTATTTGGTGAAGTGGTTTCCGGAATGGACGCTGTAGACAAGATCAAACGCGGCGAACCTGTTCGTAACCCTGATAAGATCATCAAAATGCAGGTTGCGGCAGACGCCAAGTAAAGGCTATGTCTGCACTCAGACTTATTCTAAGATAAAGGACAGTCCCGTGGCTGATATCAAAGATCCAGAAAACACACTGCTGCTGGAAACCACTCAGGGTAACGTTGTTATTGAACTGCGTCCTGACCTAGCACCTAACCACGTTGCTCGCATTAAAGAGCTGGTACGTGAAGGCTTTTACAACGGCATCGTGTTCCACCGTGTGATTGACGGCTTTATGGCTCAGACCGGCTGCCCACAGGGTACAGGTACCGGCGGTTCTGGCAAGAAGCTGAAAGCTGAGTTCAACGATGCGAAACACGTTCGCGGCACTTGCTCCATGGCTCGCTCCATGGACCCGAACTCCGGTGACAGCCAGTTCTTCATCTGCTTCGGCGAAGCAAACTGGCTCGACGGCCAGTACACTGTTTGGGGTCAGGTTGTTGAAGGCATGGACAACATCGACAAGATCAAGCGCGGTGAGCCAGTTGTAGACCCAGACAAGATCGTTTCTTTGAAGGTTGCAGCAGACGCTTAATTTTGAGCGCATTGCGTTTTTTGAAAAGGCTCGGCAATTTGCCGGGCCTTTTCTTTGCCTGCATGCAAATGGACGCGGCAAGTCTAAACAGGTTGACCTTAATCACACTAAAGGGTATCCCCCAGTGGCTTCAAGCGTTTGGCTGTGGGATAGGTGACAGTAAGGCCTGCAGGTGACCGGCGTTTGAGCCGTAATTCCAATAAGACAGCGGATAAAAGGCGACCACATTTTGTGCGGCGCTGAGATGCTGTTTTGTAAAGCTGGATACCCTATGCTGGTTGATGATTTTGATTTTGATCTGCCGCCGGAAAACATTGCGCTTCGTCCGGCAGTGCCGCGTGACAGTTCACGCTTGTTGGTGGTGCGCCCTGATGGGGAGCAACTGCTGACGGATGATCAGGTGCTGTCTCTGCCTGATTTGCTGGAGCCAGGTGATGCACTGGTCTTCAATGATACAAAAGTAATTCCTGCACAGCTCCTCGGCTTTCGCACGCGTGATGGCGTGACTGCAAAAGTTGGTGTGACGCTACACCAGCGTGCAAGCGCGAAAGAGTGGCGCGCCTTTGTACGTCCTGCCAAGAAACTCAAGGTTGGCGATACGGTTCGCTTTGCCTTTGATGAAGAAGGCAAAGATGCAGCTGAGCTTTCTGCTGTCGTGACGGAAAAGTCTGAAGCAGGAGATATCCTGTTTGAGTTTGATCGTTCCGCAGGTGATCTGGACGCAGCAATTGCGCAAGTCGGTCACATCCCGCTGCCGCCGTACATCGCGGCCAAGCGTGCGGAAGATGATCAGGACCGTAAAGACTATCAGACCATCTATGCCAAGCATGAAGGCGCTGTTGCAGCACCAACTGCTGGCCTGCATTTCACAGACCGTCTGTTTGCAGCTTTGGAAGAGCGAGGCATAGAAAAGCACTTTGTGACGCTTCATGTTGGTGCAGGTACGTTTTTGCCAGTGAAAGCTGACAAGACCGAAGATCACAAGATGCACTTTGAGTATGGTGAAATCAGCGAAGAGACTGCTGCTGCGCTAAACGCTGTACGTGCCCGTGGTAACAAGATCGTTTCTGTCGGCACAACCTCACTGCGCATTCTTGAAAGCTCAGTTACAGAAGATGGGGTTATCAACCCGATCTCCCAAAGCACCGACATCTTTATTACGCCGGGCTACCAGTTCAAAGCCATCGATGCGCTGATGACCAACTTTCACCTGCCGCGCTCCACGCTGTTCATGCTGGTAAGTGCGCTGAGCGGAATGGAAGAAATGCGTGGCGCGTATGAACATGCCATCAGCTCTGGCTACCGTTTTTACAGTTATGGAGACAGCTCGCTGCTGTTCAAGAAGGCTTCAAAATGACCGAAACGACTATCGATACACAGCAGGACGCCAAGCCGTTTTCCTTCAAGCTGCTGAAGACCGATGGCATGGCTCGCCGTGGTGAAATCACAACCCCACACGGCAAGGTGCGCACGCCAGCGTTTATGCCAGTTGGCACGCAAGCGACCGTAAAAGCCATGTACCCACAACAGGTGCGTGATCTGGGCGCTGATGTTGTTCTGGGTAACACCTACCATTTGATGCTGCGTCCAACGGCTGAGCGTATCGCCAAGCTGGGCGGCCTGCACAAGTTCATGGGCTGGGATCATACGATCCTGACAGATTCTGGCGGATTTCAGGTGATGTCTTTGTCTGGCCTGCGCAAGATGACAGAAGAAGGCGTGACCTTCTCCTCACATCACGACGGCTCCAAACACTTCATGAGTCCGGAACGTTCCGTTGAAATTCAGGGCCTGCTCGGTTCCGATATTCAGATGCAGCTGGATGAGTGTATTGCACTTCCTGCTGAGCGTGATGAAGTTGAACGCGCTATGCAGCTGTCTCTGCGTTGGGCTGAGCGTTCTCGTGCTCAGTTTGAAAAAATGGGTGGACCGCAAAAGGGGCAGGGCCTCTACGGTATTGTTCAGGGTGGTGATGTTCCGGACCTGCGCATTGAATCTGCTCAGCGTCTCGGTGAACTTCCTATGGAAGGGTACTCAGTTGGTGGATTGGCGGTCGGTGAGCCTCAGGCTGTGATGCTGAAGATGCTGGAAATCACCACGCCAGCGATGCCAAAAGACAAGCCGCGCTACCTGATGGGCGTTGGTACGCCTGAAGATATTCTGGAAAGTGTTGCGCGCGGTATCGATCAGTTTGACTGCGTCATGCCAACTCGCGCTGGCCGCCACGGTCTGGCTTACACTCGCTTTGGCAAGGTGAATCTGAAGAACGCACGTCACGCAGAAGATCCACGTCCATTGGATGAGCTGTCCAACTGTGAAGCAACTTCCAAGTACTCCCGCGCTTATTTGCATCATCTGGTGCGCGTGAACGAAGGTCTTGCAGCGATGCTCCTGACCTGGAACAACCTTGCATACTACCAGTACCTCATGCAGGGCGTTCGTGATGCAATCGATGAAGGCCGCTTCGAAGAGTTCCGTCAGAAGACCAAGGAAGACTGGGCTCGTGGTGATATTGAGCCTTATGTTTGGTCATAAGACTGTATCTCATTGAACAACAAGAAGGCTTGGGTGTGAGTGCATCCAAGCCTTTTTTATAGGCGCCACAATTTGACGTGCTCTGGCGTTTTTTCTCGTTCCAGCAGGCCATGTAGGTCGGCCACGAACACTTTTTCAGCGCTTAAGTAACGTTCCATGACATGCCATGGTTCTTCGTTTTCGAAGAAAGAGTGATGTGGAACTGCGAGGATAACAGCATCGCAATCTCCGGGAGGAGAGTCTTCGTAAAGTTCAATGTCAAAGTTGTCTTTGGTGTGCTGCGGATCTGCCAATGGATCGACGGCAAAGATATGTGCGCCGAAGCGTTCCAGTTCCCGGATCAAATCAATCACTTTGGAGTTTCGGGTATCCGGCACATCGGCTTTATAGGTTATGCCTAAGACCGCGATCCGAGGGGGCATAGGGCGAGCGAGTTTAACGCAGCCTTGTATGACTTCCGTTGCAATGAAACGGCTCATGCTTTCATTGGTGCCCCGTCCGGCGAGGATCACTTGCGGAGAAAATCCCAACTGGTGTGCTTTATCGGTCAAGTAGTAAGGGTCGACACCGATGCAGTGACCTCCGACCAAGCCGGGATGAAATGGTAGAAAGTTCCACTTTGTTGAAGCGCCTTCCAGCACATCCCGTGTGTCGATATCCATGGCATGGAACAACATGGAAAGTTCGTTCATGAGTGCGATATTGAGGTCGCGCTGGGTGTTTTCGATGACCTTTGCTGCTTCTGCCACCTTTATGGATGAGGCCTTATAGATGCCAGCTTTGACGATCTTGCCGTAAAGCTCCGCCAGCGTTTCCAAGGCTTCGTCG
The DNA here is from genome assembly GCF_000156235.1 of Pseudovibrio sp. JE062. NCBI lineage: Bacteria > Pseudomonadati > Pseudomonadota > Alphaproteobacteria > Hyphomicrobiales > Stappiaceae > Pseudovibrio > Pseudovibrio sp. JE062. Next base: position 614,215 of record NZ_DS996805.1, read on the forward strand.
GAACTTGCTGAAACGATTTTGAGGAGGTTGGAGAGCGTGTGTTTCTTGTCACCGGGATTGATCCGTTCGGGCGAGTAACCAATCTGGAAATCTCTGGGAAACCTCAGGCCGGATTCTCGTTGGAGAAGTGGCACTGCGATTTCTTCTGTGGCGCCTGGGTAGACTGTGGACTCAAAGACAACGATGTCGTTGGGTTTCATGAACGCGCCAACAATCTTGGAAGCCTTTTTGATCGGGCCGAGATCGGGGCGTTTGGAGATGTTGATAGGGGTGGGAACTGCCACAATGTGGATCCGCGCCTGTCTGATATCAGGCGCAGAATAAGTCAGTGTCAGTTTTTTGGAAGAAAGAGCCGTCTTGGTGACGGATGAGGTTCGATCTTTCCCTTCAAGGAGTTCCTGAACCCGGTGACGATCGATGTCGTAACCAATTGTTTTGATACCAGCATGAGCCAGTGCACAAGCAACGGGCAGACCTACGTAGCCAAGCCCGACAACTGAGACGATTTCTTCCATAAAATGGCACCTTGGGACGTCCTAGACATTGTAGTAATCCCGATACCATTTGACGAAGTTTGCAACCCCTGCCTTTACGGAGGTTTGCGGTTTGAATCCTGTTGTCTCAATCAGATCTGTTACATCTGCGAAGGTTGCCGCCACGTCTCCGGCCTGAAACGGAAGAAACTCTTTCTTCGCTTCCATGCCTAGTGCTTCTTCGATCGCTGCAAGGTAATCCATCAGCTGAACAGGATCGCTGTTGCCGATGTTGAAGACCTGATATGGCGCGCTGGATGTTGCAGGATCAGCGTTTTTGCCATCCCAGTCATCTGAGCGCTGTGGTGGAAGATCTGCAATGCGAACAATGCCCTCGACGATGTCATCTACATAAGTGAAGTCGCGGATCATATTGCCGTGGTTGAAGAGCGGAACAGGCTCACCTTCAAGGATGGCCTTGGTGAACTTGAAGAGGGCCATGTCTGGGCGCCCCCAAGGGCCGTAGACGGTGAAGAACCGTAGGCCAGTACAAGGGATGTCAAAGAGGTGCGCATAGGAATGCGCCATCGCTTCATTGGCTTTTTTGGTGGCCGCATAGAAGGAAACCGGGTGGTTGCCACCACGATGGGTCGAGAGCGGCATTGTTTCGTCCAGACCATAAACGGAGCTGGTGGACGCATAAACCAGATGCTTTACAGAGTGGGCGCGCGCACCTTCCAGAATGGATAGGAAGCCTGTGACGTTCGCGTCTACATACGACTGAGGACTTTCTAAGGAGTAGCGCACACCTGCCTGAGCGGCGAGGTGAATGACTTTTGATGGCGCGTGCTGCTTGAAGATGCGCATAACGGCTTCTGCATCTTCAAGCCTGATCCGTTCTTCAGTGAAATGGTTTGAGGAAGTGAGGCGTTTCAGTCGCTCTTCTTTGAGTGTCACATCATAGTAGTCGGTGACGCAATCAAGTCCGATGACATGATAACCATCTTGCAACAGACGGAGGGCCACAGCATTGCCGATGAAGCCGGCAGTGCCTGTTACAAGTACTTTTTCCATTTCACGTTTCCCGATACTCAGCTGGTTTTTACAAGTAGTTTGTCCAGCATCGGACGCAGCTGAGCTGCAAGCTCCGAATCATCCAATGCGTAAGCGACATTTGCGGACAAGAACCCTGAGCGAGAACCACAGTCGTAAGTTTCTCCACGGAATTCAACGCCGTGGAAGTCCTGTTGCCCCATGAGAGTGAGCATTGCATCAGTGAGCTGAATTTCTCCACCAGCACCCGTGCTCTGTTTTTCCAGTAGTCCAAAGATTTCCGGCTGAAGGATATAACGGCCATTGATGTAAAGGTTGGAAGGGGCTGTGCCTGGCTCTGGTTTCTCGACCATACCTGTAATGGCGAAAGTTTCGTCAGAGCGAGGGGCGTTACGTTCAATAATGCCGTACTTATGGGTCTGATCCCACGGCACTTCCTCAACAGAGATAATATTGCCGCCATGACTTTCATAGGCTTCGACCATCTGAGAGAGACAGCCTTTTGGCGCTTTCATCAGCATGTCTGGTAGCAGAATTGCGAATGGTTCGTTGCCGATGATGTCGCGAGCACACCAGATTGCGTGACCAAGGCCCAGCGGTTCTTGCTGGCGGGTAAAGCTTGTTGTACCTGCGGAAGGGCGGATTTTTTCAAGCAGCTCCAGCGCGTGCTCTTTGTTTCTGCGGCGCAGCGTTTCTTCGAGCTCGTATGCAATGTCGAAATGATCTTCGATTACTTGCTTGTTTCGGCCGGTAACAAATACGATGTGCTCGATCCCGGCAGCCCGTGCTTCATCAACCACGTATTGGATGATAGGACGATCCAGAATAGTGAGCATCTCTTTTGGAACGGCTTTTGTGGCAGGCAGGAAGCGGGTGCCCAGACCAGCAACCGGGAGAACAGCTTTTCGTATTGCACGTGTCATATATTTGAATTCCTTAGGTCAAGGAGATCGAAACAGTCATTTTGAAAGCACTTATCGGCAGCGTATTAGGCTCGTCAATGGTATCAAATGAATTTGTCCTAGGACATAATGCTTCGATTGCCCGAAATTTGAATTACTCATTCTTCAGTGATGTTCATTCGCAGTCAATTATCGCGAAATTGTGAAGCTCTCTTGTTTCTCCAGAACATGCTGCTTTAAAAGTTACTCCCAGATGAACAGAAAGCTATCAGGGGTATAGTTGTGATTGAAGGTTTTAAGCTTGCGGCGTTAGAAGCGGGGCAACGAATTCTGGGGATTTATGAGGAAGGTTTTCAGTCTGAGACAAAAGGTGATGGATCTCCTGTCACGATTGCTGACCAGCAAGCGGAAGAAATTATCCTCAATCACCTCTCCACATTTTGTCCGGACGTGCCCGTGATTGCGGAAGAAGCCATGGCTGCGGGCATCATGCCAGAAATCGGATCTCGCTTTATTCTTGTTGATCCATTGGATGGAACGCGCGAGTTCATCAGCCGCAATGGCGAGTTCACAGTCAATATTGCTCTAATTGAAGATGGAACGCCAACCAAAGGCGTCATTTATGCTCCGGTGACGGGAGAGCTGTTTTGGGCGGAAGTCGGGCAAGGTGCGTATCGCGCAGAGGCCAATGGGCTTGAGCTTGGTGAGGTGGCGCAGATGAGCTGCTCTGCGTTTTCTGAAGAGTTACGTGTGCTTGCCAGCCGGTCTCATCGCAGCGAACGCACCAATGCCATGCTTGAGAAACTGGACAACTCTTCCATCGTAGCTGCGGGCTCCTCTTTGAAATTCTGTCGTTTGGCTGAGGGAAAAGCTGACTTTTATCCGCGTATGGAACCGACAATGGAGTGGGACACGGCTGCTGGTCAGGCGATTCTTTGTGCGGCTGGTGGCTCTGTTGTTGTGGAAGGTGGCGGACCACTTGAATATGGTAAGCTGAAAACGCCTCAGGACAAGCCCTTCGCAAATCCGTGCTTTTTAGCGGTCGCGGACGAAAAAATTATTTCCCATTATGGCTTAAGGTCGGGTTGGTAAGCTTCGGCTCAGCAATGCTCAACCGTTAAACTCTGGCTCAAGACTTAACGACACGTCCTTTGGAGACCGTGATGGGCATTGATAGCCAGTCGCATCTGCGACGACTAGAAAACGAGAGCATTCATATTATTCGCGAGGTGGCAGCAGAGTTTGATAACCCTGTGATGCTTTACTCCATTGGTAAAGACAGCGCAGTGATGCTGCACCTTGCTCTTAAGGCCTTCTATCCTTCCAAGCCGCCGTTCCCGCTTCTGCACGTGGATACCACCTGGAAGTTCAAGGAGATGATTTCCTTTCGTGACCACACGGTTGAGAAGTACGGGTTGGATCTCATCGTTCATACGAACGAAGAGGGCGTGAAAAACAACATCAATCCGTTTGATCACGGCAGCTCCAACTACACGCACATCATGAAGACGGAAGCGCTCAAAGAAGCGCTGACGAAATACAAGTTTGATGCAGCTTTTGGCGGGGCACGACGTGATGAAGAAAAATCTCGCGCAAAAGAACGCGTTTTTTCGTTCCGTTCTGCGAGCCACGGTTGGGATCCGAAAAACCAGCGACCAGAACTATGGTCTCTTTATAATGGCCGTATTGCCAAGGGTGAATCCATTCGTGCGTTCCCGCTTTCCAACTGGACTGAGCTGGATATCTGGCAATACATCCTCGCTGAAGGCATTGATATCGTGCCGCTCTACTTTTCTGCGAAACGTCCGGTTGTTGAGCGGGACGGTACGTTGTTGATGCTGGATGATGATCGCTTCCGGTTGGAGCCGGGTGAGAAGGTTGAGCATCGTGATGTTCGCTTCAGAACTCTTGGCTGTTATCCGCTGACCGGTGCAGTTGAATCCACCGCAGACACTCTTGAAGACATTGTGAGTGAAATGCTGATTGCGCGGACTTCCGAGCGCAGTGGCCGCCTGATTGATCACGACAGCTCTGGTTCCATGGAGAAGAAGAAGCGTGAGGGGTATTTCTAATGAATAAGATCACGCCAGTGGCAGAAGCTTTTGATCTGTCCAACTACATCAACTCCCAGGAATCCAAGAGTTTCCTGCGTTTTCTGACCTGTGGTAGCGTGGATGATGGTAAGTCCACGCTGATCGGACGTTTGCTTTATGACACCAAGCTGATTTTCGAGGATCAGCTGGCAGCGCTTGAAAAAGACAGCCGTAAACACGGGACTGTTGCGGATGATATCGATCTGGCTTTGCTGGTAGATGGTCTGGAAGCCGAACGTGAGCAGGGCATCACGATTGATGTGGCCTATCGTTTCTTCTCTACCGAAAAGCGCAAGTTTATCGTTGCCGATACACCAGGTCACGAGCAGTACACCCGTAACATGGCGACAGGCGCTTCTACAGCAGATCTGGCTATCTTGCTGGTTGATGCACGCAATGGTCTGCTGACGCAGACACGTCGCCATGCGTTTATCGCTTCGCTGCTTGGTGTGCGTCATGTGGTGTTGGCCGTCAACAAGATCGACCTGGTTGATTATGACCAGACACGTTTTAATGAAATCAAGGCTGAGTTTGAGAGCTTCTCATCTGGTTTTGATTTTGACAGCTGCGAAGTTATCCCGCTTTCAGCGCGCTTTGGGGATAATGTTACCACCAGCAGCGACAAATTGAGCTGGTTCACTGGCCCAACCCTGCTTGAGCATCTTGAGAATGTTGAGCTGGGCCATGAACACAGTGAGGCTGCGTTCCGTTTTCCAGTGCAGTGGGTGAACCGTCCAAATCTGGATTTCCGCGGCTATAGCGGTACGGTTCGTGGTGGTTCTGTCAGTGTTGGTGATGAAGTTGTTGTCGCACAGTCTGGCAAAACCAGCCGTGTTGAGAAGATTGTCACCATGGATGGGGATCAGGTACGTGCTGACGATGGTCAGTCGGTTACTCTGACCCTGACTGATGAGATCGACATTTCCCGTGGTGATGTTTTGGCTCCGGTGCATTCTCGTCCTGATGTGAGCGACCAGTTTGCAGCGCATCTGATCTGGATGTCTGAAAATGCCATGCTTCCTGGGCGACCATATCTTCTGAAATGCGGTACCAAGACTGTTGGTGCGAGCGTGACGGAGATTAAGCACAAGGTTGATGTGAACACGTTCGACCATCATGCGGCCAAGGAACTCTATCTCAACGAGATTGCGTTCTGTAATCTGGCGCTGTCTGAGGCGATTGCTTTTGATCCCTATGAAGCAAACCGTGACACCGGCAGTTTCATCCTGATTGATCGCATGACTAATGAGACGGTTGCGGCTGGTTTGATCTGGTTTGGTCTGCGCCGTGCAACAAACGTTCATCGTCAGGCCCTGGATGTAAACAAGAAGGCACGTGGTGGTCTGAAAGGGCAAAAGCCTGCGGTTCTCTGGTTCACAGGTCTGTCTGGTTCTGGCAAATCAACCATTGCAAATGCGGTTGAGCAGAAACTGCTGAGCTTGGGTCGCCATACCTATTTGCTTGATGGTGACAATATTCGCCATGGCCTGAACAAGGATCTTGGGTTCACTGACGCTGACCGGGTGGAGAACATCCGCCGCGTTGCTGAGACATCCAAACTGTTCGTTGACGCAGGTCTGATCACGCTGGTCTCGTTTATTTCGCCATTCAAGGCGGAACGTCAGCTAGCCCGTGATCTTCTGGAGAATGACGAGTTCTACGAGATCTTCGTTGATACCTCGCTTGAGGATTGCGAAGCGCGTGATCCCAAAGGCCTTTATGCGAAAGCGCGTAAAGGAGAGATCACCAACTTCACCGGTATCGACAGTGCTTATGAAGCGCCGGAAGCAGCGGAATTACATCTGAAGACGCAAGGCCGGACCGTTGAGTCTCTTGCTGATGAGATTGTAGATCGGCTGCTTGCTGATGGCTTTATTGGCTCGGACAACACCTGGGTCATCTAAACCGAAACGAAACTTCTATTCAAAGCCGGGGGCGAAAGTTCCCGGCTTTTTTGTGTCCGCTCACATTGGAACAGAGATAAGTCTGCGCATTTTCTGAGATGTTTTTTTACCAAACAAACACCCCGTAATTTTTTGAGGAAGCGAGTTCCGCTAGGTTTCGGCCTAACTCAACTGATCTCATTTTAAGGCTATGGGAGGATCAGATGCCGAAAGCGCTTAAAAAATATAAGAATGTCAAAGAGTTCCTTAGCGGTGTGCCTGCCTTCAAAAAGGAAATGGAAAAGAAGCATAAACTGCCAGCCAAGGACATTGATAAGTACGGCAAGCTGACAAGCGACAAGGCAGGCATCGAAAAGAAGTATATGTCGCTTGTTGAAGAAGATCCCAAGCTGAAGAAAATCTCCAGTGACATTGATAGAGCAGAAAAAGCCGTCAAAAGCCTGTCAAAGGCACAGGATGAGTACATCAAAGCGCATAATACAGTTGAGCAAATCAACAAAGGTATGAAAACCTTGGAAAATTCTGTCAGGGGAGACACAAAACAGCTTCTGGGGAATGATAAGTACCAGCAGCTTCGTCAACACCTGGATGCTGCGAACAAGAGTTATGCCGCCGCGGAAAAGAAGATTGCTCAAAGAGCGGCTCTTCAAAAGCAATTTGAGCAGCTTTTGGATGTCTACGACAAAGAGAAAGACAAGATCGCAAAGAGTTATGGGGTCACTCTCACGACCGATGCAAAAAGCCTGATCGTGCTTATGGGAAAGAGTGCGGAATACTCGATGATCATCGGATAAGCTAGTTGATGCATAGCAGAAAGTGAGAGTGCTTTTTCTGGCAAACTTTCATGTTGAAGCGGAGCTGGCCTGAGGCTTCGCTTCCAGAATTATGATGTTCTTCATGTGATAGAGCTCACCATGATCACAGTTACACGACATTTTAAGAGCGTTAATCATTTCCAAAAGTGGGGAGCACGGGTTGTCGGAGATTGGGATCTGAGTAAGGAGGCTCTTGCTCATTATAAGTCCATCCTTGCCGATCCGGATGCTTTGAGGCCTTGGCGTCACTTCCAAGATGGAGACTATGAACTCAGCGATCTGATGGAACTGGGAGAGATGGAGGCGGCAGAGGTTGATCAAGAACTCGCTGCTGCTGAAGATGTGTGTCGACACCTCTCAAAGAAACTGATGCGGCTCGAGAAGAACAACAACGGTGCTGAAACTGCTAGATATCAAGCTTTGCAGAGTGAATATGAAGTAACTGCCAGACAATGCGAGTTGTTGGAGGAAAAACTGCAGGCATTGAAAATCCAAGGGCAGGAGATCAGCCAAAGCAGGCAGCGCCTAAGGAAACAGAAAAGACGAACTTTAGAGCCGTTGCAGGTCAGCGTTACAAGAACAGATGAGTGCCTTGTTATACGAGTCGGCGGGAATGTATGCTCCGTCATTCCTTGTAATGAGAATGTGCGCAGGAAAAAGAGCTACAAAAATCCGGATCCAGTCCCGAAGCAGGAGAGGTCGCTGAGAGCGCTCGCCTTGAAGCAAAAACTTCTAAATCAACGCAGATGAAGGGAAGGGTGATAACTTGCAAGTCTGCAAAGTGAGCTTTGACCTTCCGAAGGTGATGGCATCCGAAAACCCTCTTCAGACGCACAACAGGGCGTTCACGCTCTTGTAATTTGGTGCCAAAGCGCCTAATCAACTTTTGGATTATATTCACGCCTTTAAGGAGATCTCTTCGTGTCTCAACCGAACTCAGAAGTTTCCGTCGGAAACGCTGTCTTTTCAAATGATAAACCGTTCTCTCTGATCGCTGGCCCGTGCCAGATGGAGAGCCGGGCGCATGCCTTGGAAATGGCACATGCAGTCAAGGAAATTGCAGAAGAGTTGAACATTGGTTTGGTTTTCAAGGCGAGCTATGACAAAGCAAACCGGACAAGCCTTTCTGCCAGCCGTGGCATGGGCATGAAGGGTGGTCTTGAGGTCTTTGCGGAAATCAAAGAGACTTATGGCCTGCCAGTTATTACTGACGTGCACGAACCAAGCCATTGTGCTCCAGTTGGTGAAGTTTGCGACGTGTTGCAGATTCCAGCTTATCTGTGTCGCCAAACTGACCTTCTTGTTGCTGCTGCGAAAACCGGCAGAGCACTGAATGTGAAGAAGGGACAGTTTCTCGCGCCTTGGGACATGAAAAACGTCATGACCAAGGTCGTTGAGAGCGGCAACTCCAACGTGATGTTGTGCGAGCGTGGCGCAACATTTGGATACAACACTCTTGTTTCAGATATGCGTGCACTGCCAATCATGGCTGAGATGGGCGCACCTGTTGTGTTTGATGCAACGCATTCTGTACAGCAGCCAGGTGGCCTTGGTGGATCTTCTGGTGGTCAGCGTGAGTTTGTTGCAACGCTTGCCCGCGCTGCTATCGCAGTGGGCATTGCAGGGCTGTTTGTGGAGACACATGACGATCCTGACAACACAACGTCATCTGATGGCCCGAATATGATCCCACTGAACCGACTCAAAGACCTGCTGAAGTGGCTGCAGGAGTTTGACCGGATCGCGAAAAACGGAAGTTTTACGCTTTAGATATTTCACGGCACCTAAGGTAAGTGACAAAATACTGCGTTTTTACGTAGAGGTGCGACAAAATACATTCGTTTATTCCCAAGGATTTACAGAGGAGTACGGTCTCTTCTCTTCCTTGGGGGCAGCGCCTCAGGTAAAAGCTCTTAGAGCCAAAATTCCACACTCTACAAGTACATTGGAGTACTCTTAGATGACTGCTATCATCGACATTATCGGTCGCGAAATTCTTGACAGCCGCGGCAACCCAACTGTTGAAGTTGATGTGCTTTTGGAAGACGGCTCCTTCGGTCGGGCTGCTGTTCCGTCCGGCGCCTCCACTGGCGCGTTTGAAGCTGTTGAACGCCGCGATGGCGGTGAGCGTTACCTCGGCAAAGGTGTTGAGGACGCTGTTGAAGCTGTAAACGGTGAGATCTTTGATGCAATCGGCGGCATGGACGCTGAAGATCAGATCAAAATTGACCGTGCAATGATTGAACTTGACGGCACCGACAACAAAGGCCGTCTTGGTGCAAACGCTATCCTGGGCGTTTCTCTTGCTGTTGCTAAAGCTGCTGCAGAAGCTGCTGCAATGCCGCTTTACCGCTACGTTGGCGGTTTCGGTGCACGCACTCTGCCAGTTCCGATGATGAACATCATCAACGGTGGTGAACACGCTGACAACCCAATCGACTTCCAGGAGTTCATGATCATGCCAGTGGGCGCAAGCTCTCTGCGTGAATCTGTTCGCATGGGCGCGGAAATTTTCCATACCCTGAAGAAGGGCCTTTCCTCTGCTGGCCACAACACCAACGTTGGTGATGAAGGTGGTTTTGCGCCTGGAATCGGTTCTACTGATGAAGCTATCGGCTTCGTTCTGAACGCTATCGAAAAAGCTGGTTACACTCCTGGCGACGACGTGATGCTTGCATTTGATGCTGCTTCTACTGAGTTCTACAAGGACGGCAAGTACAACCTGAAGGGCGAAGGCAAGATCCTTGGTTCTGATGAGATGGTTCGCTACCTTGAAGACTTGGTTTCCAAGTACCCAGTGTTCTCCATCGAAGACGGTATGGCTGAAGAAGACTGGGATGGCTGGAAGTCCCTGACACAGGCAATCGGCAACAAGTGTCAGCTGGTAGGTGACGACCTGTTCGTGACCAACTCTGAGCGTCTTGCTCGCGGCATCAAAAACGACACTGCAAACTCCATCCTCGTTAAAGTGAACCAGATCGGTTCCCTGACCGAGACCATGGAAGCTGTCGACATGGCACACCGTGCAAACTACACCTCTGTTATGTCTCACCGGTCCGGTGAAACTGAAGACAACACCATTGCTGACCTGGCAGTTGCATTCAACTGTGGCCAGATCAAAACTGGTTCCCTGTCTCGTTCTGACCGCATGGCTAAGTACAACCAGCTTATCCGTATCGAAGAAGAGCTGGGTGTTCAGGGCGTGTTTGCTGGTCGTTCTATCCTGCGCGGATAAGACCTTTCAGCATCTGCTTGAATTTAAGAAAGCCGGTCCTTTTGGGCCGGCTTTTTTGTTGCTTCACTGCAATGAGATTACTTCTTAAGTCGGCGATATGCATAGGCCACAATTTCATAAGCGCCCCAGCCAACAATCATGTAACTCCACAAGATGGGAACAAGCAAAAGCCCCCAAGCGGCAAACAGGCCGAGTGAGTAGAGTAACTCGCTGATATCATACCCTGTCATAGAGCACGGATTAGCAAAGCCCTCGTGAACTTCGCAGCCTGCTATCTCTCCTGCTATAAGCACCACAACTACTGAAAAGATCCAGAAGATAAGCGGTGAAGAAAACAGGAGGAGAAGTACTCTGCGTTTGCTCATTGCAAGTGCCCCTTGAACCATTGGCGCTGACGTAAAGAGTGCGGCAGTTTTCAGTCAACCGGACTCATTCAGCTCATGTGATTTCAAGAGTATTGAATATTTTCAGAGCAAGGGCTATTCGCCAGTTTTCGTCTCTTCTGCGTGGCGGATGGCTGCGGCCAGTGTTTCCGGGTTTTCAGCGCCTGCAACTGCAAAGCGGCCGTCGATGACGAAGAATGGGACGCCGGTGACACCGATTTCATGGGCACGGAATACGTCGGCTTCCACTTCCTTGACATCCTGATCAGTGTCCAGAAGATCTGAGACGAGTTTACTGTTGAGACCAGCCCGTTCTGCAGCGTCGACAAGAACTTGTTTATCTGTCAGATCTGCGCCTTCGGTGAAATAGAGTTTGAACAGCTCTTCAACCATCGCATCTTGCATGCCTTCTGAGCGTGCCCAACGGATCAGGCGGTGGCTGTCGATGGTGTTGGGTGATTTCTTAATGGCTTCGAACTGGAAGTCGATATCTTCTGCTACGCCAGCATTGCGTACGTGGGAGTAGGCCTGCTCTGCTCGCTCAGGCCCACCGAACTTGTCTTCCAGATACTTTTTGCGGTCCTTACCTTCTTTCGGGAGGGTCGCATCCAACTGATAGGGGTGCCATTGAACCTTGACGGTGCTTTCCGGCAACATCATGAGGGCTTTTTCTAGTCGGCGTTTGCCGATGAAGCACCATGGGCACATGACATCGGAGATCACATCAATGACAATCGGGGCATTAGTAGACATCTGAATTCTCAGTTATGGGTGTAATCGCGTGTGCTCTGTAGCCTATCAGGAAAATCCGATGGTTGCTCTGGAAATCTCTCACAGTTTCGTGAGCTCGCAGAAGGACTTATCCGTTGCCTAAACCTGTGGTGCGTACCATCACCAGAACACGGTTGGAGAGTTGCTCCATCCCTTTTTTACTGCGCAGAACAGCAACCGGGCCACGGCCTTCGATGTTGGCGACAAAATCCTCATCACGGCAGACAGCCATGGCGATAGAGAGAACGGTGCCGCTCCAATACATCTGATGCTGGGCGAAGGCCTGTGGGTTGCTGCCTGTGAAACGTTCTATGAGTTCCAGCAGGTTGAGCTCGTAGATGGATTCGCCGCGGCGCTTGGTGGATTCTTCCAGAAGCGTCAGATAGCTGCGGTAGGTTTGCTCTGACAGGTAATCCTCATCGTCCTGCCGGGCGAGCCATTGACTGGAGACCGTGAGGATCGCATCAGTGAGGCGCTGGCGGCGGCCTCCGCGCAACGCGCTGATGATGTGGCCTGTGAGAGCCTTATCTGTCACGTCACCCAGGAGAACATCCGTTGCGCCTGCAGAATAGAGCAGGTGAGCGGATTCTTCATCCACACTGTGGGCGAGGATCGGTAGGTTGAAGTAGCGTGGGTCTGCGCGAAGCCGTTCGATCTCCTCACAGGCCTGCCATGCTGGCATATCGATCAGCACGGCCTCAAACCGGCGAGCGGTGAGGTAGTCCTCTGTCATGTCAGAGGTGAAGCCGCCAACGATCTCAACGGGCATATCCAGAAGAGCTTGTGTGCGGCCAAAATGCTTGCCAAAACCTGCGACGAGCAATCCTGCGGACTTCAGCGGACCAAACTCTGTTTTGTATTCCGGGAGAGGTCCGAACAGGCCGCGGCGCAAGCGGGCTTCTTCTGCCCTGTTCGCAAGACGCCTCAGGCCTGCAATGCGCGGCAGAAGGACGTCCGGTGGAATAGCGTCACTGACAGTTGCGCTAGGTTTGAGCTCAAGAGGGACAGGAGCGTTGCAATTGGTGATGACTAGCAATGGGACTTCAACGCCTGGGCCTTTTCGGAAACGCTTAATGGTTTGAGTGAGTTCATCCAGCTCTGGCGGATTTTGCTCTTGCCATGGCAAGAGAATGCAGATTGGGAGAACGCTCGCGCCTTCCAGCTCTTCCATAAGCTGCTGGCTTGTTCTGATCGCAACGAGGCGATCAGATAGAACGGTCAAAGGCTCCAACATATCAAAGACATGATTGTGCACTGGAGCTATCAGCAGGATTTTACCCCAGCTGGAATCGTGCGTTTCAGTCTCTAATGGTTGGCTATGCTCGGCCATTCATCCTCTCAGGCAACCGCTTCCACCGGTTTGGGCTGGGAGCGTCTGGTCAATTTCTGTCTGTCTACGCGGCCATCTTCTGTCATTGGCAGTGCGCGCAGCGACAGAATTCTGTGTGGCATCATTGTCAGGCTCACGCGTGATGCGTCGAGGTAGGCGTAAAAGGCTTCTACATCAACGAGAAGACCTTCTGACGGTACCACCGCGACCATTAGGCGTGCACCCATTAATTCATCTTCTACCAGAAAAGCAGCCGCTTCTTTTACCCCCGAGAATTCACTGTATATCTCGTCGAGACGTTCCAGCTCGAGCAATCCGGGGGCTCTTTGACCAGGTGCGCCGAAGCCGTGAATGGCTCCTGTAACTTCATGTACGCCAACAGGGATTTCGGTAATCAAGCCGTGCTCACCCTGTTCGTTACTGAAGAAAGTGAGGTGCGAGTCATTTGATGGCCAGTCTGCATCCGGGACCATCGCGCCCTTGAGTTTGAGGTGATATCCGGTTTCCGCCTTTGCGGATTCCTGTGAGAATTCCTCATTAATTTCAATTGGATCAATATTAATTAGGCACGGTCCATGGGTGGATGTGCTTGGGGCAAATTGATTGCCCGGGATCAATGGCACAGGTTGATCCGAGGTTCCCCGCAGATGTGCCACCATTGCATATTCGTCGAGCACATGGAGATCTGTCACGACACCTTTTGCCTGGTATTTTGCAGGCTTTGGTGAGGTGATGGACCATGTGGCAACGGTGTTTGTGCTCCAGCCTTCCAGCGCTCCATCGATGTGGGATGCAAGCGGTCCAGGGGTCAAAATATAATTTGCCTCGATGGAGCGAGCATGATCCGTCAATGTGGATAAAGCGTGTGGATGGTGGAGATGGAGTGTTCCTTCGCTCAGCAGCCATGGCACCAAACCTGCTCCAATCCCTGTAATTCCGCAGAGAATGTATGGCAGCAGAATGCGTGCACCGGGCTCCAATCTTGTCTCCAGGAACGGCATCAAGCCTGTGGAGACCCAGTGGTTATGACTGCGCGGGATGGGACTGATTTCTGCACCTGAGTGAACCCAGGTGAGTGTTGCCACGTGATTGGCTGGTGCGCCTTCGCGCTCAATGATTGGTTCGGCGAAGGAATCTCCGTTTTCGGCCAGCATCGGCGCCATATCAATGAGGCCATCAGGAATGTCACTGCCGAGGCCGAACACGAAACGCAGAGAGAAGAAGTCGGCTGCTGCATCCCGTGCCTCTTCGCCAAGCATGCGTGTTTCAACGCGATCTGCGGTGATCAACGCTTTGGCGTCTACCGTGCTGAGTGCGCGTAGGATCTCAGAATGGCGCCAGTGCAGCGGGAAGGGGGATACGATCAGGCCTGCGCGTAACGCACCGAGAATACAGAGGACATTGTCGACTGTGTTCGGGGATTGCAGGCCAAGAATATGGTCTGGCTCCATGCCAACAGCAGCGAAGAAGCCAGCAATCCGGCTGATTTCCTGTTCCGCCTCGGCGTAGGTCAGATGGCGCGGTTTGCCGCCTGTCCATTTTTCTCTGTCGGGTGCATCTACCAGTGCCAAGCGGTTTGGATGTTTTTGCGCCGCACGTCTGAACAGCATATCAAGGGTGATGTTGCCCCAAACTCCTGTTGTGCTGTGGTTTGCAATGGCATCGGTATTTGACAGTATCATTTAAGGTAAGTCCGCTAAGCGACTGAGAAATTCGAGATTCGGCAAGTTGGTTAATAGACACTTTTGTTGAGTAGGCTGCCTTCATCAAGAACGCAGCCCAATTTTTATGTGTTTATCTACTCTTTAGGTGCATCCCACCAGTTGTCGTACTGCATGCCGTATAGCGGTGCCTTCTCCGGATGCTCCACTGTGGTCCAGCGCGCGACCCATTCAGCCGGGGCGTGATAGAGCGGGATTGCATAGAAACCGGAGATCAGAACACGGTCGAACGCGCGCACTGTGGCAACGAATTCTTCGCGGCTGCGAGCGGCGACCATGGCATCAATCAAAGCATCAATGGCAGGTTCTTTTGCGCCAACGATGTTTCTGGAGCTTTTGGTATCAGCTGCCTGCGATGACCAACGGGCGTACTGCTCGCCGCCCGGAGACAGTGAAGCGAACCAGGTGTTGAAGAGGGCGTCGAATTCGAAAGAGGCGCGACGTTCTTCAAACTGTGCTGCATCTACCATGCGCACTTCAAGATCGATGCCCAGAAGCTTCGCAGTTCGTTGCACGGCCAGAGCGACTTTCTCTTCGTCCTGAACTCGTACGAGGATTTCGAATGCAAACGGCTCGCCGGTTTCAGCGTTCACCAGTTTGCCCTGATCCAGTTTGTAACCTGCTTGTTTGAACAGGTTCAATGCATCCCGGAGCACCTTTCGGTCGCGTCCGGAGCCATCAGCTTCTGATGGACGCCATGTGCCAGCGAGGACATCATCAGTCACAATATTTGGGAATGGCTCGAGCAGTTTCTTTTCCATCTCGCTCGCAGGGCGACCGATGGAGGAAAGCTCTGAGTTGTCCCAGTAACCGTCCGTACGCTGGTACAAACCGTTGAACAGGGTTCTGTTGATCCACTTGAAGTCGAGCAGCATTCCGAGAGCCTGACGCACACGCTTATCTGCAAATTGCGCGCGGCGGGTGTTGAACGCGATCCCAGTCATGGCTGGAGGCGTGCCGCGTTCAAATACGTCTTTTACGACCTTGCCTTCTTCAAACGCAGGGAAGTTGCCCGCGCTCTCCCAAAGGCTTGGGTTCGCGTAGATCAGAGCTTCAGTGTCACCTTTGCGGAAGGCTTCCTGCAAGGCGTTGTAATCGCGGAAGTAGTCGACGGTGACTTCGTTGAAGTTATCGAAACCGATTTTCTGCGGCAGATCTTTGGCCCAGTAATCGTCACGGCGCGTGTAGGTTGTACGACGGCCCGGATTGATCTCAGAGAAAATATAAGGACCAGTGCCGACTGGTGGTGTCAGCGTGGTGTTGCCAAAGGTCTTTGGGTCAGTTGTCCGACTGTTGAAAATCGGAGCCAGTGCGATGAGGAGTGGCAGCTCACGGTCACTGCCATCTTTAAAGTGCAGCTTTACGGAGCGCTCCCCGGTTTTTTCGAAGTTGACGACTTTTCCGTACCAACGCGCATATGGCGGGCGGCCATGATCACGGATGGTTTCCAGAGAAAAGATAATATCTTCAACGGTTAATGGATCTCCGTTGGAGAATTTTGCATTTGGATTTAAGCGAAACTCGATCCAGTTGCGCTCTTCCGGCATGCGCACGGCTTCGGCAAGGTGTGCATACAATGTGAATGCTTCATCGTTGCTGCGCAGAAGCAGGCTTTCCAGAATGTAGTTGCCCATCTGGCGCTCTTTCATGCCGCGCGCAGAGGTCCACGCCCCTTTGAGGGCAAAGGAATTCAGACTATCAAAAGTACCTTGAACGCCAAGAGAGAGACGACCGCCTTTGGGAGCATCAGGATTGGCATAGGGCAGGTGTGTGTAATCTGCTGGCAGAGCAGGATTGCCATGCATTGCAATACCATGGCTCCATGGCACCATATCCTGAGCAAGGGCGGTTGAGTAAGCTAATGTTGCCACACCGGAAAGGACAACAAGACCCTTCGCAAATTTATTTATTCCATTCACATAGGATCGGAAATGAGACATTCGAATTTCTCCTAGGGCGTCCGCAGAAACTAGCAATAATACGATTCTGAGGAAAATTCAGCCTACGAGGCTTTGGAAAAGGACAGTAACCACCCCAATCTATAGGTGGAAAAATGGCTTCGAGGTGTTTAAAGAAGTACATAAGTAGCATTTAACAGGTGCGTTGCCTTTTTTTCAGCTCTGTTCTGAGTATGCTTGGCGCCGAACAAGCAGTCAAAACACTGTTGAACCTAGAAATTGGTTGCTGCGTAATTGCCGGAGGCATCTTTTTGCACCGGATCAAACTTTGAGGAAATTTGGGATGGCCGTTAATTTCAAGGGCGTTCTGACTGGTGGGATTATTGCAGCAATGGCCGCAGTTGGCTTTGCTGGCACCAGTGTTGCACAGAATGCACAAGCAGAAGATGCTTGGGTGAAAGTGTGTAATACTGATCCAAAATCCAAGAAGGAATTTTGCCTTATTACACAAGAACTGCGCACGGACACTGGCCAGTTCCTTGCACAGGCTGTTGTGCGTGAAGTGACCGGCGAAAGCCGCAAACTGCTGCACCTTGCTGTTCCTCCTGGAATGCTGATCCAGCCGGGTCTGCGCGTTCAGGTAGATGGTGGCAAACAGTCTGAAGCGAAATATACAATTTGTTTTCCAAACGCTTGTATTGCCGAAATGGTTATTGATGACACCTTTATCGGTAGCCTGAAAAAGGGTGGCAAGCTGATCATCACCACTTTGAATCAGCAGGGTAAGGCTCGTCCATTCGACCTGACCTTGAAAGGGTTCACCCGTATTTATGATGGTGAAGCGATCAAGCCTGAAGAACTCCAGGCAAAGCAGGAGCGCCTGCAGTCTGAACTTCAGAAGCGCGCTGAAGCCGCTCGTCAGAAGCTGATTGAGCAGCAGCGTCAGGCAAACCAGTAATCTGGTTTCCGTGCTTTAGGCATCAAAAAACCCGAAGGAGATTTCCTTCGGGTTTTTTATTGATCTTATGATCACGATGAGCTGCTGTTTCCATGAGCGGCGTTCAGCAATAGGCCTTAATGGATCTCTACATCCTTGACGATGTAGTCGCCATCGGTTGTTTCATCAAAAAATTCTTCGACCTGCGGATGTCGCACAGGTTCGCCACTGTCGTCTTTTTCCAGATTCTGTTCCGAGACGTAGGCGATGTATTCACTTTCTGCGTTTTCAGCAAGAAGGTGATAAAAAGGCTGGTCCTTGCTTGGACGTGCTTCTTCGGGAATTGACTCCCACCATTCTTCAGTGTTGTCGAATGTTGGGTCCACGTCGAAGACTATGCCACGGAACGGGTACAGGCGGTGACGAACGACCTGTCCAATTCTGAATTTCGCGGTTCTAATTGTCTCCATAATCCACCAAGCTTTCGAAGATACTGTATCTTGTCAGGGCGCCTTAAAGGTCATGTTGCGCGCTTATTGTCAAGTTATATAGCGCAGCAAAGAGGCGAGAGGCAGCACAAACCGATCAAAATGTGACGTTTGGGGATGAATAGCTCCTCACATTTCATTGATATGCACATCCGGAGGGTTGAAGAGTGGTGTTGACCACTCTTCAGGATTGATTATGTGTAGGCTTCTGCCAAATCCGGATCTTTTGAGATCACTAGATCAGCGAGGTCACAAATCACTTTTGCCTGTTTCCAGGTGGCGTCGTCCTGCATTTTCCCGTCCAGCATGACGGCACCGGTTCCGTCTGGCATTGCCTCCAGAATTCTGCGAGCGAATTTTACCTCTTCCGGTTCCGGAGAGAAGACGGATTTCGCAATGCCGATCTGGCTTGGGTGCAAGGTCCATGTGCCCAGGCAACCCATGAGGAAGGAGTTGCGGAACTGTGCTTCACAGGCGGCTGGGTCGCTGAAGTCGCCGAATGGACCGTAGAATGGTTTGATGCCTGCGGCGAGACATGCGTCTACCATCTTAGCAACGGTGTAGTGCCAGAGATCCTGCTGATAGCGGGTGCGTGGTGCATCGCCATCGGCGTCGGCCAGAACCTGATAATCCGGATGGCCGCCACCGACGCGGGTTGTTTTCATACCGCGGGAAGCTGCAAGATCTGCCGGACCAAGGCTCATACCGTGCATTCGCGGGCTGGCTGCTGCGATGGCTTCCACGTTGTTGACGCCTTCTGCCGTCTCCAGAATAGCGTGGATCTGGATTGGTTTGATAACGCCAGCCTTGGCTTCCAGTTGTGCGAGCAGCTGATCCAGATAATGGATGTCCCATGGGCCGTTGACTTTTGGCAACATAATCACGTCCAGCTTGTTGCCGCAACGAGTGACGATTTCGGTGATGTCGTCCAGAACCCACGGGCTTTCCAGCGAGTTGATGCGTGTCCAGAGTTTGGTTGAGCCAAAGTCGTTTTCGTTGGCCATCTGGATGAAGCCTTCGCGGGCATTCAGTTTTTCATCCGCTGGAATGGCATCTTCCAGATTGCCGAGAATAACGTCCACCTGAGAGATCATCTGCGGGATCTTTGCACGCATCTTCTCGATGTGCGGAGGCACGAAGTGGATCATGCGTTCCAGCGCGACAGGTGGCTCAGCAAACGGTGTCGGAGCACCAATGGCCAGAGGTTTATAAAAGGAACGATAGGTTTTCATCTGGCTAGCTCCCTCCCAAGCCGAAATGGAAATTCAGGGAGAGAGTATACAGATAATTGTGCGGTGCAAAATCAGCTCTTTGGGCTAAGTCCTGAAGACATTTGCATTTAGGTAGAGTGGTTTGAGCAGCTTAGGCGACTGCTCGTCATCTCGCACTTAGCGTTAAAATGGCCTGATTAAATCCACTTCTTCATGATCCACATCCACTGGGATGGTTCTTCGCGGATCCATTCTTCGAACTGGTCGTGCATTGCCTGCGTTGTGGTGATGGCGTCCTGAACGCGATCTTTGGTGCGGGCCACCGGGATTTCTTTGGCGAGAATCTCGAAGCGGGCACCTTTTTTGCGGCGGGCAACCACAGCGATGAGGCGCTTGTTCATGGTGCGGGCCAGCGCAGCAGGGATGTGCGTCGCGGCAGATGGCTGCTTGAAGAAGTCGATCTTCACACCGCGGCGATCCCGAACATCTGCAACAAAGGCTACTGAACCCTTTTTGCGCAGGATTGAAATGATTTTTGCGCCGGTGTCGTGGCCTTTGCAGTACAGGCCGAGCTTATAAAGAAAGTTACGTCGCTCAATCAGATAGGATTCGGAGTAGGGGTTCTTGAGCTTCTGGTAGACACCTGCGAGCGGCAAGCCCAGTTCCTCAGCCTTGTCTGAAACCACTTCCCAGTTGCCGGAGTGCATGGTGACCAGAACGGCGCCTTCGCCGACGGACGGTGCAAAGACCTCTGGATTTGCATAGGTAACGCGGCTCTTATCCTTGTGGATTTTGGAGAGCAAAACGGTCTCAGCGGAGACGCGACCCAGATTTTCCCACATATCCCGGATAATTTTGTCTGCTTCGTTGAGCGTCATTTCCGGGTAGGCGGCCATGATGTGGGCTTTGGCGCGGGCATGCCTATGGGTCATTGGCGCGACGATGCGCCAGACATTTCCCATGAATGCGGAGGACCAATCCAGTGGCAGAGAGCGCAGAATTCCGCCGATAAATCTAAGCGCCAGCCATTCAGCTCGGTAGCTGAGCTTCTCACGACGTGTAAGGGGGCGACGGGATTTTTTAGCTTTCATATTGGCCTTTGGGCGGATGGAGCTTTCCAGTTCCGTTTACTCGCATACTATAGTGTCGTAGTTGCCGGTATGCCAACCTCTGTAGAATGGCTATATACGCTCAACTTGGTCATGGTGATTAGCCAATCAGTCTTTCAAAAGCAACTCATTCTCCAGTCGGCAGCGGAGAACACCAAAGAATTGCATGGGGAAATGGTTTAGATGCTCAATGTTGTGAATTTGGCGATGCCATTTTTCCTTCTCATCTTCTTAGGGTTCGTTTCTGGTCGTGGTGCGAAGCTTTCGCGCGATGGCTTGGCGTGGATGAACTTTTTTGTGGTTTATCTGGCGCTACCTGCCTTGTTTTTTCAGCTGCTTTCCGAAACTCCGCTGGAAGAGCTGGCCACCTTTGATTTTGTAGCTGCAACCACATTTTCAACCTTTGCCATGTTCGCTGTGGCTTACTCTTTTGCGCGGTTTATCCTGCGGGGAAGTATTGGAGAAGCGACTGTTCAGGCGCTGGTTGGGTCTTACTCCAATATCGGTTACATGGGACCCGGCGTGACGCTGGCTGTGCTCGGTGCTGGTGCAGCTGTGCCGACGGCTTTGATCCTGTGTTTTGATACGATCCTGCTGTTCATTCTGGTGCCGATGATGATGTCCATTGGTGGGTCTCAGAACATCAAAGTGGGTCCGCTGGCCTTTGAGATTTTCAAGAAGATCGTCACGCATCCGTTCATTCTGGCGGTGTTTGCCGGTATTTTGGCAGCGGCGGTTGAGTTCAAACCACCGGTGGCGATTGATCAGACGATATCGTTCCTGCGACAGGCAGCAGCGCCCTGTGCGTTGTTTGCTATGGGTGTGACCATCGCTTTGCAACCAAGCCGCAGGACAGCAAAGGAACTACCGATCCTGTTGCTAATCAAGCTGGTCGTGCATCCGGTTCTTGTGTTTGTTCTGCTGGAGTGGATTGGAGGCTTTGACAGCCTTTGGATTTCAACGGCTGTTTTGATGGCAGCGCTGCCGCCAGCAGCTAATGTTTATGTGCTGGCGCAGCATTATTCTGCTTATGTGGAGCGGGCGTCGACTGCCGTTCTTTATGGAACGCTGGCCTCGGTACTCACGCTGCCAACGCTCATCTATCTCATTCAGTCCGGAATACTCGTGCCTTAATTGTTCTGCGCACGCATCAGTGTTGGCAGGCTCCAGGACGGAGCGATGCCTTCGCGCATGAGCAGGCGGCGGACGAGTGGGATTCTGGAGGCTGTGTAAAGCCCCATGGACCGCAACATTTGCACGGGCAGGGCATCTGTCAGCAAGGATCTGTTAAGCAGGTCTACTGCTGTTGTGCGGCTGATGACATCTGCTTTACGGCTGCGATCGTACTTCTGCAGCAATTCTGTCGAGCCCATATCAGCCTTGGTGTGCTTGGCGTTTGCAAGCAGTTCGGTTGCAACGGCCACATCGCGCAAAGACAGGTTGAGACCTTGTGCGCCGATTGGTGGGAAGGCGTGGGCGGCTTCACCCATCAGCAAAGAGCGGTTTCCACTCATGTGAACGGCGGTCAGGCCAGAGAGTGGGTAGACCTGACGCGGGCTTGCCAGTTTCAAAGAGCCGAGGACGAACTTGCTGAGCTTTTCCAGTTCTGCCTCTAGCGCTTCGTCTTTGTAGTTGTTCAGCTCTTCAGCGCGTTCCGGTGTCTCCACATAGACAAGTGAGGAAGACTTGCCCGGCAGCGGCACCATGGTGAATGGGCCGGTGTTGCGGTGGAACTCGGTTGAAATGTTGTAGTGCGGTAGGTCGTGTTTGAGGTTGAGAACGAGCGCCGCTTGTGGGTACTTCCAGTTCTTCGTCTCAATGCCTGCAGCGCGGCGAACCACTGAGTTTCTGCCATCGGCGCCAATCACCACCTGACACGTCAGGTCCTGTGTGTTGTTCAGCTCAATGGTTGCCTTGTGGTCGTTGCTGCTCACGTTTTTGATGGTATCTTCCACGAGCTCGATGAGCTCGTTTGCATTGACCAGATCAAACAGAACGCGATTCAGATCCTTGTTGAGGATGTTGTAGCCGAATGCAGGCAGATCCAGCTCAGAGGCTGCAAATGTTGTTTCCGGTGCGCGAATAAGACGATCTGTGCCATCAATCAGGCGCATCTTTTCCAGCGGCGTGAAGGACGCACGCAGGTCTTTCCAGATGCCGATGTTATCCAGAAACTGACGGGAAGCATCCATGAGAGCTGTGGTACGGGCATCATTCAGATTGACTGGCGGGCCAATGAGAACAGTTTCAAGGCCGTTGCTGGCCAGTGCCAGTGCGGCAATCATACCTGCAGGGCCTGTGCCTATAACAGCGCAATCATAGCTCTTTTCCTGCGAAGGCGTGTTGTTTTTGCTTTGGCCTTTGGTGTTGTCAGATGCAAGATTGGCTGCCATTTTTTCATTCCGCATTTTGTTTGCGTTCTATCCTTGAGTATCTAGGGGATAAAACCTATCGGTTTCAAGGTAGCGCAGGCGTATAGTCCCCTAATGAAAAGAGGGTAACTATCGTTGCGCCAGCTTCACCATGTCGCAGGGCCTAGTTTAGATTTGAACTAAATCAATGTCGCATTGGGACTATTACTGGTCTATTAGAGAAGCTGCATACATTGCGCTGGTTCCGAAACCAATGGGTTTTGGATGTCCTGAATGATTTCGAGGTCGGTTATGTCGCTTACCAGTCCGAAGACAGATTTTCAGTTGTCCTATCGGCTCCCTTACATTGTGCTGGGCGGAGCTGTGGTGCTGGGCTGGGTTTATCTGGCGGCAATGGTTATCGATATGATCAGCCGCATGGACATGGGCGAAATGGGGCCCGGCATGGAACTGTTCAATCAGTTCAACATGTTCAAGGGCCTGCCAGAGCATGTACGCGTACAGCTCGCCTCACTGTGCCTGCCGTTGGCGCAGGAAGCTTTTGGTATGCCGGGCCTCATCAATATGGGCCTCTATGACTATTTTCTGCTGTTTGTGATGTGGTTCATGATGGTGCTTGCCATGATGTTGCCCACAGCCATGCCAATGCTGCAGACCTACCATGAAGCGCGGGGCGGCAAGGCGATCTATGTTGTTGCAGGTGGTTATCTGGCCGTCTGGACTGCGTTTTCCATTGTCGCAACTGTGGCGCAGGGGTTGCTTCATGAGCTGGGCGTAATGAGCCCAATGATGATGCCTGTGTTTTCCAGCTTGACCATCACGACTGTGATAGCAGCGGCGATTTATCAGTTTACGCCTGCCAAGCAAGCCTGTCTGGACCGGTGCCGGACGCCAAATGTTGCTTTGGCCGTGCATTCCGGCGAGCAAAAGCAGAACGCCTTCCAGTTTGGAATCGAACAAGGTTTGTACTGTCTGGGATGCTGTTGGGCACTCATGGTGCTCATGTTTGCAGTGGGAATCATGAATATTATCTGGATCGCGCTGCTTGGTCTCATAATGACACTTGAAAAAAAGAGCAAAACACCGTTTACAAGCTATGGAATAGGTATCGCGCTTCTGCTATGGGGCGGTGCAAACATCTATTTCGCTCGGGCGGACTTACCTCTTTTTGAAGCTTTGGGTGATAGATTGTTCTAAGTGGTACCTGCACTTAAAGAATAACAAAGGACCCCAAGTTGACCGGTCAGACCAACTCCCGGCTGTTCCTCATTCACCTTCTTACCGCATTGGGTGCGCCCATTGCGTTGCTTGCGCTTGTCGCAGGAGCGAACGGCAACCTGCCTATGATGTTTTTCTGGCTCTGGGTCGCACTTGTTGTCGACGGGCTGGATGGTCCTTTAGCACGTAAATATGACATTCAGAATCGCTTGCCACGCTGGAGCGGCGTTATTCTGGATCTGGTTATTGATTACGCGACTTACGTTTTCCTGCCAGCTTTTGCGCTTTATCAGAGCGGGCTTCTCTCAGAGTTCTGGGGTCTTCTATCTGGTGCGATCATTGTGTTTACCGGCGCGATCTACTTCGCTGACGGCAACATGAAGACTGAAAGCGGCGGCTTCCTGGGTTTCCCTGGTGTCTGGAACATGGTGATTGTCGTGCTGGTTGCGCTGCAGTCTCCGCCATGGATCATCATTGGCATGGTGGTTCTGTGTTCTGTGCTGACCTTTGCACCGGTTGAATTTGTTCATCCTGTACGTACCGTGAAATGGCGCCCGCTGACCCTGAGCATTCTCATGGTCTGGAGCGCGGCACTTGCCATGGCGCTTTATCAGGATTTCGTAATTGAGACCTGGCTGTTTGCGCTGATTACAGCGACGAGCCTTTACCTCTTCTGCGTAGGTGCTTTGCACCAGGTGTTTCGCAAGATGTGATTCTCGATCTTGATGAGTTTTGAAAGCCCGGCCATTTGGTCGGGCTTTTTTGTTTTGCTGATCAGGTTTTCCTCTGTGGAATAGTGTTTCACCAAAGACGCTTGCAACTTAATGGCAATCTGTCCAAACTCCGCATCCAGCCGTTTATAAGGGGAATTCCATATGGTCTATGCTGTTCGCGTTGAAAAAACTGGTGATCCATCCGTTCTTACACACGTGGATGTGGACCTGCCAGAGCTGGGGGTTGGTGAAGTCAGGATCCGCCATACGGCCATTGGGCTCAACTTTATCGATACATATTTCCGTTCTGGCCTCTATCCGGCTCCCAACGGTTTGCCGTTTGTACCCGGCAACGAAGGAGCGGGCATTGTTGTCGCGCTTGGAGAAGGCGTGACGGATTTTGCGCTGGGAGATCGTGTTGCCTATGCCGGTCCGCTGGGGGCTTATGCGGAAGAGCGGAACATTCCGGCCAGTGTTCTTGTGAAAATCCCGGAAGGTGTGAGTGATGAGCAGGCGGCTGCGCTGATGCTGAAAGGCATGACTGCACGCTATCTGCTGCGCGAAACCTTCAAGGTGGATGCAGATACGACGCTGCTTTACCACGCGGCGGCTGGTGGGGTTGGTCTTATCGTTGGCCAATGGGCGTCTGCGCTTGGGGCGACTGTAATCGGTACTGTGAGTTCTGAAGAGAAGGCGCGATTGGCGTCTGATAATGGCTATGAGTACGTGATCAACTACAAGACCGAGGACTGGGTTTCCCGCGTGCGACAGATCACCGATGGGCGCGGTTGTGATGTGGTTTATGACAGTGTGGGCAAGGATACATTTCCGGCCTCATTGGACTGTTTGCGGCCTCGTGGGCTTTGGTGTTCGTTTGGCCAGTCTTCTGGTCCGCTGCCTGAGTTCAATATGGCGATCCTCTCGCAAAAAGGCTCGCTGTTCGCAACACGTCCGACGCTGTTCAACTACATTGCTGAGCGGTGGGAGCTGGAAGAAACGGCGGGTGATTTGTTTGCTGCTGTGGCGGATGGCACCATCAATATTCAGATCAACCAGCGTTACAGCCTAAAAGACATTGCGCAGGCACATTCTGATCTGGAAGGGCGCAAGACCACTGGTGCCACTGTGATCATCCCTTGATGGCTGGGGGATCAGGACGTTGATGGATCGATCGCGGTATCTTTACGGCCCAGCGCTGCGCTACTTTGCGGCGGCGGCAGAGGAAAGCTCTATTCGAGCAGCAGCACGCAAACTCAATGTGGCTTCATCCGCCGTGAACCGGCAAATTCTGACGCTGGAAAAACAGCTCGGGATGGAGTTGTTTGAACGGGTGGGGCGCACGATCCGCCTTTCTTCGGCAGGTGAAATCCTGCTTGCTCATATCCGGCGTACACTTTCCGACCTAGAGGCAACCGGTGCAGAACTGGATGCGCTCAAAGGGCTGCGCCGTGGTGTGGTTTCAATTGCAACGGTTGAGAGTGTTACAGAAGCTTTGTTGCCTGAGGTGATTGCCAAGTTTCACAAGGATTACAGCGGCATTCACGTGGACGTGCAGGTGATGGGAGCTGAGCGGGTTGCTGAGGCCGTTGAGAAGGCTGAGGTGGATGTCGGGTTCACGTTTGAACCGCCTGATACAGACGCGCTCAAGATCACCTACAAAAAGGCACTGGAGATTGGGGCTATTGTTGCTCCTTCGCATCCATTGGCGAGCGAAGAGCAGTTGAGCCTGGCACGGTGCTTTGAGTATCCGGTTGCCATGCCTGCTCCGGGCATTTCCATACGGGCTCGTTTGGATGTGGCGCTGTCTCATAGCTCCGCTGATGGGCAAAGCAGTGTGGAGGCGAATTCGCTGCGCTTCATGAAGCATCTGGTGCGGTCAGGCGAGATGGTGGCGTTTCAGACTGTGGTTGGGCTTGAAGAGGAGCTTGCCAATGAACGTTTGTTGTTCAAGCCACTTGCCGATGAGCAGCTGACACGCGGGCATTTCTGCATCATTACCTCGTCTTTACGCGGTCTTGCTCTGGCTCCAGCAATCTTTCTGGAGCAGGCTGTTGCAAGATTGGAAAAGATGCTTCCGTCATCTGATGCCTAAATGGCATCAATAAGCGCTCTTTTTTGATCTTTTGTTATCATGGGAATGGGTGCACTCTGTAGTTTCACTTAGAATCTGACATCTATTGCAGATGCCATTTGATAGACGAGGAAACTATGGGGCGATTGACCACCCACGTTCTGGACAGTGCTCAGGGGAAACCCGCGGCGGGGCTGCGGGTTGAGCTTGTTCGTGTTGATGGGGACAGCTTTTCCAAACTTGGAGAATTTTCCACCAACAGTGACGGACGTGTTGATGGGCCTTTGCTGGAAGGTGAGAGCCTGACTGCAGGGACATATGAGCTGCAGTTCCATGCGGGTGATTACCTGCGCGGGGAAGGTATTGCGCTTCCAGAACCAGCTTTCCTTGATGTTGTTCCGATCCGCTTTGGTATAGCGGATGTCAGCAGCCATTATCACGTGCCGCTGCTGCTTTCTCCGTTTGGTTACACCACCTACAGAGGGAGCTGAGTGATGCGCACGGCAATCCGCTTCCTACGAAAAGGTCAGGTTGTTGAGTTGGATCGTTTTGAGCCGACGACCACTCTTCTTGATTATCTGCGCCTGAGTGAACATGCGACCGGCACCAAAGAAGGCTGCGGTGAAGGGGATTGCGGTGCCTGTACCATCGCGCTTGGACGTTTGCGCGATGGCAAGCTGGTGTATGAACCCGTGAACAGTTGCATTTTGCTGCTTGGGCAGATTGATGGCTGTGAGCTTGTGACCGTGGAAGATCTGGAAGGGCCTGATGGATTACACCCTGTCCAACAGGCGCTGGTTGATCTTCACGGTTCGCAGTGCGGGTTCTGTACGCCCGGGTTCGTGATGAACCTGTTTACGCTCTACCACACCAACACACCGGGCCTGACCCGTCAGGATGTGAACACCTGGATTGCTGGTAACTTGTGCCGATGCACCGGATATCGTCCTATCGTGGATGCTGCGCTGGAGGCGTGTCGCCATGGTCTGAACGATGCGTTTGCAGATCGTGCTGCAGAGACAGAAAGCAAACTGGCTGCGCTTCAGGATGGTCAGGATGTGCGTGTTGGCGATGGGGAACAGTTTTTCTTTGCCCCAAGCAGCTTTCAGAGCCTTCTGGAGACCTATGGAGAGCACCCTGATGCGACGCTGGTTTCTGGTTCTACGGATGTGGGGCTGTGGGTCACCAAGCATCTGCGAGATTTGCCGAAGGTGATTTATCTGGGCCGCGTGAACGGTCTGAGCACTTGTTATGAGGATGAGCAAGGCATTCGGCTTGGTGCCGGAGCCTCCTATGCGGTTGCTGAGCAGTTTCTGACGCTGATTGATCCTGACCTAGAAGTGGTGATCAGCCGGGTCGGATCAAAGCAGGTGCGGGCCTCTGGTACAGTTGGGGGCAATATCGCGAATGGCTCACCGATTGGTGACATGCCGCCGATGTTGATTGCTCTTGGCGCCGAGATTGAACTGCAGAGCAATCGTGGCCGACGGACGTTGCCTCTGGAAAGCTTCTTTATCGACTACGGCAAGCAAGACATTGCTGAGAACGAAGTGCTGACATCCATCAGCGTGCCCCGATTGAGTGAGGAGCAGCAGTTCAGAGCCTATAAGATTTCCAAGAGGTTTGATCAGGACATTTCTGCGGTTATGGCTGCGTTTTGTCTGACGGTGACAGATGGTGTCATTGAAGCTACACGGATGGCCTTTGGTGGTATGGCTGGTATTCCGAAGCGTGCGAGTGGTGCGGAAGCTGCTCTGCTTGGTGCTTCGCTGGCTGATCCAAGCTCCTGGCAAGATGCGTTGGATGCCATTGAGAGTGATTTTATCCCAATGAGCGATATGCGAGCCTCCAGTTCTTACCGGCGTGATGTGGCGCGGGGGCTGTTGGAAAAGGCTCTATTGGAGATTTCGGAGGCATCTTCCCATCAAACACGGGTCCGCGGGCAGCGTGAACTTGCTGCGGGAGGTGCTCATGTCAACTGATCTTCTGGTGAAAACAAAGAGCCAAGCCTCTCAATCGCAGGCGGTTGGAAAGTCATACAAACATGACAGTGCGCTGAAGCATGTGGCGGGTAAGGCGACGTATATCGATGATATGATCGAGCCGCGCGGCACGCTTTATGTGGCGCCGGGCTATGCGCCGGGTGCAACGTGTGGCCGGATTGCGAAGGTCGACCTGAGCGCCGTTCGGGCTGCTCCGGGTGTTGTTGCTGTTTTGGAAGCGGCGGATATTCCCGGTGTGAATGACTGCTCGCCAGCCATGGGTGATGATCCGGTGCTGGTGGCAGATAAGATCGTGTTCCATGGGCAGCTGGTGTTCCTCGTTGTGGCTGAGACGCGCTTGCAAGCCCGCAAGGCGGTGAAGCTGGCTGAGATTGATGTTGAGGCAGATACGCCACTGGTGAGTGTTGCTGATGCGCTAAAAGCAGATCAGACAGTTCTGCCGGACTATGAGTTCCGCCGTGGAACGCCTGAACAGACGATGGAGCAATCTGCGCAGCAGGTGAAGAGTAGCTTTGCGCTTGGCGGGCAGGAGCATTTTTATCTGGAAGGTCAGGTTGCCTTTGCCTTCCCCGGCGAAGATGGGGATATGACGGTTTACTCGTCTACCCAGCATCCAACTGAGGTTCAGCACACTGTTGCCAAGGTGCTGGGTGTGGATGAAGCTGCGGTGACCATTGAAGTGCGCCGCATGGGCGGTGCGTTTGGCGGCAAGGAGTCTCAGGCCAACCAATGGGCAGCTCTTGCGGCTTTGGCGGCCAATGCCACAGGGCGTCCATGTAAGTGCCGGTTGGATCGTGATGATGATATGATCCTGACGGGTAAGCGTCACGACTTTCTGGTGGATGTGGCTGCCGGGTGTGATGCTTCGGGTAAGATTGAAGCGGTTGAGATTTCTTTGAACTCCCGCTGCGGACACTCAGCGGACTTGTCTCTTGGCATCAACGACCGCGCCATGTTCCATGCGGATAACAGCTACTTCTATCCTGAAGTTCGAATTGGCTCCAAGCGGCTGAAAACAAACACGGTTTCCAACACAGCGTTCCGTGGTTTCGGTGGCCCGCAGGGGATGTTTGCAGCTGAACGGTTGATGGATGCGATTGCGATCAAGATGGGGCAGGACCCGCTTGATGTGCGCAAGGCGAATTTCTACCGCGATGGTCAGAACACCACGCCTTACGGGCAATCCGTCGATGAGCATGATGTGCTGGCCAAACTGGTGGATCAGCTGGAGGAAAGCTCGGAGTATCGCGCACGCCGAAAAGTGGTAGAGGTGTTCAATGCCAAGAGTACGATCCTGAAAAAAGGGATCGCGCTGACGCCGGTGAAATTCGGTATTTCGTTCACGCTGACCCATCTCAATCAGGCGGGTGCGTTGGTGCATCTTTATCGGGATGGCTCCGTGCATCTGAACCACGGCGGCACCGAGATGGGGCAGGGTCTTTATCAGAAGGTTGCCCAGATTGCGGCCACTGAGATGGGCGTGAGCCTTGAAAAAGTGAAGATTACCGCCACTAACACCTCCAAAGTGGCCAATACCTCTCCGACGGCGGCTTCTTCGGGTACGGACTTAAATGGCATGGCCGCGGCGATTGCGTGCCGGGAGATTGTTGGGCGGCTGAAAACCTTTGTAGCGCAGCACTTTGAGGTTTCAGAGGAAGATGTGGAGCTGGTTGATGATCAGATGCTGATCAACTGCAAGCCGAAGCTTTCCATCAAGCAACTGGCGCAGTTGGCTTATGAGCATCGTATCCATCTGTCGTCCTCCGGCTTTTATAAAACGCCGAAGATCATCTGGGACCGTGAGCGTGTAAAGGGGCGTCCGTTCCTGTACTTTGCCTATGGTGCCTCTTGCTCTGAAGTGGTGATTGATACGCTGACCGGTGAAATGAAAGTTGAGCGTGTTGATGTGCTGCATGATGTTGGCAAGTCGCTCAACCCAGCGCTAGATATCGGCCAAATTGAAGGCGGGTTTGTGCAGGGCATGGGTTGGCTGACCACGGAAGAGCTGTGGTTTGATGACGCCGGACGCCTTCGGACCCATGCGCCGTCCACCTACAAAATTCCTACGGCTTCTGATGTGCCGGAGGAGTTCAACGTTTCTCTTTATGAGAGTGAGGGAAATCCGGAGCCGACGATTTATCGATCCAAGGCTGTTGGTGAGCCGCCTTTGATGCTGCCGATCTCGGTTTTCTGCGCAATCAATGATGCCATTGCAAGCCTGAACAAGGGTGTTTTGCCTCAACTGGACGCCCCTGCAACGCCTGAAGCGATCTTGAAAGCTGTCAAAGCGATCAAGGCCGGAGAGGAGGGCTAAATGCTGGTCTGGGGTGAAGTTCTGTCTGCTCTGGATGCCGCTGGTCAATGTGTGCTGGTGAGCATCATCAAAGTTGCCGGGTCATCTCCCCGTGAAGCCGGTGCACGCATGGTTGTGCGTCCGGATATGTCGTTCAAAGGCACCATTGGTGGTGGTCGTCTTGAATACGATGTTTTGCATGAAGCAGTTTCATTGATGAAGAATGGTGGCCAGTCCTTCCAGACACGATCTTATGCTCTCGGTCCCGACCTTGGGCAGTGCTGTGGCGGGCGGGTTGAAATCGCATTTGAGCAATTTGATCTCAATTATCGTGGTCGTGCACAAGATTTTTCCACACAAGAAGGAGTGGGAATTTTTTCAACGACTGCAAATACTTGCAGTTCTGCCCCCCTTGAAAGGCACGTATTACCCCCTGCAATGGATGACCCGAATTCCGCTGAAATTGTTTTAAATCAAGGCAAATTGACGGAGAGGTTCGGGGAGGATAGACCACATCTGTATCTGTTTGGAGCTGGCCATGTGGGTAAGGCTTTGGTGCTTGCGATGGCACCTTTGGGCTTCAAGATCACCTGGATCGATGAACGGCGCGAAATTTTTCCCAAATATGTGCCTTCCAATATTCGCTGCATTCATCTAAATGAGCCTCAAGTCATCGTAAAGAACCTTGAGCCGGGAAACTATGTCATCGTAATGACCCATGATCACAAGCGTGATCATGCTATAGTAGATGCCGCTGTTCGTAGAACCGATCTGGCATTTATTGGATTGATAGGCAGTGCAACTAAGCGCGCGCGAACACTTAAACGGTTCAAAGACTCCGGAATATCGGAGGCGCACAGCAAACAGCTTGTTTGTCCGGTCGGAATTACTGAGATTAAAAGCAAAAAGCCGTCTGATATTGCAATTTCCATTGCCGCTCAACTCCTAGTGGTAAAGGAAGAACAAGCCAGCAATGCTCAGGGAGGTTATCGTTTTGCTTCTTAGGTTCAAGGAGAACGTCTTGATCTGATTTTTATGTTGGGGGAACGGGTAACACGATGGAAAATGAGCAGAGGTCCGGCCCGGTGACAGGGGGCGAGGATCTCATAGAAGCCAAGGGTATTACTAAGCGATTTGGTGATATTCTAGCGAACGACAATGTCGATCTCGTCATCAAGCAAGGTGAAATCCATGCGTTGCTTGGCGAAAACGGAGCGGGCAAGTCCACGCTCGTGAAAATACTCTACGGCGCCCTTGAACCGGGTGCGGGAGAGATCCTCTGGAAGGGGAAACGCGTTTCAATCTCAAATCCTGCTGCTGCCCGCAAACTGGGTGTTGGTATGGTGTTCCAGCACTTCTCGCTGTTTGAAGCGCTGAGTGTGGTTGAGAATATCGCGCTGGCCTTGCCTAAAGGCGAGAAAATCGAGGCCCTTTCCAAGCGTATCACTGAGGTTTCCCAAAAGTATGGCCTGCCTCTTGATCCTGCAGCACTGGTTGCAGATCTGCCGGTTGGCATCCGTCAGCGTATTGAAATTGTACGTTGCCTTTTGCAGAACCCCAGCCTCATTATCATGGATGAGCCGACATCCGTTCTGACGCCGCAAGAAGCGGATCAGCTTTTCATTACACTCCAGCGTCTAGCCTCTGAAGGTTGTGCGATCCTTTACATCTCTCACCGTTTGGAAGAGGTGAAGAAGATCTGTCACAACGCCACGATCATGCGTCATGGCCGTGTAGTGGGTGGATGTGATCCTGCTGTCGAGACGCCAGCCAGCCTTGCTCGCATGATGGTGGGTGGTGACGTGCACGATATCACTGCAGGGGCCACCGAAGCTCAGCCGGGTGATGTGATGCTCAAACTGCGCAATCTGTCTATTCCATCGGACGGTGCATTTGGCATTGAGCTGAAGAACATCAATATGGAGCTGCGCGGTGGTGAGATTGTTGCCATTGCCGGTATTGCGGCGAACGGACAGAGTGAGCTGTTTGATGCGATCTCCGGTGAGACGCAGGTGAAAGACGCTTATGCCGTTGAAATCTGCGGTGTGCCGGTTGGTAAGCGCAAGATCAACGATCGCCGCCTGCTGGGCTCTGCATTTGTTCCTGAAGAGCGTTTGGGACATGGTGCGGTGCCGGGCTTTGTTCTTTCCGACAACATTCTGCTGACCCGCTACAAGTCTGATCCTGAGCTCATCAAGCATGGCATGCTCAATCAGAAGCTTGCAGGGGAAATGGAAAAGCGCATCACGGTTTCCTACGATGTGCGCATGTCCCATGACAATCCTGAGGCGCGGTCGCTCTCTGGCGGTAACCTGCAGAAGTTTGTAGTTGGCCGTGAGCTGGACCGGGTGCCGAAAGTGCTGGTGATCAACCAGCCGACCTGGGGTGTTGATGCGGGTGCTGCAGCGCTAATCCGTCAGGCAATCATTGATCTGGCGCGTGGTGGTTCTGCTGTTCTGGTGATCTCTCAGGATCTGGATGAGATCTATGAGGTTGCGGATCGCATTGCTGTTATTTCCCGTGGTGAACTTTCTCCGGCAGAGCCTTCTGTCGAGATGACACGTGAGAAAATCGGTCTTCTGATGGCTGGTATGGGTGAAGGAAAGCCTTCTTCTTCCCTGGAAAAAGCGGGAGAAACCCATGCGCATTGAGCTTGAAAAACGCGCTGAACACTCTCAGCTGATGACCGTAGTTTCGCCGCTGATTGCGATTGGTCTTACGCTTGTGTGTGGTTCCATCCTGTTCGTCAGCATGGGCTACAATCCGGTTGAAGCGCTTTACGCATATTTCATTGAGCCGCTGACAACCAGCTGGTCCATTGAAGAGCTGCTGGTAAAAGCAGGACCATTGGTTCTGATCGCGGTTGGCTTGTCCGTCTGCTTCCTGTCCAACTCCTGGAACATTGGTGCAGAAGGCCAGTTCACCATGGGTGCGCTGGCTGGGTCCATCATTCCGGTGCTGTTTTACGACTTCACCAGTCCGCTGGCACTGCCGCTGATGGTGCTGATGGGCATTGTGGGCGGTATGGCCTGGGCGTCTATTCCGGCATTCCTGAAGGTTCGCTTTGGCACCAACGAGATCCTCACCAGCCTAATGCTGGTGTATATCGCGCAGTACATTCTTGACTTCCTTGTGCGTGGTCCATGGCGTGATCCTGAGGGCTTCAACTTCCCGGAAAGCCGCATCTTTGATGCTGCACATGTGTTGCCGAAGATCGGTGAGGGGCGTTTGCACATCGGTATGATCTTTGCCGTTGTTGCTGTTCTTGTTGTCTGGTGGATGCTTTCCCGCACGCTGAAGGGCTTTGAGATAAAGGTGATGGGTGAAACCCCACGCGCCGGTCGTTTTGCTGGCTTTTCTGGTAATGGCGTTGTGTGGTTCGGGTTCCTCGTTTCCGGTGGTCTGGCTGGTCTTGCGGGTATGGCGGAAGTTTCCGGCTCCATTGAGCAGCTCACACCTGTTATCTCTCCCGGCTATGGCTTTACGGCGATTATCGTGGCGTTTCTTGGACGTCTGAACCCGATCGGCATTCTGTTTGCTGGTTTGCTGCTGGGGCTTTCCTATATCGGCGGCGAGTCTGCGCAGGTGAGCCTGGGTCTGACTGATAAAGTGACCCGCGTGTTCCAGGGTATGTTGCTGTTCTTCGTGCTCGCGTGTGACACGCTCATTCTTTACAAATTCAAGTTTGTTTCCAACGCAAAGGGCGTGAAGGAGGCAGCCAATGTCTGATCTTTCCATGATTGAAGCTGTTCTTCTGACAATCATCACTGCCTCCACACCGCTGCTGCTTGCTGCGATTGGTGAGTTGGTGGTGGAGCGCTCCGGTGTGCTGAACCTTGGCGTTGAAGGCATGATGATCGTTGGTGCTGTGATGGGCTTTGCAGCCACGCAGGCGACCGGCTCTCCTTACATCGGTATCATCGCTGCGATGATCTCCGGCGTTGCCATGAGCGTTCTGTTCGGCTTCCTGACGCTGAACCTGATGACAAACCAAGTGGCGACAGGCCTTGCTCTGACCATTCTGGGCCTCGGGCTTTCGGGTATGATCGGGGAAGCGTTTATCGGCCAACCGGGCATCAGCCTGAAGCCGATTGCTATTCCGGGCCTTTCCGCCATTCCGTTCATCGGGCCGCTGCTGTTTAATCAGGATATTCTGGTTTACGCTTCTTATGGTCTGGTGATTGCGGTTTACTTTGTGCTGTTCAAGTCCCGTACGGGTCTGATCATCCGTGCTGTTGGCGACAACCACGGCTCAGCGCACTCTCTCGGTTACTCCGTGATCAAGGTGCGTTATCTGGCGGTGATGTTTGGTGGGGCGTGTTCCGGTCTTGCTGGGGCTTACCTGTCGCTGATCTATACCCCGCAGTGGGTTGAGGGCATGACCGCTGGTCGTGGCTGGATCGCGCTGGCTCTGGTGGTGTTTGCAAGCTGGCGTCCGGCGCGAGTGTTGGTGGGGGCTTACCTGTTTGGTGCGGTTTCCATTTTGCAGTTCCATGCGCAGGCGGCTGGCATCGGGTTGCCGACGCAGTTCATGTCTGCGCTGCCGTATCTGGCGACCATCATCGTGCTGATCATGATTTCGCGTAACAAGACACTTGCCAAGGTTAATACACCTGCATGTCTTGGAAAGCCTTTTGTGCCTGATCGCTAAGAAAAACCTGATTTGACCAATGTGCTCATAGTAGACATTGGTCAAATTGCCAATATTTCGACCTTCGTATACATGAGGGCGAGAGAACGAAGATAACAGAGACCTTGATCTCTGAGTGCAAATAACACGGCTCACCGTTGCACAGATCGCGGAAACCTGCCCGCACTCGAATAAAAGATCGCATTTACATGCGAGATACAACAAAGCAGGAAACAACTTGATAGCGCACAAATGCGCAGAACGACCTTCGGGTTTGTTCCTATCGTGTTTGCTTGGCGCCGTCGTTCACATAGTTCTCTGGTGCATTTCACCGCGCTTATTAGGGTGTTGCGTGGCTGGAATGCAGGTTAACCTATAAAGGGGAGCGCACAATGCGCAGTATCTTCAAACTGGCAGCGACAGCTGCAGTTGCACTTGGTCTTTCCGCTGGGGCTTCAAATGCTGCTGATCCACTGAAAGTGGGCTTCATTTACGTTGGTCCTGTTTCTGATCACGGCTGGTCTTACCAGCACGATCAGGGTCGTCAGGCGATTGAAAAGCACTTTGGCGACAAAGTTGAAACCACCTACATTGAGAGCGTGCCAGAAGGTGCGGATGCTGAGCGCGCGATTGAGCGTCTGGCTCGCTCCGGTCACGAGCTGATCTTCACCACGTCCTTTGGTTACATGAACCCAACCCTTAAGGTTGCGCGTAAGTTCCCAAAAGTGAAGTTTGAGCACGCAACTGGCTACAAGCAGGCGAAGAACGTTTCTTCTTACGGCG
Source organism: Pseudovibrio sp. JE062 (assembly GCF_000156235.1). Lineage (NCBI taxonomy): Bacteria > Pseudomonadati > Pseudomonadota > Alphaproteobacteria > Hyphomicrobiales > Stappiaceae > Pseudovibrio > Pseudovibrio sp. JE062. The sequence goes on from NZ_DS996805.1 coordinate 650,621, forward strand.
CTCGTTTCTATGAAGGCCGTTATGTTCTGGGTCAGATCGCTGCGAAGATCTCCAAGTCCGGCACTGCTGGTTACATCGGTTCCTTCCCTATCCCTGAAGTTGTGCGCGGCATCAACTCCTTCATGCTGGGTGCGCAGTCTGTTAATCCAGACTTCAAGATCAAAACCATCTGGGTGAACTCCTGGTACGATCCGGGCCGTGAAGCAGATGCTGCCAAAGCACTGATCGACCAGGGCGTTGACATCATGGTTCAGCACACTGACTCCCCAGCACCTCTGCAGGTTGCTGAAGAGCGTGGCATCATGGGTTTTGGTCAGGCTTCCGACATGATCAAGTTTGCGCCTAAGGCTCAGGCAACTGCGATCATCGACGACTGGTCCGCTTACTACATCTCCCGCGTTCAGGCGGTTATGGATGGTAACTGGAAAGGTCAGGACACCTGGGGTGGTCTGGATGCAGACATGGTTCACATGGCTCCGTTCACCAACATCCCGCAGGATGTTGCAGATGAAGCAGCTAAAACTCTTGCAGCTATCAAGTCTGGTGAGCTGAAGCCATTTACCGGCCCAATCACCAAGCAGGATGGTTCTGAGTTCCTGAAAGCTGGTGAAACCGCTGATGATGGCGCTCTGCTTTCCATGAACTTCTACGTGAAGGGCATCGACGACCAGCTGCCTAAGTAAGCCCAGCGCTTAAATATTCGGAGAGCGCCGCACTTTTTTCATGGTGCTCTCCTACGATTTTCGCAGTGGGGGCAAGCTCCCACTGCCTACGCATTTCAATTGAACTTAAAAGAACAAGACAATGACAGCCACGTTCCTTAGTGAATGGCTCAATCTGCTTTTCCGCTGGTTTCACTTGATAGTGGGCGTAGCCTGGATTGGGACATCGTTTTACTTCATCGCTCTCGACCTTTCCTTGCGCAAACGGGAAGGGCAGGCACAGGGCATCTTTGGCAGCGCATGGGAAGTCCATGGCGGCGGGTTCTACCATGTTGAGAAATACATGGTTGCGCCAAAAGAACTGCCCAAAGACCTGATCTGGTACAAATGGGATGCCTATCTGACCTGGGTGTCAGGTTTTGCTCTTCTAACGGTTCAATATTATTTCAACGCAACGGTTTACCTTATTGATCCGGAAGTCATGAAACTTCTGCCATCTGAGGCTGTTGCAATCTCCATCGCGTCTCTGGCATTTGGCTGGATGGTGTATGACCGCCTGTGCCGGTCACCCATTGGAAAGAACACACCACTGCTGGCTGCGTGCCTGCTGGTGATCATTCTGGGCGCGACCTACGGTTATTCTCAGGTCTTTTCTGGCCGCGGAGTTCTCATTCATGTTGGTGCGTTGATCGGCACGTTTATGGCCTTCAACGTGTTCATGGTGATCATCCCGAACCAGAAGAAGATTACAGCAGATTTGCTGGCGGGGCGCGAACCTGATGCAGCGCTTGGCCTGATTGGCAAGCAGCGCTCGGTTCACAACAACTACCTGACCTTGCCTGTGCTTCTGATGATGGTTTCCAACCACTATCCATTGCTGACAGGGCACAGCCAGCCGGTGCTGGTGGTGGCGCTGATCCTTGTGATGGGTGGTATGGTACGCCACTTCATCAACCGTCATGATGCTCATGACAACTTCGCCAACTTCTGGTGGGCGCTGCCTGCAGCAGCTGTCAGTCTGATTGCGGCGGTGATTGTGACAACACCGGCCAAACTGGGTGGTGATGTTGCTGTCTCAGATACGCAGGCACTGCAAATTGCGCAGGCTCACTGTGCAAGCTGTCATAGTGCGGCGCCGACCAACGAGGCCTTTACCGAAGCGCCAAAGAACATTGAGCTGGATAGCGTTGCTGATTTGCGCCGCTATGACACCTTGATCATGGCACAGGCGGTTCGCTCTAATGCCATGCCATTGGGCAATGAGACTGGCATGACCAAGCACGAGCGTGAGTTGCTTGGTGCCTGGCTGCAAGCGCGCTGAGGTGGTGGGGATGACGACATATTCTCTGGAGGAGGTGAACCAGTTTGCGCTGGACACCTTTACCGAGGTGTTTGGCAATGTGGCTGAGCATTCTCCCTGGGTTGCCGTAGTTGCGCACCGGGAGGCGCCATATGGGTCTCGTGAGGCTCTGATTGAAGCGTTTGCCAGTTCCTTGCAAGGAGCTGAGGAAGATGCGCAGCTGGCTCTGATCCGCGCCCATCCGGATTTGGCGGGTAAAGCTGCGCGTGCTGGAGAAATGGCTGAGGCCTCCGTGAACGAACAGTCCGGAGCCGGTCTGGATCAGTTGACAGACGCTGAGTATGAGCAGTTCACCCAGCTTAACGATGCCTACAAATCCAGTTATGGCTTTCCCTTCATTTTTGCAGTGAAAGGCGCGACAAAGCACCAGATTCTGGAGGCTTTTGAGTTGCGCCTGCAAAACTCTGCGGAAGATGAGTTTGTGGAGGCTCTGCACCAGATTTGCCGTATTTTCCGGTTCCGTCTGGAGGATCTGGTTTCAGATGAGCAGAGAGCCGTCAGCTCCTGATCCGATTAAACCTGCCTTTCCTACAGTTACGTAATGGGCAGTAATCCACTGGAACATGAGGGTGCGCAAAACAAGAGGCTTGCAACCATCATCGTTATCCTTTGGATTAGCGAGACTATGAAATTCAAGGGGAGCGTTCATGAAGGCCGCAGTAGAAAGCCGGTTTGCGGAGCAGGTTGAGTTCCTGCGCGAATTGGTCAAGGTGCCAAGTGATAACCCGCCGGGGGATACGGAGCGCCACGCCATGCGGACTGCTGAGCTGCTTGAAGGCCTTGGCTTTACCGTTGAAAAACACCCTGTCCCAGAACCATTTGTGCGCCAGAACGGCATGGTGTCTGTCACCAACCTGATTGTGCGGGAAAAATTTGGCAGTGGTCTTGGCCCTGTGATCGCGCTTAACGCTCATGGCGATGTGGTGCCTCCGGGTGAAGGCTGGTCCAAAGAGCCCTATGGAGCTGAGATTGAGGATGATGCGCTTTATGGGCGCGGGGCAGCTGTTTCCAAGGGAGACTTTGCCACTTACGCCTTTGCGCTTCTGGCACTGCGTGAGTATGCCGATGAGCTGGAAGGCTCCGTTGAGCTGCACTTGACCTATGACGAGGAAGCTGGTGGGTTTGTTGGCCCGAAATGGCTGCTGGAGCAAGAGCTGACCCAGCCGGATTATGCCATCTCCGCAGGCTTTTCCTATGCCGCAACGACTGCGCATAACGGCTGTTTGCATATGGAAGTGATCTTCCGCGGTCGTCAGGCCCATGCGGCCATGCCCGAAACTGGCGCAGATGCGTTGCAGGCAGCGACACCGGTTCTTGCTGCGATCTATGCTGAGCGCGAGCGCCTGAAGTCCATTGAAAGCGGGCAGGACGGCATTGGATCCCCTCAGATCACCGTCGGCCTCATTTCCGGTGGCATCAACACCAATGTGGTGCCGGATCGGGTTTCTCTGCGTTTGGACCGGCGTTTGATCCCTGAGGAAAACGGTGAGCAGGTGGAAGAGCAACTGATTGAGCTGATCGAGTCTGTTGTGCCGGAAGACTGCGGGGTTGAAGTGGAATGTCGGCGAATCATGATTGCCGAGCCATTGCGCGAACTACCGGGTGCCAAGAAGCTGATTGAAGCGTTGAAATGGCCAGCCAAAGAGATTTTAGGCATTGAACTGAAAGCCACAGGTGCACCGCTCTATACGGACGCTCGCCACTATGCAGAGGCTGGCATTCCAACTGTGCTTTATGGTGCCGGGCCACGCACGATTGTGGAGGCAAACGCCCATGGGGCGGATGAACATCTGCAATTATCGGACCTGAAGGCCGCTACGATTATTGTGGCGGATGCCTTGAAGACACTTCTTCGATAAATGAGAAAAGCCCGGATGATCCGGGCTTTTCTGTTAGCTGACGCGGCCAGATAGGGCCGTGAAAATCCCAGCTCCCAGAAGGCCAGTGCCGCCAACCTTGTTCAGGCGCTTCAATGTGCTTGGGCCATTGACCACTTTGCGCAAACCACCGGCCATGGAGACCCAGAACAGGGTGTTGATGCCGCCGAGGGTGACGAATGTCAGACCCAGAATGAAGAACTGGGTCAGTACTGGCTGGGTTTGATCCACGAACTGAGGCAGGAATGCTACGAAGAACAGCATGCCTTTGGGGTTGAAGGTGGTGACCAGCAGCGTATCGCGGAAGATGCGCTTGGCCGGAACTACGGGCATTTCCACCTGTGCGGCCACGCCAGAGTTGGTGCGCCACATCTTGATGCCGATGTAGATGAGGTAAGCCGCGCCAATGTATTTCATGATCTGAAAGAGCATGGCAGAGGTTGCCAGAACCGCGCCAAGGCCAGCCAATGCAGCGGTGATGGCGAACATATCGCCCAGCATCACACCGGTGACTGAGGCCACTGCCGCGCGCTTGCCCTGACTGAGGCTGTAACTGATGACCATTAATACAGTTGGGCCGGGAATGATCAGCAGCAGCATGCTGGCGGCAGCAAACGCGAGCCAAGTTTCAAATGCCATAAGGAAACTCCGGAAAGTCCAGATCAGGACTGAAAGAGATGCTTTGAGCGATACTCACTCATCGTATTGATTATGAGCTTACCCACGGAGAGCGCGTTTGGGTAGTGGGGTTGTTTTGAGAAAATCTGGAGTGAGTTTGAGCTAACAGCACTTGCTCTTTCATGGGAACTTGCCGGACAGAGCGATGAACAGGCCGGCACTGAGCAAACCGGTGCCGCCAATTCTGTTGAGCCGTCTTGCGCTTTTTCCGCCCATGAGCATGGTTCTGCAACTGCCGGCCATGGACGTCCAGAACATGGTGTTGATGCCGCCCAGAACGACGAAGGTCACACCCAGCAGCACAAACTGAGGGATGACGGGGACGGTGTCATCCACGAACTGGGGGAGAAAGGCGACGAAGAACAGCATGTCTTTGGGATTGAAGGCAGAGACGAGGAACGTGTCTCTGAAGATATGAAAGCGGGACGTCGCGGTGATTTCGAGCTGGCCTTTGACGACGGACTTCCTGCGCCACATGCTGATGCCCAGATAGATAAGATAGGTGGCCCCTGCATATTGGAGCAGATCATAGAGCAGGGCTGAGGTGGAAATAACGGCCCCCAGACCGGCCAGAGCGACAGAGATAAGAAGGATGCTTCCCAAGCTCACTCCAAGTGCGGAGGCAATGACGGCTCGCAGGCCCTGACTGATGCCATAGCTGGAGACCATGAGGACGGTTGGACCGGGGATGATAAGCAGGATGATACAGGCGATCACGTAAGTCAGCCAAACCTCGACGGCCATGACGTTTCTCCTGAAACACTGTTGAGACCGGGAGAAATAGGCGTGAAATGTGACCAAATTTCTGTTTAGGATATGACGAAATACAACACTGGAAACAATAGTTTACGCCTCACATATTGTTTCAGTTTCTGCCCATGTTTGATGAGATTTTGAGCGGTTCATTGCTGTTGCGTGAAAAACGCGTTTAGCTGCCAGAATATGGTTTGTGCCAGACCTTCAGCTTGCCGGATGTTTCAAACCCTGCGGCTTGGGCGTTCAATAATGCATCCCCCCGGGCATAACCAGTCACGGGCTTTTCCGGCTTCCACCTTTGCAACAGCGCGGCCATTTGCCTGAAGGTGTGAGGTGAAAGGTCTTCTGCAAAGAAGTTTGACAGGCCTACCGAGGTGCCGGAATGATTGCCGATGAAGCCTTTGGTGATCTCTGATCCTTCAAAATAACCCCAGAATGCAAAAACGGGATTGTCCAGCAGTTTTGGTGGGAACATCGCACAATCCGTCTGGTTCCTCGCCTTCTTCCAGCTGGCCTCCCAACTCTGCAATTGCTCTGGAGTGGACGTCTGCTGCCAGCCCGAGGTATCTGCCTGAACAGGTGTATCCAGATAAAACCAACTGGCTTCAAAAAGTGTGCTGAACCCCAGCACCTCCAGAGGCAGATCCGCGAAGCTATCCTTGATGAAAACGGAAAAGGATGCGTTTGCAATGAGTTCGTTGATGGTTTGAAGTGATACCGCAGGCTTCAATGTCACAATGCTTGAATAGAACGGCAAGGGTTGCTCTGACGTGTGGAACAGCTCTGAAGACCACTCAAACGAAACCCCATGCGCCCCAAACATATGCCTGTAAAGATCCGCATTGTTCTCAGCAGCCTCCTGCTGCCGTGTCGTTTCATCGGTCATTGTTTGCACGTGCTGTGGCTCACCTAGCTGATTGGAAGGGGCATCATAACTAGATCACTGTCGGTTCGATAGCTGTGACTTTCATTTTGGATAGCCATGAGATGGAGAGTTAGGTATTGAATTTCACGACCAAATTACAACTATAAGTTTCGCACAAGGAAAATACTCGCAATATGTGTACATAACATATTGGAGTGAGTTCAATGCCTAACACTGCACCATTTTCTTATCCCGTTCAGATTACATCGTCCGAGAACGGTATTATTGCTGTTCGTGTATTTTTTCAGGATTTAGACCTTTCAGATACCCATAGCCTTGTTCTTAATGCCGATGAAATGATTGGTACTGCAGCAGTTGTTAGTGAAGACACCTTCCATTATGACCCTGGAACTGAGTTCGATTATCTTGCAGTCGGTGAAACAGCTACAGATACATTTTCTTATTCAGTTACAGATGCGGCGGGAGAGAGCTCTACATCTACTGTAACGATTACACTTACTGGACAAAATGACGGGCCGGTCGCTGTCGCAATTGCGAAGCAGACAGATGAAAACACAGCGATAGTGGTTTCACCTGAATTTTCAGATTCTGATAGTTCTGATAGCCACACCCACTCAGTTGACACATCTGACACCTTAGGCGCTGTTACAATCAACGAAGATGGGACCTTCTCCTATAACCCTAATGGGAAGTTCGATAATCTTGATGCTGGTGAAACAGCGACCGATACATTCACATATACGGTGACTGATGCAGCAGGTGAGAGTTCAACTGAAACTGTTACGATAACAGTGCATGGTCAAGGGCAAGGTCAGAATACTCCGCCAACTACATACCCAGTTGCAATGACTGCACATGAAGATGGTAGGATTGTTTTTCGCATTATTTACCAAGATCCAGATCTTGGAGATACACACACTTACTCTGTAAATACAAATGAACTGGGCGGCATCTTATCTGAAACTGGTGACGGCGTGTTCGAGTATACTCCATACCCAGCATTCGATTATCTGTCGGATGGAGAAACTGGTACTGATACGTTCACTTACACTGTAACTGACAATCATGGTGGTAGTCATACTTCAACCGTGACATTAACAATCATCGGTGAGAATGATGCGCCAGTAGCTTCTGCGGTAAATGTGAGTACCACAGAAAGCAGTTCTGTAGTCGTCTCTCCTGTGTTCCTTGATCCAGATGCCAATGATACTCACAGCTTCACTGTTGAAACCAGCAGTACGTCCGGAACAGTCATTATCAATGATGATGGCACGTTTACATATGACCCAAATGGTCAGTTCGACAGCCTAAATAATGGAGAAGTCGCCACGGACACGTTCAGCTACACAGTAACTGATAGTTCAGGTGAGAGTTCGACTGAGACGGTTACTGTAACTGTGAATGGAGAGAGTGAGTTTGCGATTAGCCCAGCAAAGCTCGTAGCTTCAGATGGTGCGACTGATGATCGTTTTGGTAACAGTGTTAGTGTGAATGACAACGGAGTTGTTGTTGTTGGAGCTTATGCTGATGACGATAACGGCTCTGCTTCTGGTTCTATCTACGTTTACACACCAATTGATAATGGGTTTTATGAGGAAACGAAGTTGACGACATCAGACGGTGATGACGTCGATTTCTTTGGAAATACGACTGCGATCAACAATGCAGGAGTAATTGTTGCAAGCAGTTTTAATGATGATGACATGGGTGAAAACTCAGGTTCTATTTATGTTTTTACTCCAACTGAGGGTGGTAGCTATTCAGAAGTGAAACTGACAGCCTCAGATGGTCTGCGAAAAGACACTTTGGGACAACGATTAGATATTAATGATAGTGGAGTAATTTTAGCTGGGGCGTTCGGGAATAGCTCAGATAGAGTTTATGTATTTACGCCAGATGGTGATGGAAACTACACAGAAACGCAATTAGCGCTTTCAGAAGACTTCTATGCCCACAATAGAGGTTTGGCTATCAATAATGATGGAGTGATTTCAGTAGGTGGTCAGGGTGTTGTGTTTATTTATGTGCCAGATGGTGATGGAAATTACACAGAGACGCAGTTAAAACCTCCAGTTGCCGACAACTTCTTCGGATCTCAAGTTGCTGTTCAACAAGATGGTACGGTAGTTGTTGGTTCATATGAAGCAACCTTTATTTATAAGCCTGATGGGAATGGTAACTACGCATTATCTAAATTTGATAACGACCTTAATCCTCTGGTTAGCAATTCCTTTGACATTAACTCAAATGGGGTAATTGTTCGGGGAGATAGTAGTCGGGTAAATGTATACGTACCGGATGCCTCAGGCGGTTACTCAAAGTATGAGTTAACTGCATTTGATGCGCCGAGTGATGGGCAGTTTGGTAGATCTGTTTCAATAAATAATGATGGTGTTGTAACTGTAGGTGCCTTGGGTGCTCTAGGTAATGCAGACGGTGCAGGAGCTACGTACGTCTTCGTACCCAATGAAGATGGCAACTATGTTGGTCCTGATGGTACCGTTTATGAGCTATCTGATACGCATGTTAACATTATCTCCTACAATGAGTATCACGAGGTAACAGGTGATGCTTTAGCTGCAAAGCTCGTAGCTCCGGATGGTGCGACTGATGATCGTTTTGGTAACAGTGTTAGTGTGAATGACAACGGAGTTGTTGTTGTTGGAGCTTATGCTGATGACGATAACGGCTCTGCTTCTGGTTCTATCTACGTTTACACACCAATTGATAATGGGTTTTATGAGGAAACGAAGTTGACGACATCAGACGGTGATGACGTCGATTTCTTTGGAAATACGACTGCGATCAACAATGCAGGAGTAATTGTTGCAAGCAGTTTTAATGATGATGACATGGGTGAAAACTCAGGTTCTATTTATGTTTTTACTCCAACTGAGGGTGGTAGCTATTCAGAAGTGAAACTGACAGCCTCAGATGGTCTGCGAAAAGACACTTTGGGACAACGATTAGATATTAATGATAGTGGAGTAATTTTAGCTGGGGCGTTCGGGAATAGCTCAGATAGAGTTTATGTATTTACGCCAGATGGTGATGGAAACTACACAGAAACGCAATTAGCGCTTTCAGAAGACTTCTATGCCCACAATAGAGGTTTGGCTATCAATAATGATGGAGTGATTTCAGTAGGTGGTCAGGGTGTTGTGTTTATTTATGTGCCAGATGGTGATGGAAATTACACAGAGACGCAGTTAAAACCTCCAGTTGCCGACAACTTCTTCGGATCTCAAGTTGCTGTTCAACAAGATGGTACGGTAGTTGTTGGTTCATATGAAGCAACCTTTATTTATAAGCCTGATGGGAATGGTAACTACGCATTATCTAAATTTGATAACGACCTTAATCCTCTGGTTAGCAATTCCTTTGACATTAACTCAAATGGGGTAATTGTTCGGGGAGATAGTAGTCGGGTAAATGTATACGTACCGGATGCCTCAGGCGGTTACTCAAAGTATGAGTTAACTGCATTTGATGCGCCGAGTGATGGGCAGTTTGGTAGATCTGTTTCAATAAATAATGATGGTGTTGTAACTGTAGGTGCCTTGGGTGCTCTAGGTAATGCAGACGGTGCAGGAGCTACGTACGTCTTCGTACCCAATGAAGATGGCAACTATGTTGGTCCTGATGGTACCGTTTATGAGCTATCTGATACGCCTCCGGTGATCGAAACTTTTGATAGCACTCCAATTACAATCAACGGCAGTGAGAATGCTGAAGTTCTGAAAGGTGGAGTGGATGCGGATATCATCAATGGGAATGACGGAGATGACGTTATTTCCGGTGGATCTGGTGATGATCAACTCTCTGGTGGAGAAGGAAATGATACCTTCAAGTTCGCTTCAGGTGAGAGCGGGCATGATGTGATCACTGACTTCGAAGCGGGAGCAGGGTCTCTTGATGTGATTGAGTTTGAAAGCTCGGTCTTTGCTGATTTTGATGCTGTTATGGCTTTTGTTGAAGACAGTGGTTCCGACGCGGTCATCACGATTGATGAAGATACCTCTATCACCTTAAAGGGCGTCAATGTTGCTGATCTCCATCAGGATGACTTCACGTTTGTCTAAGTGATCTCATTGGAGTTGAAGGCACCAAGAACCTTCTCAAAGAAAATGAACCCCGCTTAATATGAGCGGGGTTTTCTTTTGCTATCCTATCAATATCCAGCCGCCGCATAGGGGCCTTTGCCTTCTCGGTAGATGAGGAGGGTTCGGATGTAGGAGAGGGCTTCCTGGGCGGTTTGGTCTTGCGCGACGGTCTTTACGGTCAAAATGCCCTGATCTGGTCTGGAGCGGCTTTCGCGCGTCGCCAGGACTTCGCTTGTGACTTTGAAGCGGTCTTCTGCGTAAAAGTGGCGAGACAGCTTTGTATCGGTCCAGCCCAAATTGGCAACCACACGACCGAAGGTAGAGGTGGTGGCAGCGGTGATGAGGGAGAGCACGTGGAGCTCTGAGGCAGGCAGGCGGTCTCTGCCGTAAATGTCCCGGGCGAACTCTCTGTCGTTGTACAAAGGGTGCCACTGCATGGTCTGGACGGCATGGCGGAGCATGGAGGACGGGTGCAGGGTGATTTCCGGGCTGTGCTCGAAGATCTGGCCCTTGGCAAAGCCTTCAAAGAAGATGCCGGTTGCTTCCTGCAGGGAGCCATCCTCACGCTGGTGATAGGCTAAAAACCACGGATTACTGCAGGTGTTGGGCTGATTACCCCAGACCGGATGCTGGCCTTTTTTGAAGATGTTGACCGTGTAGGTGAGGTTGGCAACCTCGACGCCATTCTGGTTGGTGCAGGAGGCTTTTACGGTGACGTCGCCCGTTTTACCGCTGGTGTTGTCGGTCTTTATGATCTGGCTGGTGCAGTAGAGCGTGTCACCGCCGAAGATGGGGCCCGTCATGGAGATATTCTCAAATGCCGTTATGCGGTCCTTGCGAGCGAAGGTCTTCCAGCTCATGCCGAAGATCTTTTGCAAGGTGAGCGTGGAGACGACCAGCGGCTTTTTAAACTCGGTCTGGGCGGCGTAGTGCTCGTCATAATGCAGCATTGCGCAGTTGAAGGTGTCAAACGCTTCCTCTGCATTTTCCTGCTGAGAAACCGTCATACCGGGGCGATGATGAAACACCTGGCCTTCTGCAAACTCTTCGAAATTCAGGCCATAGATCTCCAGAAACCGTGTTTCGGAGATTTGTGCGTAGGCTGAGTACATGGCGGGCTCCTTTCAGCCTAGTAGATGGTCAGCTTCCTGGCTTCTTCGCGCAGCTCATCGCGGAACTGCGGGGCGGCGAGTTCGATGAGGGCGTGGGCGCGCTCTGAGGTGGACATGCCGAACAGGTTGGTGCAGCCGTATTCTGTAACAACGAAGCTGACGTCGTTGCGCGGGGTGGTGACGATGTTTTGCAGGCGCGGGACGATCTTGGAAACCGTGCCGTTTTTCGCCGTTGCATGGGCTGCCAGCACGGCTATCCCTTCTTTGGAGCGGAAGGCGCCGCGCACGAAGTCCAGCTGGCCACCACTGCCGGAAATCTGGCGCCAGTTGACGGATTCTGAGGCGACCTGCCCAAAGAGGTCGATCTCGACGAAGGAGTTGACGGAGACCATGCGGTCGTTCTGCGCGATGATGTGCGGGTTGTTGACGTAGTGGGCCGGATGGCACGCCATGGTGGGGTTGTTGTCCATGAAGTCGTAGTAGTCGCGGTTGGAGAACAGGGCGACGTTGAAGACGGAGTGGCCTACATCCAGCTGCTTGTAGCGGTTGGAGACGTTACCGGCCTGTATCAGCTCTATCATGGTGTCGCCGAGCACCTCGGTGTGCACGCCCAGATCATTCTTGTGTTTCAGGCGTTTGCCAACCTCATTGGGTACGGCGCCGATACCCAACTGCACGCAGGCATGGTCCGGTACCAGTTCTGCTACGAAATCGGCGATTTTGCTGTCTTCCGGGCTCTCGGCCTTTTCAGGAACAATGGTGAGATCACTGGTGTGCTCGATGATTGTGGAGACCTGTGAGACGTGGATGACGCCGGGCCCAAAGGTGCGGGGCATGTTGGGATTGACTTCTATGATGAGCTTTTCTGCCGCAAAGGCGAGCGGAATGGACATGCTGCCATCCACCCCAAAGCTGAAGTAGCCATGCTCGTCCATGGGTGAGACCTGAAAGAGATGCACGTCCGGCTTGCCACGGCGGGCCAGCACGCCTCTGGCGTAGAGGCTAAAGTGCTCCGGCAGATAATGCGGGATGATCAGGTCCGGATGGCTCTCGCTCATTTCCTGCGCCCGGTCAGCCAACTGGCGCACACTGCCGCCCAGAAACGGGCAGAGCAGGCGGATGCGCTTGAGGACGTCCACGTTGATGTATTGATCGACGACCTCTTTACCTGAGCGCAGCAGGTAGACATCCGGTGTGCCGGTGAAATAGTCAGCGGCGGCAGCTTCACAGAACGCGCGGGTGAGGCGTGGAGGGGTGCCGCAGTAGCAGCCAAAGGTGATCAGGTTTGTGTCCCGTGCCAGTGTTTTGATGGCCTCATCGGGGCTCGTCAGTTTCTGATGATACAGCTGATCATAGTTGGCGGCTGGCATGAGGCTCTTTCCGGGATTTGCTAGATTTGGACCAGCTTGATCCTATCTATTCTCAGGAAATTAATTGTTACTGAGCTACTTTCTGCCTTAGCGGCATCAATGGATTAAGTTGGAGTTCCGGTGTGAAGAGCCTGTTATTCTTACCTGCAGACAAAGCCCATCTTTTCTCAAAGGCAACAGCATCGGGAGCAGGGTGCGTGGTGCTTGATCTGGAGGATGGGGTTGCTGAAACGCAGAAACCTGCCGCACGAGACCTTCTGCGTGGTTTGCAGGACCAGATACGGGAGCAGGAGGGGTGTGAGATCGGTATCCGCATCTCCTCACTGGGCACACCGGATGGCTTGCAAGATATGCTGCGGCTTCAAGAGCTGACTCATCTGCCGGATTGGGTGTTCCTGCCTAAATGCGAAAGTCCGCGGGATCTGGAGCAGCTGGACCATTTGTTGCAGGCGCATCCCAGTAAAGAAATGACGCGGATCTGTGCGCTGCTGGAAACGCCTGCCGGGCTTTCCAATGCGGAGGCGATTGCATCTACCCATGCACCGCTGCACGCCTTGGCTTTTGGATATGCGGACTATACGGCGGAGACGGGCGGCACCATGGGGTGGAACAGCCTTGTGTGGCCACGTGGGCAGTTGCTGAATGCTGCGGTTCAGAACCATCTTTGGGCGATTGACGGTGTGTTTCTGGACTTCAACGATCCTGAAGGGCTTGAGGATGAGGCACAGAACGCGCGTGACATGGGATACAATGGAAAATTCGCCATTCATCCCTCTCAGGTCAGTGTGATCAACACCTGCTTTGAGCCAAGCGATGAAGAGGTTCAGTGGGCGCTCAATGTGCTTGAGCAGCAGAAAAACTTTGCGGGTCAGGGGGCCTTTGTGGTCGATGGCAAAATGGTGGATGCGCCGGTCATCTTACGCGCCCGCCGTGTGCTGGGATTGACGGATAGTGATGCTCATCCATGAGGTTTTGAGAGGTTACGTGCAGTCCTGCACTCTCTGTTCTTTCAAGCAAATGTCTATCTCTGCGCCGCCATGTGTTTGCTTGTCTGGATAAATGTTGATTTATGTATAGTTATAGTATAGTATAATAAATTGGCGCATAATTATGAGTAATTCCATAATCTACCTTATGCATATTTGGCGATAATTCACGAGGGAAGGGATCATTTTAAGTATAAGTTGGTTTGTGGGTTTGATTTTGCTTTCGGTCAGTGGTCTAGATGAGGGGTGTTTTCCGAAGAGTGGACTGGCAACTGAGAGAGACTCAGGCGTTCCGCGTATCCTCGTATTTTCTTTTACGTAGAAAGACTAAGATACTGAATTCATTTCACTTTACGGAAATGTATGTCCTTGAATACATGATTTTTAGGGATGTGATTTGGGTTTGAAAGAACAAGCTTTTTTAACTTTGAATGACCCTGCTGAAACGCTGTTAACCGCAGAAGTATCCTTGAAATATCATCTCTTTTATACTTACCAGAAGGTTTGTTAGGCTTGCTGTAAATGCAGGTATTTTGTGCTCGCATTTGGAAAATTTAGCTGTCCCTGTATGCTTTGGGGCCGCTCTGGCCCGAACAGGTTTAGGAGCCCGTCATGTCTATGATGAGAGCAGCGGTTGTTCGCGAATTTGGTGCGCCGCTGGACGTGTGTGAAGTTGAAAAACCTACAGTAACTGACGACACAGTTGTGGTGAAGATTGAAGCCACAGGCGTGTGCCATACGGACCTTCATGCTGCTGAAGGTGATTGGCCGGTCAAGCCGACGCCAGCCTTTATTCCGGGCCATGAAGGCGTTGGGATTGTGGTTGAGAAAGGCCGCAATGTGACCTCGGTGAAGGAGGGGGATCGTGTCGGAATTCCCTGGCTCCACACGGCTTGTCGGTGCTGCAGGCACTGCGTAGATGGCTGGGAAACCCTTTGCGAAAACCAGCAGAATTCAGGTTACAGCGTCAATGGCAGCTTTGCAGAATATGCTGTGGCAGACCCGAATTTCGTGGCTCATTTGCCCAAAGAGCTTGAGTTTGCGCCAGCGGCGCCAATCCTGTGTGCGGGTGTGACAGTTTACAAGGGCTTGAAGGAAACCGAGACAAAACCGGGGCAAACCGTGGTGATTTCCGGCATCGGTGGTCTGGGGCATCTGGCTGTTCAGTATGCTAAAGCCATGGGTTTGCATGTGATTGCGGTTGACATTGCGGAAGACAAACTGGAGCTTGCAAAGTCTTTGGGCGCTGACATGACGCTTAATGCCTTCAAGTGTGATCCGGTGGCAGAAGTGCAAGCCGGCGGCGGTGCTGAGGGCGTGTTGGTGACAGCGGTGGCTGGCAAGAGCTTCCAGCAAGGCGTTGGCATGCTGGCCCGTGGTGGCACGATGAGCCTTGTGGGGCTGCCACCAGAAGATTTCCCGCTGAACATTTTTGATATGGTGCTGAACCGGAAAACACTGCGTGGTTCCATTGTGGGCACGCGAAATGATCTGCGCGAGTCATTGGAGTTTGCTGGCGATGGCCAGGTTGCTGCGCATTACACCACAGAGCCGCTGGACAACATCAACGACATCTTCGATCGCATGCGTAACGGCAAGATTGATGGCCGTATCGTGATGGATATGTAAAAGCCTGATTTGAGTATTGTGATGCCGCAGACACATGCGTGTTTGCGGCATTGGCTTGTCTGTAGCTGGTTTGATGGAACGCGTTTGAAGCCAGTTCCGAGCTTGCCAGCACCACAAACCGTGCTATGGGGCGTCTATATCACTAATACGCATAAGGTAGATTATGGAACTAAATGATAAAAGGTCAGATTCTGGTTAGTGGACTGACTTTATATGGTTTTCGACGGCAGCTGCGATGCGCTGTGATGCGTGGCCGTCGCCAAACGGGTTTTTGCGGTCGATCTTTGTCCGCTCACATTTCAGAATATGTGCAGCTTCGTCTGCGATTGTTTGCTCGCATGTGCCGACCAGTTTTGCAAGTCCGCTGGCCAGAGCTTCTGGTCGTTCGGTTGTCTTGCGCAGGATTAGCAGTGGCGTTCCGAACTCCGGTGCTTCTTCCTGTATGCCGCCGCTGTCTGTCAGGATCAGATCTGCATCCCGTTCCAGTGCCACGAGCGCCTCATAAGACAGCGGCTTGACCAGATGAACGCGCCTGACGTTTTTCAGCACATCCTCAACAACGTCTCTGACCACTGGATTCGGATGCACCGGCAAAACCACTTGGAGATCTTCGTGGGTGTCGACCATGTGTTTTATGGCCTGGCAAATGCGGCGCATGGGATCGCCCCAATTTTCACGCCGGTGTGTGGTGACCAGTGCCAATCTCTTTTCAGGCCCCAATACGTTCTTGAGCTCCTCAAGATCTCGTGCTGGTTTGATCTTCTGAGCCAGATGGCGCACGGCATCCACCACGGTGTTTCCGGTGGTGAGGATTTTGTCTTCGCTCAGGCCTTCGCGCAGCAAGTTGTCTTTGGCGATGGATGTTGGCGCGAACAGTCTGTGACACAGTTGATCCGCCAGCCGCCGGTTGGCTTCTTCGGGAAACGGGTCCGTCAGCTCGCCGCTGCGCAAACCGGCTTCCACATGGCCAACTGGCACGGCGCTGTAAAAGCTGGCAAGCGCACCAACGAAGCCTGTTGTGGTGTCACCATGGACCAGAGCGTATTTGGGATGATGCACGGCCATGTAGGCGTTGATGCCTTTGAGCAGCTCACCGGCCTGATCGGCCAGTTTATGGCTGGTGCTGGACACATCGAGCCAGTTGATTTGGGTGATATCAAAGGACTTTAGAGCTTCTGATGCAATTTCACGATGCTGGCCTGTCATGAGAACATGGGCATGCAGGTCTGGGCAGTTTGCGATGGCAGAGATGACCGGCGCCATCTTGATAGCTTCCGGGCGTGTGCCGATGACGCACAGGACTTTCGCCGCGCCCGATCCGATGATCTCTGGTTCCTTCATCCTATGTGCTTCTGTCCTTTATTGCGGCGTTGAAGTGTCGGCGGTTTCCAGCTCTATGCCATTGCAAACCTTGGCGTTTTGCTTCAAAAACGTCTCAATGTCCCGGCTGTGCTTGTTATCGAACTTGAGCACGTGACTGGATAACGAGAACAAAGCCACCGGATTTTCTGAGGTAAAGCGTACGTTTTTCAGACGGCTTTTCATGGTGCCAACGGTGGTTGGGATTGTCTTGAAATCAGCGGTGCGCGGGTCAATCTCGAAGATCTCTACCACTGGAATAACTGTATGTTTTTGCTGGCGAAACGCTGTGCTGACCGCATTGTGCAGGCTGCGGCTGGAGTAAGGTTCCATAAGCTTGGCCCCTAGCCCATCTTGCAAAAGCAAGATGTCCATGGAGGAGTTGCTCATCAGCTTATCCCAGTGACCGGCCAGTTTCTTTGGTTTGCTTTTCAAATCGGTATATCCAGATATGGCCACCGGGCCCGGCAATATGCTTTTCAGGATTGCTCTGGTCTGGGTGGTGTACCTGGTGACGAGCTTTCTGAGGTTGCTATCCAACAGCAGTTCGCCGTCGATTTCATCTGAGATATACCAGCCCGCGAAAATCTTATTGGGCTCGGATGAGACATAGAGGATCTGTGATTTCAGTGCCTTTGCGAGCTTGCTGGTTTCCTGAAGACGCTGATGTAGATAGGTGCTGCCGTTCTGTTTCAGCTTTTCGATGAAGGACGGATCGTAACGCAGGCCGAACCAGATCTTGGTGCCAGATTCATCTGCCCCTCGGATCGCTGCTTCCACCCACATGGGAAGTTTGACTGGTTGGCTGACATCCGTGTCCCACAAGGTCCACTGCAAGACCACTTCATTTATGCCAAGTCTTTGATGTGAAAGGAGTTCACTGCGCCATAATCTAGGGTTAGGAAAATATTCATCACCCCATGGCTGAATGAAACTCATGCGGATAGGAAAACATTCCGGGGCACCCGAATCTTGTCGGGCGAAGGTTTTATGTGGTGCTATGAATGTGAGGAAAGAGAGGCAGAACAGCCCAAAAATCAAGTGCTTAAAAGTTTGCTTGTAGGCCGAGAAGAACCCGGCTGGTTTGGCTGTCATCGGTGTTCAGTACTTCATGTCCTACTCGCCCGAACACTTCCAGCTGAAGCAGGTCACCGTAGGTTTCGGTGTACCACCCTCTCCACTTCAAAGATGCTCCCAGCCCTGCTTCTATGGCGACAGCGCTGGTTTGGGAGTTCCAGTTTCCGCTGCCTATGGAATACGCAAAGGGCGACAAAATCAGGTTAGGATCGAGCCTAAAAGTGTAACCAAGTCGGCCATCTCCATAGAACAGAATGGTTTTTTCATTTTCGAAGAAACGGCCTCCTTCCAGATAGAGGCTGACGTAGGGCTCTTTGTCGATGGGCTCACCGGAGTACATATCGTAAAGAGGCAGGAAGTCGTTTCCGGTGGTGAAGGACCAAAGCACCCTCCCCAGCCAGTTGTCTTCGGTGATGCTGCCGCCCTTGAAGAAACGCTCCAGACCGATCTTGAGGTTCTGGGTCATGAAGGGCTTGAAGCGCAGGCCGACGATGGTTTGATAGGTGTCCGGATTGGGACGGAAGCTGTAGCGCTCGTTGAGCCATTGGGCGCGGGCGATGATCTCGAAGACGCGGCCATTCTGATAGCCGATCACCGGTGGTCGCCACGCCACTTCCAGGGAGCCAAACGGGCTGCTTGAGGGAATGCCGAGGATGGCGCCTGCGAAGTCCTCTTCGTCCTGCCGAGATGGGCTGGCACCGTCGAAGAACAGGAAGCTGATCGGGATTTCAAGGATGCGGAGCTGGCGTTGGAAACGCTCCAGTTTGTCTTGCTCGTAGATGTCGAGATGCTGCTGGTTCAGGGCATGGATTCGCTTGCGAAACATTTCAGCAGCCTTCTTGTTCTCATAGGCTGCCAGATAGGTGTACGCGAGGTCTTCCTCCAGATTGGCCTGATCCGGCTTTTCATGCAGCGAATGCTCAAAGCGCGTGATGGCGAGGTCGTAATCGCCTTGTGCCCGCGCCAGATAGCCGCCGAGGGCCAGAGTGGCTGGGTTGTTTTTGTCTGAGGGCGGCAACTGCTCATATTCGGCCTCAGCTTCCTGCAATTGATCCAACTGGAACAGAACCTGAACCACGGAGAAGCGGTTGTCAGGCGTTGAGGATATGGCACGTGCTCTGCGGAAGTCGTCCAGAGCGCTTTCCAGCGCCTCGTAGGATTGATCGCCTTTGTGGAGGGTGAGCTGGGCTCTGGCGGCGTAGAAGCCTGCCATTTGCTCCTGTGAGAGCTTCGTGGGGTCGAGCTCACTCAGAAGCTTTTCTGCTTGCGCGTAATCCATCTGGCGCAGGTTGATGAAGAGTAGTGCCATGCCAGCGGTCTGGTCGTCGTGTTCTTCAAAGCTCTCCTCAAACCATTCTTCAGCCTCTTCGATTTCGCCCAGTTGCTGATAAAGGAACCCCAGCTGATTGGCTGTGGCGAGGCTCGGGCTCAGCTCGTAGGCTTGCTGAAGCTCCTGACGGGCCTTGTCTCTGTCTCCCAGACGCAAATAGAGGCTTGCCAGTGTCAGGTGCTTGTCAGCGCTAGCAGGCTGGGCCAGTGCTTCTTCCCGGGCACAGGCCAGCGCTTCCAGATTGCGACCCAAGGAGCGATAGGCCTCGCACTTGATGGCCATGATGGCGTCGATGTTCTTGGTCTGGTCGAGCTTCTGGACCAGCATGAGCGCGCGTCTGGGGTGATTGAGCTGTAAGGCCAGATAAGCTGCTTCCAGCCGTGTTTCGACTGCCGGGTTTAGCCTCAGAGACTGGCGGTACATCCTTTGCGCTTCTTCCGGCTGGTCTTCTGTTTTCAGGAGACGTGCCAGCGAGAGGAAAGACGCGGCGTACATCTCTTTGCTCTCAATAGTCAGGTTCGCCGTGTTGGTGTAGGCGAAAACGTAGTTGAGCCACATGTTGGCTGTGACGTCCTTGGCCGTGCTTTCCTTGAGCATGAGGTAGGCTGGCAGGACGAGCGTAGGATCGGGCTGAAGCTTCCAGTCCGCGATCAGATAGTCCAGCGTGCTTGTCCAGTCCTCGTTGGTGGCGGAAACGGCTGCCAGATCAAACAGAAGCCGTGCGTAGGCTTTCTTGTCGTTCTCATTAAAGGCACCGGCAGCACGTGCTCGTTTGGCGCGGGCCAGAGCATCCTGAAGCACGGCGGAGGCGATGCGGTGTTTGTTGGATAGAAGGGCGACCTGCCCGCGCTTTGCCGTGATGCGCCAGTTGGGCATCAAGGCTTCCGCTTCCTTCAGCACTTCGTTGGCGAGATCCAGATCCCCTGCTCTTCGCGCCAGATCCGAGAGAGTTTGCAGCAGTTCCACCCATGCTTCCGGTGATTTTTGCCGGTCTGTGAACTGGGTGATGGCTCGTAGTTCCACAAGTGCGTTGATGGCCTGCGTTTCCCAGCCGTTGGCGAGCGCGACCTTGCTGAGCTGGAGGCCGTATTCCGGGCTGCGGGTGAGTTTGATCAGCAACCGGCCTGCGGTGACGGCTCTGGCGTCATCTCCGGCGCGGATGGCGATGTCTGCCAGTGCCAGATAGTAGTTGGCGGCTTCTTCCGGTCCTGAGGCCTTGGTGTCCAGAATTCTGCCATCTGCGGTCAGCAACGCCATTTCCGCTTCAGCGCTAGAGCCCTTTTTCACCAAGGCATAGGCGAGCTGTACCCGTGTCGATAATCCCAGAAGGTCAATGCGACCGGGGAGTAGGAAGGCCAGCAACTCATCCAGGTGACCTGAGTTGAGTGCGGCGGCTGACAGGGCTCTTGCAAAGGTGCGTTGTTCCAGTGCGGAGGACTGGCGCCCTGTGAAGAGACCATTCATTTCACCCCGGAGCAGTAACCGATAAGCGTCTTCGTCCTTGCCTTGCTCCAAAAGAAGGAAGGCTTCATTGAGGATTGCTGTGCGCTGTGTTCTGGGCGCATTGTCCAGTTTGGAGAGTTCATCCCATTCACTGCGAGCTTCTTCCAGCTGATTGAAGTTGCGCAAGAGATCAGCGCGGATGAGGCGCTGTCTTGGGGTGGCAGCACCCAGCTCCCGCAGGATGTTGAGGGCGTGGAGCGCTTCCTTTGTTTTGCCGAGCCTGATGGCAGCTTCTGCAGCACCGGCCAGGGCTTCTTCCCGATCACTCGGCAGCAGTTTGCCGGTTTCGATGGCGAGGCGGAAATCATCGAAAGCCTCAGCATATTCCGCCGTGAGCATTTGCAGGTGGCCGAGGGAGAGATAGCCGCGACTGAAAGCGGGTGCGAGGGTTTGCAGAGTTTCCAGTTGGTCGATGGCTGCCAATGGACGGTTGAGGCCAATCAGGAGCTGGACCTTTTGCCAGCGGGCGACCAGATGATCGGGATCCTGCTTGAGCAGCTCATCCAATTCGCGCAGAGCGGCTTCTGTTCTGCCTTCTGCCAGTAATCGGTAAGCCAGATCCAGCAAGGGGTACGAGCGATAGTCCCGCCATTTGCTTTGCAAGAGTGACTGACTGTCCTGACGGTCCTTCAGCAGGCTGATGTAGTAGGCATCCTTTTGCGCGTTGGTGTAGGGCATATTGCCAACAATTGCACTCGGTTCCGGCTGAGGGGCCGGGTTCTGGGACTGGGTTGGAATGGACAGACCCAGAGCAAACATGATGACCCACAGCAGATGGAATGCTGAGTTCCGGTTCGCCTCCTTTCGTGCGTTGTGGGATGAGCGGAAGCGGGTCATGTAGGTGCTTCCTGTTTTGCCGGGATGTTATGGAGGCTGTCGTCATCCGGGTAGTCGTGGGCTGTTTTATCCCATCCGATCACCTCGCCTGTGCCCAGATGCCGGATCCACGTTTTGATGGCGCGCATCATGGCGATGTAATTGATGATGATGGAAACGAAATAGCGCAGTGTGACAGGCGCCAAAGCGCGCAGACCGTAGTGATAGCCGGTCCAGATATGGCGTTGGATGAGACGGTGGGCCAGCAGAAGCACGTTGAACCAGATCACATACCAAAACGGGCTGTTTTCCGGCAGTAACGGAGGCAAGTGGTAGGCGTCTGGTGCGAGGTGCTCATAAAGGCGCAGGCACCAGTAGAAGATTAGTGAGATATACCCGATGATGATGGCGTGGCTGAAGAACACCATCTTCCTGTCGCGCCAATAAAAGTACTTATCGGCGAGCCCTCCTTTCCACCCCAGCTGCGCCCAACCCTGAAAGGCTATGCCGATGGTCCAGCGGGTTTTCTGACGCACGCTTTGCCAGAAGCCAGAGGGAAACAGTTCCTGCGTGACTGCGAAGTCCGTGTGATCGCTCTTTTGGGATGGATGGACCCAGAGCAGGCGGTGAGTGAGCCCTTTCCCTGTAAGCCGCATAGCCAGATCATAATCTTCTGTGAGTGAGCCGGTGTTGAAGACCTCCGGTATACCGTTGTCATCTGTTCCGGATATGGACTTGGCGGTCTCAATTGTTTTCTTGGAATAACAGGTGCCAACGCCTGCGCCGGGGACGGTTCCGGTCAGAAAGCCTCTGACGAGCACTTCCTTGGAATGGAACTCGGCGAACTCGTCCATATAGTGGCCTGCTGTAAGATCCCGGCGGCGGCGTGGCAGGGACAGAACGGGCAGCTGGACTACATCGGCCAGTTCCAGACTGGCGTTGAAGATGTGCAGGGCGTTTGGGTTGAGGATGTCTTCGGCATCCTGCATGACGATGCCTGCAAAGGAGATGTTCTGCTCCTGTTCGAACTTTTCTATTTCCGCGATAATGGTGTTGACGCAATCGGCCTTGCAGGTTGGGCCGGGATTATTGGTGACAACGACCCGCAGGTTTTCATGCTCTGCTGCGATCCGGTTTGCAGCCTTCTGGGTGGCCTCGTCATTGGGATAGACGCCGATGAAGATCCAATAGGATGGATAATCCATCTTTCGCATGATGCCGGTGACGGCGGGATAAAGGATGGCTGCTTCATCCCACGCAGGCAACATGATAGCGAGCGGCCTTGGTGGCACATGGCCGGTTTCGTCAAACAGGCGCTCTTCTGTGCGCCCTACAAGCGGACCGCGATACCAGGCGACGAAGAAATAGTAGAGCGTGTCAACAAACAGGTCATCCGCGCCCGACACCGCAAAGACGTAAGAGGCGACGAGGAAGAGGCCCTGGGTAACAAGAAACAACAAGACAAAAGCATCTGTTACCAGCATTCTCCGGTAGACCTCTTTCGCAGTAACTGATCAAAGTTACCCTAGGAGATTCGGGAGAATGCCCTCAGTCATGGGATGTTCTCAGAGGATTGGGCGGAGGCAGTTATAACGTGGGAGGGAGTGCTGAGGCCCCCTCCTTTCTCCGTTTGTTTCGCATCGTTAATTACCGCAGATTCAGGCCAAAGTTTTGCTCTGCTGCATCTCATCGATGTCGCTTTCAGAAAAACCAAGCTCCTGTAAAACCTGTGAAGTATGGTCTCCGGTTCTTCCTGCTGGTTCAGGCGTTTGCGGAACAGTCCGGCTGAAGCGCGGTGCTGGTGCTGCTTGTGTGACGCCGCCCAGACGGATGCGGTTGGCGCGTTCTGTGTTGAGAGATGCTGCGTTGGCCTCTTCAATGGAAAGCACCGGAGCAACGCAGGCATCTGTTCCGGCAAAGACACCGGTCCAGTGATCCAGCGTATTGGCTTTGATGGCCGCGCCGATCTGTTCTTCCAGCTTCGGCCATTCCTTCATGTTCATCTGGATCTTGGAGAGCTCTGGCGGCAGGTCCAGCCCTTTCAGCAGTAATGCGAAGAACTGAGGTTCCAGAGAGCCCACTGACAGGTAGCGGCCATCGGAGGTTTCATAGCAGCGGTAGAACGGGGCGCCGCCATCCAGCAGGTTGGTCTGACGCTTGTCCTGCCACAGGCCACGACCCATCAGGGAGTAGATCAGGCCCATCATGGCTGGAACGCCATCGACCATGGCCGCGTCGATCACCTGCCCTTTGCCGCTTCTGGAACGCTCAAACAAGGCTGAGAGCACACCCAGCAGGAGGAACATGGAGCCGCCGCCATAGTCTGCTGCCATATTGAGAGGTGGCACAGGTGGGCGGCCTTCCTCGCCAATGGCGTGGAGCATGCCTGTCATGGCGAGGTAGTTGAGATCGTGGCCTGCAGCATGGGCCAGTGGGCCGTCCTGCCCCCAACCGGTCATGCGGCCATAAATCAGGCCGGGGTTCCTGGCGAGGCATTCGTCCGGGCCCAGACCGAGACGCTCCATCACACCTGGGCGGAAGCCTTCGATCAGGATGTCGGCTTTTTCAATCAGGGAGAAGAATACGTTGACGGCGCCTTCGCTCTTCATGTTGAGCGCGATGGATTTCTTGCCGCGGCGGTTCACATCCTTGTCGATGCGCTCGCCGGTGCGCCTGTCTATCACGATGACATCAGCCCCAAGATCGGCAAGCAATTGTCCAGCCATGGGCGCTGGGCCAAGGCCTGCCATCTCCACCACCTGAAGTCCTGAAAGTGGTCCTGCTTTTGCTGCTGTCACGTATGCCTCCCCAGTCAGCCAAGTTCTGCGTGCATGAGTGCCCTTAGTGAGCGCTCATTGCCGGAGCAGATTTGCCTCAGTGCAGATTTGAGTATTCAGTCTACCTGACTTCTGCGCTGGGCGGATAACTCCGGCTCGCTTTCTTGGATCAACCTTAAAGTGGCTGAGGGTGGCTCCACAACTCTCCATTTGGTGAATAGCTTATCCATTAGGTTAAGAGGGATTGTGGGGGCTGGGAGTTTGAAGGGGTACTGCCCGATGAGGCTTGATGATGAAACGCGTTCATCTGGCGGGCAGCATCGCAACTTAAAGTAACGCATGAATCTCTTAAACCACGCAAATGAACGCACATAAGAACGCAAAATGGCGCGGTTTAGAAAGATCTATATATTACAGTATGATACAACTATGTATTCAACATAGTTGTGAGGAGAAGGCTATCTGCCTGTTCCAGTGCCTCTACCACGGTAAAATGGTTTTTGCCCGGGTCCTCATAGGCAGTGACCTGCGTTTCAAAACCGCCCCACATGGCACAGTGAGCTGCATTCTGACGGCGGAACTCGGCAAGCTCTTCTGCTCCAACCCAGCCGGTAAAGCGCAGGTTATCAAGAGGTTCGTGAAGCACAGGACTTTCCGCCAGCGCCTCCGCCTCGTCGATATGCAACGTCTCGTTCATCGCCGTCCTGCGGATCGGACGCAGATCGTAGACGCCACTGATGCCGAGGATATGCTTGATCCTGCCAGTGATACTATCTGGTATCACTGCGTTCTTACAGCCAAGCCGCGCTACCAAGTGACCACCAGCGGAGTGACCGGTCAGATGAATCGGTCCTTTAACTTGTTCAGCTGCAACTTCAAGAGCTCGTTGCATCTGCTTGGTAATATTAGTTATTTTCGTATCTGGGCAAAGGTCATAGGATGGCACCGCAACGGTGTAACCCATCTCCGTTGCCCCCTTTGCCAGATGGCTGAATGCGGACTTGTCGAAGGCCTTCCAGTACCCGCCATGGACGATCATGACGAGCCCTTTGGATGCCTCGGGAGCTTTGGGGAAGAAGAGGTCGAGCTTTTCTCTCTCTCCGCTTCCATAGGCGATATCCAGCTGGTTGTTTGAGGTCTCGCGAAACGCTTTGGAGCGCTCAACCCATTGATCAAACAGCTCTTGCGCGTTCGGCACTACGCCGGAGTTATGGTAGGCCGCGTCCCAATCCCGCATTATGTTATCCCGCTTTTGGCAGCACTGCTGTTGCTTCAATTTCCACCTTGGCCTGATCTTCCACCAGATCAGCCACCTGGATCATGGTCATGGACGGGAAATGACGTCCAAATACAGAGCGATAAGCCTCACCCACTTCGCGCAGACGTGCGGTGTAGTCCTTCTTGTCAACCACATACCAAGTCAGGCGCACTACATGCTCGGGTTTCGCCCCTGCGACTGCGAGGATTTCGCGAATGTTCTCAAGCGTTTGCTTGATCTGGTCGACGAGGTCGTCGCTCTCGAATACTTGCTGTGCGTTCCAGCCGATTTGTCCGCCCAGAAAGATCGGAGTGCCTTCCGCCATGATGCCATTGGCATAGCCGGAGGCTGGCTTCCAACCTTCTGGCTGGAGATGTTTGAACAGTGCTTGTTGTGTTGTCATGAAGGTCCCTCTTCCTTCAGGAAAAATTCCATTTGTTTTCTAATGGTTTGCGGCCAACTCACTGGCTTCTTGTCCTCGCCTTTGACGTAGACAATGACCGAGCGGCTGGTGAGACGAAGCTCGTCCTCGCATGTCACCGTGAACTCCAGGTGGACGCTGGAACGGCCCAGCTTTGTCACCTGAAGCGTGAATAAGAGTGTGTCGCCAAGCTTGCTCGGCTTTTTGAACTCTGTTTCGATCTTTGCGGTGGGGACTGCATCCCCTTGATTTATATGAATGTCTACGAACGACGTCCCGAGCGATTGCTCGAACCACTCCTCGGTGACCTGATTGATCATCTCGTAGTAGCGGGGATAGAAGACAATTCCAGCTGGATCGCAGTGCTGGAATGCCACTTTTATCGTGCGTTCAAAGACCAAGGTATCTGTCCTTCATTTCCTCGGTGAGCGTGTCCGGACGTCCCGCCCAGACGGACTCGCCTTTTTCCAAAATGACGGCCTGATCCGCCAATGGCAGGAGTTCCTTCAAGGTCTTATCAACGATGAGGATGGACAGTCCTTCCTTCTTCAACTTGGCGATGGCCTGCCAGATTTCCCCGCGCACGACTGGCGCTAGGCCTTCTGTTGCTTCATCAAGGATCAGCAATTTCGGGTTTGTCATCAGGGCTCTGGAGATAGCGAGCATCTGCTGCTCACCGCCCGAAAGCGTGTTGGCGCTCTGGTTTTTCCTCTCTTTGAGCCGCGGAAACAGGTCGTAAACGCGGTCCAGCGTCCACTCGCCTTTACGCGCAGCGGCAGTGAGGTTTTCCAGAACGGACAGGTTTGGGAAGCAGCGGCGCCCTTCTGGCACCAGTCCCAGCCCCAATCGTGCAGCTTTATGGCTGGACATGCGGTTCAGGCTTTGGCCGCGGAACTCGATGGTGCCTCTGGTTGGTGTAACCATCTGACAAATCGAGCTGATTGTGGTTGATTTGCCCATGCCGTTTCGGCCGAGCATGGCCACCATCTCACCTTCGTTGACGGTAAGGTTGACGCCAAACAACGCTTGTGCTGCGCCGTAATGAGCTTCTAAGCCTTTGACTTCTAACAGCATCAGGCTTCCTCCCCGAGATAGGCTTCTCTAACCAACGCACTGGCACGGATCTCGTCGACGGATCCTGACAGGATGGCCGCACCGCCGACCAGTACCGTGATGCGGTCAGCCAGACGGAACACTGCATCCATGTCGTGCTCAATGAGCAGGATCGGGATCTCCGGGCGGATTTCCTCAAGGAATTCAGTGAGCTGTACTGAGCCAGTCGGGCCGAGACCTGCCATAGGCTCGTCCAGCAGCAGCGCCTTTGGTTTCAGGGCTAGAGCGCAAGCCACTTCCACCTGACGGCGTTCACCGTGAGACAGTTCAGAGACCGCGATATCCTCACGCCCGCCAAGGCCGACCTTTTTCAGCCAGTTTCCGGCGGTTTCGCGCAACTCCTGATCGGATTTGGTCTGCTTCCAGAAGCGGAAGCTGGAACCCTGACTGGCCTGTACAGAAAGCATCACATTGCGGCGTGCACTCACTTCCATTGCCAGTGAAGAGACCTGAAAGCTGCGTCCCAACCCCTTACGGGAGCGGCTGGCAACTGTCTCAGTAGTTACGTCTTCTCCATCCAGATAGATGCTGCCAGCGTCTGGTGTGATCCAACCAGCAATCTGCCCGATGAGTGTCGACTTACCTGCTCCATTTGGACCGATAAGAGCATGAATCTCATTGGGTTTCAGGTCCAGATTGACGTTTTTTGAGGCCTGAAGAGCGCCAAAGTTTTTGTGCAGGCCTTTGACTTCAAGAACTGGTTTAGTCATGGCGCGCCCTCCCTGCGATCAAGCCCATCACACCGCCTCGGGCGAAGAGAACGACACCGAGCAAGGCGAAGCCGAGCAGCAGCTGCCAGTGTTCTGTCCATTCGCCGATATAAGTTTCCAGCAGCACGAATAGCGCAGCGCCGATTACAGGGCCATAGAGACGCCCTACGCCGCCGAGGATGACAAACACCATGATCTCGCCAGAACGGTGCCAGGAGAGCATTGAAGGGCCTACAAAGCCGTTCAGCTCGGCAAATAGCGCGCCAGCAAGGCCGGTGATCATCGCTGAGATGACAAAGCCGGTGAGTTTGATTGGGAATGGATCGATGCCAGACGTCGCCAGTCGGGTCTCGTTCATACGCGCCGTGCCGAGAGCTGCGCCGAAGCGGGAGCCGGACAGGCGGGCGGAGACAAAGATCGCGCCAAGCAGTAGTATGAAGCAGATGAGGAAGAAGGTCAGAGCGCTTTCTGCATCTACCATTGGTAGTTCGTTGCGTAGGTAGATGGACAGGCCGTCTTCACCGCCATAGGTCGGCCAGGAGATGGCGAAATAGTAGATCATCTGAGCAAATGCCAGGGTGATCATGATGAAGTAAACGCCTTCGGTACGCAGGGAAATCGCGCCGATGGCAAGTGCAGCAAGGCCGCAGAGCACCATAGCGACAATCCAGATAATGAGCATCTGATTGGTGCCAGAAATGGCAAATGGCATGGCCATGAAGAGCGTTTCTTCAAAGCTGTGAAAGGCCGCGATACCAGTGGTGTAACCGCCAATGCCGAAGAACGCTGCGTGGCCGAAGCTGACCATGCCGCCCTGCCCGATGGCAAAGTTGAGGCCTACGCCAGCGATGGCGAAGATGGTGATCAGGCTTGCCAGATTGACGTAGTAGTCCTCGCCAATGGACGACGCCCACAGAGGCAGCGCCAGCAGGATTGCCATAACGGCGATGTTGACGATGGTTTCACGGTTGAACTTAGGCATGGTGACAGATTGCGGAGCTGTATCAGTTTGCTGCATTGAAGAGCCCCTTTGGTTTTACTGCCAGAATGCCAGCCATCATCAGGTAGATGAGCATAGACGACAGAGCTGCTCCAACGCTGTTCGCGCTGGCGTTTTCCATGAAGAACTTCAGAATAACCGGCAGGAAAATGCGGCCAAGCGTGTCGACCAGACCAATCAGGATAGAGCCGATCAAGGCGCCTTTGATGGAGCCAATGCCGCCAATGACGATGACCACGAAAGCCAGAATGAGAACAGGCTCGCCCATGCCAACCTGAACAGAGCGTAGTGCGCCGACGAGCGTTCCGGACAGGCCAGCGATCGCAGCACCCAGAGCGAAGACAATGGTGTAAAGCGTTTTGATATCAACACCGAGGGCTGCGATCATCTCGCGGTCGCTTTCACCGGCGCGGATCCGCATGCCAAGGCGTGTTTTGGAAATGAGCATGTAAAGGAGCACAGCAACGGCCAGTGCTGCCAGAATGATAAACAGGCGGTAGACTGGATAGGCTTCCACGCCCGGCAAGGCTACGGTTCCGCTCAGTGCCTCAGGGATGTTGAGGTAAAGCGGCATGGAGCCGAACACCATACGGGTGCCTTCGGAGAAAATGAGAATGAGCGCGAAGGTTGCCAGCACCTGATCCAGGTGATCGCGGTCGTAAAGCCTGCGGATGACAAGCATTTCGATGAGAGCGCCCGCTGCTGCTGCTCCAAGGACACCACCGCCCAGACCCAGCCAGAAAGAGCCGGTCTGCTGAGTGATCCAAGCGCAACAAAAGGCACCGATCATATAAAGCGAGCCATGAGCAAGGTTGATCAGACCCATCACGCCGAACACCAGCGTGAGGCCAGCTGCCATCAGAAACAAAGTGAGACCGAATTGCAGCCCGTTCAATATCTGCTCAAAAATCAAAGCTGCCGTCATTTATGATATTCCCGAGGCTTCTTTTTCATTATCAGATCAGTATGAGGGGATCAGCGGAGAAGAACTGGGATTCCCCGCTGATTAATATTGTTAGTTCAATAAGTTGACTTACTTCATGCGGCACTTGGATGCGTAAGCATCCTGATGGCCTTTGATTGCGACACCAACGATTTTGTTGGTGATCTGGCCGTCTTCTTTAATCACCTCACGGACGTAAATGTCCTGAATTGGGTGGTTGTTGTTGCCGAATTTGAAGTCACCGCGTACGGAAGCAAAATCTGCCTCTTTCAGTGCTGCGCGGAACTCGTCCTTGTCGCTCACATCAGCTTTCGCCATTGCGGAGAGGATCAGGTTTGCAGCGTCGTAGCCCTGAGAAGCGTAAAGTGAAGGCAAGCGGCCATAAGCTTCCTTGAAGCCCTTGACGAACTTTGCGTTTACTTCGCTCTCGATGTCCTTACTCCACTGTGAGGAGTTGGCTACGCCAAGAGCTGCATCGCCGATCGCAGGCAGAATGTCCTGCGAGAAGGAGAAGGCTGGCCCCATGACGGGCACATCAACGCCGGACTGGGCGTACTGCTTCATGAACGCGATGCCCATGCCACCTGGCAGGAAGAAGAACACACTGTCGGCACCGGACGCGCGGATCTGTGCGATTTCGGCAGCATAATCGTCCTGACCAAGCTTGGTGAAGAGCTCACCTGCCAGCTCACCCTTGTACATACGCTTGAAGCCTTTCAGAGCGTCCGTACCAGCTGGGTAGTTTGGTGCCAGAATGAAGGTCTTCTTGTAGCCAGCTTTGTTGGCGTGCGACCCCATTGCCTCGTGGAGATTGTCGTTCTGCCAAGCCACGTTGAAGTAGTTCTCGTGGCATGCTTTACCCGCCAGTGCAGATGGGCCTGCATTCGGGCTGACGTAAAGAGTGCCTTTGCGGGTGGCTGATGGAACAACTGCCATGGCAAGGTTGGACCAGATAATGCCGGTCAGAATATCAACCTTGTCTTTTTGAATGAACTTGTCTGCCAGTTTTTTGGCAACGTCCGGCTTGCGGGCGTCATCTTCCACCAGCAGCTTAACATCGGAAGCGCCTGCCTGTTTGAGAGCGAGCTCAAAGCCATCGCGGACGTCGATACCGAGTGTGGAGCCACCGCCTGACAAGGTGGTGATCATGCCGATTTTGACTTCGGCTTGCGCCACGCCAGCTGTACAACACAGAAGGGCGGCTACTCCGGCTGAAACGAGTTTTTTCATATAAGTTCCCCTGATTTATCCTCGACCGGTTGTTCCTTCAGGCGGAATCTTTGAATTTTCCCAGTCGCGGTTTTTGGTAGCGAATCTACCAGTTTAAGTGAACGAGGGTATTTATAAGGCGCTATAGTAGATTTTACATAGTCCTGAAGACGTTTGATGACCTCTGCATCTTGTGGGTGGTCCTCCACCAACACCACATGTGCTTCGACAATCTGTCCTCGGTCCTCATCAGGCACGCCTATAACTGCACACTCGGACACTTCCGGGCTGCTTAGCAAAGCAGCCTCGACCTCAGGTCCGGCAACGTTGTAACCGGACGTGATGATCATATCGTCTGCGCGGGCTGCGAAGTGGAAGTAGCCTTTTTCGTCCTGATAAAAGGCATCTCCTGTCAAATTCCAGCCGTCACGCACATACTTCTGCTGTCGGTTATCCTGCATGTACCGGCAGCCTGTTGGTCCTCTTACAGCCAGTTTGCCAACTGTGCCGCGTGGAACCTCCTTCATCTCCTCATCTACCACCTTTGCAGAGTAGCCTTTGATTACGCGGCCTGTGGTGGCCGGCTTGGCGTCTTCCAAGTGATTGGAAATAAAGATGTGCAACATTTCCGTTGCGCCAATTCCGTCCAGCATCGGAATGCCAGTTTTAGACTTCCACTGCTCGAAAACAGGGGCAGGCAGTGTTTCTCCCGCTGAAACCGCGATGCGTAGAGAGGACAGGTCTGCACCCTCCTCCATGGCAGCCATCATGGCGCGGTAAGCCGTTGGAGCCGTGAATGAAATGGTCGCCTTGTAGGTCTCAATGATTTCAATGAGCTGTTTAGGACCTGCCGTTTCCAGCAGGGTTGCAGTTGCACCAAAGCGCAGCGGGAAAATCGCCAACCCACCGAGGCCGAACGTAAAGGCCAGTGGCGGACTGCCGACGAAGACGTCTGTTGGCTGCACGTCCAGCACTTCCTTGGCGTAGGCATCTGCAATGATCAACAGATCGCGGTGGAAGTGCATGGTTGCCTTGGGCTGGCCGGTAGTGCCGGATGTAAAGCCCAAGAGGCAGACATCGTCCCTGCCCGTTTTAACTGCATCAAACTGCACCGGTTTTGACAGGGCGACCTTGTCCAGCTCTCCAGCAAAGTTGGCAGTGCCATCAAAGCTGACGATTTTGGTCAGGTGGTCGTTCTGCTTAAGGCAGAGCTCCATCTCTTCCATGAGGCGCAGATCGCACATGGCGAGTTTGATTTCGGCCTTGTCAACGATCTGGCTCAGTTCGCCAGTACGCAGCATGGGCATGGTGTTGACCACCACTGCGCCTGCTTTTGTGGCAGCAAGCCAACAGGCGACCATGGCCGGGTTGTTGGCTGACCGGATCAGAACGCGGTTGCCTGGTTCGACGCCGTAATCTTCCTGCAGGGCGCGGGCGATGCGGTTCGTCCAGTCCGCAAGCTCTTTGTAGGTGCGTTTCCTGCCATTGCCGATGAGAGCAATGTTGTCACCAAATCCGCGCTCGACCATTTTGTCGGTCAGCTCTACTGCGGCGTTGATGTAGTCTGGGTACTCAAACCCCTCCAGCTGAAAAACTGGCTGCTGATCAACTGGTGGCAGCCTGTCCCTTGTGAAGGTGTCCTTGTGCGCGCTTGGTCCCAGCATTTCTCCCCTCCTGAGAAAGCAATTGCCTTGCTACTATTATTTTTTGAACATCGGATGCGCCTTCGTAAATGCGAAGGGCTCTGATTTCGCGATAAAGTTTTTCGACAGTATTGCCTGAACGGACGCCCTCGCCCCCGTGGATTTGCACTGCCTTATCAATAATTTGTTGTGCCTGATCTGTTGCGAACTGCTTTGCCATAGCTGCTTCGCGGGAAACCCGTGCAGCGCCCATGTCTTTCGTCCAGGCTGCGCGGTAGATCAGGAGTGCAGAGGCATCAATATCGATGGCCATCTCGGCCAGATGACCCTGTACCATCTGCATGTCTGCCAGAACGCCGTCCCCCAGTTTGCGGGTTGTGGCGCGGGCAACAGCTTCTTCCAATGCACGGCGGGCAAAGCCCAAAGCGGCAGCGCCAACAGTGCAGCGGAAGACATCCAGAACCGACATAGAAATTTTGAAGCCCTCTCCAGCTCCTCCAATGCGGTTTGCAGCAGGAATGCGCAGTTGCTTAAAGCCCAACCGTGCCAGTGGATGTGGCGCCATGACATCGAGCCGTTCTTCAATGGTCAGGCCCGGCGTATCTGCTGGCACGATGAAGGCGCTGATACCTTTGGCGCCCGGTGCTTCGCCCGTCCTTGCGAAGACAACGTAAAGGCCAGCAATGCCACCGTTGGAAATCCAGGTCTTTTCCCCGTTCAGCACATAATCATCGCCATCGCGGATGGCTGATAGCTCAATGTTTGCAACGTCAGAGCCAGAATCTGGTTCTGTCAGTGCAAATGCAGAAAGTGTCTGACCTGCTCTGGTCTTGTTGAGCCACTGCTGCTGCTGCTCCGGGGTGCCAAACAGGCTGATGGCGCCTGTTCCAAGGCCCTGCATGGCAAAGGCGAAGTCTCCCAGTCCGTCGTGACGGGCCAGTGTTTCGCGCATGATGCAGAGGCTGCGGACATCCAGCGGTTTGGGATCTGCTGGATCAACGGCAGTGAGCTTGAGGAAGCCAGCGGTACCAAGATCATTTACGAGCTTGATACAGGCAGCATCCGTGTCAGAGTGGTCTGCGGGAAGGTTCTCGCAGCACCAGGTTTCAATAGCTTCGGCCAGCTCTCGGTGTTTTTCTTCAAAAAACGGCCATGTGAGGAAGGTGGTGTCAGCCATTTACGCTCCCTCAAAAACCGGCTTTTCTTTTGCTACGAAAGCCTTGTAGGCAGTTTCAAAATCTTTGGTCTGCATGCAGATGGCTTGTGCCTGCGCTTCAGCCTCAATGGCCTGATCCAGCCCCATGTTCCATTCCTGATTGAGCTGGGTCTTGGTGATGCCGTGGGCAAAATTGGGGCCTGCCGTGATGCGCTGTGCCATGCGAATGGCATCGGCCTCCAAGGCTTCAGAGGTGGACATGGAGTTGAAGTAACCCCAGGTGTAGCCCTCTTCAGCGCTCATGGAGCGGCCTGTGTAAAGAAGCTCGGCTGCGCGGCCCTGCCCGATGATGCGTGGAAGAATGGCGCATGCGCCCATATCACAGCCTGCTAGGCCAACGCGGGTGAACAGGAAGGCGGTTTTGGCGTCAGGTGTACCAATGCGCAGATCGGATGCCATTGCCATGATCGCGCCTGCGCCCACGCTGATGCCGTCTACTGCTGAAATGATTGGCTTGGTGCAGTTGATCATTGCTTTGACCAGATCACCGGTCATGCGGGTGAACTTCAGCAGATCCTTCATGTCCATGGAGACAAGAGGGCCGATGATATCATGGACATCGCCACCCGAGCAGTAATTGCCCTCATTGGACGCGATTACTACTGCGTTGACGTCATCGGCATAAACCAGATCGCGGAATGTATCGCGCAGCTCGGCATAGCTCTCAAAAGTCAGCGGGTTTTTGCGGTCCGGTCGGTCAAGCTGAATGACTGCGACGTCGTCTTCCATGCGCCAGAGGAAATGCTTTGGCTGCAGATCCGCCATTTTGTAGGTTGTTAGCATTATCGGGCCTCCCCCTCCCAATCGCTGGCGAATACCTTCAGGGTCTCGGCAAGTGTTTCGGCTTCTTCCGGAGAAAAGTGCGAGAGAAGCTCGTTGATCCACTCACGGTGACTGGCGGCCATTTGCTCGAAATTTTCTCTACCAGCTTTGGTGAGCAGAACAACAGAGGTTCTGCGGTCGCCGTCTCTCAATGTGCGCTGGACCAGACCGTCCGTGGTCAGGCGATCAATGAGGCCAGTGACGTTGCCGTTGGATACCATCAGGTATTTTGAGAGCTGGGACATGAGCATGCCCTCTGGCTCCCGGTACAATGCTGCCATCACATCAAAGCGCGGCAGAGTTACGTTATATGTGGTGCGCAGCCGTTCCCGCAGTTCGCTTTCAATTGCGCGAGAGGCACGAAGCAGTCTCAGCCAGAGGCGAACACGGGATTTGTCATCGGTAGCGTTGTTGGCTTTGAGCATCTCCTGAGAGGCTGTCATTGGGTCTCGCCTCCTGATACCGAAATGGATTGTCCGGTGACTGAACGGGCGCCGTCGCTGATGAGCCAAGCAACCGTTGCGGCGACTTCATCCGGCTGGATAAAACGCTGCTGTGGGTTGTCCTTATGGAGCGCAGCGCCGGCCTGCTCTTCATTCATTCCGGTTTTCTGCATGATGTTTTCAATTGAGCGTTGCAACATTGGGGTCTCTGTGAATCCAGGACACACAGCATTGACCGTAAAAGGCTTGCTGGCAAGTTCAAGAGCAAGTGATCTGACCATGCCGACAACCCCATGCTTGGCAGCGGCATAATGAGAGACGTAGGAGTAGCCACGTAGACCTGCCGTCGAGGCGATTGCGATCAAGCGTCCGTATTCCTGCCCTTTCAGGTGCTCCAGACCCTTCTGGAAGGTCAAAAATGTACCAGTCAGGTTGATGTCGAGCATGCGTTGGAAGCCGTCCCGATCAATCTTGCCAAATGGTGCAGATTCAGCTGCGCCGGCATTGGCAATCACGATATTGACCGGTCCGTTTGCCTCAACAGCCTTTTCGAAAATTTGGGCAACGGACACCTCATCTGTGATGTCTGCTGTCACTGCCTTAATGCGGCTGTTAGCGCTTGCGACCAGATCAAGCGGCTCGCGTCTGCGTCCTGCAACGGTGACCTTTACTCCGGCCCCCGCGAGGTGGCGGGCAATTTCGGCCCCAACGCCTGTCCCACCACCTGTTATGACTGCATGCTTTTCCAAACTGCTCTTCCTTACACGCGAACTTTCATGGTCTCGGCGCGTTCTGCCAGACGGTACAACTGGTCACGACCTGCATGATATGGTTCTGGCCAGTAAACGCCTTTGTCGCCCAGCTCTGCCGCAGCGTGCAGGGTCCAGTACGGATCTGACAGGTGTGGACGTGCCAGACAGACAAGATCTGCGCGCCCTGCCATCAGGATCGAGTTCACGTGGTCCGGCTCGTAGATGTTGCCTACGGCCATAGTCTTCATGCCGGCATCATTGCGGATGCGGTCTGAGAACGGCACTTGGAACATGCGGCCATACACTGGCTGTGCACGTGTGCTGGTCTGACCTGCGGATACGTCACAGATATCAACGTCGGCTGCGTCGAGCAGGCGAGCGATCTCAACGGCTTCTTCCGGAGTGAGACCTTCGTCCTCGACCCAGTCTGTTGCGGAGATACGCACAGACATTGGCTTGTCCTGTGGCCATGCTTCACGCACGGCCCTGATGACTTCCAGCGGGTATCTCATACGGTTTTCGAGAGAGCCGCCATACTCATCCTCACGCTTGTTGGTGAGCGGTGAGATGAAGGATGACAGCAGATATCCGTGAGCGCAGTGGACTTCGATCATGTCGAAACCCGAAGCGTTAGCCATTTTGGCAGCGTTCACGAACTCTTCTTTTACGCGGTCCATGTCCGCACGGTCCATCTGCTTTGGTGTCTGGTTGCGTTCAGACCAAGCAATTGGAGAAGCTGCGAGCAGAGGCCAGTTGCCGTCTTTCAAAGGTGCATCCATCTCTTCCCAGCCGAGCTGAGTGGACCCCTTTGGTCCCGCATGGCCGAGCTGGCAGCAGATTTTTGCGTGGCTGTGCTCATGGACAAAACTTGTGATGCGTTTCCACGCCTTCTCATGTTCCGGTGCATAAAGGCCCGGACATCCCGGTGTAATGCGGCCATCAGCGCTCACACAGGTCATTTCTACGACCACCATACCAGCACCGCCTTTGGCGCGTTCGCCGTAGTGAGCCAGATGCCAATCAGAAACAGTTCCGTTTTCCGCTTTATACTGCGCCATTGGAGAAACAACCACGCGGTTGTTCAGCTCCATCTCACGCAGTTTGAACGGTGCAAACATTGGTGGGCGTGGTGCATTGTCAGTGTCAGACACACCAGCCTGATTTTGGAACCAGCCTTCAGCCGTGCCCAACCACTCCGCGTCACGCTCGCGCAAGTTCTCGTGGGAGATGCGCTGAGAGCGGGTCAGAAGTGAGTAGTTGAACTGGACCGGGTCCAGATGCAGATAGCGTTCAACGTTCTCAAACCATTCGAGGGAGTTACGCGCTGCGGACTGAAGCTTCAGCACTTCCAGACGACGCTCATCCTCGTATTTCTGGAAAGCATCCTGAACGGACTTTTCACTGTGCAGGTAGTCTGCCAGTGCGATTGCACTTTCCATGGCAAGCTTTGAGCCAGAACCGATGGAGAAGTGCGCGGTTGCAGCAGCGTCGCCCATCAGAACGAGGTTCTCGTGAGACCACTTTTCGCAAAGAACACGTGGGAAGTTGATCCATGCGGAACCGCGGATGTGGTTCGCGTTGGTCATCAACTCATTGCCGCCGAGATGCTTTTCGAAGATCTTTTCGCAAGTCCGGCAGGATTCTGCCTGGCTCATGTCTGCGAAGCCGAATGCTTCGTAAGTCTCTTCGGTACACTCTACGATGAAGGTCGCGGTATCATCGTCAAACTGATAGGCATGTGCCCAGATCCAGCCGTGCTCTGTTTCTTCAAAGATAAAGGTGAAGGCATCGTCGAACTTCTGGTGCGTGCCGAGCCAGACGAACTTACATTTGCGGGTGTCGATGTCTGGTTTGAAGTGTTCTGCAAACTCGGTGCGGCTGGTGGAGTTCAGACCATCTGCTGCAACAACGAGATCGTAGTCGCCCATGAACTCTTTGGCGCTGGTGTAGTTGCGCTCAAACTCCATGTTTACGCCAAGTTCGCGCGCCCGGTCCTGAAGGAGAAGTAGCAGCTGTTTGCGGCCAATGCCGCAGAATCCGTGACCACTGGAGACATGGCAGGTGTCTCTGTAATGGACTGTGATATCATCCCAATAGGCAAAGTGAGCGCGGATGGCTTCCGCGCTCTTTTCGTCGTTGGCCTTGAAGTTGTCCAGCGTCTCATCTGAAAGAACAACACCCCATCCAAAGGTGTCGTCAAACTTATTCCGCTCAATGACCGTTACCTCATGCTGAGGATCACGAAGTTTCATGCTGATTGCGAAATAAAGACCTGCCGGGCCGCCTCCAAGACATGCGACTTTCATTGCTCTCTCCCCCTCAGGCTGCAAGCGCCAAATTTCAACTTGGGACAAGCGTGACAGGTTTTTTGAATTATTTCAAACATAAAATATCTAAGCATAAAATATATGCGATGCTACAGAAAGTAACTGTAACTTATTGTATTATATAGAATTATGCCTGATGTTGAGTGAGCCGATTAAACCGACTTGGAAAATATATTTATCACGCACGCGTCGCTGATATATCTATATCAGCACAAAAAGCGGAGCCGTGGCAAGCAATGATTCTGTGTAGGTATCATAAAAAATGCGACGGCTTTAAACCGTCGCATGTGCTGGAAATTCGACTGCCCGGCCATCAAACGCGGGCGATACGTTCTCAGGCAGCTGTGATTTCAATCGCTGATAATCCAGATCACAGTGCAAGTTGGTGAGGATGCTGTTTGCCGGTTTCATCCGCTCAATCCACTCCAGCGCATCATTAACGCAGAAGTGGCTTTGGTGCGGTTTCTCACGCAGTGCATCGATGATCCACGTGTCCAACCCCTTCAATGCATGAAAGCTGCTTTCCGGTATGTCATTGACATCCGGCGTGTAAGCCAGATCCTGAAAGCGGAAGCCAAGGGCGTCAATATCACCATGATGAACGAGAAATGGCAGAGCTGTGATCGGTCCCCCTGCTCCGTTAATGGTAACCGGTGTTCCGTCGGTCAGCCGGTTCTCACTCAAGATTGGCGGGTAGCCGGAGCCTGGTGGTGTGACGAAGCAATAGTCAAAGGCTGAGCGAACGCGCTTTGACGTGAACTCATCCATGTAAACAGGCACTTTGGCGCGTTGCATGAGCGCAAAAAAGCGCAGATCGTCGATGCCGTGCAAGTGGTCCGCATGAGCATGGGTGTACAGCACAGCGTCAACATGCGTGACACCAGCAGCCAACATTTGCTCACGCAGGTCGGGGCCGGTATCAACGACAATGGTGGTGGTGCCGTTCTCGGAGAACCTCTGGACCAGCAGGGCACATCTACGGCGACGGTTTTTGGGCTCATCGGGATCGCAAACACCCCAATCTCCGCCAATCCGTGGCACGCCGGTCGATGAGCCGCAGCCCAGAATAGTGACCTTAAAATTGCTGGTCATTGGTCCTCTCAAAGAATAGTGGCAATATGATCCGCGTCAGTCTAGCCAATCACGCTGGCTGTGGCACCTTGGAAAACAGGCGCAGGAAGTTTTGTGTTGTGGCGTCTGCCATCTCTTCTTCTGAAACGCCGAGAGCTTCCGCCAGTACCTTGTTGGTATGTGCCACATAAGCTGGCTCATTGCGCTTGCCGCGCCATGGTTGTGGGGCAAGATACGGTGCATCTGTTTCAACAAGAAGGCGATCTATTGGCAGTTCCGCTGCGATCTCACGCAGCTCTGTGGAACGCTTGAATGTGAGAATGCCGGAGAAGGACACGTAAAGGCCAAGCTCGAGGCCCTTCATTGCTAGTTCTTTGCCAGAGGAGAAGCAGTGAAGCAGTGCTGGAAAGGCTCCTACTTTCATTTCTTCTTCCAAGATACGCATCATATCGTCGTCAGCATCGCGGCTATGGATTACCAACGGCAACTGGGTTTCACGCGCGGCTTTGATGTGAGTGCGCAGAACCTTTTCCTGATCTTCTGGAGATGCGTTGTCATAGAAATAGTCCAGACCAGCTTCACCGATTGCGACCACTTTGGGGTGTTTGGAAAGTTCGATCAGTTCTTCTGCAGTCACGTCGGTCTCTTCCCCTGCCTGATGTGGGTGAGTTCCAACGGAGCAATAAACGCTGTCGTAGGCTTCAGCGATCTCTTTGATCTGCTCAAACTTGCGGACGCGGGTACAGATGGTGACCATCAGCTTGACGCCTGCTTCGTGGGCGCGCTCGATGATCTGGTCGCGTTCTTCTGCGAAATCCGGAAAATCCAGATGACAATGACTATCAACTAACATGGTCACAGCAAGAGCGCCTCCAGCGCGATTCTGTCAATAGGCCTTACCGACCTCTTGTGATATCCGTCGCGGAAAATGCCAGTGCATCTCCCTCATAAAAAAGGGAGGCTCATGCGCCTCCCCTTCAAGCTAGATAGATTGGCGTTTTATTCTGCAGTTTCCGGTTCAACATAGCGTGGGAACACGCCCTGTGGCTTCGGCAGTTCACGACCGCCTTGCAGACGACCAGCTTCACCCAGCTCCGCAAAAGACCGCTCATCGTCAGAAAGCACCAGCAGATCCAGTAGTTTACCTGCCGAAGTCGGCATGACTGGCTGCGCCAGAATACCAACCTGACGGATGATCTCTGCAGTGGTGTAAAGCACTGTGCCCATACGTTCCGGTTCAGTCTTCTTCAGCGCCCATGGCTCCTGAGACGCGAAGTAACGGTTTGCTTCGCCAACAGTTGACCAGATACACGCCAGAGCGTGATGGATTTCCTGCTTTGCCATGAAGCCACGGCACTTTTCAAGCATCTCATCAGCCTGCTGCAGGATAGCCTTGTCGTCCGCGGAGAACTCGCCAGGAACCGGCAATTTGCCTTCACAGTTCTTGAAGATCATGGAGAGCGAACGCTGAGCCAGGTTGCCAATGTCATTGGCGAGGTCAGCATTGATGCGGTTCACCATTGCTTCGTGGTTGTAGTTGCCATCCTGACCGAATGGAACTTCACGCAGGAAGAAGTATCTGATCTGATCCAGACCGTAGGTTTCCACCAGATCACGCGGTGCAATCACGTTGCCCAGAGACTTGGACATCTTCTCACCGGAGTTGAAGAGGAAACCGTGCGCAAACACGCGCTCAGGCAACGGAACACCAGCAGACATCAGGAATGCTGGCCAGTACACTGCGTGGAAACGGATGATATCCTTACCGATGATATGAGCGTTTGCAGGCCAGAACTTGGCCATATCGCCGTCCATATCCGGATAGCCAAGCGCGGTGATGTAATTGGTCAACGCATCGACCCAAACGTACATGACGTGCTTTTCATCACCTGGAACCGGGATGCCCCAGTCGAAGGTGGTG
The DNA here is from genome assembly GCF_000156235.1 of Pseudovibrio sp. JE062. NCBI lineage: Bacteria > Pseudomonadati > Pseudomonadota > Alphaproteobacteria > Hyphomicrobiales > Stappiaceae > Pseudovibrio > Pseudovibrio sp. JE062. The sequence goes on from NZ_DS996805.1 coordinate 691,751, forward strand.
CGGGAGATGGAGAGGTCTTTCAGGCCACCTTTTACGAAGCTCATCACTTCGTTGCGGCGTGCGTTTGGACCGATAAAGTCAGGGTTCTTCTCATAAAGCTCAATCAGCTTGTCTTCGTAAGCTGAGAGACGGAAGAAATAGCTTTCTTCTTCTACCCATTCAACAGGTGTGCCCTGAGGGCCGTAGCGAACACCGTCTTCACGAACTTCGGTCTCGCCTTCCTGATAGTAGGCTTCATCGCGAACGGAGTACCAACCGGCGTAGCTGTCTTTGTAGATGTCGCCAGCGTCAGCCATTTTCTGCCAGATTGCCTGACAGGATTTGTAATGACGCTCTTCGTTGGTCTGAATGAAATCGTCGTTGGAGCAGCCAAGCATCTCAACCATTTCGCGGAAGAGCTTGGAGTTCTTGTCAGCAAGATCTGATGGTGACATGCCTTCCTTGACGGCGGTCTGAAGCATCTTCTGGCCGTGTACGTCAGTACCAGTCAGGAAGTGTACTTCACGGCCATCCAGTCTCTGGAAACGGGCCAGCACGTCAGTTGCAATTGCCTCATAGGCGTGGCCGATATGCGGCTCACCATTTGGGTAGGAAATTGCCGTTGTAATATAGAAAGGCGATTTTTCTGTCATATCCTAAGGTGATCTCTTGATCCGGGATCTAAATCTGGAAAGTTCTTTGAGTGTTAGCTCAAAGATAACAGTCGTACGTCAGCCAGAGCTTGCTTTCCGCAGGTCAACGAGGAAAGTCAACACAACTTGCTTCCGATCGAGGTTTAAAGCATCTGCCGTTGAAGCAGCGCGGCCAACCTTTTCCCACAAGTCAGCCCACCTGACAAGCGCATCCGGCTTTGTGCTTGCATCTTTACGCAGTTGATTGCTCAAGAATGTGCGCGCAAGCTCCAAAAATGTGTTCCAGGCATCCTCTGCACCGCGTGCCGCAATCTTATCTGCAAAGCCATGCGCACGGATCATGTCCAGATTTGTGATGGTTTCAACCAGCCCGGTGAACTCCTGCGCGATATCTAGCGCACCGCCGTTTGCGGCCAGTGCTGCCTGTCGCAGGCTCCCATCGGCAAGCGTGTGAAGGGCTTCTGTGTTGCCGGATGGGCCACATCCCATTTCTGTGAGGGCATGCTCAATCATCGGCTCTTCCAGTTTGCGCATGGTGAGTTTGCGGCATCTGGAACGGATTGTTGGCAGCAACCGACCCGGATTGTGGGAGAGCAAGATGAACAAGGACTGTTTTGGCGGTTCTTCAAGGATTTTGAGAAGTGCGTTGGCTGCGGACTGGTTCATATCATCGGCAGAATCAACAATACAGATGCGCCAGTTACCACCAGCTGCCGTGGAGCCGAAGAAACCTGTTGTCCTGCGCACTTCATCGACCGGAAGATCTCGCTTGAATCGTTTGCCTTTCAGATCCCACGGGCGGCGCAAGTGCAGAAGGTCTGCATGGGAGCCTGCAGCAACCATTTGTGCGCTATGGCTTTCCGGTGGGACGTACAAGCTGTTGGCTGCCATAACAGGCGTTGAAAAGCGATCAGGATGTTCAAGGATAAAGCGGGCGAAGCGAAACGCGAGCGTGGCTTTGCCGATGCCTTTGGGGCCACCGAGAATCCAGGCATGATGAAACCGCTGCGATCTATAGGCGTCAAGCAGTTCTGTCTCAGCCAGTTCATGGCCGTAAAGACGTGTTTGCTCGCGTGGGAGCGGCAGGCCGTCGACCTCATCAAACTCAGGGACTTCTTCGATTATGGGAGCCTTGGCCATACTCACCCTTCCCTGTTTGCGTCAGGTTCGCCTGTTTCCTGCTGGATCTGCTCAGCAAAGCGGTCCTGTACCGCCCGCCAGATGTCTTCGGTTACCTTATCCTGAGGCTGGTCGCCGTCAATCACCACGATGCGATCTGGCTCATTGCGAGCCATTTCCAGAAAAAGTTCTTGCCTGCGGCGGTGCGTTTCCAGTGTATCTGTTTCAAACCGATCCGGGCCATCAAACTCAACGGGTGCTGTGCGCTTTGAAACGCGGGCCAAGCCAACTTCAGGTGTCACGTTGATGAGCAGTGTCATATTCGGGTTATGACCTGCGATTGCGACTTGCTGCAGAGCTTCTACGGTTGGTGTGGGTACACCAGATTCGCCCTGATAAACGCGGGACGAATCCGCAAAGCGATCGCACAGCACCCATTTGCCATTCTCAAGTGCAGGCTTGATAAGTGTATCAATATGGTCAGCACGGGCTGCTGCAAACAGAACGGCTTCGGCAGTGACACCGTAGTCTTTTGCTGCGCCTGACAGGAGAACTTCGCGAACCAACTCAGCGCCTTGTGAGCCGCCGGGTTCGCGTGTGGTGACAGCTTCAATTCCTTTGGCCGCGAGTTTGTCGCGTAAGCGCTGGATTTGAGTCGACTTACCGGCGCCTTCACCGCCTTCAAAACTGATAAAAATACCCGACAACGTCGAACAGGCCTCCAAGACCTTCGGAATTCAATAGTGCTGAAACCCGGTGCTAAAACAACTGGTAGAAGAACTCTCCAAGGGCATCCCATGCGCGGCCTTGAAGGTCTCCAATGGCTACATCCTCTCCTGTAACCAGTGTTGCTCGATAAATCACGTCATTTTTGGAAAGAACTTGCAGTTCTCCCACTTCCATTCCTTTTTCAATAGGTGCTGGAATGGGGCCATTGTAGACGACACGGAGCTTATACTTGTCTTTCTCATTCGGGTTGATGAGTGTTGCGACAGCATCATTTGTCTTTAAAGATACGGTCGTTTTCTTGCCGCCATAGACTTGCGCATCACTAATAAGTTCGCCTTTGCGAAAGAGCTGCTGCAGCTTCAGGCCGGAAAACGTGGGCAGCAGCAGGGTTTTCATGTCCTGAACGCGATCTTGAAGCGTTGGAGAGGCTGCAATTGCTGCAACATAGCGGTGACCGTTGCTATCCAGCGTTCCGAGCGCCGCGAAGCCCTCTCTCTCAGAGAACCCGGCACCAAATCCATCAAGGCCTTGAATATCACGTATGAGCGGGTTTTTGTTGCGCTGCGTGATCTTGTTCCAAGTGAAGCGGTCCATAGCATAGACAGAATGTAGCTCGGGCTCATGCTCCAGAACGTAGGCTGCGAGAACTGTTAGATCTTCGAGTGTGGTCTTATGGTTCTCATCGGGAAAGCCAGTTGGATTGGTGAAGTTTGAGTTCTCCATACCAATGGACTTAGCCAGCTTGTTCATTTCCTGGGCAAAGTTTTCTTCGCTACCAGCAAGCCCTTCAGCCAAAATGATTGCGGCATCGTTTGCGCTGTGTACGATCAGGCCATACATCAGATCATTGACAGACACAGATGAGTTCAGGCGCGCAAACATTGTTGTGACGCGTGCTGGTGCTCCACCGGTGCGCCATGCATGTTCACTGACTTTGAACATGGTTTGTGGCGTGATGTCACCAGCATGGATGGCCTGCTGCACAGTGACGGCAGTCATCAGTTTTGTCAGGTTGGCCGGAGCCATCAGAACCTGAGAGTTTTTGGAGAAGACGAGCGACTTATTTGTGAAGTCGTAGAGCGTTGCGGCTTTGGCTTTGATTTCGACAGCCTGAGCTGGAGAGGCTGCGAGTATGCTGCAGAATGCCAATGCAGCGATAGCTGACGCTCTCCAGTTTTTAGGAGATGTCCAGTACCTGCAGTTGTCTTGAGATTTATGCTGTTTGCACTTCTGCCACCCAACTTGCACGCCTGCGTCTCCCTGATTGATTTTGGTGGGGCTATGATACGCCCCATCCCTTAAAACAAACACTAACGCAGGTGTGCTGACTGGGTAAAGCCGTTTAGAACTAAATGACTTAGTGATTTTGACCAGTACGAGATAGCAGTAGCTCTTTCAGGCCTGAACCACCAGAAACAGACTTGAATGCATCATGCGCACTGTTGAGTCTGTGCTCAGATGCATAAGATGAAATTGCATTACCAGTCTGGAAGGTTGGCGCAGTGCTGGTAGGTGTTTTATATACACCAGAGCTTGGTGGTGGCAGCAGAGATGTTCCAAAGGAGGTCGAAACAGGCTGTGCTGCAATGGCTGGTTTCGGAGCGTTTGGATTTGCGCTGGTGGACAATGCGCTATTGATCCGGTTTCTGAAACTGCTGATGGACGCAACCTGTGTTGTGCTCAGGTTACGCTCGTAAACCACTGCTGGATCAAGCTGGTTGGCATTGAACGCCAGAACGTTCTGTGCTGCCAGAATAGGTGTGTCGTATGGCCTGCTTTTTGGCATTGGTGCCGGGCCAGAGATACGGTTCACAGGATTTGCAAAGGCGAGCATGGTGCGCGGTGCAGAGCTGCCGCCATTCCAGTTGCCACCATTGCCGGAATAAGAAGCCAGAAGCTTTTTCTCATCCCGCCCATGGAGCGGCGCACGACCAACATACTCCACACGAACTTTTGCAACACCGCTGGATTTGGTGCCGAGCATGCCAGCAACGCGTTCTGACAAGTCGATGATACGATTGTCATGGAACGGGCCACGGTCATTCACGCGCACAACCATGGACTTGCCGTTTTGAAGGTTTGTCACCTTGGCATAGCTTGGTAGCGGCATTGTTGGGTGGGCGGCGGTCAGTGCGTTACGATCGAAGATTTCTCCGTTAGCGGTTTTGCGGCCATGGAAGGTTGGGCCATACCATGATGCCTTGCCGGTTTTCTTGTAGTTATCGTCCCTCTTGGGATAGTACCACTTACCGGCCACTTTATACGGTTTGCCAACAACAGCGCGCCCTCCTCCTTTGGGAACCGGCTTCGAGCCTTTCACCACACGAGGACTTGCAGCTACGCCGTATTTCTTTTCACTGAACTTCACTTTATCCGTGCCGCCACCGCAGGCTGCAATGCCTGCGCACAGGGCAACCACAGATATGCTGGTCGCTACGCGTTTGATCGTTTCGGGAGCTGGTGCTTTCACCGAATAGCCCCAATTCAGTAAAGAAGTCATACCGTTGTTACTCACTACATGTTCGGCACTGACGGATTTCAGATTGGTTGAGCAAAAATACCCGAGCTCACTACAAACTGAACCAATATTAAAAAGATAGCCGATAAACCTTAACTGAATCCGATCAAAATGTCTCCACAAGAAAGAGAGATTTTTGCCTAAGCTAACTTCCTTAGGGGAAATGGCGGTTTTGATAGGACTGATTGATTTCACTGTGAAAAAAATAAATTCATGCTGTGGAACAAGTTTTACGCCCGCTTGACTTTGAGGGCCGCATGAACGAAATAGAGCCCACACCACACAGCGCCGGAGAGGTGGCAGAGTGGTTGAATGCACCGGTCTTGAAAACCGGCGGGCGTGGAAGCGTCTCGTGGGTTCGAATCCCACCCTCTCCGCCATCTATCTTATTGATAGATAGAGCAAAAAAACCCATCTTTACGGTGGGTTTTTTGCTTTCTGGACTAGTGCAATATGACCTGAGTTCTCAGAAAAATAGTGAGAGTGTTCCCGGCTATCTGGGGCGCTGTTTCAGGAAATAGCGCTAGTCCGTCAGAATACCTTTGAGAAAATTGCAAGATAGACAGTCGGAAACGGCGTAGTCACACTGGCACTTTCTTCACGGGGATTTTCTATGAAACGCTTAGTTTTGGCTGCTGGCCTCTCCTGCTCGCTTGCTGCGCCCGCTTTGGCACAGGCGCCTAAAGATATGATCAAAGAGATTTTTCTAATCGACACTATGGATAATTTCTGTGAGCTCGGCATCGTGCACGAGCGGACACTGGATTACATCAGAGAAAACAAACTCAAAACTACGCCCAGCTACATCATCCTTGTCCAGCAAAGTATAAGTTTGGCGGGAGAGGTTCAACATACGCTGGAAGATGCCCATGAAGATGCAAGTGGTGTCGTGTGCATTCAGATCCGTGAGCGAGCAAAAGAACTCAATTTACTGAGCAAGTAAGCTGAGGGTGCGGGGTTGTGGCGATCAGTGCGTAGAAATGAAAAGAGCTGCAATCGTATGATCGCAGCTCTCTGTTTCGGTTGATTGGTATAGCCGTCAGCCTTGTGAGCTCAGCGCTGCAGCCATGAGGCGGTATGTGATCTGAGCGGCGGTGAAGTCCCACGCGGCATTTCCGTCGGGGGCGAGCTCAACCACATCGAGACCGACGCACTTGCGGCCTTTAAGGGCATGTTCCACCAGATGGATGGCCTGATAGTAGCCAAGGCCTCCTGGAACCGGTGTGCCTGTGGCTGGCATCTGGGATGGATCAAGACCGTCGACATCAAAAGAAACATAGATGTCCTCTGGGAAATCCTCCGGCAGATCAACAGCGTGCAAGCCTTTGGTCACTAGCTCTTCCGCATCTACAAAGAACACCTTGTTTTCTGTTCTGCTATCCATTTCCTGCTGACAAAGTGCACGCACGCCGAACTGTGCGAGGGAACTCCCCTCTTCCACCAGAAGGTTCATAACAGAGGCGTGGGAATGCTTTTCACCCTGATAGGCAATGCGTAGGTCTGCATGCGCATCCACTTGTACGATCCCTACCGGCTTACCAAGTGCGCGTGCTACACCGGACACAGCGCCGTAAGATAGAGAGTGTTCGCCGCCGAGCGTGACTGGGATTTTACCAGCTTTCACGGCAGCTTCAGTGCGCTGTGCTAGACGTTCCATCACCTCTGGCAGAGGACCATCGCACGCTACTGGCTCTTGTGTGGAGATGCCGGAAGCGCATGGCTCAACGCCATTGCTGCCGCGCTCAAGTTCGTTACTCGCTTCGATGATGGCTTCTGGCCCTTTTTCGGTGCCAGAGCCATAAGAAACAGTGCGCTCCAGAGGCACCGGAATGATGGTGAAGAGCGCGTCTTCTGCCTTGCGTTCTGCTTCAGTCAGCTCACTGTCGAGAAAAACAGACATTTTGCACCTTTAGGAAAGACGGTTCAGGAAGTCGTTGTACGAGAACTCTCGGATAATCTTGAGTTCGTCGCTCTCAGAATTCCAAAGGGCGATGGTTGGTAGAGGAACACCGTTGAAGGTGTTGGTTTTCACCATCGAGTAGTGCGCCTGGTCAAGAAACGCGAAACGATCGCCAATTTGGAGTGGCTCTGCCCGGGTGTAATCCCCGATAACATCGCCTGCGAGACAAGATGGACCGCCGAGGCGGTATGTATGCCCCTCTTCCGATTCATCCAGCATGGCTGGACGATATGGTGCCTCGATGACGTCCGGCATATGACAGGTTGCGGAAATATCTACGATCGCCAGATCCATGCCGTTCTTTGGCAGATCCAAAACTTCGCCAATCAGGATGCCTGCATCCAGAGCAACAGCTTCACCCGGTTCCAGATAGACTTCCAGGCCCGTTTCTGCGCGCACATCTTTGATGAAGGCGATAAGGGCTTCGCGGTCATAATCTTCGCGGGTGATATGATGACCACCGCCGAAGTTGATCCACTTCAGCTGGCCGAAATACGGTGCAAGCTTATCCTTAACCGCGTTCCATGTGCGCTGGAGAGGTTCGAACTCCTGCTCACAGAGCGTGTGCATATGGATGCCGTCAACGCCTGTCAGAACTTCTGCACTCAGCTGGGAAACCGGAAATCCGAGCCGTGAGCATGGAGCGCAGGGATCGTATTTTTCCACTTCGCCTTCGGAATGCTCCGGGTTGACACGAAGGCCTACATCCACATTGTGTTTCGCGGCTCGCACGTTTGGCAGGAAACGGTCTTTTTGTGCTGGAGAGTTGAAGATCATGTGGTCGGTGTAACCGATGATCTCATCAATCTCGCTAGCTTTGTAGCCTGCGCAGAATGTTGCAACTTCGCCGCCATACTTCTCACGACCCAAGCGTGCTTCATACAAGCCAGAGGCACAGGTTCCTTCAAGATATTCGCGTACCACTGGGGCTAATGCGAACATGGAGAAGGCTTTTAGGGCAGCAAGAACATGCGCGCCGGAACGGTCAGCAACGTCCTTAAGCATAGAGAGGTTGCGGCGAACCGCAACCTCATCAACGACAAAACAGGGACTTGGCACTCGGGAGAGATCAAAAGATTTGAACGCTCCCGCATCACCAGCCTGTGTCTGCATAAACTCAGCCATCAGCTTAGAACTGAACCGGACCGTCGAGTTCTTTAACCTGCCATGGCAGGCCGTGCTCGTTCAGCATGTCCATGAAGTTGTCTGGATCCAACTGTTCCATGTTCCACACGCCCGGCTCTTTCCAGTTCCCCTTCAGGATCTGTGCTGCGCCGATCATTGCAGGTACGCCAGTGGTGTAGGAAACCGCCTGAGAGCCTACTTCTGCGTAGCACTCTTCGTGGTCGCAGATGTTATAGATGTAGTAGGTTTTCTCGCCGGAGCTGTCTTTTGCCTGACCAGTTGCGATGTCACCGATACAGGTCTTACCTTTAGTCAGCTCACCCAGACCGCTTGGGTCTGGCAGTACGGACTTGAGGAACTGCAGCGGAATGATTTCGTGGCCTTCGTGCATGACTGGCTCGATAGAGGTCATGCCGATGCCTTCAAGCACGCGGACGTGGTTGATGTAAGCATCGCCGAAGGTCATCCAGAAACGCGCACGCTCAATCTCGGTGAAGTGGGTTTTCAGGCTTTCCAGTTCCTCATGGTACATGAGGTACATGTTTTTCTCGCCCACGCCCGGGAAATCGAATGCCACTTTGTGGGTCATCGCTGGGGAGGTTACCCAGTCGCCTTTTTCCCAGTGACGTGCGTCTGCAGTTACTTCACGGATGTTGATTTCCGGGTTGAAGTTGGTCGCAAATGCTTTACCGTTGTCGCCACCGTTACAGTCAAGGATGTCAATCTGACGGATGTTTTCGAGCTTGTGCTTCTTCAGCCAAGTTGCGAATACGGAGGTTACGCCCGGATCGAAGCCAGAGCCGAGAATTGCAGTCAGGCCAGCTTCTTTGAAGCGCTCCTGATACGCCCACTGCCAATGGTACTCGAATTTTGCTTCGTCTTCTGGCTCGTAGTTTGCGGTGTCCAGATAGTTGATGCCAGCTTCCAGACATGCGTCCATCAGCTTGAGATCCTGATACGGCAGCGCCAGGTTCACCAGCAGCTCAGCACCACTTTCTTTTATGAGCGCTACAACTGCTGCGACGTCCATTGCGTCAACTTCAGCGGTCTTGATCTCTACGCCGGTCTTCTCTTTTACGCTTTTTGCGATGTCGTCACACTTAAACTTGCGACGGGATGCCAGCGTGATTTCGGAGAAGATATCCGAGTTCATTGCCATTTTATGTACGGCAGCGGAGGAAACACCACCAGCGCCGATTACCAGAGTTTTACCCATGTCTATTCCCCGGTCCTTGGATTATTCGTAATAAGTGTAGCCGTTGATGCTGTCACGATAGGCAGCAACCAACGTGCGTCGGTCAGCATTCTTGAGTGTGCCGGCGGAGACCGCCTCATCAATGAGTTTGCGGAAAGCGTCTACGCAATCGCGAGGATCATACTCTACATACGAGAGAACCTGCGAGATTGTATCGCCTTCAACTTCCTGAAGCAGATCAAATCCGCCATCTGCTCTCAGGTCAATGGTTGCGACATTGGTGTCGCCGAACAGGTTGTGCAGATCGCCTAAAGTTTCCTGATAGGCACCTACAAAGAAGACACCAAGATAGTATGGCTTACCTTCTTCAAGCGTATGCACCGGCAAAGATGGTGAGATACCATCTGCGAGGATGAACTTGTCTACTTTACCGTCACTGTCGCAGGTGATGTCTGAGAGTACTGCGCGGCGATCAGGAACTTCGTTCAGCGCTGCAACGGAACAATCGGATGCAGCTGATCAATTGCCCAAACATCTGGGCAGAGATTGGAAGAGAGAGAAGTTGCAGTGATAGATATCAGCGACTTTTTCCAGCTGCTCATCAATC
>NZ_DS996805.1:702239-1063322 GCF_000156235.1 Pseudovibrio sp. JE062
GAGCTCAGCTTCGTCCATCGCATAGGCAACAGTTTCCACCACGTTGGCACAGTACTCTTCGACAGAGTAGTTGGTGGAGTTTTCGATTAGCCTTTTTCTCACCGGTATAGTCAACACCAAGACCGCCGCCCAGATCGAGATGGGTCAGTTCAGCCCCTTCCCTTGTCAGCTCAACGAAGTAGCGACAGGCTTCACCAACGGCACGGCGGACGTCATTGACGTCAGGTACTTGTGAGCCGAGATGGGAATGCTGAAGTTTCAGGCAGTGCAGAAGCTTTGCTTCGCGCAGCTTATCGATCACGGAGACGAGCTGGTCGGTGTTCATCCCGAAAGTGGAACGGTCACCGGAGCTTTCTTCCCATTTGCCACCAATCTGGTTGGTTAGCTTAACACGCACGCCGAGAAGCGGCTCTTCGCCCAGTTCTTCAACCACATCGATGACCGTTTCAAGCTCTTTTGGACTTTCCAGAACGATGATGGTGTTGAAACCGAGCTTGCGCGACAGGATTGCAAGGCGAATAAACTCTTCGTCTTTTACCCCGTTGCAGACAATTAAGGCGTCTTTTGGCAAACGGTGCGCGAGTGCAATGACCAGCTCAGGTTTTGAACCGGCTTCCAAGCCGTAGGAGTAAGGGCGACCAAACTCAACGATGCGGTCAACGACCTGTGCCTGCTGGTTCACCTTAATTGGGAAAACACCGCGATATTTACCCTTGTAGCCAACACGCTTGATCGCGTCTGCCATGGAATTATTGATGTGCGCGATTTCGTTTTGTAGAAACGAACTGACGCGCAGCAAAAGTGGAGAATGGATACCACGTTGTTCAAGGTCGTGAACGATCTCCGGAAGACTCACCTTCGGAGCGTCCGGCATCAAAGGATTACTTAGTGCAATATCGCCGTTCGGCAGCACAGAGAGAAGATCTTTACCCCAGCGCCCCATGCCGTAAATGGCATGAGCAGTACCTTGATTATTTGGCAACCATTTATCCCCTTCCAGAATTGATTTTGCCCCATTTACTCATGGTGTATCCATCTGACAAGCCCAATCTTAGCGTTCTAAACATCAGAGCGGACAGAACAGGTGCACAAATCATTTTTTGCGGAAAATAAATCTACAACCTAAGATTTTGATGATGTTGAAAAATGAGTAGTTTTCAAAAAGGTGTAAGCCAGCTGAAGACATCAGTAGGATGTCCCCCTGATTTTTTGCGGATATCTTTCTTGGTTATTTATTTGCGAGCAATCGGGGGATAGATTAATTGCACTAACCGGATTACTTCTCCATGAGACTTTGTTTTTAGCGACTGCAGAGCAACCATGACTTGGCAAGAGCGACTTCAAAAACTTCGCAAGCAGAATGACCTTACAGTTAAAGATTTGGCAAGGCGTGCGAACGTTGGTTATGACAATCTTTACAAGATCGAAAAAGGTCTCATCGAGAATCCACGTGGGGACACGCTTGGGAAGCTAGCGCAAGCGCTTGGCGTAAATGAACAGTTTCTTCGCTTTGGTCTTCATGGAGTTGGAGACGCAACGTATCTTGATGATGCGCAAGTTTGGGCTGAGTTGGCAGAAGATACGAGCCAGACTGACCTAGATCTGATTGATAGTGCCTGGAAACAAGCGCTCGAGATTGAATCTCAAGTGTATGGCCCCGGCAGCAAAGCTCCCACGAATTTTGTATCGATGATGTTTGCGCGTATCTACCAAGAGATGTTGAAGCGTAATGAGCACTAACTACTGCAGGTTTGTCTGTTAAAGGAGTTCAACTAAACTCTGATAGATCGGATTGCATGAGTGTTCGTTAACTTATCGAAAATCGACGCAGTGGGAATAGCTTAGCCTCCCTGTTCTGAAGCTCCTCAAATCCTAGTTAGTCGTCCGTTCGTGATCTCTGTTAAACCTTATAGGGGGTTTCCACCTACTGGTTAGAGTGAGAAGCAAACTCTTTTTGTGAGTTATCCGAGATATTTTCCTTGGAATATGTTTTGTGTATTCATCAGTTTGACAACTTATCCAATGCCGTTGATGTAATCCTATACGTCTGTATTTTATAAATAATTTCGAATGAGGTTTGTTTAAGAAGCTATCTATCAACTATGTGCATGATGCATGTTGTATAATGCTTGAGTTTATTTACCTTTCCACCATCTTAAATCTAAGATATGGATTTATTATCCAATTCAACTTTGATTTGTATGCCCTGTCCCATTCTGCGGGGAATAGCTTTGGGGATTGGAAACCTGTTTGGACGGCTTGTCTTGATTGGTATTTTTTGATTTTGCTTTTAGTTCTCTAGTTGAAAGAGCTCTTATGCCCATCGACTTAAATCGCGCTGATCATTCTAATGAAGTGGAAAATAGGCACTCAACTGCGCGGCAAGATGTTTTTGATGAACTTCTGAAATCAGCAACTGCACATGGGTCTGAAACCGGATCTGATGTCGATCTTCTGAACATGTTTGGTTCAGACATCACGCTTTGTGAACCCGAGCTGGGTTCTATTGTAAAGCACAGAGATACAGAGGAAGTTGGATTTGTGTGCGGTGAGACGACGATGCTGTCCGGGCTTCGTGCGTTCAAGTTTCGGCCTTTTGATAGTGCCCCAACTGAGAGCGTAACCTGTGATCCAGATGAGCTGATAGTGGTCGGGGATCCAAAACTTCGGGTTGGCTATCCAGTTCACTGCAAAAATTGATCGAAGCTGTTATCAGTCAGCTCAGATATTACAAACAAAAAACGCTCCATTTCTGGAGCGTTTTGTTTTTTAGAGCTTGATCAACGATTAGTTGTCGGAAGCATCGCTGAGTGTAAACTCAACTGGTTTGAGTACATACTCGCTAGGGATTTCGGCAAGTTTAACAATCTTACCTCCATTCTCAGCTGAGAATTTTTCTGCGCCTGCTTTGGTACCAAATGGGATTGCTTCTGGGGCTCCCATTCCGCCTATCTGTGAACTCTCAATCACAAAAAAAGCGGCATCTGCATCGATCCAGTTGTTGTTACCTGGCTGCTCCCAGCTTTCTGCTTTATCCATGTCATTTACATAGATAGCTACATAGTCTTTGGATTCTTCCGGGAGACGCGTGAATGCGACAGCGTCACGTATTTGAGAGAACCATAACGGGAATGGATTACCGGCAAGGTGGATCTGTGCCTTTGGTCCTTCGTGGTCCAATATGGTCATCTGGCAGTAGTGCCCCGCAGCTTCAGCACTCAGCTCCATAGCAGCTGGTTTAGCGATTTGCTGCTCTTCCTGACAAGCTGCCAGAAGCAACGTGACACCAACGACTGCAAACAGTTTCTTCATCATGGGGAGACCCTCTTAAGCAGTAGGATAGCACCAGACATGGCAGCACCAGCGAACACGAAGATGGAAGCGAGTGCTGCTGCTGGTGGGAATGGAAGGCTTTCTGCAACGCCTGCCATGCCGCCAACCATAGCGTTTGCATTCAATGCAGACAGGTTGAAGAGACGGAAAGCATCTGCTGGGTTTGCCAATAGTGCGAACGGGAAGACGGTAGACGCAAAGAACCCTTCGCTATCTGCAACGAGTGCACCGAGCAAAGCCAGATCATAAAGAACGATCAAAACAAGCCAGATACCAATCGCCATTGCAGCTGCGGTTGTGACCTGGCGAACCAATGCGCTGACAATGTAGCCAAGGGCAAGGAATGCAAAGCCAAGGATAGCTGAGGTGCCGATCAACCGTGCGAAATCGATGAAGCCGCTTGTGTCACCACCGCCTGTTGCTGCCAGCATGATCGCCGTAGCTCCGTAACCGAGTGTTAGAGCCAACAAGAGAACGCAGATGTGTCCGACTGCCTTACCAATGAGGAACTCACTTCGTGTCATCGGAGAGGAGAAGATCAGAAGCAATGTACCGCGTTCGATCTCACCAGCAACGGCATCAAAAGCCAGCAAAAGTGCAATCAGAGGAACTAGATAGACTGATAAGCTTGAGAGTGATGCCACGGTGATGGTCATGCGACTTACATCAAGTGTGCCTGCTGGTGCGGAACCAAGTAGTGCGAGCGCCATGGAAAATGCTGCCAGAATAACAACGGACAGAAGGATCCAGCGGTTGCGCAATCCAATACGGAACTCTTGACCGGCTACTGTTAGGATACGCTGAAACATGACTCAGGCCTCCCCTGCACTATCTTCGGCATTCGCCTTTTCGGAGAAGTGTTTATAGACGTCATCCAGTGTCGGCAGATGCACATCGATATCTTCGATCATGGCACCCAAGCTGGTGACAGCTGCAATTCTCGCGATCTTGTCTTCATGTGCGCACATGATCTCTACACTGCGGCAATTAACTGGTGTGCCGCCAAGGCGGTTTGCCAGTTGCTCGGCAGGTTCTTCCTTGGCTTTTACCTTCAGACGAATTGGCAGACGGGCTGCTGTGCGCAGGTGTTCCAGAGTGTCGTTGGCAACAAGTTTGCCTTTGGACATGATCAGGATACGATCTGTGCGCGCTTCCATTTCTGTCAGGGCGTGAGATGACAGAAGTACGGTTGCTCCGTTTCCAGAAATCTCTGTTACGAGATCGTAGAAGTTTTGGCGTGAGATTGGGTCCAGACCACTGGTTGGCTCATCGAGCAACACCAGTTTGGGTGTACCAATTAGAGCCTGCGCGAGGCCAAGACGTTGCCGCATACCTTTTGAATAGGTGCCGACACGGCGTGTACCAGCTTCTGCGAGACCAACACGTTCGAGCAGTCCGACTGCTTTCTTCGGGTCTTCGCCTTTAAGCTTGGCGTAGTATTTGAGAACTTCAACACCTGTCAAAGTCCTTTGAAAGGCTACAGATTCTGGCAGAAACGCGGTGGAAGAGCGCGCTTTATCACTACCAGGCTCTGCGCCCAAAACTTCAATCCGTCCAGCAGATGGTGTCAGGAAGCCAAGTGACATTTTGAAGAATGTCGTCTTACCTGCACCGTTATGACCGAGCAGCGCTACCCTCTCTGCGCCTCCCAGTTCAAAGGAAAGATCTTTCACAGCATCCCGTCCATCGAAGGTCTTGCGGACGTTTTCAGCTCGAAGAACTGTATTATTCATCTTCTTGCTCCTACCTTCGGCATTGCTATTTCCGGAGCGTGCATCAGAGGTTTGGTATCTACGATGCCACCTGGCAAAAGTGCTGGAAACTGCGATTGAGTCCAGCTGAGGAGCTGAACTGCAGGACTTCCGGTAAGCAGCTTTGCGGCAGGCTGTGTCCAGAGAATTTGATCGACCATGTCGTTTGGCCGGTAGGCGGTGTCAGCTACTCCATCTCCATTCATGTCAAAGGCTGAATGATCACTCCAGAAGTTTCCGCGACCTTCGTATGTCCATTCCAGGTGGCGTGTGCCCACGTACTTCACCTGTGTCTTGTTTCCAATGAAGGCATTGTTGGAAAATTTGTTTTTTGCAGAACCTGCTGTAAAGTGAACCCCGATGTCACAGCGCTCGAACTTGTTGCCGTCAACAATGTTTTTGTTGGCGTTGTACATGAACAAGCACTTCTCAGGAGAAGCTTTCACATAGTTTCCGGTAATCACGGCATTGTTGGCGTAGTTCAACATCAAGCCATGGTCACGGTCATCTTTAGAGATGTTGCCCGTAATCGTGAGTTTGTCTGAGAACATCAGCGCATAACCGATGTGATTGCCGACTGACACGTTGTTGGAGATAGTGCCCTTATTGCCGTACATGTAATGCACTGCAAAGCGGGTTTTTTCGAAATAGTTGTTTTTGAAAGTATCGTTCGGGCTGGTGTTTACGAAAACGCCGTCCCGACCATATTTGATGGTGTTGTATTCCACCAAAAGTCTTGGTGAGTTCCAGACATAGATGCCATTTCCGCGCTCGTTAGGGCGCAGATCGCGACGACCTTCAATCAGGTTGTCGGCAATATAAGCATCATCCGGTCCGTGTGCATCGACACCAACCAGATTGTTGAGGAACTTGTTACCTGTAATTCGGGCACGATCTGCTTTTTTGGTCAGCTTCACGCCTGAATCGATTGTTTGGTTGGAAAGACCTGAACCGGTGATGACCAGTCCATCGACGACCACATCTGGTGCTTCGACAGTTATTACTGAGCCTTTGCCATTGCCTTTAAGCTCTGCGCCTGGCTCTCCTTTAAGCACCAAAGACCGATCGATGACGACCGGTCCCTGATGAACTCCAGCAGACAGGCGCAAAACGTCTCCGTCCTGCGCCTCTCTCAAGGCGCGGGCTAAGGCATCAGGCTGTGCCGGTACAATGATTTCAGCGGCGTGAGCAGAAACGCTCACGCCAACCAAAGCCGTCGCACCTAGCAGCAATTGCCAGAAGGACCTTGTCATGCCCGCAACTCCCTTATGCGTCGCGTGGCTCAACGAACATACGACCGCGCATTTCCATGTGCAGTGCATGACAGAACCACTGGCAATAGAACCAGTGAACACCTGGACGCTCAGCGATAAAGGTTACGGAAGCAGTTGCCTGAGGCCCAATTTCCATTGCTACGTTGTAGTTGGAAATACAGAAGCCGTGTGTCAGGTCATCGATGTCATCAATGTTGGTGACATAAACGGTAACTTCGTCGCCCTGCTTAACCGTGAACTTCTCAAGAGAGAAGGTTGGCGCAGCAGAGTGCATGTACACACGAACTTTGTTGCCGTCGCGGATGACGTGTTCTGCTTCTTCCAGATCCACACCGTCAGCTTTAGCCTGTGCGACAGCATCAGCGAACATTGGGTCGTCACGCTGCCAGACAGATGCTGGGTTCACAACGGAGTTGTGTACGATGATGACGTCGTGCGGTTCTGCAAAGGTAGGACCATCGTGAACGATTTTCATTTCATCGCCAGAAATATCGATCAGCTGTTCGTTTTCTGGTTTCAGAGGACCAACGTTCAGGAAGCGGTCTTTAGAGAACTTGTTCAGAGAAACAAGCCACTTGCCGTCTGCTTCTGATGTTTCACCCATAGAGGTGTGGTTGTGACCTGGCTGGTAAGCCACATCGATTTTTGAGTGAATTGGATCGACGTCTTCGCCTGCATACTGACGGATCGCTTTGTCGATGTCCCACTTAACCATCTGGCTGTCGAGGAACAGAGTGGTGTAAGCGAAGCCGCGGTTATCGAATGCAGTGTGGAGTGGGCCAAGACCCAGCTCTGGTTCAGCAACAACTGCGGAGCGTGGATCTGCACCGTCGAATACTGCGTCCAGTTTGGTCACGTCGATAACAGAAACTGTTGGAGACAGTTTACCGTTGATCATCAGGTGTTTTTTGTCTGGGCAGGTGTTACAGCCGTGTGGGCTGTTTGGTACAGGGATGTACGCGGTGTACTTGGAGCCCTTACGGCCATCAAGAACTGGAACACCGTTCAGCATCTGATAGTCGCCGTTTTTGACGCCTTCTTCGATGCGTTTGATGTTGAATACCACGCAGTGATCCATTTCAGAGGCTGTCATTTCTGCCAGGTTTGTACCCATTTCTGAGTTATAGCTGGTAGAGAAAGCGTATTTACCCTGATAGTCAGCGTCACAGTTGTCCAGGTTACCGGTTACGATGACCTGCCATGCAACTTCCATGGTATCACCATCGAGTGCAGTGAAGATGCAGCTGTACTTATCTGGCTCATCCAGGATTGTGCCGTCGTTTACGAGTGGAGCTTCGTGCTCACCGTTTGCGAAGACGTAGCCAGTACGTGGGTACTTCTGAGGACGCAGACCATGAATGTCGTGTGCGTTTGGAATTTCAGTGATCTTGTCACATTTCATAACGTCACAGCGTACACGTGCAACACGGGTGTTCGCTTTGTCGTTCATGAACAGGTAACGACCGTCGTATGTACCTTCGGTGAAGGACATATGTGGGTGGTGAAGATCACCGTTGTCGTAGTGTTCCATACCATGCGCAGCCAAGAACTCTTTGGTTTCTGGCAGCATGTTTTCCTGCAGAATCTTCTTAGATTCGTTGGTCTGACCCCAACCGGTTGCAGAACAACGGTTGAATACAGGAATACGCATCAGTTCGCGCATGGATGGCAGACCCATAATGCGCAGTTCGCCAGTCTGACCTGATGACCAGAAGCCGTAGTACTCGTCCAGTTCGCCTGGACCTACATGGTACTTGAGGCCACCTTCAGCAGCGCGAGCTGGTGCAAAACCACCAGCGCCTGCTGCAGCAACGGCACCCAAACCAGCTACTGCAGCGGTCTTTGCGGTACCACCAAGCAGTGCGCGGCGTGAAAGGCCTGTTTCTTTTTTATCAGTCATGAAAGTCTCCCTTGATACTTTCGAGTTGATTTGGCTTAAGCCGGTTGTTTGACGGAAGTGCCCTTTTCCGTCTTTGAAATACCCGTCTGCGCTTCGAATTTCTTGCGTCGTGCAAGCTTCTTGATGCAGACCGGACATTTATCGTCGCTCTGATACAGAACCTGACAGTGCAGGCAGTTCAGGCATTCGTTTGGATTGATGTGGCCCTCAGGATGGATAGCTCCGACCATGCACTCTTTTTCGCAGCGAGCGCATGGGTTGCCGCATTCTTTGTAACGCTTGAGCCAATCGAACATGCGCAGGCGTGCCGGAATGGCGAGAGCTGCTCCCAAAGGACAGAGGTAACGGCAGTAGAACCGCTCGATGAAGAGACCAGCTGCCAAGAGTGCTACTGCAAAGAGCACATATGGCCACCCGCGCTGGAACTTCAGAATGATTGCGGTTTTGAATGGTTCGACTTCAGCATAATGCTCAGCCACTGCCAGTGAGTAGAGTGAGAGACCAAACAGTCCCAAGAAGATCATGTACTTCAGAGCCCAGAGGCGCTCATGGAGCCCCCATGGCAAGGTAACCTGTGGCACTTTGAAGAACTTTGCGATCCGGTTAGAAAGTTCCTGCAGGGCGCCAAATGGGCAGAGCCAGCCACAATATGCGCCGCGACCCCAGAAGATGAGAGCTGCTGCAACTGCAAACCAAAGTAGGAAGACCAGCGGATCCATCAGGAATGCGCTCCAGCTGAACTCTGTGGTCAGCGCTGAGAAGAGCGCCAAGACGTTTACAACAGAGAGCTGTGCATTTTCCATCCAGCCGAGCCAGACCAGAACAAAGGTCAGGAAGCCAATGCGGAACCAGAAGGTGAACTTTTCAGACTTAGCGACCTGCATCTGGAAGAAGAAGACACCAGTCAGGATCGTCAGAGCGACACCGAGGATTGCAATATCCACCTGACGGTCATTCCAGATGCGTTGCCACAACTCAACGCGCTGTTCTTCAGCAGGAGCTGCAGCTGCACCCTCACCTGTGCCTTCTGCTGCTACTGGCGCAACTTCCACCTTCTTCAGGTATTGCTGCGGCAACTGGTAGCCCAGATCAAAGGTCAGGAAGGTCTTTTCAATCGCGCCAATTTCGCGGTGAACCAGAAGCTGCAGACGGAACGGCTTGCTTGGATCAAAACCTGAATCTGCTGGAATTGTGAAGATGTCCAGTTCTTTGAATGTTGGTGCATCACCTGCATCAATTACATTCAAACGTTTATGTTGACGATCTTTGAAGCGGACAGAAATATCGTTCTGGATCAACTGAATACGGTCGAAGATACCACCCCGAACATATCCAGTGCCTTTGAAGGAATACCGACCACGACCAAGCACCACTATGGCGTGGTCACCTTCCTTCATGCGTTTTTTGAGGTTGGCGTACTCTGCGTCTCCCAGGATGGTACGACCAATAACCGGGACGTCAGCAAGGCCCATATACATATCAACATAAGGGTCGGTATCGGGACCTTTTGCAGGGCGTTTGATAGCTTTTGGATTGCCTTGTTCAACAAAGGCAGCATTGATCTGACCCACATCAAGCGTGAGGCGGCGAAGTGAGCCGTCACCTGTTAGTGTCATCCAATCTGAAGCTGCTGTCTTGTCCGGATCAATGACGAATTTTGGACCAGTGTCTGCCTCTGCGCCTTTCAGGCCGCCGATTCCAAGGGTGCGCGCCACTTTCAGGCTCGCTCTCACAACAGAATCGTCGATCACCATGATGGTGACGGTTGCGCCAGAAATAATGTCGAGCTCGTGAGCAGAACCACCCTGCTCTGCTTCTTTCTTGATGTCGAGGCCAGCGTAGTTCTCAGTGACTTGCTTGATCTCGCTGTCAGGGATGCCGATAAGAACGATTGGTTCTGCGTGTTTTACCAGCTGCACGCTTGTGAGCATGCCATCAGGATCAATGCCAACCAATGTGTCGATTGGCTTACCGGAGTATCCTGTGGTGGAGACCAGGTCGGTGGTCAGAAAGACCCAGCCCAGCACTTCCTCCCCAGCCATTGCAGGTAGAACCGCGATGTCCTCGCGCAGTTCCCCATATCTGTCGGCTTTCGGGAAGAATTTGGTGACCTCAACTTTCTTAGAGAAATTAAGGACACGATTTGAAGAGTCCGACGCAGCTATCGCGTAGTTCGACGCACTGAGAAAGAACGTAAAAATAAGAAGGAAGACAGTGCGCAACCTGAGAGCTCGCATTTCCGAGACACCTTATCTCGCATGAAAAATATACATTAAGTAGGTGCGCTTATTCGGGACGGAGTTCTTTGCGAAAAATCAAAAAGCGTTTTGCCCTTATCGATGAAAACCGGCATCTCCACAGTATTTAGATATTTCACAACTTTTGATTGATTTTGCAGATATGTGTCGCACGATTTGTTGTGATACATCTGCTTAATATATTGTTTTTATTTGGTATTATTCGAAATTTTAAATTGCGATAGTATGGGCTGAGATTACAGTAAACGCAGTGAATATACGTAAGTGAGAAGTTGTTTGGTTGTATTTCTGCGTAGAAAACGGGACAATTTGACCTAGGGCGAAAATCGCGATGGGGAATGCTTTGAAGCTGCCCTGCTCTCACTCGTCTGATTAGTGTGCTCGTGGCGATTCCGTGAATTGAATGAGTTTCTATTTTTTGTAATGGCTTCATCATTCATATTTAGGGACCGCATTGATGGTGCATCGAAAGCCAGCCCTCTTTAAGTTCGAGGTGATGGCTTCCAAGCTTTCAAATTGGATTTTTGCTGCACTGTGTGGAAAATGAAAAAAAGCTCTTGCGCTAAGCCCCTGCAATCCTTAGAAGACCCCTCACAGGCAGCGACCCAGCGGTCACCGCCCAAGAGCCCGTAGCTCAGCTGGTAGAGCAACTGACTTTTAATCAGTAGGTCCACGGTTCGAACCCGTGCGGGCTCACCATTTAACCTTGTGGTATATAAAGAGGTTTAGCAAAGCTCCCTCCCGGGAGCTTTTTGCTTTTGTGCTCCGTATCAGCACTATGTAAGCAAATGAGAGTGTTTGAATTCCCATTTTCCCTCCTCTTTGCTCCTGCAAATACCTTTTCATCAGCTCAGTTAGAAACCCAAGCAGGCCCTTAATCGGTTCATGCAACCAGCTAAGCCACAATAAAAATGCCCCACTAAACTGCTTCTCGATCTCAATAATAGTTCAGTGAGGCTGCATTTTACGCCTATGCAAAAGGACTTAGATGAAGAAGCTTTCGTCCAGACCTGAAGAGAAGCCTTCTACTGTGATCGTATCCGTTGTACCAGCAGCGGAAATGACAGCATTCCCTGGGTCAGAAGCGTAATCGATGATCAGATCATCAAACTCGCTAACACCATTCCAGTTACCAAGCACATCAATGACATCCCCTGCTGCAAGGTCCGTGATGACATCAGTGCCGGAACCTGAACTGAAGACAAAGATATCATTGCCGGCATTACCAGTCAGAGTGTCATCCCCCGCATAGCTTTGGATGGTGTCAGCACCAGAGCTGCCATTGATGATCAGATCATTGGCGTCAAGTTGGGCTTCCAGCGCGGTGGTGTCGTGGCTCATAAGACCATAGACAACATTGTGAACCGAATTGCCGGAACCAGAGCCTGACAATCCTAAGCCAGAAATACTGATATCGTTTGTGGTGTGTGCAAAGGAGTCAGAAGATGAATTGTAATCCAGACCATGTCCGAAGGAAACGCTATCAAGTGTTCCACTGAGTGCATGGTTGATCAGGCTATAGGAGATATCGCCTGCAGATCCGGAGACTACAATGAAGGATTGGGCATCATCGCTTACGAATGGAAGCAGTGCGGATCCGTTTGTCGCGGCATAATTATTGCCGTTAAAGTCGAATGGGTTTGAGGAGAAGTGTCCCCAACCTGAGCGATCAAAGTTTTGATTAAAGTCCGCAAAGTAAGCTGGCATGTTGATGCCGGTGCCGTCATTGTTTGCATCGCTCAAATTGATAGTTACAGCCATGATATCCTCATCAGATGGTTGTTTGTTCTTTACAGAACGTTGAGAGGGATCGCAGATGCGATCGGTCAGGCTGGCTGGCAGAAAGCTGGCTGGCTAAGAAGTTAAAAAGTGAAGTTTAAAGCGGCCGTGATGGTACGGCCCGGAGATGGAAACCCACCCGCAGTGAGCGCATCTACATATGCAACATCACCCAGATTGTTTACGTCAACCCGAAGCGTTGCATTCTCATTGAACTCATAGGAACCATAGAGATCAACGATGGTGTAATCAGTTGCCTCGTAACCACTTGCTAAGACGCCAACTTGTGTGTCTGGCTTGACGTATTTCATACGCCCTCCAACGACAAGTTTTTTATCGAACAGACGAAAACCAGCATCCAAGCTCAATTTCGTTTGCGGAGCAGCATTTATCAACACAATAGAGCCTGAGAGCTCAGGTGAAGTATAAGGATCTTTGTCGGCGTATCTGGCAAGTTCGGGGAGATCAGTATAGGTCCGAGATGCAGAAATTCCGCCATAAAATAATCCTGCATCATAAAGAGCTTCAATTTCAAATCCTTGCGTGCCCACAGTATCCAGAAAATTCACATACTGTGTCCCGATTGCCTTCGGAAGTGAAGTTGCAGGGTCAATGTCCCAAACAGGACCTTGCGCGGTATAGTTATCAATCTTTCGCGTAAAGTATGAGATCTTCATTCTGAGGCGATCATTTGCTAGGATTTTGTCATCAAGACTGATATTAACACCGGCTTCCCACGTCTTTGAAGTTTCCGGGAGAAGAACAGGATTGGGCAGAAAGTTGGTACCACCATTGATGTGCTGCCCACCTAAGAGCGTTTCCATGATTGTTGGGATGCGATAGCCATCTGAGTACTTTCCGAAAAATTGAAGCCCGTCTAATGGTGTGATTGCGACCGAAAATGTAGGAGACAATCTGTTCCCTGAGTTTTCGATATGCTCTTCAACCAAGGAAGGAAGGAAGGAGCTATCAAGGTGATAAAAGGTAGAGTCTCCTTTTAGCTGAAAATGGTCGTATCGTAGACCTGCGCCCAGTTCGAGCCATTCATTGTGCTCGAAGGTCAACTGATTAAATGCACTAAACACACTTCGTGTTCCTACAGGATCTGTTCCAAACCAGACATTATCTGGATCATTAGTGAGATTTGCTTTCTTAGTTTTTCTGTCACCGTCATCATAGAAAGCTTCTACGCCAACATTCCAAAAGAGGTTTCCTAACCTGAAATCAAACTCGCTGGTGTTTTGTAGGCTACCACCAAAGGTTTGCATGACCACATCATTGTAGATTGTACTTGGCCCACCGGTACGCGCAGTGCGTTCCTGATCATTTTGTGTATGGTTTGCCCAGATCTTGGCTTCCAGATCAAACCAGCTGTCATCCGGTTGCCAAGTATAAGTTGCGGTGCCTGTGATATTGGAGACATCACTGTTGTTTCTGAAGCCACCATCAATCGTGCTGTTTGTGAAAGCATCATGGAATCCAAGCGCTCCCAATACGAGTTCGTGATCATCACCTAATCTGAGATTAAATTTCGTGAGCCAAGACAGCGCCTCAGAACCAGTAAAAACAACAGGCTTCCCAGTCTCACTGTATTTCAAACTACCATTGCTACCAGACTCGTACTTGCCCAAATTTTTCTTGCTCACACCGGCAGCAAAACTGATATTTTCTGTGAGTTCCATACCTGCTGCAAGATTGCCGTTTAAGTTATAAGCATTTGTGCCCGCACCCAGTTTTCCTTCTATCCCATAAGACCTGTCAGGTTTTATCAAGTCGGAAGCTTCAATGGTGCGGAAGTTGACGATGCCTCCCATAGCCCCAGCACCACCAACACCGGATATGGCACTTTTTTCAATCTCAACTTGTTTTACAAAAGCTGGATCAATGTAAAAACGTCCAACCTCGTCGTGCCCAGCTTTCTGGAAGTTCTGACGAGCACCATCAATCATGACGTTCACACGGTTCTGATCCTGAAGACCACGAATGTTAATGCTAATACCTGGATCCTGCGGATTATCCGCTACGTTTACTCCCGGGACGCCTACAAATAGATCAGCAGCGCCGCGAGCATTGGAGTTTTTAATTTCATCGCGCCCGACAACGCTAATGGCCCGTGGTGTTTCATAAACCCACTCAGGTGCCCCCTGCCATCCTGCGGCATCTCCTGAGGAGGCAGTCACAATTACAGGCAGCAAGGATGGGTCACCATCACCAGCTGAAACTGTATCCTGCAGAGAGGAGATGATAATGATGCCGGATGGATCAATCTCATAAACCAACCCCGTACCATCCAGCAGAACATCCAGCGCACCTTGAGCTGTCATCAGTTCTTTAAAGCCAGATACGTTGATGCCTTTTATGTTCTGCGCGTTCACTGAAAGCCGTATGCCTGCCTGTTGTCCAACCTGCAAAAGAGCGCCAGATAAAGACCCGGCAGGTATATTGAACGCAACCTGTTTTGAAAGCTCAGATCGACTTGCTTCTGATTGCGCATAAGCTGCTGGCAACGTCAAACACGTCGTTTGAAACAGTGCTACAAGTAATAAGCTCGCTAGTCTTTTTGTGGGACGCCCCCCTAAGCGCAACCCCACTTGGTTCCCCATATCCATTCTTAAATCACTTCCAAGTCGTCATCAATTTGTCAGTAGATAGAACCTGCAGTCCCAACTTCTTTTAGGAGACGATCCGGAGAGCTTTATTTTCTGAGAAAAATACTCATATTTTTGTAGGCAGATGACAAAAACACAAATAACACATTATTATCAACGTGTTATATCTTTGAGATTGTGATAAAAAAATCAAAATCTCTCAGCTTAACCGTATGAGCTGCAACGATAGCATTCAGACTTTGTCGGGGTTTACTCAAGTCAAACACCCCAGTCACACGTTTGCTGTTGATACGAGGGTCGAGCACCAAAACCGGCGTCTTCATGAAACGGCGCAGCTTAAACAGAACTTCTTCAAAGCTCTGGTCATCGACATAAAGCTTACCTCTTTGCCACGCAGCGATGTATTCCGCATTAGGTGATCGAATATCAGGATGCCCATCCTCATGCATCCTGACCCAATCTGCATCTCTTAACTCGATTACTTCATTCACATCAGAGCTTCCGGCAACCTGTACATGCCCATGTTCGACGCCAACAGACACGGCAGAAAGGCCTTTGTTTACATTAAAGCGTGTGCCAAGCACTTTCGTTGTCGTATCGCCAGCTGTGACAACAAATGGCCGTTCCTCATCTCGGTCCACATCAAAGAGAGCTTCCCCTCTCAGAAGGCTCACTTTTCGCATTTCATCTGTAAAATCCAAATCAATCGCCGAGTAGGCTGAAAGGTAGATTGTCGAACCATCTTCAAGTTCAACTTCCTTTGTCTGTGCCACTTCAGTTTTATGATCTGCATAGAGCCAAACCGTCAAATGTTGAGGAACGGTCAGACCTATGTAGAGCAGCAGAAGAAAAGAGAAGCCAGCAGCAAAAAACATTTTTGAGCGTGCAAAGAAATTCTGAAAGGCAAAGGCTGGCTCGACATCAATCCCCTGCTTCGAGCCCTGTTCAGTACTGCTAAGTTCAAGCTGCCCCAGTACTTCGGATGTTTGACTGACCTTAAGCCATGCCTCCTGATGAGTTGGATCTTGAAGAAACCAGTCGTCAAACTCTTCCCAAAGCTTCAAATCCTCGGGATACTCTCCCAAAAGGATGAACCAGCTGATTGCAGCATCTTCAACAGTAGACGATATTTCTTTTCTGAAATCTGCAAGTGTCATTGGCTTAATCCTGAAGTAGTCGCTGAGTTCGGGACGGCTATGATGCTGTTCATCTTGAGAAGAGACGTTTGAAGGGCTGTTTTTTTCGCAAAAAAGTCAATTTTGAACCAAATATGTTTTCCGCGATAACTTGTGCACTTTACCTTATTTAAGATCCTACTTCTTTGCATTGAGGACCCTCATGCAATGCTTGATGCCTCGATGCAAATGCTCATGTGTCTGTGTCACAGAAAGATTCAAGCTACTCGCAATCTCTCTCAGTTTGAGCCCTTCTAACCGATGCATCTCGACAACTCTTCGCGTGATTTCCGGCAGCTCCGCAAGAGCGGTCAACACCAGCTCAAGCTCTTGCTTTTGGGCCAAAGCACTCTCTTGAGTGGGGGTCTGTTCCACAAATGAAGCGACCGGCGTTTCGTGATCAAAACGTTGAAGCTCGAGTTGTTGTTTGCGCAAATGATCGATGGAGAGATTATGAACAATCCGGCGCAGATAACTCTCTGCGTTATTGGGCGACTTGGCATCAAAGCGCAAAAACGCTTCCTGCACAATATCCTCACTTAGTGCCCAATCTTTGGTAATCGATGCCGCATACCGGACCAATATCTCATAGCTTTTGGTATGAACTTGGATGCGTTGCTGTGATTTGGTCAATAACCGGTGCCGTTACTTTTGCGAGTACTGGATAATTTAACAACCGGAATATGTTTAATATGAATATAATAGTCAAGTTTTAAAGTGCATAATTTAATCACCTCAAAGATTCTTACCAGAGGTCCGGAAAGCTTCTTCCGTCAGTTCTGTTCCACTTATTCAAAATGAAAAACCGCCAGCTATTGCTCGCAAAGCAAGCAGAGACTGAAAACTCTATTTGAGATTGGTGGTTACTGTGGGGATGTGTGCACGATGGCAATAAAAAAGCCCCGCAAATGACTGCGAGGCTTATGAAGAAAAACATTGAAGTTTTGTCTTATTCTTCTTCCAGTAGATGCTCGTAACGTTCATCCGTGAGCGTTTTCATGAAAGCAACCAGTGCGTTGATGCGTTTGTCATCCAGTGCAGGACCAGTGGTCAGTTCCTTGACGTCCAACGTTGCTGGCACCTCAGGCGCACCCCATGGCTTGCCTGTTTCCGGGTTGATCTGAGCAGATTTCTTTCGCGAGTTGTAGCGGTTATAGAATTGAACAACAGTTTTGAGATCCTTGAACACGCCGTTGTGCATGTAAGGCCCTGTAACTGCCACGTTGCGCAAGGTAGAAGTTTTAAACTTACCATCCCAGAACTTATCATCTACAGCTGGATTAGCCAGCAAGCCGTGGTCAACTGTACCAGCTGGAGAACCATTGGCTGCGCGCACGGCTTTGTTCATTGGCACACCGATGTTGAAGTACTGGTAGTTGGTGAAGGTTTCCCCTTCAGAGCCCGGCACCTTCTTGAGCTGGTGGCAGACATTACAGTTGGTGAACTGAGGAGAGAAGAACAGAATGCGTCCCAGTTCTTCTTGTGGGCTTAGCTCTACCTCACCACGCAGGAAGCGGTCATACTTGGAATCAAACGGCGCGAAAGTCTCAGTACGCTCAAAGGCTGCAATTGCTTTGGTCATGGCGACATAAGCTTCTTCGTCGCTTTCGAAAATGCTTTCGCCAAAGAGCTGCTTGAAGGTTGCTATGTAATCGTCGTTTTCCTTGATACGCTCGACAACAGAGGCTTTGCTAGGCATGCCCATTTCAATTGGGTTCAGCGGTGGGCCGCCGGCCTGACCTTCAAGGTCTTTCTCCCGGCCATCCCAAAACTGGCCGCCGACGAACTTACCCTCTTTGGTTTTATGGAAGTTGGGGCTGAATGCGGCATATCCGGCTGATGGCGCATTGCGGTCACCAATAGATTCTCCATCATCGCCTAGGGAGACAGCCGTACTTACTGGCGTGTCGAAGCCGTTATCTCTTGGGTCCGCAAAACCAGTCTCTGGCGTGTGGCATGTGGCGCAAGACATGGTGCGGTTCTTTGACAGGTTGAAGTCAAAGAACAACTGATTGCCGAGGTTTTCCAGCTGTGAAAGGTTTTTTGATGAAACACCGGCGTCCTGCGCATAACTCGCTGAAATTAAGAGGCCGCCAGAAAGGCTAAGCAGGGCGAAGCCCGATTTTTGATAGAAACTACGCATTCTATAAACTCATTTTGCGACTGCGTCTCATTTACATTTCCTTGTAATGAGCTTCAACGGAAAACTTGAGGAAAGGAGTAGGAATATAGGTTGAGGTATCTGGAGGTTTCTGCTGCAAAAATTGTCGGTGGCTTTGATAAGACGTCATTCAATGTTGGTTTGGTGATTTCATGAGTGCTTTCAGAGGCCGTTATTTCAGTGGTGAAGCAGTGGTAAGGCGGTTCACTGGCATTACAGATACGGCATCAGTTATCGTGACTCTAAAAACGAGGAAAAGCCCGATATTTTCGACACCGATAAGGCTACCACAAGTAGAACTGCTGCTTCTCAAAGTATGTTATGAGTGAGGCCGCTTGGTTGAGCGGGACTTCAAAGTTAGAGTTAGCGCTTTGAGTATGCAAACCTACTTTACAATCTGGATGTTGTGGACACGTATGCTTGGGGCCCCTATCCAGCCTGAAACTTCACCAAAGACGCGAACCATGTCTGATGCTGAAACGGATAGAGGGTTTTGCCGGTCATGATCATCGACATGTACTGTGATTACGCCGGAGCCGTCATCAAAGACAAATGAGCTCTCGTCAATCTGGCGAATAAGCTTGCCTTCAAGAACGACACTGTCGTCCTTAAAAGGGTTCAAGCTGGTAGATAACGTGGAAACTTTCGCAACAGCTGCTGGTCCAGTGTACTGAATTGCTGCCCCTTCACGGCTGTCACCATACTCACTGCGATGATCATCCGCCATAACAATAAACGGGCTTACGAGGGTCACAGCAGTTGTTGCTGCAATAATGGATAGCTTCATGCTTGTTTTCATGTTGTCTTCCTCTCTTCTTCTTGAAGGCCAGGAAACACACCAAGCTGAACTCTGTCTGAAGGGGTACTTAAGACTTCTGGTAAGCCAGCCGAAAAGCATCGTTTGTTTTCTGTAAATTTTCTTGCTGACTGAAATCGCAATGATATCGGGCCATTAGCGGACATTCGAGCTGTTCTATTAATGGTTGAAGCGGTCTGGACGGAAGACTGTCAGAGTTCCCGAGACTGCTTTCATTTCCTGTGCAAAGGTCGCGGCGCTGATGAGTAAAGGCATATTCAGGCCGGGGACAAAATAGCGGGATTGGTGGATATGGATTTTTGACAGTTGGAGAGCATTTACCCGCCACTTCAGTTTACAGGCGGCGGGCAGGTTTATATGGAGTAGTTGGCCTTGCACAGACAAGAAACGGTCAAAACTTCAGAGCAATGTTTGCTTTGAGCCCCTGATCGGTGAAGCCGGAACCAAACCGGCCTTCGTATGCTAGGCCTAAGGTTGTGTTCCGTCCCAGATCCACCGATGCTCCCAGATTCAACAGAAGAGTATCTCTGGCAATCGGGATACCGGCAACAGAAAAATCATCGCCTCCGGCAAAGGCGTGATTGACAACAGGCGTTACATCGTCAAACGCATGTTGCCAGGCAGCTTGTGCTGAGAACTTCGCGGTGAATTGACCAAGATTAGCCTGTGTCTCTGCACGCAGTCCGATGCTGGTGAAGGTGCTGTCCATTGCCTGGCGACCAGCCTTCAGCGCAGCAGATCCACCTGCTTCGGAATACCCATCACTGGACAATTGCATGTAGGATATATTGGCAAAAGGCTCCAGACTGGTTGCAGCATAATCAAAACGATATCCTGCTTCACCAAAGATTTGCGCGGTTTGCGCCATGTAGGCCCCTGACAGGTTCTCAGCAAAGCCAGTAAAGGCAACCGAGCGGGTCGTGTCGATATCATGCCATGCATAGCTAGCGCCTGCGCGCAGCCCCAAAGGCCCAAATTCTGTGCCTCCATAAGCACCAAGGTGCAGGGTTTCTGCTGTCGCAGAGGTCCTTCTGCCATTCACTTCGAAACTGCTGTTGTTGTAGCCACCGAAAAAGCCAAGACGGGAATTTTCACCAATCTGGGCATCTCCACCCAGAAGGAAACCGCCGATTGACCGATCAAGCCCTGCGGCATTGCTGTTTCCGCTCCAGCGTCCCAAGGACCCAAAACCTTGCCCCCAGAACGCGAGGCTCTCGCCAACTCGCTTTTCCACTTGCTCTTGTCCATCCGCAGCAACGGAATCCATTGCAATACGCACACGACTGAGGGCAGCCTCACGGGCAAAGCGACTATCCTCAATCAGCGCTGTTTTTATTGAGGCGTGGGCTTCGCCTGAAAGCTGATAAAGTGCTCTTGATGCATCTGAGTTGGACAGGTTCAAGACTGAACTGAACAAACTTCCGCTGCCAAGCGAGAACACACCTTCACCTGTAGCGCACTGATTAGCACTCATCCCGGGAATACAGAACGAGCTGGATGCCATTTGGGAACCCAGATAAACATTGTTGGCATCGTATGACAGAGCAAAATCAAGAAACGCGAAGTCATCTGTTGGGGTGGACGAATCAAATGTTCCGGAGACGCCCCCTACAGCGCTTATAATCGTATAGACCGTATTTGCAGCGTAGGTTGAACCATCGTCAGTTCCGTTTTCTGGCTTAACATGCACTGTGCCACCATTGATCGTCACATTACCGCTGGCGGCCAACAGATCGTTGTTGATACCTGCTGCGTTGCCCCCATCGTTCAACTCAACCTCAAAGGTTGAACCACCATTGAAAACAAGAGAAGTTGCATTCAAAGTTCCGATGGAGTTTCCCGGAGCGATCACAGCACCTGAATTGAAGGCAACGGCCCCGATAGTCCCCGAACCACCAAGGCTACCGCCATTGACTGTAACATCACCCACGGTGCCATTAACAACCAGTTTACCCGCTGTCAGGGTTGTGCCACCTGCATAGCTATTATCGCCCTCTAGAATAAGTGTGCCTAAGTCGGTTTTGTTCAGAGATCCGGTCCCTGTAATGTCAGAAGCGATGGTCGCAGTGAAGTCTGCACCAGCATTCGTGCCATCGCCAATACGGATTGAGGTTTCACTGTCGAGCGTAACCTCACCACCTGTGACCTGATAGCCATCGACAGCAAACTGCAGGCCAGATGCAACTGAGACACCTTCATCAGCGACCGTGACAGTTCCCGCCGTACCTTGAAAAACGAAATAGCTATCAGGGTCATAGGCCAGATCTGTGAAACTAGCAGAGTTGGTCCAGTTACGGCTTGAACTGTTCCATGTGCCCGCGCCGCCATGCACGGTGCCGTCAGCAGTTGAAGTGCCGTTCCAAAACAGTAAATCCCGCGTCGAGGCCAATAAGGACACAGTACCAGGCGTTACAGTGGTACTCAGGGCATAGTCGTAATCAAGAGGGGCATCTCCAATTGTGAGACCATTGTCAGTCAGGCCCCCATCGTAGGTGATTAATGTATATACACCTGCACCAAACGTGCCGGTATCGGTTACATCAAGCGTACCATCTAAGGTCAGGTCGCCACCAACGGTGATCAGGTCGCTATCGAGGCCAACAGTACCATCAGGTGTGCCTAGACCGAAAGCGAGTGTCGCATTTTCATCCAGAACAAGGTTGCCGCCGATCTTCAATGTGCCGCTCCCGTTGGAACCTGGAGAGAGCGTACCATCTGTTGCCTCGACATTGCCGACAGTGCCCGCGCCCCCCAGCGTGCCACCCGTCAATTTGATCTGCCCAGGCAACTCGCCATTGACGATCAGCGCACCGCCAGTGATGTTCGTCGTGCCAGCAAATCTATTGTTACTGCCAAAGAATACACCCACACCGCCGGTCCAGATCGTTGTGCCCGCTAAATGATTGATTGTGTGGTTAGGTCCCTCAGAGGCTAATACCGATCCGATGTCGACATCAAAAATATAAGCATCATCCGTGTGATTGAAATTAAGCTCGCTCGTGGCATACCGAAAATAGATGCTTGGAATATCCAGTATGCCCGGGGCCTGCGCAGCTTCACCTTTCGCGGCACCGATATTGACGGCAAACCGGGCGTCTCTATTATCTCCAAGTCTGATCCAATAGGGTGCAGAAAAAGTACCGCCATTCGCAACAGTGAGTGCGCTGTTTCCATATCCGAAACCCAGCCTACTTAAAGTTGATAGTACAGACCCTTCGCCGGAAACCAGTATTTGGGCTCCTTCTGTCGGTGCTGGAGGGCCATCGAAGTAAAAGCCAGCATTAATATCTTTGTTCACAGTCAAGCGCGCACCGTCAAGCACGTAAAGCTCACCACGGGCGATACCGCTACCAACAGAATCACGGCGGCCAAGATGCAAATCGCCGACAATAGTTTTATCTTCTCTGACGCCATGTTTATCCACGCCAGAAACTGTGAGCGTGCCAATCCCCCCGTCACCAATGCTCATATAACTACCGCTAAAAGAGCCGTAGTTATTGCCAGTAAAGACAACATCTGCCTGACTAATCTGGGGAGTTGCCGTCAACGCGCCTGCAATGATTAACATGGCAAGCCTATGCGAAACTAAGGCTGATGTGTTTTTGTATGCAAAGATCAAGCGTTGCATCTGCGTTTATCCCTAGCGTAAGAAAAATCGGAAAAGCAAAACCATAGAGGGATCAGAGCGCTGTCTAAGCCCGCTGTTCCGGATGGAGAGCCAAGCTCGAAATCCATAGTTGAGGCGGAGGTAAGATCGAGGTCGTCATCAATTGTCAGCGTATCGGGACTGTTTCCAGCAGTGACGGTGCCGTTCGTGATTGTTGTTGGACCGTTGATCGTGCCCACCCCACCAGGGATTCTGCCATCGGCAATGTTCAAAGCGCTCGTTCCAGTACTGCCAACCTTGAACTCCCCGGAGGCCTGCCACTGGGATCCCGATCCGCTCACCGTTACGGTGCCGTAAGAACCGGAGTTTACGCCGATAGTTCCACCAGTATTCGTGACTTCACCACCATTTTGAATGGTAAGCTTGGCATCGAGCCCAACTGTCACCCCAATATTCAGGGAGCCATCCACATCCCATGGACTAGGATGGTCCGAAACGGTTGGATCATTATCAACTGTTAGAGAAGAAGACCCATCAATGTCCTCTGCACGAGCAGACCGACTGGCGACTACAAAGTCCAGAGCAATGAGTGCAATCACCGGGACTCGCAATGCTGCAACAACGGTTTTTTGCTTTCGTCTTGTAGGTGAACCAAAACTATTCTGGAACATTCATTTCCTCGGCTTTTATGTATTTGTAATGTTGTCGTTGCGCAGCGAAAAACGGGGAGCTTCAATCTTCAGCATTGAAGGAATGGACCATGTTTAGCCCTACATACAGAACGCCAAGCGGTGAGACGGTGAGGATGATTTGTGCTCGTGCACTTAATCCAGCGAAGAACACTCCCGCAGTCAGCAGCACCAACACCACCAACCAGCGGAGCAGAGATGCAAACAGGGGGGCGCTTGATGGCAACTCGCGGAGGACTGAATCTGAGCTTTGAACCAACGCCCCAAAATGCTGCCTCTGGAGCGCTCTCAAATGTGTTTGACCGCATACATAGAATGTCCCCTAAGCGTAGTCGCTAAAGCTCTCTTCCCAGTCACTCGCCAGACGACGCTCTGATATTCAGGCGGCAGCGGTCAAAATGCTGACACTTGAATATCAATGGGATGAAAATACAGAGGGATTGTACGTAGTCGGTAACGCAAAGAATGCTAAGAACTTAGCAATCTGGCTGTTTACTCGGATTTATGCACATGGCATGGGCGGTCCGATCTCAGAGAGATAAATGCTCGGCTCTGGCGGCATCAATCCAGTCTGACAGAGCTTGCTCGTCCGGCACGGCAATTGCGCCATACTTCAGTACGATCAGACCATTTTTTTCCAGCTGTTTGAGCGCTTTACCCATAGAAACACGTGAGGTGCCCACAGCGACAGCCAACTCGGACTGGTTCCAGTTGAGCATCCCTCGCACTTCTGAAGCTTCGAGCATGTTCTGCAAAAACACCGCTGTATAAGCAGGCAAAGGCAGCAAACGCAGATCGTCCAGCATGTTCAGCGCCACATTCAAACGGCTCAACGTAGCCGGCAAAGCTGCGCGGGCGATTTCGGGATGGGCATCCATTAGCGTCAGAAAATCAGCTTTGTGAACATAACCAATCGTCGTTTTACCAACTGCAACAGCATTTTGCGTTCGCTTGCGCCCAGTCAGCACGCCTATGATGCCAATGAAGTGGCCCTCGCCAAGCACTGCAAGGATTGTTTCTCGGCCACTGGAGCTGAAACGCCCCATTCTAACTGCCCCTGAACGCACAATGAGCAGGCGATCACCCTCATCACCGGTCGAGAAGATCGTGCGGCCGTCCTGATAGGTATGGCGCTGCTCGACAGCTGCAAAAGCGGCCTCGACCTTTGGGCTAAGTAGATCAACGAACTTGAGGCTCCCGTGATCCAACAATCCTGTCATGGCCAAGGTTCCTTAAAATACGTTGAGGTGTACACATTATCACGTATTCTGAACATCGCTCTTATTGTCAACACACCATACTGTTAGTTGCAGAGTTTCAATTGGTCACGTTGACAACCGAAGAGTTCGGAGCTGCTCCCTACCAGCTCCTTGATTGCTAAATGTCGATTTTCTCTGATAACGAGAGTGCATCTTCAAGGTCTATACCGAGGTATCTGACAGTACTGTCCATCTTTGTGTGGCCAAGAAGAAGCTGCACAGCACGAAGGTTACCAATCTCCTTGTAGATCTGCGCGACCTTAGTTCTATGCATTGAGTGTGTGCCGTAAGAGCTTGGTTCTAACCCGATTGATAAAACCCACTCTTTCAGCATTCGGCCATATTGTCGTGTCGAAACATGCGGCCTGTCATGAAACCGACCTGCCACAGGTACTCTGACGCAATCATTTCTGGACTGTCTATCCATTTTGACAAAGCTGATCTGGTTCCCTCCATGAGTTCAAACTGCACAGGCTTGCCGGTCTTACTCTGTATTATTGAAGTACGCTCTTTCACTCGCCTTGCAATAAAGACATCGACAACCTTAAGGCGTACAAGGTCACACCCTCTGAGTTTGCTATCGATTGCTGTATTGAACAAAGCTAGTTCACGTACTTTGCCTGCAAGCTCAAGGCGAACACGAATGGCCCAAACGTGTTTTGGTAGCAAAGGACGCTTTTGCCCGACAATCCTACCACGATTCCAGGCTGGTTTTACTGGTCAGATCATGGGAAGGTTTGATATGGTCATGACGGCTCCTCCATACCACCCTTAACCACCACATCTAGCTAATCTTACAGCAGGTAGAAGACAGTAATGAGGTCAGCTTGGCAAGCGTAATTTAAAGGACCTGCATTGTGCGGTATAGTTTTCGGAAAAGTTTCTTACTGACTGAAATTGCAATGATGTCGGACTAACTGCAGACATTCGGCTTGTTTCAGCTAGGGTCGAAGAAACATCCTAGCGCTAATGCCGTTGAGCGTTTCAAGATCCTCATGCAATCATTTAATTACATACAAAATCAAATGTATTTCGTACGTGAACAAAGTTTGCCGGACTTTGTTGATTAGAACTGGCTGCCCGCTTTTCAAACAACTGCATTCATCGGAAAACAGCATTCCTTCAAAATTGGTATTTAACTCTACCTTGCAGTGTTCTGTGTGAAGTATTCTCAGAAAAGCTGCCTGTGTAGTTGAGTGAGGCGGAAAGATTCCCTGATGTGAGAGTGAGCCCTGCTGAGGTGTTAAGATATGTCCGGTCTGCGCCGAAGACTAATTCTTCCACTGCAGCTGCCTGATAAACTTCGCCGGCAACTTCATTGCTCGTAAGTGCGTGAAGTACCCCAAGTTTTGCATTTGTCTTTACAACCCATTCTCCAAGATTGAAGTCGCGACTCCAACCGAGGTTGGCAGACAAATAGAGGTCATTCTCGTTCAAATCGCTGTAACGAGTATCCAAGTGGCTTGTACCAGAGGTGGTGAAGTCATCTTGCTTGAACCACACATGAGTTAAAGCAACTTCGGGCGTAAAGCGGTTACCAGCGA
Organism: Pseudovibrio sp. JE062; assembly: GCF_000156235.1. Classification (NCBI taxonomy): domain Bacteria; kingdom Pseudomonadati; phylum Pseudomonadota; class Alphaproteobacteria; order Hyphomicrobiales; family Stappiaceae; genus Pseudovibrio; species Pseudovibrio sp. JE062. The sequence continues at coordinate 728,396 of NZ_DS996805.1, forward strand.
ATTCACTCTTGTACTTCAATGCCAATCTTGTCGTGAGAGTATCTGTTGTGAAAGAGCCTGTTCTGGATCCTGTACTTGTGGCATTGGCAAAATCATTCTCAGAATGCGTGTAAAGTGAACTCAAGCCCAAAAGAGCTGAGCCATACTGATAGGATGCCTGTACACCTACGGCATAAATTTTGATATCTTCGGAGCCGTTCTCAAAGCCATTCCCGGTAAAATCAAGCTTCCCTTGGCCGTTGTAACCACTTGCTCCAACAAGGATATTTTCTGTGATTGTGCTATTCAGGCCGACAAGCAATCCCTGAGAGTAAACATTGTAACCCACGGGGTCATAGTTGGCAGCTTGCTGGGATAGGACACCCTGCATGTAAACCTGAGTTGTCTGTTCAAAGCCATCGCCATACATCCCAGACGGTGCGGCTTTGTTAATCGCAGCTAGTCCCTCGCTCTTTGGAGCAACTGGCGCATAACTGTTGAGGGACTGTTCTGAATTAATTGAGGAACTCAGGCTGTTAAGCCAGAGGTTGTCCAGTTGCCCATCGACCAGATTTTGCAAGTTTAACGCCATTTGCCGGGTTGCCGCAGCAGATACAAGCGCAGCGGAACTCTCTGGAGCGTAATTGAAGATGATTTTCTGTTCACCTGCCGTACCGGTTTGCTCGACAAATCCAACAGTCCAGTCTGTGCCAAGTTGAGAACGAAGCACATCAATATTGGCGAAGTCCTCAAACTGACCTTCTGTTAGTGTCTTGTTTTCGACAAGACTTGGTAAGCTGTACTCTCCTTCCTGCAAGTTGACTGGATCAACGTAGACGTAAAGATCTGCATTATCAAAGGTAACGTTGTTGCCAGTGTCCGACTGAATTGTTCCTTCATAATCAGTAAGCTGTAGATCTGAACCCAGTAGCATGCCGTAGTTCTCGATGCTCAGGTCAAAACCATCAGTATGGACTTGGTAGGCTTTACTATCCGCGTCTCCGGACGCGCTGGCAAGGATAAGTCCTTGAGAATCTAATGTCAGATCGTTCTTAAGATAAATGCCGTAAGCGTTTGCTGTATCATTGTCTCCCCCATGCGAAATGGATTGCGCCCTCGCAGAAATGACACCTGTGTTTGTGAGTGTTCCTGAGGCTTGTGCTACGCCATAGGCAGTTGCCTGGTCTCCATATGAAGTTGCGTCAGCCTTAATGATTGCACTGTTGCTTTCAAGACCTCCACTGACACTGTAGGCATAGACATATTCGGCTGGAGTGCTTGAAGCTGATGTCCCGCTGATTGCTTGAGCAATGATATCTCCGCTGTTTTCTCCAACATCAGCGCGAATACCATATGCATATGAGAAACGGGATTCACTTTCCGCTATTGCATGAACCTGATGGCTATTCTTTGTGACCTCAGCACCTGCATCCCCAGCAATACCAGTTGCATAGACAAAGTCGTCTTTTGAGGTAGCAAGAGCCGTTACTTTTTCCCGGTTTTCGAGTGAAACCACATCATTGAGGCCGGTGGCATAGACAAAATCTTCTGAGTGGCTCTCAACATGGATCTGGCCCTCGTTTATACCAGTAGCGCCATTGATGCCGTAGGCGTAAGTGCCAGTATTGACAGTCCCTGTATCGCTTGTTCCTGCACGTGCAAAGACAGTGATGTTTCCGGAGTTTACTTCAACGTCCCCATCAATGCCGTATGCTCTTGTCAACAGATCTCCGTTACTCAGGTTGTTAGCAGAAGTTCCATTGGCTTCTACGTAGATGTGGCCTGTGTTTTCGGTAATATTCGCCTGAACACCATAGGCTTGGACTGTGGCATCTACATTGTGTGTGTTCGATGTACCTGTAACCAAGCCACCGTTTGCAAAAACCGTTATGTCGCCAGTGTTTTTCGCAATAGTTCCATGAATTGGATCATCGGAGTTGAAAGCGGTGAGTTGAATGCCATAAGCTTCTGCAGTGCTATTGATATCACGATCAGATTCAACGATATCGCCGGATTGAGCTAAAACCTCAATAATACCAGTGTTTTCAGTAAGGTCGCTTGGCGTAGAGCCTGCATCAAAATCGTAGATCCCGTAGGCCCTACTGTAATCTGCCTGCGCGATTGAGATGGATGTTATGGCTCCGTGGTTGTTGTCCAACGGACCATCGATACCTTTCGCGCGAGTATAATCCTGCTCGGAAACGGCTTTCACATAGATATCGCCAGTGTTTGTGGTCAGGTTACCGTCTGTAAGATCGATACCCGTAGACTGAACATAGCTTTCCTTAGAAAAACCGCGAGCGCTGATCTTACCGCTATTGGTATCAATTGAGCCTTGAAAGATGTCGATGCCTGTCGCCTGAACATACCGCTGCTCAGATTGGCCATAAACTTCAATGGCTCCGCTGTTGGTCCCAATATCGCCTTCGTAAATGTCGATACCTGATGCCTGCACGTGGTCGGTACCTGAAATGCCTGTCACATTGATAGAGCCGGAGTTTGCAGTCAAATCGCCTTTGTATGTATCGATGCCGTAAGCGTGAACATAGTCCGCTGCAGATTCACCATGAACAGTTATGTCGCCATTGTTTGTGCCCACCGCTCCTCTGAGGCCAGAGGTTTGTACATATGAACTGACGGTACCGCCATCGTTCGTTCCCGCAACTGCTTTGACCCAGACAGTGCCGGAGTTTGTGGCAACGTTGCCTCTAATGCCATAGGCCTCTACAACCAGGTCCGCTTTGCTGGCCCCCACAATGGAAGAGCCAGTTGCTGCTACCTTAATATCACCGGTGTTCGTGTCCACATTTGCAAGAACGCCAATTGCGTCTACCCGACCATTCTCCTCATTGATGTCAGAAGAACCTGTGAGTTCTGCGCCGTTTGCGATGATCTCTATGTTACCATGGTTTTCAGAGATGGTTCCATAGATTGGATCGTCTGCATTGTAAGCCTCAAGAAATATTCCATAGGCTTTGGCAGAGGCGTGAATGTTGCCGTTCGTATCGTCTGTGTCACCAGCTGCTGCAACTATGCTAATGTCACCGCTGTTTCGAGAAATGTTGTCAGGGGTATCTCCGCTTTGATAGCTGTGCAGGCCATAAGCTCGTGCAAATGTGCTGTAGTTATCAGTACCAGCGAAAGCTTCAACTGAGATATCGGCATCGTTTGTGTTGACGGTACCACTGATGCCGAATGCTTGAGCATACTCATTTGTCGAGTGGGCTGAAACAGTGAGCGCCCCCAAGTTCGCGGTTGTGTTGCCTTGTACTCCATAAGCGAAAGCTTGTTGAGCTCCACGAGCTGTGACCTGAATATTACCGCTGTTCGTAGTGACTTCGCCTTGAATGCCGTAAGCATACGCGTATGAGTTCTCGCTCATACTCGTGGTGGTCAAATCACCAGTGTTGGTGCCTGCTCCGCCTTGGATTGAATAGGCATAGGCTTGTTGCTCTGTGCTTCTTGCAGTTACCTGAATGTCACCAGTGTTTTCAGTCACACCATTTTGGATACCAAAAGCGTAGGCATAGTCCTCAACTGCAGTTGCTTCGGCTCTTATGTCGCCTTCATTCTTCTGAGTGTTTCCTTGGATGCCGTGAGCATAGGCAAAGCCTTCAGTGGTGATACTTTCAACTTCAATCAGTCCCGTGTTAGTGTCCACAACTCCCTGAATTCCGTAGGAGTACACGTAACTTTCGTCAGAAGTTGCAGAAACGGAGATCGAGCCTTCATTGGTCTCTGTCTGGCCTTTAATACCGTATGCGGAGACGTCTTTTTTGCTGGATCTAGCGCTAACCTCGAGACTACCAGTGTTCTTTGTCGTTTCAACCTCAATGGCATAGGCTCGGACGATGTCATCTCTGCTAACTGCGGAGATGTGAATATCACCGGAGTTCAGGTCGAGTGTTCCACTGCTTATGCCGTAAGCCTCGACCTTTTCATCTTCTGTTTCACTCAGAACGGAAATATTGCCGGTGTTGGTCCCCACCTGCCCACTGGTTGCGCGTATGCCATAGGTTTCGATGCGTCCGTGTGTGGAAGATGCATCGACAAAAAGTGTGCCCTCATTATTGCTAAGAGACCCACTATGAACATCGATTGCAGCAGCTTGAACCCGGCCATCAACAGTAACGCCAATAACGTTGATATTGCCAGTGCTTGTACCCACTGTTCCGTCATATGCATATATTCCGAAGAGCTGCGCGTTGTCTCCAGCCGTCCCGGAAATTGTAATATCACCGGTGTTTAGGGTTACTGTCTCTTCATACGCGTAGAGGCCACGGGCCTGAATAGTACCTGTTTCGGTAGAGGCAGTAACACTCAGTTCTCCGTGATTGGTAATCAAGTCGCCACGAATGCCGTAAGCGTATGCATCTGCGCTGACAAACCCTGTGGAGGCTTCGCCATTACCTGCAAGAGCTGTAACCGAAATCTTGCCTGAGTTTTCGATATTTGTGCCAACCAGTCCCGTAGCTTCAGAGTTTACAAATGCGTTGTTGTGAGCTGTTGCCTCTCCACTGTGTGCCCAAAGAGTGACATCACCAGTGTTCGCAATGTTTCCACCACGGATACCTACGGCCTCTGCTTTAGAGTATGCATCTCCGCCGGAAGTCGTATCGCCAGCGGTCGCATCAATGAGGATGCTGCCAGAGTTGGTGATCTCATCATCTGTCTCAGACCATAAGCCGACTGCATCGATTGACAGACTCTCTGCGTCTGTCGATGTCTGACGTGTCAGATAGAGCGTGATGTCTACGTCAGAAGTAAATGGTGTAGGTGATGAGAGAGCTGCAAGGTATACTTCCTCAGTAAAGGCGTCATAGGCATCGACCCCATTCCAGCTTTGTACTTCGGCAGGATCAGAAGTTGCTCCGGCATCGACACTGCCAGTCAAAGCATCTGTTGAGCCTAAGGTTTCACGGTAAAATAGTGCCTTCTTGTCACTGGCTGAGCCATCAAATCCAGCGTAATCGCCTTCTGGTCTCTGTAATGTAGTATTGTTTTCAATTGGTTCCGCATAAACGGACTGAGCCATAAAATACAACAGACCGCTTAACGCAGTCGTAGAGAACAAACGCTTCACATACATCGGAAAATTTACCCACCCCAACATTTAATATGTAAGTAGCAGATAAATCGATAAATATGAATGCAAATGCAGTTCCGATTACATTTAAATACATATTTCATGTGCGCTATATCATAGGTTGTAGGATTTATTATTATTTACTTTTACGTAAGGTATAACTAACTACATTAAGCTCATTGAGGCGATTTGTACGTTCTATGAAATCATATGCCACTTACAACGGCATGATAAATGGCGAGTAATACGCTACCAGATTGCCGAGCTGGAAGAACAGGAAGTTGCCGCTGAGGACCGCCTCAAGCGCATCGACATCCGCGCGCCGCAATCCGGCTATGTGCACCAGCTTGCGGTTCACACCGTGGGCGGCGTGATAGCACCGGGCGATACCTTGATGCTGGTGGTACCCGAAGACAGCGAACTGGTGATCGAAAGCCGGGTGCAGCCAATTGATGTGGACCAGCTGCAAGTGGGACAGGACGCCTACGTGCGCCTTACCGCCTTCGACCAGCGCACCACACCGGAGCTGAGCGCTGCCGTGCTCAACGTCTCTCCGGATCTGACCCGTGATGAGGTCACCGGCGAGCCGTTCTATCTGGCACGCCTGAAGATCCTGGAGAGCGAGATGCCAAAGCTCAACGGCCAGACCGGAGAACGCACCGTCCTCTCCTACTTCGTAAAACCTCTACAGGACCAAATCGCACACGCGCTTAAGGAGAAGTAACGAAAAAACGTGTGGCTAGCTCAAAAAATTCGAACCTATCGGAAAAGCGCATAATGACGAATAGTAAAGGTAAGACAGCGGTTTAGATCTTTCACTTAGTTGAATATCCGCAATAATCAGGTGAATTGCTAGAAAGGATTGGAGAGCTGCCTCTTTCCAGTTCCCCAGATACTAAATCTCGATTTTCTCTGAAATTGAGAAAGCATCTTTCAGGTCGATCCCAATGTATCCCATAAGATCTTAGTTCTGGCCTTACGGACGAGATCCAATCACTTCAGGACTATTCATTTACTTGGACAAGGTTACTCTGGTTCCATCTGTAATCTCAAGCTGAACTGGCTTGCCGGTCTTACCCTGTATAATCGATGTACTCTCTTTAACCCGCCTAGCAGAAAATACATCGACAACTTTTAAGTTTACGAGATCACGACCACTCCTCCATGCCATCCCTCACCCACCTCATCGAGCCAAAATTGTCGTATGCAAAAGATGGGTTTGAAATCAGTGTCTACAAGGCGGCAGTGTGATGATTACTCGGAGCATATTTAGTATTTCAGGGGCCATAATTAGGTATGTATTAGTTGCTGTGCGAGGTGAAGGCCGCTTCTGGTTGCAGCTATAACGCCCTCGATATGAAGCGTGCGATAATGGGTGCATAACTGCGCCCTTTAACTATGTTAACTCTCATCAAGCGTCCAAAACTAGCGCGGCATGGCAGCCAACATCGGCACAATCTCATCACGCGTGATTAGTAACGGATTGATTTGGCGGCTGTTGCTGAAGTTTCTGCTGGTAAACACAATGATTGAGTTCAGTTTGGGAAAGACAAACAAGAACTGTCCTCCATTCCCCTGGGCCTGGAAACCCTCAAACAGCTCATCTTCTACCCAAAAATCGTGCTTCCACCAGAGGTATCCGTAGTCGGGAAAACCTAGCCGTTTATCGGTAGTCGTTGCATGCTTAGTCGTGGAAGCTTTAACCCAGTCAAAGGAAACTATCTGCTCACCCTCCCAAGTCCCTTGGTTTAAGTAGAGCTGTCCAAGTTTCGCGAAATCACGGCTTGTTAACTGAACCCGATAAGGAACATCACTCCGGTTAAGAAGCCTGTGTGTCCATTGGTAGTTTTGAATACCCAAAGGCTCAAACAAGTATTTCTTCGCAAACTCATCGAGCGGCATACCACTTGCATTCACAATAGCTTGCCGCAGTGCAATTTCCCCGATGCTCGAATAAGAAAATGTAGTGCCGGGCTCATTAATCATTTGCAGAGCGAACAGCTTACGTATCCAATCTCCATCACTTTGATAAATCCTGTTTTCATTTCCAGGAGAGCTTTTATTCCAATCGTTGGCATCAAGACCTGATTGCATGGTGAGCATATGTTTTATCGTAATAGCTGCTTTACGGGGAGCTCTTGCAAACAACTCCCCATACTCAGGCAAGTACATAGAAATTGGGCCATTAACACCAGAGATAAATCCTTGTTGGAGCGCTATTCCAACCAAGATTGATGTTATGGATTTGTTTGCTGATCGCCAGTCATGCAAAGTGTCAGCTGTATGCTCATAGAAATATTCTTCTACCAGCACCTTGTTGTTTTTGATTAAGATAAAGCTATGTTGCCACTTGAACTTAGGATCGTTTACAAAGCGCTCAACAATTGTCTTTATGACCTTTGTATCGATGCCTTCACTTGCTGCTTCTCCAACAGGCCAGCCATCTTTTCTTAAAGTTGGGAGTGCATAAGAGTAAGTATACTCACCCAATATCGCATGCGGTCTTGGTGTACTGAAATCATACCAAAACAGGCCAAAACCAATCATGAAGACCACCATGGCCTTGCTCGGTAGCAAAGCTATTGCCGGCCAACTTAAGTTTGCCTTGGCCCTCAATCGGTTCATCCCGAAAGTTATGGCTGTTAAGAGCCCAACACCGATAGTGTAGATCAGAATAAAACTAGCAAGATTTATATAGGTCTGCGTGCCGCTGGCATCCGTAACCAGTGGTATTAGTAAACCACAGACGGTAAAGCCAAGAGACGTCCAGAAAAGTAGTTTGCGACCATCAGACATAAACTTTGAATATCCTAAATAAATCAAAGGTGAAACCTTGACCAAGCATCAGTATCCATCACTTCAAACGCATATTGAAAATGCTGGATCAGAAGGCGCTCGTTTCTAGAACTGAGAAGCTTCAAGCTTAGTTGAGATGCGTGCCCAAGTGTGCCTCTTTCTTCTCGGACACCGCTGTGCCCTTCTCAAAAGAAACGCCAGGCCTCGATGTAAAGCCAGAGGAATGCGTCGTTCGGACTTGATGAGACTAACTTCACGAGTACTAGTAGTGTTGGCCACCAGAGGAACCAACCGATCATTTTCAAGGACTTAAACATTAATCAACGCCTGATTACCCAGCACGGTAAAAGAGAGCATGCAAGAAACGCAATCGAAGCTTTAGACATCTGTGGCGTTAATCTCACGTGTCGTCCTCATATCGAAAAACTAGATCCTCGGGATCTTCCCTGGGAGCATTGATGTCGAGGGTTCCGTGCAAGCGTTCAGCAAGTCTGCAGGACTCTGCGTTTTCAGGATCAATATAGCTAACAAGAGTTGGCAATCTGAGTTCTTTAAAAGCCCAACACTTTAAAGTTTCTGCTGCTTCATAGGCATATCCATTGCCTTCAAAGCCTTCATATACAAACCAACCTAGTTCATGCTCAGGGAAGAACGGCCCAGCATTTATGCCGACCTGTCTGACACAATGTTTAGAACTACGATCCTCGATCATAAGCGCACCATGGCCTAATAGTTTCCATTGAGCTACGTCGTGGCAAAAGATCCCCCAAACAAACCTTTCAGAGACTGGGCCTCCCATAAAGTGAGATCGAGGTGACTCCATTAAGTTCAGATATGCTGGCCAGTCATCCATGAGAGGAGATCGAAGTATGAGCCTCTCAGTTTTAAGATATGGAACAGTGAACTGTTTGAAAGATTGGTAATACTCAGGTTTTGTTTTGGCCTTGCAATATCCGGCCAGGGTATCCATTTTTCGCATCAATCAAGCAACTCTCAGCATCGCATTTATGAAATGTGTCACGACTTCAACCTCAACTCAAAATTGGGGCTCTGGCACAGCAACATTGGGGGAACATGCTGTGCCAGAAAGTTGTATCCATCACTTTGGCAGGCAAAGAGCTTTGCCATGTGAGGTAGCCAGGATATAAAACCGACCGTGGGTCCGTATAAACAGACCAACGGTCGGTTTCAAGGGAATTTTTATGAAAACACCTGCACGCAAGAACATGCGCCCAGAAGACAGACGAGCTCAGCTATTGGATTGTGCGCAAATCCTGTTTTTCTCCAAAGGCTTCGAAGAAACAACAATGCAAGATGTATTGGAGTTCGCAAACGTATCAAAAGGTGGCTTCTATCATCACTTCAAATCCAAAGAGGAGCTACTATTTGGAGTTTTAGATCGTTTGGCTGATGGCGTGCTCTCTCAAATGGCCGTTGTTGTCGCAGACGAGACGTCTTCAGCAATTGATCTCTTGCACAACTTCACGCACTTGCGGGCAAATTATTTGCGTGAACATGACTATCCTGCACAAGTGGAAATCTTCCGGACAATGAACCTCGATCGCAATCTTGCTTTGCTTGAACAGTTCAAGCGCCGAGTGCGCGTAGGTGCGACACCAATTCTTTCAAAAATCCTGCAAAAAGGTCGAGAAGAAGGAGTATTCAATGTCAAAGACGTTGAAACAGCAGCCGAGCTGATCCTTCATATTAGCAATTTCCTGGATTTTGCTCTCACTCGAGCTATAGATGCGCGAGGAACAGAGAATGCAAAGTTAGCAGGCGAGAAACTACAGTCCGCAATCGACCTACAGTTTTTGACAATAGACCGAGTGCTCGGCCTACCAGACGGCACCACCAACTTTGGTTGGCCAGATGCTGTCAAAGCAACAATGGAAACAAAGCCTGCTGGTTAGATCAACACAAATGATCTGAACAAGAGATGGCGCTACTTCGACCTAAACTCAAAGTGGCTAACAAATTGGGCCGTATTATATAGTTTCCCTTCCATTTCTGAGCGCACTTTTTTCTCAACTTAGAACAGCACGAACAGCCTTGCGTTGGCGCCGTGGTCTACGGCTTCGTCGGCAAGGAGGCCGTAGTAGTTTATGTTGAGTTGGATGTGATCACTGAGGTTGGACTGAAGGCCGGCTTCGATTAGGGCCACGTTGCGGGCAATTGGTACGCTGGCAACCGTGAATGGGATACCGCTGTCGATGAAGCTTTGGGTGTAGTCCAGTGTGTCGGCGGAAGAGTATTGCCAGGCTGCGAGGCCGACAAAGCTTGTCTCACCATACAGGTAGTTGGAAAGATCAAACTCGCCGCGTGTTCCCAGTGTCAGGAAGGTGAGTCCGTTGGACTGTCCATCTGCTTTGAGAGCCGCCGCACCGCCGGTTTCGTTGAAGCCAGGACCAGAGAGATAAGCGTAGGCGATACCGGCGAAGGGCTCCAGATTCCCGTAGGTGCTTTCCAGTGTGTAACCGAGTTCACCAAAAACCTGTACGGAGCCAGCAAACTGGTCAGCTGAAAGTGTTTCTTCCGGAAAGAGAGCAACATTGCGATCAGTTGCGATGTTGTACCATGTGCCGGCAACACCTCCGCGCAGTTTGACATTGTCGATCGGATTAGCGCTGGCGTACCCGCCCACACTGTAGCTGTCGCTGTCCGAAGACGCATCGATTGAGCTGATGTCGATGGAGGTTCTGCCGAAGCCCGCAACCACACCGAGCTGCACCATATTGAAGTAGGTCGCATCAATACCAACCAGAACACCGCCCACACTTCTGCCGGAGGTCCGGGCATTGCCGTCTGAGAAGAATTCCCCCCAGCTGCCATAGGCTTGTCCCCACATCGCAAAGTCGCCAACGGTTCGGGAAACCATGTCATCATCCATTTTGGATGCAAAAGCACTGTGTGCCGTATAGAGACGATCATTTACGGCCTGCCGCAGGAACCGGCTATCAGCAAGGAGGATGGCGCGGGTTGAAGCGTTGATTTCGCCGGCGAGTGGGTTGAGAAGAGCTTTAATTTGCGCGTTGTTCATCGATGCAAGTTGTGTGAATAAGTCACCGCTCTCGTTGATGGTATCCAATGCTTGCGTGACAGCATGTTCGTTGCGCGTATCTGCCAGAAAATTGAAGTTGTTTGAGCTTCGGATGAATTGGATCGCAACATCATTTGCATCTCCTGGGATGCCATAGATAACGTTGACATCGAGCATGAACATGTCGTGGTTGACTGAACTGAATGTGCTAGTCGGAGGCTCTGTTCCCGGAGTGGAGAGATTGTCAATAATAACGAACTCATCGCCGATTTTGACGGGTGTTGGGCCCATTACGTTAACAAGATTAAGCGCAATGCCATTCAGATCCACGCTTCCGCCCGCGAGGATCTGGATTTGATCTGTATTTACCATTCCAGATACTGGGTCTGAGCCGATCTCCATTTCCAGCGCGCCTCCAGCGCCTGTTGCGTCCAGACTGCCGAGCGTGAGGGTACCAAAGGAGGCGCCGGGAGCAATGGTGCCACCGTCAAGTGTAACACTCCCGTCAGCAGTTCCGTGCCCCCCAAGGCGAGCGTCTGCATCAACTGTAAAAGTTGACTCAACAGATGCAGCGCTAAAGTCCGTTGCATCGCCAATCAGCAACGTTCCTTCCTGAACTGTCAGACCTGCCACAAATGAGTTACTAGAACTATTGAAGGCGAGAGATCCGGCGCCAGTTTTGGTGAAAGTTCCCGTACTGGTCACAGTGTTCGTAAACTGCAGAGCTCCACTGCGATCCAGCACTTCGACAGTAGCTCCAGCTGCTCCTACTGCGAGCGCGCCATAGCTGTCTGTTCCTACGCCACTATAGGCCAGCGTCGCCCCATTAAGAGTGGTGGTTCCTGTTCCCAAGTTCGCAACCTGTGAAACTTGCAATGTTCCCGCAGAAACAGTCGTCCCATCGCTATAGGTATTGGTGCCGGATAAGATAAGTGTACCCGCTCCGGTCTTGGTTAAACTACCCGTGCCCGATAGATCCCTAGAAAGCGTCACAGCCGCTGCAGCATTGGCCACCTCTAGTGTGCTCGCACCAGCTCCCAAAGCTACGGTGGTTAGAGTAGTGTCGGTACCTGCAGTATAGCTCAGTGATGTTCCATTAAGCAGAGTGGTTCCAGTACCCAACTGGTTGGCAGCCGAGATCGACAGCCCGCCGCCATTGACGGTGATCACGCCGGAGTAACCGGAGTTATTACCTGATAGGGTCAAAATACCAGATCCGGTCTTAGTCAGAGCACCAGAGCCGGACAGGTCTCCGCTATAGGTTCCGCTTGTCGCTTGAGTAAGAGCCACAGCAGCCCCGCTGGCAATCAACATATCTCCCTGAATGTTAGAGCTATCACCTTGCAGTGTACCTGCTGAAACAGTTGTTCCACCACTATAGGTGTTCGTCCCGGTAAGGATGAGAGTACCGGCTCCACTCTTGGTTAAGCTGCCCGTACCCGAAAGACCGCTCGAAACCGTAATACTCGCCGCACTATTGCTGATATCAAGCGTGTTGTCAGCACCACCTAAAACCAAATCAGAGAGCGTGACAGCGCCTGTTCCTGTATAATTGAGGGATCCACCGTTGAGTGTGGTTACTCCCGTTCCCAGGCGGTCCAGATCATCGACTTGAAGTACTCCACCTGTAATAAACGTTCCACCGCTGTAGGTGTTCGTTCCGGAGAGAACTAGCGTTCCGCTTCCATCTTTGGTTAGGCTTCCCGTCCCCGAAAGACTGCTGCTAACCTCAAGTACTCCCGAACTCTCAGTAACTTCCAAGGCGCCGCCTGCAGCACTCAAGACAAGATTGGAGTAAGTCGCACTCGCTGTTCCACTGTAGCTCAGCGTTCCACCATTAACAGTCGTCGTGCCCGTGCCCAAACTGCTGATATTATCAACCTGCACACTTCCGTCAGTTATGGTTATTCCGCCGCTAAAATCATTTGCGCCAGTTAAACGAAGAACGCCGGCTCCGTCCTTGGTAATGCTTCCTGTTCCTGTCAGCCCGCTTGAGATTGTAAAAGTTGCAGAGTTCTCCGAGACCTCAATTGTTCCGGCACTACTGCCAATCGTTAGTGCAGAGTATGAGCCATTTGATGTGTCGGCATATACAAATCTCCCGCCATTAAGGACAGTAGAGCTATCATCGAGTTGATCGATATCTGTAACGCGAAGCGTGCCACCCGTGATCGTGTTGGTTCCTGAATAAGAGCTATTGTTCCCCGTCAGCGTGGTTGTGCCGTTCTCAATGAGAACATCACCATCCCCAAAAAGCCCGGCACTGAACGTATAATCTGTACTCGTGTGATTGAAGACGATCACATCCCGGCCAGCGGTCAGGCGCACTTGGCTGCCAATGAATGTGCCAGCAGCAGCTGCTGCTTCGCCAGTTGCGGCACCAATGTTCAGCGTCCCACGAGCACCAGATTCCTGACCGAGGACCAGCCTGCGATTTCCGCCGGTAATCTCAAGAACTCCACCTTCAGAAAGTGTGATCACCGCACTGGCAGAACGGCCTGCCACAATATTGTTCGCAGCCGTCCAATTCGAACCTGCACCCGTAACAACAACAGAACCCGTACCGTTAAAGAGGCCAATTGTATTGCTCCCACGGGTATCAAGCGTCCCACCATCGGAAATGGTAACAGTTGCATCTTCCTGACGGCCAATGATTATATTTCCAGAAACAGTCCATATTGAATCCGCACCAGTGATCGTTACCGCCCCATTGCTGGTCGCAAACTCAGAAACAATGGAGCCCTGCGAGGTTACTGATCCACCATCAGAGATATTCAAGTTGCCACCCGCAGCCCCAGTCGCTCCAACAACAAGCTCATCAGAAATGTCCTAGGTAGACCCTGCTCCAGTCACATTTACCGTACCTAAGTTGTTCGATACGCCAAGTTGACCCTCTGTACTTGTAACGCTAGCGCCATTTTCAACATTTACGGTGCCAGTGCCAGCTATACCAACCCGCAAGCGATCACTGAGATCCCAAGTTGATCCTGCATCTCGAATGGTTACAACGCCCGTACCACTGCCACCATTGTTCTCGCCAACAGAGCTTTCACCAGTAATAAGCGCTCCGCCTTGCTCAACGATAAGATTGCCTGTTCCACCATTCCCAACAATCAAATCGGTATTAATGGTCCATGCAGACCCAGTTCCGGTAATAGTAGCTGTGCCTTGTGATCCAATCACCCCAACACGACCCTGTGTACTGGTAACTGTGGCACCGTCTTCAATATTGAAGATACCGGTCCCTCCGCGCCCGACGCGAATACCGCTACTTGCAGTCCAATTCGAACCACTGCCAGTCACTGTTACGGTTCCTGATGAGCCATTTGTGCCTAACGTACTTAAGCCACTGGTTAGCTCTCCACCTTGCTGAACTGTTAAAGTGCCAGCACCGTTATCACCAACGACGACTGTGCCACCAACATTCCAGGTATCTCCATGTGTGGAACCGGGCCCGCCAACCGTCTGGTTTGAGCCCAAGGGATTATCATCATCAATCACGGCCTGCGCATAAACGTCAGGATGGAACCATACCAATAATCCTAGTGCTAAAACTGACTGTCGAAAGCACAAGAACACCATTTACTGTCCATTCATTACGATTTATCAGCTTTCATTCTAGAAGATCTCCAGATAAGTTCACCGCAAAATAGGAAATTCATTAAATTAATTAACAATAAATTAATATTTATTAAATCGACACAATGATAAGTAATGAAAAATTACAATAGTGAAAATTAATTCATCTTACACATACTTGGCGCGTAAGATTTCATGCTTCATCCGTCTTTGATGATACCTAGGCAAAGTTAGTTGTTGTAATAGTGTAGTGCCTGACCCTTAAGCGCCTTGAAGTTATTTGGATGTGCGCGCTAACGCGGGTACCGGCAGTGTTCTCCTTATCTTCAGATTGCAAACAATCTGACTATTTATCGAGGCAGCGATTCCTCTTTGAAATGTCTTTATCACCTTAACTACTGATGCAGTTAGTTGCCTCAGATAACATTGCTTGTGAGCTGCAACATAGCCGGCAAGCAAAGTATTCGCTATATTGCAGAGGCGAAGGTAATGGGCTCTTGGCCATAAGTAGACATTCGGCTAGTTTAAATTAAATATTGAAGTATTTTTATCTATGGTGCTATTTTCTCCTTCTAATAGTCTTAAACCTTTACAGCAGCTTCCGAAGTTGCGTAACCCAAATATACGCAATTGAATTCATCGTTAACTTGAAATCCGTTCCAGTTGGGATCGTAGTAGATTGCCGAAAGAAAGGGAGAGTACTGTTTAATGCTATTATAATTATTTGTGCAGATTTGACCTGAAAGATCAACAAGAACGGCGCAGTCGTTCTCGTTTATATGACTTACTTCATGTTGGTGGAGTAAGTCATATAAGTGTTTGCTCGAACTATAAGATTGCAAGCTGTTATTTACTTGTTTCTAACTCTGTGATTTTCACCACTATATTTGGCTTCGTATCAGCAAGTTCAAAGTTCCCTACCTCCACTTACAAATGATGCAGCGCGACGCGCTGGCCTTGGTGCTGGGTAACTGTGATTTCCATGGCGTATAGAGACTTCAGGGCTTGGGTTTCCAGAACGTCATGTGGGGTTCCATGGATGGCGAGTCCTCCGTTTTTTAGGGCTATGATTTCGTTGGCGTAGGCGCCTGCGTAGTTGATGTCGTGGAGGACGATGACGAAGGAGCGTTGGCGGGCGTCGGCAATTTCTCGCAAGCGTTTCATGAGGCTACGGGCGTAGTACATGTCGAGATTGTTCAGGGGCTCGTCGAGCAGCAGGTACTTGGTTTCCTGACAGAATGCCATGGCCACGAGCGCGCGTTGCTTTTGGCCGCCAGAAACTTCATCAATGAACCTGTCCGCCATATCCTGAAGATCAAAATAATCGAGGGCTTCGTCTACGGCTTTGTGATCTTTTGCAGTTGGCCGTCCTTTGTGGTGAGGGTAGCGACCAAAACCCACCAAATCCCTCAGGGACATGCGGCTGCTTAAGGCGTTGTCTTGCCGCAGGATTGCGAGTGTCTTGGCTAGTTCTCTGGTTGGTGTCTGAGCGACGGATTTTCCGTCAAAGGAGATAGAGCCGGTTTGAAGTGGTTGAAGGCGGGCCATGAGGGAGAGCAGCGTTGACTTCCCTGCCCCATTTGGACCAATCAGAGCTGTAATGCCGCTGTCTTGAATGGTGAGCGAGATGTCGCTTAGGATCTTGCTCTTTCCATACCTATGAGAAACACCAGTTATTTCAATCATTTCATTTTCCCTCGGAAAAGAAGCAGTAGGAAGAGAAGGCCACCAAAGAACTCTACGGTTACGCTGAGCGTGGATTGGCTCTTCAGAATGCGTTCAAAGGCAGTCTGGCCAGTCACAAGAATGATCGCTGCGATCAAAATGGATGCAGGCAGAAGAATGCTGTGGCGATGCGTGTTCATAATGAAATGAGCTAGGCTGGTGACCAGCAAGCCGAAGAAGGCTACAGGCCCAACCAGAGCGGTTGAGACCGATACAAGCGTTGCGACCAGAACGAGAACGATAAAGCTTGTCCGCTCATAGCTGACACCAAGATTGATAGCATTGTTGCGCCCTAGTGCGATGACATCGAGAGTGTGTCTGAGACGCCAGATCACGATGCAGCAACCGAATACCAACAGAATGCTGACGCCCAATAGCTCCTTATCAACACTGGAGAACTGGGCGAAACTGGCACCTTGCAGGATGGCGAAGTCATTAGGGTCGATTATGCGCTGAAGAAAGCCCGAAAGGCTGCGGAAGAGCACACCAAAGATGATGCCGACCAACACCATGCGGTGGAGGTCCTGCTTTCCTTTACCCATGATTGTTGTGAAGAGAAGTGTTGCCGCAAAGAGCATGACACCCACTTCTGCAAGAAACTTCAGCTGTCCATCCAAAGCCACGTAGGTAAAGCCGCCAAGCGTGAAGACCAGCAGTGTTTGTACGAGCAGATAAAGAGAGTCGAATCCCATGATGGATGGGGTCAGGATGCGGTTTCCGCTGATGGTTTGGAACAGCAGTGTTGCAACGGAGATGGCGACCGAAACCAGCAATAATGCGAGGAGTTTGGTGCCACGGAACACCAAAAGGAAGCTCCAGCTGCCCTTGGCGCCAATGGTCATGAACGCGATGCAGGCCAATGCAAGCAACACGCCCATAATGATGAGCTTTTTAGCGTGCATGGGCTGGTCTCGCATAAAGCAGATACAGGAAAACAAAGGAGCCAATCACGCCCAGAACTGTGCCCACTGGAATTTCATAGGGAAAATGAATAAGTCGGCCAATCAGATCGCAGGTCAGCACGAGTAATGCACCGAGAACAGCCACCCAGGGCAAGCTCGCCCGCAGGTTATCTCCCATCATGCGCCTTGCAATGTTGGGCACGACCAGCCCGACAAACGGGATCATGCCGACAGTTACGACGATCAGAGACGTTGAGAGCGCCAGAATAAACAGACCAAGGATAACCACTTGTTTGTAGTTAAGACCCAGATTGATGCTGGCGTCTTTGCCCATGCCGATGATGGTGAACTGGTCGGCTACGATGTAAGTCAGTATTGCCAGAACCCCGCAGAGCCAAAGCAGTTCATAGCGGCCGCGCAGGATGCCTGAGAACTCGCCGCTCATCCATGTGCCCTGAAACTGGAGCATATCTGTCTGGAAGGCGATAAAGACGGTCAAGGCCTCCACTATGCCGGCGAAGATCAATCCAACAAGCGGCACAAGCAGAGGCGACGTCACAGGTAGTCGGGAGATCATTGCCAGAAAAACTGCCATTCCGATCATGGCAGTTGCAGCAGCCACAATCATCTTTACGATTAGAGGGCTCGCCGGATAAAGCAATGTGACCAATAAGATACCGAGAGCTGCACTTTGAGCCGTTCCGACGCTGGATGGCTCAACAAAGCTGTTGCGTGCAAGCATTTGCATGACGGCGCCTGAGACCGCAAGCGATGCGCCAGTCAAAACCACGGCCAGTGTCCGTGGGATTCGGCTGATGAGAAAGAGGTCGGTATTTTGTGGGTCTTGCCACCAATCTGTGATGGAGACTTCCTGAACACCTACAAACAGGCTGAAGCAGCAAAGAGCGAACAGAGCGACGATGGCAACGCCGATGTTTTTCATGGGGCACCGAGAGAAAGGCTAGAGCTGAGCAACGTTTGCCCAGCTCCTGGCTATAGTTGTTATTTATTAAAGGCTTCGAGCAGCTGATCGAAGATGCGTGTGGTGGCCTGATAGCCGCCTTGAGCAATGTAGGTTGCAGCTGGATCAAGATAGATCACCTGCCCCTTCTTCCAGGCTGTTGTGGAGGTCACCAGTTCATTGTCCAGAACCTGACGTGCATTTTCAGCATCGCTGCCGATTGCTGTTGCGCGATCCATAACCAGTAGCCAATCCGGATTTGCCTTCTGGATGTATTCAAACGAAATGGCTTCGCCGTGGGAGGCAACTGCAATTTCGGCCATTGCTGGCTCGATTTCCAGTTCATCGTGGAACCAGCCGAAACGTGACCCCGGGCCGAAAACAGAAACTTTTGGACCGTTAGTTAAAACAAAGAGCGCCTTGCCCTTGCCTTTAACCGCTGCTTTCACTTCACTCAGCAACTCATTGTATTTGCTGGTAAGTTCGGCAGCTTCTTTCTGCTTATTGAAGACCTTACCATATGCTTCCAGATGAGCAAGCAGCGTCTGGGACACCTCAGAGGCGCTCGGGGTCATATCGATGGTTGGTGCAAGCTCGGAGAGTGGTTTTGCCTGCTTGCTGGAACGACCGCCAACGATGATCAGCTCAGGTTCCAGAGCATTGATGGCTTCGAAGTCCGGCTCAAAAAGAGTGCCGATGACTTCAGCGTTGGACTGCACGCCATCCAGATAATCAACGTACATTTTATTGACGACGCCTGAGGGCTGCACGCCCAAGGCGTTCAGGTTGTCAACTGCGCCAATATCAAACACGACAAGGTTTTTTGGTGTGACAGTGACGTTGGCTTTGCCTGTTGCAGTGGTGATTTCTACCTGATCAGCAAGGGCTGGAGATGCGGCCATTGCTAGGCAAGCCAATGCAGCTACAGACCTTTTTACACGATGAAACATGTCTAACTCCGTTGGATAGATGTCTCATGGCTTGGCCGCAGCCTGGCTGTTGAGCTTTGTCTCTATCTAAAATCAAAACCAAAAGTTGTCCAACAATACCTGAAGGTTACACTCAGATTTTTATGCAGGTGCATCTAATTGTGATGCGTGGTTACTTTCGTGCGGCATTTCCAAGCAGGTAAATGAGGCCATCGCTGAGGATGGTTTGCCATGAAAACAGGTCATGTCCAGCAGCATATGTTCTCATCTGAACGGGATAGCCTTTTGCTATCAGGACATCTCTAACATGTTGATTGGAATAGAGGATACCGCGATCTCGACCGCCAACTCCCTTCTCAAACAGCCCCGCACTCAGGAAAAATGAGAGGTCTTGCTTTGGCTTGCTTGCAATGAGTTGGGCGACATAGTTCTCATCTCCCTCCTCTGAATACCAGTAGGAACCGGACATGGAGAGGACGTTTCCAAACTGCTGCGGATAGCGGAGGGCTACAGTGATAGAGGCCAATCCGCCGTAGCTGGACCCGGCCAAAATGGTTCTATCCGGTGATGAAGGCGCCCCCAACTCCTCTTCCACAAACGGGAGCAGAGTTTTGGCCATAAACTGCGCAAAATCAGCATTGTTTGGCAGCTCTCTGGACCGTGTTTTTCCGTCGATATGGGAGATGAAAACTGCAGCAAGTGGCGGGATAACGCCTTCCGCGACCATGTTATCCAGAATGGTTGGAACTGAGATGCGACCGTTGTAGTGCTCTGCGTCAAACATCAGCAGGAGCGGAGCTGTTTCTTTTGATACCTCATAACCTACTGAGCGGTAGATCCAGATGTTGCGTTTGTTTTCAAGGATCCGGCTCTCTATCACATGTTTGGTCAGAGAGCCTTTTGCGCCACCACGATCCTGCAAAAAACGGCCTTTGTCGGCTTTGGGCAAAAGAACCGTAGAGTGTTGATTATATGGATCGATTGCGTCTGAAGGCCATGGATATTTGTTGAATGGGTCAGCTGATAAAGTTGCAAGGATTGCTCTGCGGCGTTCTATCCATGAGCCGGTAATCTGAGGAACGTCTTTTGCCAACTGATAGGACAATCGGGTCGTGTTGGGCACGACAAATGATTTGAACCAGACATCGCTGATGCCAAGTCTGTCCAACTCTTCGTGATTGCTGGTTGGGGCGCCTAGCAAACGAACGGCGTTTTTCGCATCTTTGGCCAGAAAGGTCAGGATGCTGTTACCGTTCCCTTGATCTTCAACAAGAGGAGTGCCGGTTTCCACTACTTCCGACCAGAAATCATCGGGAGTACCTCCAGTTTTCAGGTGCTCTGCCAGTTTTGCAATGCGTGGGCTAAGGTATTCTTTTTGTGAGGAAACTTGCTCGCTCACAGCTACCTTTCTCAGCACAGAAAGCGTGAACTGGCCTGCTTGAACTGCTGAGACTTTAAGATCGATCGGTTGCTCTCCGGCCACCAAAAGAAATGGCGCTCTGCCGACGTTCTCGGAGATGAACCGGCGTATGTGTTTGCCGGTTGTTCTTTCAACGCTGTCTAAGTGAAAACTTCCGTATGGGGCGGACCAGCCGAGCTGGATGTAATCACCCGGCTCGGCTTGCAACTCAAACAACAGCTCCTGTCCCTGTTGAAGAGCCACAGCTCCTGCTGCTGTTTCGGGGCTGAGGGAACGTGCTGCACTGCTCGGCACGACACTTTGTGAAGTCATAAGAACCAACAGGCCTAGAAGAGTTTTCCTGAATGAAAACATGGTGGTATGCCTTTACGCGAAAAAGGTGAGCTGTGCCCACCTTCCCGTTTCAATGTGCCAACTCGTTAGAAACGTGTGGTGCCGGAGATGAAGTAGCGGCGGCCATCGACGTTGAAAGCATCGCTATCTTCTTTCAGAATTTGATTGTCAGCGATGTTCATAACTCCAGCTCGAAGCGTGAAGTTTTCATTCACATCATAACGACCGCTAAAGTCGGCGGTGATGTATCCGTCAACTTTACTGGCGAATGTTGTATTTCCGTCTGCAGGTATCCAAGTATATTGCTCGCCTACGTAGTTGGCAGATAAGGCAAAACTCAACTTTTCACTAAATGCGTAGTCCAACTTAATATTCGCTGAATGTTTTGGTTGAAAGGCCAATGGCGCATTATTAGCGCTTATGTTTTTCGCATCTAAGTAAGTGTAGTTGGCAAAGACTGTTAGCTTGTCGATCGGACGAACAGTCAAACTTGCCTCGATACCCATTGTTCGTGCTTCTTCGATGTTTTGAAACTTAAAAATTGGCTTTCCATCGGGAGTTTCGCCAACATAATTTGAGAAGTTTTTAGCCGCTACCGCATCTGGAGTTCTGGCAGGCGGAAATGGGATCATATCTTTGATTGTATTATGAAAACCGGTAACTCCAGCGCTCCATTTTACTTCATCATATTTGAAACCCGCTTCGAAACTACTTCCAACTTCAGGGTTCAGGTCATCTGCGCCCACTAGATAGCAGTTACCACCGCAGGATATTTGCTGCCAGCCCGGAGACAGCTGAAGCAAAGTTGGGGCTTTGAAGGAAGACGACCAGCCACCTTTGAAAGTAAGCGCATCAGTCAGATGATAAACGCCATATACGCGAGGACTAACATTCCAGCCAAACTTTTCATGTCTGTCGAGGCGACCGCCGAGTGTTACTTCAAAACTATCTGAAATCTCAAAACGATCTTCCAAGAATGTCGATGCTTGCCAGATAGAGTTGTAAGAGCCCCCCTCTCCAGTTAGCACATGCTTGTCTTCCAAGGATTGATGTTGATAGGTGGCACCAATGGTAATGAACTGTGGGACAACGAAATCTGCATCAAAGCTGACCTTACCGTCTCCCGTAAAGTTGTAGGCGGTGTTTGGCTCATTCTTGCCCGAAGTGTTTCCGTGTCCATATGAGTTTTCGATCCGGTCACCGAAAGCACGCAATTCTGTCTCACCGAACTCATAGGAACCATGATGGGTTATACCCGCCGAGTATCTGTCTAGGGTGGTCAGATCGTGCTGTCGTTTACTGTAACCCCCGTTAAAATCGAGAGAATTTTCTTCATTCACATCCCAAGTCACAGTTGTATCGATATACTTGTTGTCACTACGAGCGAACCCGGGGTTTGCCCGCCCACTGGGCAAGTCAGGGTTCAGACTGCCAGAATCTTGACGGCGGAAATCCCAGCTGCCGTAGGTGCGCATGAAGAGTTTGTCCTTCAGCAACGGCCCAGAGAGATTGAAGCCTGTACGGCCATAATCACCGGATTTGCGGTTTTCCTGAAGGGTATATTCGGTGGTAAGTGAGCCGTGCCACTCATCCGTTTCCTTCTTGGTGATGATGTTGACCACACCGCCAATGGCGTCTGAACCGTAGAGCGAAGACATGGGGCCGCGAACGATTTCAATGCGTTCGACGGCTTCCAGTGGTACCCAGC
This sequence comes from Pseudovibrio sp. JE062, assembly GCF_000156235.1. Taxonomy (NCBI): domain Bacteria; kingdom Pseudomonadati; phylum Pseudomonadota; class Alphaproteobacteria; order Hyphomicrobiales; family Stappiaceae; genus Pseudovibrio; species Pseudovibrio sp. JE062. The sequence continues at coordinate 750,854 of NZ_DS996805.1, forward strand.
CGGAATCGTAGTCGTTGCCGCGGAAAGCGTTTGGGGCGGAGGTGACGCGTTTTCCATCGATCAGGAAGAGCGTGTAATTCTCATTCAGGCCGCGGATCTGCACCTTGCTCTGGTTGCCCGCTCTGTTGAAGGTGAGGCCTTCCACACTTTCCAGCAGGGAACGAACATCCTTAGCGCCCTGATTTTCCAGCTCTTCTGCGGTGATAACCGAGATGCTGGCCGGAGCGTTCTTGTAGGTCACTTCAGAGGCTGAGGCTGTGACGACCACCTCATCCAGCAAGTTATTCTCCTGCGCGACAGCCGCTGTTGAGCAGGTCAGCGCCGTTGACATCAATAAGAGATTTAGTGCGTTGGTTTGCGTTTTTTTGCAGAAAAGGCCGTTCTTAGGTGCTTTTTCAACGCCGCGGCTGGTCATCGAGACATTCTCCAATCCTGTCCGCGCGGCAACACAGCACCATGAGCGCCTGCGGGGATAACAAGCACTTTGGGCACCTCATTCAGAGATGTTGGTTAGCTGGAAGGTCGCGCTGGACTAACTTCAATCATACGAAGTTTTAAACTTGACTTCAAAACTCATAATATATTTATGAGGGGGTGTTCGTCGATTGGAAATGCATTGGCGTGTGCGCCAAAAACATCTTCATGCGCGCCAATGAAAAGTCAGGGGGCATTTTTGGTGCAGATTGCGCAGCAGATTCGAGTCAAAGTTCTGGATGAGACCATGGAGCATCATGCGCATGATAGTCTGGTGGAGCTCTCACCCATTTTTCAGATCTTCATTTATCTGGAAGGACAGCAGCAGTTTTACATTGATGATGTCTATTTTGATCTGGATGCGGGCAGTCGAGATGCACCCAAACCTCAGGCACTGCTCTTTAACCTGAAAAAGAGTGCCAATCTGCGCTTGAGGCCGAGTGAAGCCGGGCATTCTTTGCGCAAAGTTGGCATAGCGGCACAGCCGGACTGGTTTGGATCTCTTGGGTTGGAGTCCCCTGCTCTTTCTGAGGAGCTGCGCAGCTTCATGAACGGGCAATTGAACTACTTCATCTGGCAACCGGATGAGCAGATGGTGGAATGTGCTGCTCGTGTTCTTTCCATGAGCTCTGAGAACTGTGATGAGATTGGTGGCTTGCAGCGACAGGCGGAGGCTCTGGGGCTTCTGGCGCAAACGTGTGCGCATTTGCGCGGGGCTGTGCAAGCAGAAGCGCAGGAAGATGACACGAAACTGCGGATCAAAGGCCTGAAGGTTCGCGAGTACCTGCTGGAGCATCTGGGAGAGGATCTTTCCATTGAACGGATTTCCAAAGAAACGGGCCTCAGTAAGCGCAGCATTCAGCGGCATTTCAAAGAAAAGTACAATCTGACGGTCTCCGACTTCATCCGCAAACAGCGTCTGGAAAAAGCAAGGCAAGCAATCAACAAGGGTGGTATTACGGTTGCGGAAGCGGCGTATATGGCTGGCTATAACAGCCCGTCCAGCTTCAGCAATGCGTTTAAACGGGTCTATGGCTCTGCTCCGAAAAACTGGCGGGCGTGAGAGCAAAAACATGCGTCGCAAGTGCATTTGTGAAATTGCCAATCACTTGCAATTGCTAAGATAATTCTGTTGCAATTGACTTTGGTCAAGGCGATTAGTTTGTAGCTTTTCAAATCTGTCTCCACGAATTTTGATTGGAGATTGTGATGAAACTGAACACAAAAGTTGCTGATGCCCTGAACCAGCAGATCAATGCTGAGCTGAGCGCATCCTACGTTTATCTCGCTGTGGCTGCCTATTTTGACTCTTGCGAACTGCCGGGCTTCGCAAAGTGGTTTCGCCTTCATTCCAAGGAAGAAACTGAGCATGCCATGCGTATCTACGACTTCATCGTCAAGCGCGATTCCCGCGTGACGCTGGAAGGCATTTCCGCTCCGACTGTTGAATTTGATTCAGCTCAGGCTGCGATTGAACTGGCTATGAAAATGGAAGTAAAAGTAACAGAGCAGATCCACGCTCTGTTCGATCTTGCCCATGAGGAAAAAGAGTACGGCACTCAAAACATGCTGCATTGGTTCCTGGAAGAACAGATTGAAGAGGAAGACCTGTTCCGCCGCGTTCTTGATCAGGTCAAAGCAGCTGGAGATGACCGTTGGCACCTGCTGACACTCGACGACCAGATGGGTCAGCGCCAAGCTTAATCCTCTTTGTTTTTATGAGCCCCTGCCAAGCGATTGGTGGGGGCTTTTTTTGTGCCTTTGGCCTGCCTGCTACGGCTCGTACCTGTAAAAACTGCTAAATACACACAGGTGCAATTCAGTGCAAAATACCCACTAACATATTGATATAAATAAAGAATAGAGATTGTCTCCATCTGCAGTGCCATTTTGTCTATTTAGATGCACTTGCATCTATAATTTCCTTCCCATATACCCACGTGAATAAACATGAGTGATTTTCTCATATTTGATTCGCCGTAGGTAATACGGCCAATATGTGGGTGGGGACCATAATGAAGAAACTTCGGTGGCGGTTGCTTGTTTCCGTTTGTGTTTTAAACGGTGCTTATTTTTCTACCGGGGCTGCAGCACAAGATAGCGTGGATGCCAGCGAGGAGCTGGATCCTGTTGTTGTTTACAGTTTCAACAACGACCGCTTTGCGGTGGCTGCAGACAGAAACACCTCAATCTACGTTTCCAGACAGGCGATTGAAGCAGCGGAGATGGGCACTCTGCGGGATGTGTTTGCTGAAGACGCCTCAGTGACTGTTGGTGGCGGTATTCCGATTGCCCAAAAGATCTTCGTCAATGGTGTGGACGCGCTCAACCTGAACATGACCATTGAAGGGGCGATGCAGAACAACCGCGCCTTTCACCATGTGACAGCCAATGCCATTGATCCAGCCTTGTTGCGTGCCGTGCGTGTGGACGCAGGTATCGCGGCTGCAGATTCCGGTCCAAATGCTCTGGGCGGTTCTATCGCCTTTCAGCTGATCGATGCGCTGGACTTGCTGGAAGATGGTGAGACCATGGGCGGCAAAGCCACGCTGAGCGTTGACACGAACGGCAACACGTTCTCTCAAGCCCTGACCGGTTTTGCTGAACATAACGGTTTTGATATTCTCGCCTTTGCCAAGAACGCCAAGGGACAGGATTACACCTCCGGCGGTGACTGGGAAATCCCGGGTACCGGCGCAAACCTGCAAACCGGCCTTCTCAAAGGCGGTTACACTTCAGACACCGGACACCGATTTGAGGTTTCCGGAATGATGCTGAAGGACAAGGAAGAGCGGCCTTATCGAGCTAACTTTGGATCGCTAACTAATAAACCTAATGATACTATCAGGTTGTATGACACCACGCGTAAAAGCTTCTCATTCCGTTATGAACATCTGGAACCAACTGATCTTTATGATCCTGAGGTGGTTTTAGGCTTTAGCGAGAATAACATTGACGTGCCTGTGCCATATGGAAGTAAAGGCACCTCCAACACACTAAACGGAAAAGTCGCAAACACTTTCCATTTTAGTGAAGATATTGGTTTTACAACGGGCTTCGATTTTTACAGAAAAACGGCGAACTATGAAGGTCCGTCCTCTGATTTAGAAGAGGTTGCCAATAACTTTGGCGGCTTCGGGCAAGTCCGGTGGACACCATTGTCAGCATTAAAGCTCTCAGCAGGCTTACGTGTTGATCATCAGCGGTTTGAAGGTCTTGGAGATTTTGATACTTCTGTAACAGGGCTCAGCGGTAACGGGTCTGCATCCTATGAAATCCTGGAAGGTCTCAAACTTAAAGCCGGTTATGCCACTGTTTTCGGTGGGATCGCGCTGGAAGACAACTATGTCTTCGATGCGTCCTGGGATTACTCCGGTATCAAACCATCACGTTCTCACAATATAACCACGGGTTTTGAATTTGAACGGTCCGGCTTCTTGCTTTCAGGCGAAGTTTTCAGGACTGACATTAGTGATGCCCGGTCCAAAGTCGAAAATGTCGACGTTCTTACCGAAGGTTTCAACTTAGCTGCAGGCTACAAATGGAGCTCAGGTGCAGCAAAAATCACCTATTCCAACACACGTGTGGAAGTTGATAGTGATGCGGCTTCCTCCGATCTTGCAACGGATTTTGCCGCACCACTTGGACAAGTCATCGCATTCAATGTCTCTCATAAATTGGAAAACTATGATCTGACCGTTGGCGGAGATGTTCAGGCTGCATTGGATTATGACACCGGATCTAGCGACTCCAACAGAACGATAGACGGTTACGCAGTTGTTGGGTTGTTCGCAGAGTATCAACCTGAACAGATTGACGGCCTGAAGCTACGCTTTGAAGCGAATAATATCTTTGATGAAGATTACTCAGACCGTGGCACCTATGGTGGCGACTATCAGACAGTGAACACTCTGAAAGAACCAGGCCGGTCCTTCAGCCTCACGGCGAACTACAGATTTTAAAATGAATTTGGGCCGCTGCTGAGCGGCCCTTTTTTTATGAGTAGATCTTCGTCAGCAGTTTGAAGAGCGTAAAGGCCTCATCCTTACTGAGATGGGCGCCGACTTCCTTTTGAATAGTGCGGAAGTAATGGGGCCAGAGCTCTTTGTTGACGTCTGCTCCCTTCTTCGTCAGGAAGATCAGATGTGCGCGGCCATCTTCTTTATCGGGGTGACGCTCCACCAAGCCCTTCTTTTCCATCCGTGAGATATGGCGCGACATGGTGAACTGGGCCATATAGAGCTTGTCCTGCAAATCAGCGGCCTTTGCGCCCTGCTCTCCTGCCCGTTCAATCTCCAGCATGATCTCGTACCAGACCGGATTATCAATGCCGTAGTCACGCAAGCTCCGCTCAAATCTTGGGTAGAGGTAGCGATGAGCCCGCATCAGGTGAAACCAGGCACGACTGGCCAGTTCTTCCTGATTTTCCGCTTCAATCTCATTGTAAGTCTTCATAAAACAACATCCTGATCGGCAATCCCGAAGACTTATCATAAGAACCCGTGGCAATGCAGGGGCTCTTGAAGATACTGACAGAAAGATAAGTGCTTAGATGACCTACAGAACGCGGGAGTGGATTTGCTGGGCCACGGTGTCGATGCGGTTCTGGTTATCGCCGCCTATGACCAGATAGCGGTAGCCATTGCCGGTCCAGTCGGCGGCGGCCATGCCTTTCAGATTATCGGAGTGCATGGCAGTATCTGATGCGCCGGTGTCTTTCAGGATGCAGAATGCGATGGGAGCGCCGTTTGGATCAGCGAAGACGATCTGGATCAGCGGAGCCCCTTCATGGCCGAGGATCTGAGTTCTGAGCAGTTTCAGGCCTTGCAGGTCCGTCAAATCGCTCAGGTTAAGCTGCTGGCCCACTGCGGCAGAGGCTATGGCAAGCTCCTGCTTTAGTTCGTCTTCTGAGCGGTTGAGAGAGGCGATGGTGTCTTTGACATAAAGGGCCTGATAGCTGGCAACTTCCTGGCGCCAGTCAGGTGCGTCATCCGCCCAGATCATCATGCCAGTGCCGATCACAAGGCCTGCTGCAAGCGTTGCTGCGCGTGCGCCCCATTGGCGATAGAACGGTGTGGCCGGGACTTGTTCACTGGCGGTATCTTCAAAGATTTTCTCTTCCAGTTCCTTCAGGTGTTCCGGAGCTGGTTGATCTGCAAAGCCGTGCTGGACGACTGGGATCAGGCCTTCCAGAGCCAGAAGGCGTTGCTCAAGGATCGGGTCGGTTTCCAGATCAGCCTCGATCTGCTGTATCAGAGAGGCTTCCGCTGAACCAGCGAGATAGGAACGCAGTTGTGCATCGGTGTATGTCATGCCAGCTCTCCTTTCTTCGTCTGGTTGGCGTGATCCTGTTGCAAAGGTGCCAGTGTTTTGCGGGCAGCAGATAATCGACTCATGACCGTCCCAATAGGAATACCCAAAATTGCGGCTGCTTCGCGATAGGTGAATTGCTCTACAAAGACAAGTTCCACCACAGAACGCTGACCTTCTGGCAGCTGCATCACTTGCTTAAACACTTCAGCGGCGAAAATATTCGTTTCTGGAGATGGCGATGGGTCAATAAGGCCAGATTCGACGGCTGCATCGAGCTGTCCGGTCTTCCTCAAGTGCTGGCTGCGCATTTCGTTGAGCCAGATGGACCGGCAGATAGTCATCGTCCAGGCGGCAAAGTTTGATCCGGCCTTGAACTGGCTTTCCCTTTCCAGCGCGCGCAGGCATGTGGCCTGCACCAGATCGTCGGCCAGATCCTTTTGCCCGGCCAGCGATAGCGCAAAGCGCCAGAGCCTTGGTATCACTGTGATCAGATCCCCCTGAAAACGCTTCGGATATTTTTTTCCAAAATGCATCGAATAAAAGCCAGCTGTCGTGTGTTTCCCATTTGATAGCAACCAAAAATCGTCAATCACATCAAATCACGAAGGCGACATACCTATGGTAAAATCCTTTTTCCGCACCTCCGCGATGCTTTTATTGTTGTCCGGCAGCGCTCTTGCACAGAGCTGGACTGTCGACAGTGACAGCTCGCGTCTTTCCTACGGCACAATTAAGAAGAACTCCGTTGGCGAGGTGAACAGCTTTGAGAAGCTTTCCGGCACGGTGTCTGAGGACGGCAAGCTGCAGCTGGCAATTGATCTGGGATCAGTTGAAACCAACATCGATATCCGCAACGAGCGTATGCGCCAGATTGTGTTTCAAAGCATTGGTGCGGCTGATCTGACAGCGCAGCTGGATATGGCAGAGCTGAACAAGCTTGGTGTGGGTGAGACAACCGTCGTTGATTTGGAAGCCACGCTGAACCTGCTGGGAACCGAGGTTCCGCTGGAGACGGAAGTGTTTGTGGCCCGGATTTCTGAGGGCAAGGTTCTGGCGACCACCAATGACATGCTGTTTTTGGGGACAGAAGAGGCTGGCGTGAATGCTGGCGTTGATCAGCTGAAGGTGCTTGCCAAACTGAACGGCATTACGCGGACTGTGCCGGTGACCCTACGCCTTGTTTTGAATGCGGATGGCAAACAGGCAGCTGCTGCGCCTGCACCAGTGGCGGCCCCGGTTCAGGTCGCGCTGGCAGGTGACGTGAAAGCGGGCAAGAAGGTTTTTAAGAAGTGCAGAGCCTGCCACAGCGTGAAGGAAGGCCAGAACAAGGTCGGGCCGAGCCTTTATGGCGTGATCGGCAGCCAAGCTGGTGCTGTTGAGGGCTTCAAGTATTCCAAAGCCATGGCGAATGCGGATGTGACCTGGGATGCGGAGAGCCTGACCGAGTTTCTCGCCAAGCCGAAGAAATTCATCCCGAAGAACCGTATGGCCTTTGCGGGCCTGAAGAAGCCAGCAGATATTGAAAACCTGCTGGCTTATCTGGACAGCGCATCAAAATAGCTGCGGTTTAATGCGCCAGCGCCCGCTCGTTTTTCCACCGCGAGTGGGCGCCCCTTGTTACATGCCGATCAGCAATGAGCCACTGACGAAACCGGCGCCGATGGCAGACAGTAACAGCTTGTCACCGGGCTTATAGCTGCGTTCCTCGCGGCATTTGGACAGGCTGAATGGGATCGTTGCCGCGGAGCTGTTGCCATACTCACCCAGAGTCATCAGTGTCTTGTCGGTGTTTATTCCAAGATTGGTTCCGACAGCCTGAATGATCCGTGCGTTGGCCTGATGGGGTGCCCAGTGGTCCACATCAGATGGTTTCAACCCGGCCTTGTCCAGAATCTTCATGGCAGAGTCTGTGAGGGTGTTCACCGCTTTGGCGAATACGGTCTGACCGCCTTTCAGGCTCATCAGGTATTCGTTGGGGTCCATATCCGGTCGGTACGGATTGCGGCTGCCGCCACCTGAGATCTTGATGAGATCGTAGTAAGCGCCATCTGAGGCGAGGTCGGAAGCAAGGATGCCCTGCCCGTCCTGCGTTGGTGGTGTCACCACAACGGCACCTGCTGCATCAGCAAACAGCACGCGGCTGGCACGCTCTTCCGGGTTGATACGGCGGCTCAGGATGTTGGCGGCGACCACCAGAACAGCAATGCCCTGCGTTTTGGCATAGGCATCAGCCATGGCCAGCGCATAGAGGAACCCAGCGCACGCACCTGCCATATCGATGCCACCAGAGTTCGGCAGGCCGAGCTTGTGCACCAGCAGCGGAGCAGATGGTGGCAGCAGGTGATCCGGCGTGCTGGTAGCCAGCAGTGTCAGGCCGATCTTGGACGGATCGATGCCGGAATCTTCGATGGCCATTTGTGCAGCTGGCAGAGCGATGTCTGTCAGGGCCTGATCTGGCGCCACATAGCGGCGTGCGCGAATGCCGGTGCGGCGTTCAATCCAGCCCTCTTCAAGGCCCAGATCCTGCTCGATTTCTGCGTTTGCTACACGTCGTTGCGGGGCGTAGTGCCCAAAACCAATCAGTCCACCGCGATCCTTACAGGAGTTCATCAGCGGCCTCAGCAATTGCGTCGTAGATCCGGTTGATATCCTCTTGCGTTACGCAGTAAGGCGGCATGGAATAGAGCGTGTTGCCCAGTGGACGCAGAAGCAAGTTCTTAGATTTGAAGAACTCATAGAGGCGCGGACCAACATCGGACAGATAACCGTGATCCTTCACGTTGATATCCATTGCAGCGATGGTGCCGGTTTGGCGGATGTTGGTGAAGCGGTCGTCATCCTTAAAGCGCGCCAGACCTGCTGCCTGCATTTCAATGAGCTTTTCAATGCGCTCGTAGACAGGTTCGTTCTCCCAGATCTCCAGATTGGCCACTGCTGCGGCGCACGCAATCGGGTTGGCCGTGTAGGAGCTGGAATGGAAGAAGGTTTTGCTTCTGTCTGTCGAATAATGCTCATCATAGATCTTTGAGGAGCACATGGTGACCGCAAGTGGCAGAGACCCGCCGGTCAGGCCCTTGGAATAGCACGCGATGTCTGGTGTGATCTGGGCATGCTCACAGGCGAACAATTTGCCGGTACGGCCCCAGCCGGTCATCACTTCATCGGCAATAAACAGAGTGTTGTGCTTTTTGCAGGTCTCATAAAGCGCTCGCAGCGTTTCTGCGGAGTACATGAGCATGCCACCTGCGCCCAGAACCAGCGGTTCGACAATAAAGGCAGCGACATCGCCTTGAGCGCAGAGCTTTTCGAGCTCGTCGATTGTGGCTTGCTCATTGCCCGCAGACGGGAACGGCACTTTGGCCACATCAAACAGCAGCGGGTTATAGGGCTGGTTGAACACCCCACGCTCACCAACAGACATGGTGCCGATGGTGTCGCCGTGATAGCTGTTTTCCATCACGATGATGCGCTGGCGGTTCTCGCCCAGATGATGCCAATAGCCGAGTGCCATCTTCAGCGCTACTTCCACACTGGTGGAACCGCTGTCGGAGAAGAACACGTAATCCAGCCCATCTGGCGTGCAGTTCAGCAGTTGCTGGGCCAGACGTTCAGCTGGTTCGTGGGTGTGACCAGCGAAGATCACCTGATCCAGCTTATCGGCCTGCTCTTTGATGGCGCCTATGACGTGCGGATGGCAGTGACCGTGGGTGACGACCCACCAGGATGCGATGGCATCTAACAGTTTTTCGCCGTCAGCCTTGGTCAGGTAAGCACCGGAACCGCCAGTAATCTTGGTCATTTCCTGCAGCACAGCGTGCTGGGTGAACGGATGCCAAATCGGTGAGCTCTTGGACATTAAGCGGTCTCCCCGGTTTGCGCGCGAAAATCTTCCAGACGGAAGTTCTCAGCAAACGCTGTTCTTATTGTTTCTGGGGTGATGTCTTTCAGCAGCGGCAAGCGGCCAAGTTTTTTGACGCCTGCGTATTCTGCGATGGTGCGCTCAGAATCTGCCACTTCATCGCCAATGAATACGATGCCGAGCAGATTGCAGCCACGGGCTCGCAGCGCCTCAATGGAAAGCAGGCTGTGATTGATGGTGCCAAGACCGGTGCGGGCGCACAGCACAATGGGTGCCTGCCACTTTTTGAAAAGGTCGATGTAGAGCGTCTCGCGGGTGAGCGGGACCATAAGGCCGCCTGCCCCTTCAACCACCAGAGGACCATCAACTGCTGGTATAGTCAGGTTCTCGACATCAATCAGGACGCCTTCTTCCTCTGCAGAAAAGTGCGGAGATGCCGGAATTTGCAAGCGATATGTTTCGGGCAAAGCCGTACAGCCTGTGAGGCGTGTGACAGCCTGCGTATCTGTTTCTTCTTCCAGGCCAGACTGGACAGGTTTCCAGTAGGTGGCGGAAAGAGCCTGAGTCAGCGCTGCAGAAAAGATTGTTTTGCCGATGCCGGTGTCTGTACCAGTAATGATGATTGGTTGTGTCATGACGGAACCAGATCCATTTCTTCTGCAAGCACTTCAAACATGCTGGATACATCAGCCTCGCTGCCATGCAAGGTCAAAGCAATACGTAGTCGGGAGGTGCCACGCGGAACGGTTGGCGGGCGAATGCCGCGGATGTCGTAGCCGGTTTCCTGCAGGGCCTTCGCGATGCGCATGGTGCGTTTGTCATCGCCAATCAGGAACGGCAGAATATGCGTTCCGCTGCCCTTTTGACCGCACAGACGTTCCATCTCTGCGTTTGCGTGGGCGACTAAATCGGCCAGTTGTTCACGGCGCTGCGGCTGGTTCTGCACCAGTTGCAAAGACGCACGGACGATGGCAGCGACCAGAGGAGATGGCGCCGTAGCGTAGATGAATGCGCGGGCGCGATTGATGAGATAATCGATCATGACCGATGGACCGCAGACCAGAGCGCCGGATGCGCCCAGTGCTTTGCCACAGGTGTGCAGTGAAATAACGTTTTCACGGCCTTCAAACTCAGCTGCCAGACCTCGACCCCCCTTGCCCAGGACGCCAGTCGCATGGGCCTCATCAACCAGCAGGAAGGCGTCGTGCTGATCGGCAAGCTCTACCAGTTCCCTGATAGGCGCCTGATCACCATCCATGCTGTAAAGGCTTTCGCAGGCCAACCAGATACGACCAGTGCCACCCTGCTCGCGCCATTGCCTGATACGGTCCTGCGCGTCGTCCACCTGATTGTGGCGGAAGGCCATGGACTGAGCTGAGCCCAGCTTAATGCCATCATGCGCACTGGCGTGGATCAGGCTGTCGTGCAGCACCAGATCGCCATTTTGAGGAAGCGTGGAGAACATGGCCAGATTGGCGTTGTAGCCGCCGCCGAAGAACAGGGTCCGCTCAGCCCCAAAGAGCTTGGCGGCTTCTTCTTCCAGTGCCTCATGCTCAGGATCATTGCCGCGCAGCAGACGGGAGCCGCCTGCTCCCATGCCAACGCCACGTTGCAGTGCATTTTCTGCTGCCAAACGCAATTCTGGCGCTGTTGTCAGCGCCAGATAATCGTTGGATGAGAAATCGCAGCCATGCGCTTTGAGCAGGGAACGGGATCTCCCCCGTTCCGCCAGACGCTCCAGCGCACCCTGATGCTTATTCAGCAGGCTCATGGGCAGCCGCACAGCTCTTCAGCCCCATTGGGCGGATGCCAAGGCGTTTGAACAGAGCTGCGTCCTTGGAGTCTTCAGGGTTGTCTGTGGTGAGCAGCGTGTCGCCTTTGAAGATGGAGTTTGCACCCGCAAAGAAACTCATCGCCTGCGTTTCATCAGACATTTCCGTACGGCCTGCGGACAGGCGCACGTGGGATTTTGGCATCATGATGCGGGCAACAGCGATCAGACGAACGAAGTCGATCGGATCAACCGGCTCAGCATCCTGAAGCGGCGTGCCCTCAATCGGGATAAGCATGTTGATCGGCACGCTGTCCGGATGTTCGTCCAATGTGGCAAGAGACACCAGCATGTCGAGGCGATCCATATCCTTCTCGCCCATGCCGACGATGCCACCGGAACATACTTTGATGCCCGCTTCCTTCACCAGGTTGAGGGTGTCGATACGGTCGGAGAACTTACGGGTTGTAATGATCTCGCTGTAGTAGCGCTCTGAGGTATCGATGTTGTGGTTGTAATAGTCCAACCCGGCATCTTTCAGGCGCAGGATTTGCTCAGGGGTCAGCATGCCAAGTGTCATGCAGCTTTCCATGCCGAGCTCTTTGACGCCTTCCACCATCATTTCGATGGCGCGCATGTCGCGGTCTTTTGGAGAACGCCAGGCGGCCCCCATGCAATAACGGGTTGCGCCGCTTTCCTTCGCCTTCTTGGCTTCTTCAAGCACCATTTGCACTTCAAGCATCTTTGAAGCGGAAAGCTCGGTGTTGTTGCGAGCGGACTGACTGCAATAAGCACAATCTTCCGGGCAGCCGCCTGTCTTGATGCTCAAGAGCTGGCTCTGCTGGACCTCGTTGGGGTCAAAATGCTCGCGATGAACGCAATGAGCTTTAAACAGCAGGTCATTAAACGGCAGGTTGTAAAGGGCTTCAGCCTCTTCACGTGTCCAGTTAGTACGGATTTCTGATGAATTTTGCACGCAGTTCAACTCGTTGATTTCCCCTAGGGCGTGTTTTGCCGTCAAATACAGCAAAAATGTGGCATGCACAATGATCTATTAGAGGAATTTATTAAAACTGCGGCGGATTGAACACCTTATATCCCTTCAGTTTTGCTGGGGTTTTGACAGGTTCAAAACTGCAGATTTCAAAGAGCTTTACAATCGTGGAATACAAAGCTGCACTGCTCAACTGATGAGACGAATTTACTCTTTAGGCGCAAAAACGGAGAAAGTCGTTTCCACATCGCCATTGATGGCAATGTGTGTAGCTGCTGCTTGATTTTTGGGGAGAGAAAAGTGGCGATCCCTGCAGGATTCGAACCTGCGACCGTCGGCTTAGAAGGCCGGTGCTCTATCCAGCTGAGCTAAGGGACCGCTTTGGCTCGGGGCGATCAGCTCGCCCCTTGCGTGAGATGTTTCATAAGGCCGTTAGAGAATAATCTCAATGGCGAAACTTAATGTGTCCACGGAGATAATCTGTCAAAACGGAAATTATCTGAATAAGATGCGCGGCGGTGCTTGCGCTTGGCCTCTTCGTCAACACGGTACTGAATGTTGTTGCGGCTAGCATATGCGACCGCTTCTTCCTTGGAGGAGAATTTCAGCTTCACCTGCTGCTTCATGTCGCCGGAAGATGTGTAGCCCATGAGCGGATCGATGGACTTTGGAGACTGCGGATCAAACTCCAGCACCCAGTTGTTGGTCTTGGCGGTTCCGGACTGCATGGCCGTTTTGGCTGGATTGTAGATTCTAGCTACCATGTCACCTCTCTTGCTCGCATCGGAATCGGAAACGCGTTTTCCAAGGCGAAATACCAGTTTTCCTGTTTCTTCTCCAATTATGCCATTGGTGTCAATGCACTTGGTAAACCTATACCGATTTCTCTTAGTAAATAACTATAGATGCACTCATTGCGGCAGCAAGTGCAATAATTGCGCTCATAGGTGCAATATTTGCGGTTTTGACTTCAGTATTATTGGACTTGACGCTGAGCCATTTTGAGTGAAGGTAGTGCGAAATTTTTGTGAAATATCTGTGACTAGTTACTTCTCCAAAGTTTATAGGTATTTTTAACTTGAAATATACCGGCGCAAAAACTAGTTTGCGCGCGAACTGAGCGTTCACCGGAAATAAAAGCGCTTGCAGGTAGCTTTAATACACAAAGTTCCTCGAGAAATGTTTCCGGCGCAGGCTCATTTGAAGGCAAAGATGCCACACTAAATGACATGCACTCACCTGTCCTTATCGGATGATGAGGGGTTGGGTGCCAAATTGCAGTGGGTATGATGCTTGCTGCGCGGTGCATGAGAAACTACGCGAAGAAGACGCGGCGAAAAAAGTATACAGCATGTCTAACCTTAGAAAAAAGCCTACTCTAGACAAAGACTTAGAAAAGTTTTCCAGGCTAGAGCTGGCCGGCAACGCAATGGCACGGCCATTGGTTGCTCCTGCGGTCGCATTTGTTTTTCTAATGTTCGCTATGGCGATGGCTGGTTTTTATGTCTCTGACCAACCAAACGCTATTATTATTGTTGCTGCAGCTGGTATTGGCGCCTATCTGGCGATCAACATCGGCGCAAACGATGTGGCAAACAATGTGGGCCCTTCCGTGGGCTCCAAAGCTCTCACAATCGGCGGCGCTCTGCTGCTGGCCGCTATCTTTGAGAGTGCTGGCGCTTTGATTGCCGGTGGTGACGTTGTCAAAACGGTTTCCAAGGGCATTATCGACGCAAGTCAGGTTGGTGACTACACCGACTTTGTAAAGCTGATGCTGGCGGCGCTGATTTCCGCTGCAATCTGGCTGAACCTTGCGACCTGGATCGGCGCACCTGTTTCCACCACTCACTCCATTGTTGGGGGCGTGATGGGTGGCGGCATTGCTGCTGCTGGTTTCAGCTCTGTAAGCTGGGGCACTATGGCCGGTATCGCGGCCAGCTGGGTTATCTCTCCGGTTCTGGGCGGTATTATTGCTGCACTGTTCCTGGCCTTCATCAAAAGCTTCATCATTTACCAGCACGATAAAATCGCTGCTGCGCGCCGCTGGGTGCCGTTGTTGATCGCAATTATGGCAGGTGCATTTGCGACCTACCTGGCGATGAAGGGCCTGAAGAAGATCGTCAAGATCGACATCGAGATCGCTCTTCTGATTGGTGCAGCTGCGTTTGTTATCGCACTGCTGGTTTGTCGCCCACTGATCCGCAAGCAGTCTGAAGGCATGGAGAACCGCAACCAGTCTCTGCGTACGCTGTTCCGCTGGCCTCTGATTTTCTCTGCTGCGCTTCTCTCATTTGCGCATGGCGCAAACGACGTTGCGAACGCGATTGGTCCACTCTCTGCAATCGTGCACACCATTCAGGAAGGTGGTATTGCGAAAGCTGTTGCGATCCCTCTGTGGGTGATGCTGATCGGTGCGTTTGGTATTTCCTTCGGCCTGATGCTGTTTGGTCCTAAGCTGATCCGCATGGTTGGCGAGAAGATCACCAAGCTGAACCCAATGCGCGCTTACTGTGTGTCCCTGTCCGCTGCGATCACCGTGATCTTTGCAAGCTGGCTCGGCCTGCCTGTGAGCTCCACTCACATTGCTGTGGGTGCGATCTTCGGTGTTGGTTTCTTCCGTGAATGGTACACCATGAAGTCCAAGCGTCGCATTGCTTTCGTAAAGCAGAGCACCGGCATGGAGACCTTCAAGCAGAATCGCGTCAAGGAAGACGAGAAGCGCCGTATGCTGGTTCGCCGCTCGCACTTCATGACCATCATTGCTGCATGGGTTATCACCGTGCCGCTGGCAGCGATCCTGTCTGCTTGCATGTTCTTCGTTGTGGACCTCTTCATCTTCTAAGAAGAGCCGAACAACACAAGATTTCAAAAGCCCGGAGGTTTACGCCTCTGGGCTTTTTTATTGCGCCAGCGCCCTTCCCTCATCACCAAGCTGAATGCTCTTTATGAGGCGCATAGAACCGCCTGTAGCGCCCGCTTGAAGCTCTTCGCGCAACCTTTGCTATATGGGCCTGCGAACGCAACTAGAGAGGCCTGCGAGTAGGCTGCCGCTCCAGCCTAAAGATCTTTGATTGTATGAGAAAGTTTCGGCTTGCCTGATGAGCTCACAGCCTCTGAAAGCATGGTGCAAACACAAAAAACACGGAAGTGATCCGTGCCGTTTCAGTCTTAAATTTTAAGAGAGAAAGAGAAGATGGTCGGAGCAGCAGGATTCGAACCTGCGACCCTCTGGTCCCAAACCAGATGCGCTACCAGGCTGCGCTATGCTCCGAACTAATCTTCGGGTCGATAGATGGTCGGAGCAGCAGGATTCGAACCTGCGACCCTCTGGTCCCAAACCAGATGCGCTACCAGGCTGCGCTATGCTCCGATCTATCTCGGGTTGATGAATGGTCGGAGCAGCAGGATTCGAACCTGCGACCCTCTGGTCCCAAACCAGATGCGCTACCAGGCTGCGCTATGCTCCGTTACTCATCAACGTGACGCCCCGTGGCGTCTTGTTGAGGCAGGTATATAGGCAGAGTTTTAAAGCTTGGCAATAGCGTTTTGTAGTTTTTCCCAAATCATGCGTGAAAAATGAGAAATCAGCTTCCAGCTGTTGAAAAGGCTGAAATTTCAGGGGCTTAAACAATATGCGTGAAGACTGTGAAAATTTTAGCTTTTCTGCGGGGTTCAGGCAAAAAAAGAGGGTGAGCCAAAAGACTCACCCCAAGTACATTCCAGAGACCCGCATCGGGGTCTACAATCGCCAAACAGAGGTCAATAACAAAACTTGAATATTGAACTCATGATTTAAATCGCAGAAATAACCTGAGTGGTCAAGTCATATTTAGAAGAAAATACAGGAAGGACGTGGATTAGTTGCTGGAAGCAACCACGTGACCGCGTTTTGCGAGCCATTCATCAGCCCATTCAGCGGATTTGCGGCGCTCTTTTTCAGAGGCCAGAGAAAATGCTTTCTCGTGCAGCGTGACGATCCAGGTGTCATTGGCACCGCCGACAATCTGCCTGCGCGCCAAAGTCATCCACTTCAGACCGGTTATGCGTGCTGTGGTGAGCTCTTCTGTAAAATAAAGAAGTTCGCCGAATTTAGCCTGTGCGCCCACATGTCCTTTTACCGCAGCCAGTTTGAGCCAACGCGCCGCGAGACGGCGGTCATGATCGGGAAGTTTGTCATCCAGATACATAAGGCCGAGATTGTACTGTGCGTCTGCATCACCGAAGTAAGACGCGGCGTAGGTGAAGACCTCACGTGCCTTATAGGTGTTCTGCTTGACTGGGGTATCGCCAATGCCTGTCAGGAAGTAGCGGCCCAGTTCAACGAGTGCGCTTGCCACAAATGGAGCGGAACGCGCGTTGGGACCATCGGAAGAGTACTCGCGCACGACCTGAGAAAAGTACTGGAATGCCTGAAGATCATCTTCTGGCACACCATCTCCCTGCGCGTACATTCTGCCGAGTTTCCAGGCGGCCATGGCCTGCCCGTTTTCAGCAGCGTAACGAAGCGGAGAAAGTGCCTTGTCTTTTTCACCGGAATAATAAGCGCGGGCCCCTTCCTTCAGAGCCTGCTGAGGTGTGACGTTTGCCATCTGGTTGACGGCGGCCATAGCATCGGCACTCTTATTTGAATCGAGTGCGTAAACATTTCCAACTGTAGCGAACGTGAGAACCGAGACACAGCTCAAGCTTGTTATAAGACGCGTAAACGCAGCGCGGTGCGTCACCATTCCATCTTTAAACAATGCTTTTTTCAAAGTGCCTCACTTGACCGCTGTCGAATGATCAACGGTTCTGACTTCTCATGTTTTCATGCCGTCGTTGTAGGTTCAGGCTATGAAAGGAAAAAATGTCAATTTTGTTTCCAAAGGCGACATATCTTCAAATTGTCACAAATGATCTTACAAATGCCTAGCTTTCAATCTGATTGACAAAAAACCTACACAGTTCGACCACCTCTCAAACATGGACAAGGCAAACTATCCAATTTGCCTTTACCGAACCAGTGTCAGTTTCGACCATTCGGGTCAGCGTAATTTCATGTTGCAAGCTCGCAACAATCTACAGCACATGACGCTACTGCATTGTGTATGCGCGGTGTAAAGTTTTGACCACAGGCCATAGGGTAATCAGAAATGCCATTTGTATTTTCGCCGCGAATGGCGCATATGGCTGTCAGATGCCCGCTAAAGGTGGGGCTCGGCACAATCAGGTAAGCGAAAAAGCGTATATCTGGCGCTTACCCACAAGGAACAAGAGTAGAACTCCGGCAGATCTTTGCCCTTTTCTCTCAGTCCTGCAAAACTGCCGTTTGATTCGAGACTACTGAGCGCAAGACCAAAGAGGTACGATGAGCACGCCTGATGATCTGTTTGCAGATGTTACCAAAAGCATGGATGAGCTGACATCCTCTTCTGGCAGCACTGAGAAGAAACAAGCACCAGCAGCAAGCGCACCGTCCTCCCCTGCCCAATCTTCCAGCGCAGGCCGGACTCCTCCTCCTGCGGCTGCGGGTGATGCAGAATATACTGCTGCCGACATTGAGGTGCTTGAAGGGCTGGAGCCAGTCCGTCGCCGTCCGGGTATGTATATTGGCGGTACGGATGAAAAAGCGCTGCACCATCTGTTTGCTGAAGTGATTGACAACTCCATGGATGAGGCCGTTGCCGGCCACGCCAGCTGGATTGATGTCTCCTTAAGTGAAGATGGCTATCTGACCATTACAGATAACGGTCGCGGCATCCCGATTGATCCGCATCCTAAATATAAAGACAAATCCGCGCTGGAAGTCATTATGACGACCCTGCACGCTGGTGGTAAGTTTGACAGTAAAGTCTACGAGACCTCCGGTGGTTTGCACGGCGTGGGTATTTCCGTAGTGAACGCGCTCTCTGAAGAGTTGGTGGTTGAGGTTGCCCGTAACCGGAAACTTTATCGCCAGACATTCCGCCGCGGCCTTGCTGATGGCGGTCTGGAGCTGGTTGGTGATGTTCACAACCGCCGCGGCACCATGGTGCGCTTTAAGCCGGATGCAGAGATCTTTGGCAAAACACTGAAGTTCAAACCTGCTCGTCTTATGAAGATGGCCCGTTCCAAAGCATATCTGTTTGGCGGTGTTGAGATTCGCTGGCGCTGTGCCAAGTCTCTGGCAGATGAAGCCAATGGTGTTCCTGAAAGCGCAACCTTCCATTTCCCAGGTGGTCTGAAGGATTATCTGGAAGAAGCGTTGGGCAAAGAGCGCCGCGTGACTGATGAGGTCTTTGCTGGCCGCACGCAGGCAACTGGCAGGCATGGCGCTGTTGAGTGGGCTGTTGCGTGGTTCGCAGGCGATGGGTTCGTCAACTCTTACTGTAACACCGTTCCAACACCGGAAGGTGGCACACACGAGACCGGTCTTCGTTATGCCCTGCTCCGCGGCCTGAAAGCTTATGGTGAGCTGATCGGCAATAAGAAAGCCTCCATTATCACTGGCGATGACGTTCTGACGTCAGCGGCTGGTATGCTTTCTGTGTTTGTGCGTGAACCTGAGTTTGTTGGTCAGACCAAGGACAAACTGGCGACGAATGAAGCGACGCGTATTGCAGAAAATGCCGTTCGTGATGCTTTTGATCACTGGCTGACAGCTTCTCCAAACCAGGCCAACAAGCTGCTGGAATGGGTTATTGATCGTGCGGAAGAGCGCCTGAAGCGTCGTCAGGAAAAAGACGTTGCCCGTAAGACTGCGGTTCGCCGTCTGCGTTTGCCGGGTAAGCTGGCGGATTGTTCTACCAGCAAGTCTGATGGCACTGAACTGTTCATCGTGGAGGGTGACTCAGCGGGTGGCTCTGCAAAGCAGGCTCGTAACCGCTCAACGCAGGCTGTTCTGCCACTGCGTGGTAAAATCCTGAACGTTGCCAACGCTGGTCGTGACAAGCTCGTGGCTAACCAGCTGCTTTCTGATCTTATTCAAGCATTGGGTTGTGGCACGCGTTCCAACTACGATGACAAAGATCTACGTTATGAACGCATCGTGATCATGACCGATGCGGACGTAGATGGTGCGCACATTGCGGCGCTGCTGATTACCTTCTTCTATAAAGAGATGCCTGATCTGATCAACAATGGGCACCTTTATCTGGCTGTTCCTCCGCTGTATCGCATCAGTCAGGGAGGCAAGACTCTGTATGCCCGTGATGATGAGCATCGCGAGCAGCTGCTGAAGACCTCCTTCAAGAAGAACGGCAAGATTGAAATCGGTCGCTTTAAGGGTCTGGGTGAGATGCTGCCTGCGCAGCTGAAAGAGACCACCATGGACCCGAAACGCCGCACCCTTTTGAAGGTGGTTGTTGGCGAAGATGAAGTGATTGAGACCCGCAGCGCTGTTGAGCAGCTGATGGGCAACAAACCTGAGGCTCGTTTCAACTTCATTCAGGAGCGCGCGGAGTTCGCGACTGATCTGGATATTTAAAAGAGCCTTAATTCTGAATAGTTGCTGAGTTTTACGTAGGTTAGAACTCAGCAACCTTGGCATAACTTGAAGGAATATATCGGTTATGCCGCAGAATTTATTGACAACGCTGCTTAGAAATGTAGTGTTCCGCCAAACTGGTTGGAGAAACCTGTAAATCATACGGATTCCAGCTTCTCTCCTTAATTATCGTAAAGAACATGCCATATGTCGTTTTCCACTCTCGGACTTAGTGAGAAAGTTCTCGCCGCTGTTGAAGCCTCTGGTTACACAGAGCCGACTGCCATTCAGGCAGGCGCCATCCCTTACGTTTTAGAACGCAGAGATGTCCTCGGCATTGCTCAAACCGGAACCGGGAAAACGGCAAGCTTTACTTTGCCGATGATTACTCTTCTGGAAAAAGGCCGTGCGCGCGCCCGGATGCCAAGAACTCTTATTCTTGAGCCAACCCGCGAGCTTGCTGCGCAGGTGGAAGACAATTTCAACCGTTATGGTGTCAATCACAAGCTGAACGTGGCTCTGCTGATCGGCGGAGTTTCCTTCGCTGAGCAGGATCGCAAGCTAGAGCGTGGCGCAGATGTTCTGATCGCGACACCAGGCCGCCTGCTGGATCACTTCGAGCGTGGCAAACTGTTGCTGCAGGGCGTTGATATCCTCGTGATTGATGAAGCCGACCGCATGTTGGACATGGGCTTCATTCCAGACATCGAGCGCATCTGTAAGCTTATCCCATTCACACGTCAGACCCTGTTCTTCTCTGCAACAATGCCGAGCGAAATTCAACGTTTGACCGATACATTCTTGCAGAATCCTGCCAAGGTTGAAGTCGCGAAGGCTTCCACTACGGCTGAAACGGTAACACAGCGTATTGCTGCAGCTGAGCCAGAAGATTATGAGAAGCGCGCGAAGCTGCGCGAACTGATCGAAGGCGCTGAAGATCTTCAGAACGCGATTGTGTTCTGTAACCGCAAGCGCGATGTAGCCACCCTCTTCCGCTCGCTTGTTCGTCACGAGTTTTCCGTTGGCGCCTTGCACGGCGATATGGACCAGCGCTCCCGTATGACCATGCTGGACAACTTCAAAAAAGGTAACATCAAGATCCTTGTTGCCAGTGATGTTGCAGCACGCGGTCTGGATATTCCGAGCGTAAGTCACGTATTCAACTTCGATCTTCCGATTCAGGCCGAAGATTACGTCCACCGGATTGGCCGGACAGGACGCGCAGGCCGTGACGGCACCGCAATCTCCATTGTGACGGGTAAGGACGAGAAAGCATTGCAAGCGATCAACGAGACCATTGGCAAGGAACTGGAATGGGTTGGCGAACCAGTCGACTTCTCAGCGCCTGTCGAAGAAAAGAAATCTCGCCGCCGCTCTACCCGTGGCCAGAAAGATAAAAATCGCTCACGTAAGTCCAAAGCAGAAGCGCAGGAGGCTCCAGTTCAGGAAGCTGATTCTGTTCCAGCTGGTTTGGAAGAGCAACCTATGGTTCCAATGCACACCGAACGCCGTGCTCCAGCACGTGCACGAGGTGGTCGCCGCGCTAACCAACCTAAGGATGAAGCGATTTTCCGTAATGCAAGCCACATTCCGGCGTTCCTGCTGCGGGAAACTCGTTCCAAAGTTCAAAGCCGATAGCCCATTTTCCTGAGGTTAACCACTGGTTAGGTATATCCCATTAAATAAGCTAATGTTAAATTAGCTTATTAACTATGGGGTAGCCCTATCCGTGACGCGGTGATGCAATCATGAGTCAAGAAGACGAGTTCAAGCGTACTATTGTTTATGCAGACAGTGCGCTCGATTACATCAAAACGAATAAGCTTCCAGCGTTTCCACGCAACTATGAGCTGTGGTATTCTTACGCATCCGGATTTAACCGGGCTCTCAACCGGACCATAAATAAGATTCTTGCCCGTGATGGCAAAATCTCTCCTGAAGAAACTCAGAAGATCTACAACCGTTTTTTGTCGCCAAACCGTCTGGGTGAGCGCATTGACGAAGTTGGCGACAAGATCTCAGAGGAAGTCCGGGAACTGATTTCTGCTCTTGATAAAGGCACGTTGAAGACCACCGAATACGGTGAAGAGCTTGCCCGCACTTTGAGCGCTCTGGAGAACGTGAGTGATCGTTCCCAGCTTTCCAAACTTGTGATCCATCTTGCCAAGCTGACCACTGAAACTGCTGAAAGCAATCAGGAGCTTCGCGAACAGCTGGTTGATTCTCGTCGCCAGATTGGCGTTCTGCAAGAAGGTTTGGAAGCGATCCGTTATGAGTCGCTCACCGATGAGCTGACCACGCTGAACAACCGCAAGCACTTCGATCAAAGTCTGGTGCGCGCGGTGAAGGAAGCGGAAGAGAGCCATGCGCCCCTCTCCTTGCTGATTTCAGATATCGACCATTTCAAGCAGTTCAATGACAACTACGGCCACCAGACTGGTGACCAAGTTCTTCGCCTTGTTGCGTTGGCTGTGAAGCAGAACGTGAAGAACAATGACATCGCATGTCGTTACGGCGGTGAAGAGTTTGGCATCATTCTGCCACGCACCACCATTGAAGATGCGAAAGTGATTGCGGAGAAGATCCGTAAGAACGTTGTTGCAAAGGAACTGGTGAAGCGCTCCACGGGTGAGAACCTTGGCCGTATCACGATTTCTATCGGCATCTCCACTTTCCGTCCGGGTGACAGTGCGGAGAGCATGGTTTCTCGTGCTGACCTTGCGCTTTATGCAGCGAAGAAAGCTGGTCGCAATCTGGTGAAAGCTGAGGAAGAGAAGAAAATCCCCAGCGTGACACAAGTTGCTTGATTTAAGCGACTGACTTTAAAAGAAGAACGGGTTCGGGACGGCAGATCGTATGGTTGCCGTCTTTTTTTGTCGGCTGTCCAATGTGATGGATGCCTTAGCCGTTTTCTCGGCCTGTTCCAGTTGCCGGATTGCCTTTGCGATCCACTTAGTCAGCTGATCCTCATCCTCAATAACATCCAGCGGAACTGAATAGAAGTTTGTCGGGAAATACTCGCCAAAACACTGATGGATGTAAGGCAACTGACCCGTCAGAAGGAAGTCTGCGACGTTGCCGGAACCTGCCTTGAGGTACAAAGACTTCTCACGCACAAGCGCGAACATTTTGCCGTTTGCATAGTATCCGTGACCACCAAACATAGGGCGGCAGCGGATATTCTTTAGAAATAACGGGCGTTTATCAGATAGAAAAAATGCGGACAAAGACATAAGCTATCACCAAAAGAAATAAATATACCGAAAGCTTGCAATATTCAGTCAAACACCGACAAGAATATTGCCTACTTCATCCACTCACAGAAATGTGATGTGATCTTTTGAATGATTATAGCTCGAGGCCCATTTGCCAGAAATTGGCCTCAAGTCTAGTGGCCTCTCTAAATATTCTAGACAATTTGGCGTAGCGGGCGTCTGTGGCGTAGAGTTCACCGAGATCATCGATCTCTTTCACAGCATCCGCTGCGAGTTCCTGATACTCATCGCTGGAGTACTCTTTGATCCACTCCGCATACGGATTGCTTGGATCAAGTGCACCATCCTGCTTTGCCAGTTCCGCGCCGATTTCGCCATATCCAATTGCACAGGGCGCAAGTGCGACTTTCAGGTCGAGCATATCGCCTTTCATCGCAGTGTCGAGAACATATCGGGTGTAGGCCAGATTGGCTGGCTCTTCCGGCGTTGCCACGATTTCAGCTTCAGAAAGACCCCAACTTTCGCAAAGGCGGATGTGAAGACCCATCTCTACTTCCAGAATGCCTTTAGCGGAGGAAAGGCACTTTCTCATCTGCGTCAAATCAGTGGACTTGTACATGCCAAGCGCATAGGCGCGGGCAAACTCGATGAGGAAAAGATAGTCTTGAACCAGATACTTTTTGAAGGCCTCAATCGGCAGCGTGCCGTCGCCAAGGCCCTGGACAAACTCATGTTTTGTGTAGGAATGCCACGTCTCGAGATTATCGTTTTTCAATGAATTAAAAAGAGACATGGCACCCCACCTATTGCCATAGTTGCTCTTAAAGGAGCACTATTAATTTTTCTGAGCGAACTTTGAAAGATCAGCCGCCTGCAACTCTACGGATTCACCGCAGCCGCAAGCAGAAACTTCATTTGGATTTTTGAAGGTAAAGCCAGAGCGGAACTTGGTGGTTTCAAAACCCATTTCCGTTCCAAGCAGGTATAGTGTTGCAGCTGGATCAACAAAGACCTTCACGCCTTTGTCTTCCACCACATCGTCACCAGACTTTGCTTCTGTTACCAGATCCAGTTCGTATTCCATACCAGCACAGCCACCGGACTTGATGGAAACGCGCAATCCGAGTGGATCAGCGTCACTTGCTTCAAGCAGTGTGCGGATGTGCTCAGCTGCTTCCTCTGTCAGCTGTAATACCTGAAATCCTGAGGCCATTTTGCACCCTCCATGGGCACCTCAACACAGTCGAGGTGCCATACATTGTAAGCGCTGTTCGAACCTTAGAAGAAGTTCAATGCGACGCGAGCTTCGTCAGACATGCGGCTTGGATCCCATGGAGGATCAAAGGTCATGTCTACCTGCACAGCACCAACGCCAGGCACTGAACTTACTGCGTTTTCTACCCAGATCGGCATTTCGCCAGCAACCGGGCAGCCTGGAGCGGTCAAGGTCATGTCGATTTTGACCGTGCGATCGTCCTCGATATCAACCTTGTAGATCAAACCGAGTTCGTAGATATCGACCGGGATTTCCGGATCGAAAACGGTCTTCATCGCAGCAATGATATCACCGGTCAAACGTTCCAGTTCTTCTGCAGGAATCGCAGAACTCTGGTTGATTTCCGGAGTTGTCAAAGGTCCGTCAGAGAACTCGCTTGTTTGTGTGTTGTCTGTCATAGGTCCTAACCAAACATCATCTGCGCTTTACGCAAGGCTTCTACCAGAAGGTCGACTTCTGCATGGGTGTTGTACAGGCCAAAACTCGCACGGCATGTACTGGTCACACCATAGCGAGCCAGCAGCGGCTGCGCGCAATGCGTACCTGCCCGAACTGCAACGCCTGCTCTGTCAATCACCATTGAGATATCGTGGGCATGCACCCCTTCAATCTCGAAGGAGAAGATGGATCCCTTATCCTTGGCATTACCAAAGATCTTGAGGGAATTGACTTCCTTTAAGCGCTGCTCTGCATAATCACGTAGGGACGCTTCATGCAATGCGATATTTTCGCGCCCCAGACTATCCATATAGTCAAGAGCGGCCCCTAATCCAATAGCTTGGACGATTGGCGGGGTACCAGCTTCGAAGCGATGCGGTGCTTCGGCATAGGTGATGAGACACTCAGTCACGTCCTTGATCATCTCACCACCACCCTGGAACGGGCGCATCTGGTTGAGAAGTTCTTTCTTGCCGTAGAGCACGCCGATGCCGCTTGGACCATACAGCTTATGCCCGGTGACCGCATAGAAGTCACAGCCGATATCCTGAACGTCTACAGGCATATGAACTGCAGCCTGTGAGCCGTCGATCAGGACTTTTGCACCACGTTCGTGCGCAAGACGTGTCACTTCCTTCACAGGAACAACTGTTCCGGTGACGTTGGACATTTGGGTGATTGCAACGATTTTGGTGCGATCCGTCAGGAGCTTTTCAAACTCCTCAATCAGGAACGTACCGTCTTCCGCAATCGGTGCCCATTTGATGACCGCGCCTTTGCGTTCCCGCAGGAAGTTCCAAGGAACGATGTTGGAATGGTGCTCCAGAATGGAGATGATGATTTCATCGCCTTCCTGAATGTCTTCTTCCAGACCGTAGGACACAAGGTTGATTGCTTCCGTGGTTGACTTGGTGAAGATCACTTCGTCCACGCTTGGAGCATTCAAGAAGCGGCGCACGACCTCGCGTGCCGCCTCAAAGTTCTCAGTGGCTGTGTTCGACAGATAGTGTAAGCCACGGTGCACATTGGCGTATTCCTGGCTGTAGGCTTTGGTGATTGCGTCAATCACCGCAGTCGGTTTCTGGGCCGAAGCGCCATTATCCAGGTACACCAACGGCTTGCCATAGACCTGCGTCGAGAGGATCGGAAAATCTTTCCGAACCTTCTCTACGTCGTATGGAGCTGTGAAAGCCGTGTTGTCGACCTTGGTCATTCGCTCACCATCTCGTCGGCGTGGAGCCACTTGCGTGTCATTGCTTCCAGCAATTCTACAGAGCGTTCCTCTTCAAATTCCTCAATAGCTTCAGAGAGGAATGCGAGAACGAGGATTTTACGCGCCTGTGCTTCCGGAATACCGCGAGCCATGAGGTAGAACAGCAGGTCTTCATCAATGTCGCCGGTGGTAGAACCGTGGGCACACTGAACGTCGTCTGCGAAGATTTCCAGCTCAGGTTTGGCATTGATTTCAGCAGTATCGCTCAAAAGAAGAGACTTGATCATCATCTGACCGTCTGTCTTCTGGGCGCCTGGCTCCACAATGATCTTGCCTTGGAAGACTGCGCGGGCTTTGTCATCTACGACGGCGCGGTAGTATTCGCGGCTTTCACATTCTGGCACTGCATGGTTCACAAACAGTGTAATATCAGCATGTTGGCTGTCTTTGAGCAGACATGTACCGCGCAGGCCTGCGTGGGTGCCCTCGCCTTTGAACTCCAGGAAGAGCTGTGCACGGGACAGCGCTGAGCCTTCATTGTAGATGAAGTGCTGGAAATTGGTTTCCGCACCCAGCTCAATGCTAAGCGTCTCGATGTGCTGCGCTTTTTCGCTTTCCACCTGCAATTTCAGCCAGTGAATGTTGGCTTTATCGCCCACTTTCACTTCGGTCAGAGCATTGGACTGGTAAGCGGCTTCTGCGTCACCTTCGAAGCTTTCGATGATGAGCGCTTTTGCGCCAGAACCGATTTCGACAGAGGTGCCTGCATAGGAGCTGACTTCCGTGCCGTCGGTGTAACGCACGATCTCAATTGGCGTCTCAATGGTTGCATCTGCATCAATCTTGATGGTGATGCCGCCCTGAACGAGAGCCTGATTGAGGTGCGCCATGGCATCGTCTGTGCCAAGCTGAGCGGCCAGGAAGCCGTCTGCTTCTGTCACAGTCAGACCTGCAAGTGCCTGATTTGAAGACAGTTCCGGCACATAGCGACCGTTGACGATCGCGATGCGGTAGGTCTCCAGACCACCACCAGCACCCTTCAAAGCGTCAGCCTTTGGCGACGTCTTGGATGCCAATGCAAACGCATCAGTCATCTTGGTGCGCAGGTCAGTGTAGTGCCACTCTTCAACGCGGCGGTGCGGGATGCCTTTTGCTTTGAAAGCGTCCCACGCCTGTTTGCGTTGGTTTGCGTTATCTTGCGTTGTTTGCGCGAGAGTTGCGTCGAACTGAGCGTTCAGGCTCTGCTCTGCTTTTGTCTCTTGAATTTTTGCCGGAGCATTCATCGGTTACCCTCCAGCTCAAGCAGCTTCTTCGTCGACGTAGTCAGCGTAGCCGTTTTTCTCCAGCTCAAGAGCAAGCTCTTTGCCGCCGGTCTTTACGATCTTACCTTTGGACAGAATGTGCACGACGTCTGGTACAATGTGATCGAGCAGACGCTGATAGTGAGTGATCACGATCATGGAGCGCTCTGGGGAACGAAGCTGGTTGACGCCTTCGGAAACAATGCGCAGTGCATCGATGTCCAGACCTGAATCTGTTTCATCCAAAACGCAGAGTGTTGGCTCCAGCAGAGACATCTGCAGGATTTCAGCGCGCTTCTTTTCACCGCCGGAGAAACCAACGTTAAGCGGACGCTTCAGCATGTCAGGTGTGACTTTGAGCTCTTTGGACTTTTCGCGTACGAGCTTCATGAAGTCCGGGGTGGAGATTTCGTCTTCACCACGTGCTTTGCGCTGTGCGTTCAAAGCCGTCTTCAGGAAGGTCATGGTCGCAACACCCGGAATTTCGATCGGGTACTGGAATGCCAGGAACATGCCAGCTGCTGCGCGCTCATCAGCGCCAAGCTCAGACCAGTCCACACCGTTGTAGGTGATGGAACCCTCGGTGATCTCGTAGTCTTCTTTACCTGCCAGAACATAAGACAGGGTGGACTTACCAGAACCGTTTGGTCCCATGATTGCGTGGACTTCGCCCGGGCGAACAGTCAGGTCAATGCCGCGAAGGATTTTGTTGCCATCAACTTCGGCGTGCAGGTTTTTAATCTCAAGCATCTATCGTTCTCGTCTTTTCAATTCTTCAATAGGTACGAGGCAAACGCGGGATCTATCCGCGTTTTAGCCCACACTTCCTTCAAGGCTGATGGAAATCAGTTTTTGAGCTTCAACTGCAAATTCCATTGGCAGTTGCTGGATTACGTCCCGGACGAAACCATTCACGATCAGCGCGACAGCTTCTTCTTCATCAAGACCACGGGCCTGACAGTAGAACATCTGATCGTCGGAGATCTTGGAGGTTGTCGCCTCGTGCTCGAACACCGCTGAGGAGTTCTTGCTTTCGATGTATGGGACGGTGTGGGCACCGCACTTATCGCCAATGAGAAGCGAGTCACACTGGGTGAAGTTACGTGCGTTAGATGCCTTGCGATGCGCGGAAACCTGCCCGCGATAGGTGTTTTGAGAAACACCTGCTGAGATACCCTTGGAGATAATCCGGCTGGCCGTGTTCTTGCCCAGGTGGATCATCTTGGTACCGCTGTCGATCTGCTGGTGACCATTGGAGATCGCAATGGAGTAGAACTCACCCTGTGAGTTATCACCGCGCAGAATGCAGCTTGGGTATTTCCAAGTGATAGCAGAACCAGTTTCAACCTGTGTCCAAGAGATCTTGGAGTTCTTTTCGCGGCAATCGCCACGCTTGGTCACGAAGTTGTAAATACCACCTTTGCCTTCAGAGTCGCCTGGATACCAGTTCTGAACGGTGGAGTATTTGATTTCTGCATCTTCGAGCGCAACGAGCTCAACAACAGCTGCGTGAAGCTGGTTTTCATCGCGCTGAGGAGCTGTACAGCCTTCCAGATAAGAGACGTAAGAGCCTTTATCTGCAATGATGAGTGTACGCTCGAACTGACCGGTGTTCTTCTCATTGATACGGAAGTACGTGGACAGTTCCATCGGGCAGCGAACGCCTGGTGGTACGTACACGAACGAGCCGTCAGAGAAGACTGCGGAGTTCAGAGTTGCGTAGAAGTTGTCGGAGACCGGCACGACTGAGCCAAGATACTTCTGCACCAGTTCCGGATGCTCACGAACCGCTTCGGAGATCGGGCAGAAAATCACGCCAGCTTTGGCAAGCTCTTCCTTAAAGGTGGTTGCAACGGACACACTGTCGAACACGGCGTCAACTGCGACACGGTTTTCAGGTGCGACACCGGCGAGGATTTCCTGTTCGGACAGCGGAATACCTAGCTTCTTGTAGGTTTCCAGCAGTTCAGGATCCACTTCATCAAGGGACTTGGGCCCTTCAGTGTTCTTTGGTGCTGCGTAATAGTGAAGGTCTTCGAAGTCGATCTTCGGATATTCAACACGCGCCCATGTTGGCTCTTCCATCGTTTTCCAACGACGAAACGCCTCCAGACGCCAGTTTAGCATCCATTCCGGTTCTTCTTTTTTGGCTGAGATGAACGCAATGATATCTTCGTTGAGCCCTTTGGGAGCAAGCTCACTTTCGATATCCGTTACAAAGCCATATTTATACTGATCAACGTCAATTGCTTTGACCTGATCAATTGTTTCCTGGACTGCCGCCATGCTTTGTCTCCATACGCGGTTCAAAGCCGCATTGGGTACACCTTATTGGACCCTTTTGCCCTATCTAACAGATGCGCTGTCGCAACACAGTGCATCCTTATTTATACGAGGGTTTTGTCCTCGTTTATTTTTATATTTGGCGCTCACCCCTTCTGTGTGGGCTTCATTCGTTTATAAATTTTCGTCCAAGCGCCTAAAAAGCGCTCGACGTCGTCTTCGGTCGTTGCCCAACCCAGGCTTACCCGGATTGCGCCCCGCGCCAGTGATTCCGGCACCCCCATCGCAAGAAGCACATGGGATGCGCCTACTTTGCCGGAAGAACAAGCTGATCCAGATGAAACTGCCACACCAAACAAATCAAAGTTGATGAGCGCGGTTTCAGCTGAAATCCCTTCAACTGCGAAACACGTCGTGTTGCCAAGACGCGCGACATCTTTACCAAAGATGATCGCATCAGGAGAGATTTGTTTCACTCTCTCCTCCATATGGTTTCGCAGGCGCAAAATTCTAGCATGTTCATCAGGATCAGTTGATTGCGCTGCCGCAACTGCAAATCCTGCAATCCCTGCTGTGTTCTCTGTGCCTGCTCTTCTCCACGACTCTTGTCCGCCACCGGTGAGCAGCGGGATTGGTCTGAAGTCACCCTTACCTAAGATAAGAGCGCCTACCCCTTGCGGACCTCCGATTTTATGGGAGGAGATCGACATGGAGTTACAGCCAATCATGGCCATGGAAATTGGTTCCTTACCCGCCATCTGGACTGCATCCACATGGAAGATGTGACCTTTATCTTCAACCAGTACGCCTATTTCCTGCAGCGGCTGCAAAACACCGGTTTCGCTGTTTGCGGCCATCACAGAAATAAGAACTGTTTCATCTTCACCCAGAGCATCCAACATATTGGAAAGTTCGCCGACGATGACACGGCCTTCTTCGTCAACCGGTATGCTCTGTACGTTCTGAGCTGCAAATCGGCCACCTGCGATCACGGAGGGATGCTCGATTGCGCTCACAAAAACCTGGGTCAGAATATAGGGCTCGCCATTTTTCAACCAAGTGGGCGATAATGCCGTTACATTCGCCTCAGAAGCACCACTTGTAAAAACAATGTTTGCCGGATTGCCATCTACCAGATCTGCAATTTTGTGCCTTGCATCTTCGATGATCGCCCGGGCGCGCCGACCGCTGCTGTGAATAGAGGACGCATTGCCAGCGGCTTTATATGCTTCCTGAAGAGCTAAAAGAGATTCTTCCCTCAACGGAGCGCTGGCGTTATAGTCTAAATATGTCAGTTCGCGGTTCGTTGTCATAGTTTAACACAGAAAATGGGGTTCTTTAGTGCCCTAATTGGGTCTCTATGGAAATGGAAACCTTGATATTTTCCACGGTGCTTACGATAAGGGTTAGTGAGTTCCCTTTGAATTCGTTGAGGTCTATAACGTGAGTGCGCCGAGTTGGATATACCTTTCTCCAATAGAGGTCGATTTTCAGTGTAGTCCTTGAGATTCACCGTAGAATAATTCTAAACTGGTTCTAATAAACTTGCCCTTCGCAGTCAAGTTTAATCGACATTGATCCAGTGTACCAAAAAATCGGCGGTCATTTGCTGCCGACCAAAACAAAAGGATTTTGCAGTATATGCCTGAGGTGATCTTCAATGGCCCTGCAGGGCGGCTAGAAGGCCGTTTCCATCCAGCTAAAAAACGCAATGCTCCAATCGCATTGGTGCTTCATCTGCATCCGCAGTTCGGCGGGACGATGAACAACCAGATCATCTATCAGATGTATTATATGTTTGCGAAACGTGGCTTTGCGGTTCTGCGCTTCAACTTCCGCGGTGTCGGTCGTTCACAAGGCCAGTTCGATCATGGACAGGGCGAGTTGTCTGATGCAGCAGCAGCGCTGGACTGGGTACAGACTGTTCATCCGGATGCACGTGCGTGCTGGATTGCAGGCTTCTCGTTTGGTGCGTGGATTGGTATGCAGCTTCTGATGCGTCGTCCGGAAGTGGAGGGCTTCATTTCCGTTGCTCCACCAGCAAACCTGCATGACTTCTCCTTCCTTGCACCTTGCCCGTCTTCCGGCCTCATTATTCATGGTGAGCAGGATAAGGTTGTTCCGCAGAAAGACGTTCAGGCTCTGGTCGACAAGCTGAAGACCCAGAAGGGTATCATCATCGATCACCAGGAAATGCCTGGCGCGAACCACTTCTTCGAGAACCATGTTGATGGTCTGATTGATAACTGTGCCGGTTATCTCGATCGTCGTCTCGGTTTAATCGGTGAAGACGCGATGTAACCAGCGCAGATTTTCCGAATAAAAAAAGCCCGGTCAGATGACCGGGCTTTTTTTGTAACTGATGTTCTGACTTATTCGCCAGGTGTCCAAGCGTGGTAGTCTCCAGTCACTTCCGGACGTTTTTCCGGGGTCAGGATGGAGCCTTTTGGACGGTAGGCGTTTGGTGTGCCTGTCAGGTTTGGCTGGTGATCTGCTTCCCAGTCGCGCTTGACGTATTCCATCTCAGTTGGAGGCGTGTCAGTGCGGTAGTGCATCCAACCGTGCCAACCGGCAGGGATCTGGGAGGCTTCTGCGAGGTTCTTATAGATCACCCAGCGACGCTTGCCGCCACGCTCTCTATAGTACTTGTTGCCAAACTCATCGGTACCGACGAACTCACCCTTTCTCCAAGTGAAGAAGCGAGTGCCCCACGTGTCACTGTTCCACCATGTGAAGAACGTAAGCAGAAGGTGTTTCATGTGTCTGGCCTTTCCAGATCGCTGGCTTGTAAATTTTGCTGGAATATGACGAGTGTTGGCCTGCCTGTCCAGTCTTTGAGTACCGTAGTTTCAACTATTCACCGGAAGTCGCTTAAAATATCCTAGGGTCAGTTAGCAATTTCCCAATTCTGCCCCTCATTTTGCGACTTCACTTCTTGGCTCTGCGCGGCAAGTACGGGTTTTGACTGAACTTGTCTGCCGGTGAAATGTTGCCGACTTCCAGATCCTTGAGGGAAAGCGGCTCATTATCATCCCTGCCCCGCTGTCTGCGCTTTGGTGGCGCCGGTTCAGATTCGGGGGCAGTTGCGTTTTCATCCTTCTGGTATTCGCGCGCTTTGTTGAGCGCTGCGAACTTGGCCTGATTCTGTTCCAGACGTCTTGCCGTGCCATCAATGATGAAACCACCATCCTCATTGCGTACGAACTGACGGCGATCCTTACAGATTGATTCCAGCGACTTCTTCAGTACTGCGGAGGAAATAGGTGTCACCAGCAGATGGTGCGCCCCTGCTTCCATGGCGCGGGTCACGAGCGCACGGGTGCCGTAAGCGGTGATAAAGACGAGCGGAACGTTGATGAGTTCAGGGATTCGGCCTGAGCGCATCAGCTTTAAAAGCTGGAAGCCACTGACCGGTTTCATCTCCCATCCGGACAACACTATATCTGGTGGGTCCGAGATAAGCATCGGCAATGCATCCTTGGGACTGTCATAGACACGTACGCGCCCCAGCTTCAGGGTACCTAATATGCCCCTTAGGATTGCTTGGGTGGGTTTTGACTGTTCCACAAGAACCACATCTAACTGAGAAATGTCCTTGCCGAAGGAGGTGTGATGCATATCTGCTCGCTAATTTAACCTAACCAGATACTGAAGGTAATTGAGAAACTATATATGATCTCTCCATACAACTACTGCGTAAAATTGCGTGGGGTGCACAGACTTTTTTACCTGCGATTTTTTGTGATCCACTGAATAATTTTTCCGAAAAATATCCCCCAGAAAAAATGAGGTTGAGTTTGCTTTTTCGCTTGGCTTTGCGGAAATGGCAGGGTTCTGCTGCCTGTGCCCCATTTCGGACATACTTGAAGCTCCACACAATCCACACAGATTACAATATTTGGTGTTCCGATCCCTCTTATGCACACAAGCAGTGGACAGATCGACCTTGACGATGGTTTCCGATTCAATCTAGTTTGAGGTCGAAATCAAGACGTGTTCAGGATAGTGCGGCCTCGGCCGGGAGTTCACCTAATTTAAGTAGCTTCGAGTGCTAGGAGATGGATTTATTTTCAGTTCCGGCGGTCGCTTTTTTTTGCCAATTGCAAGCTAAATATTGTGTTAATATATTATCGACACACTAGATATTGTGATAGCATCAGATTGCGTACCACTTTGCCTGCGTTAACTAGTATAAATACCAGATGGCGGATTAGTCGAAACCGGCGGCGGATTTTTGATTAAAATCTTAGCTATCTGATCTCTCAAAACCGAGATGCGCCGCGGTGGCCTTCACCGGGTGCGATAAGGGGCTAAATATGAGAATTGAGCGCCGATATACTGCGGAAGGACAATCCCCCTACGCAGATATTGAATTCTGCAATGCCACAAGTGAGATCCGTAACCCAGACGGGTCTGTTGTGTTTCGCCTTGAGAACATTCAGGTTCCAAAGCAATTCTCTCAGGTTGCCTCAGACATTCTTGCTCAGAAGTATTTCCGTAAGGCGGGTGTGCCTGCAAAGCTGAAGGCCGTTGAAGAAAACACGATCCCTTCTTGGCTGTGGCGCAAAACTGCAGATGACAAGGCGCTGAACAAGCTGCCTAAGGACAAGCGCTTCGGTTCTGAAACAGACAGTCGTCAGGTCTTCGATCGTCTGGCAGGCACCTGGACGTACTGGGGCTGGAAAGGCGGTTACTTTGACAGCGAAGCTGATGCGCAGGCGTTCTATGACGAACTGCGGTACATGCTCGCCACTCAGAAAGTCGCGCCAAACTCCCCACAGTGGTTCAACACCGGCCTGCATTGGGCTTACGGCATTGATGGACCGAGCCAGGGTCACCATTACGTTGATTTTGAAACCGGCAAGCTGACCCGCTCTGCAACCGCCTATGAGCACCCGCAGCCGCATGCTTGCTTCATTCAGTCCGTTGATGATGATCTGGTGAATGAGAACGGCATCATGGACCTATGGGTTCGTGAAGCGCGTCTGTTCAAATACGGTTCCGGCACCGGCACCAACTTCTCTTCTCTGCGTGCTAGCGGTGAGCGTCTTGCAGGTGGCGGCAAGTCCTCCGGCCTGATGAGCTTCCTGAAGATCGGCGACCGTGCAGCGGGCGCAATCAAATCCGGTGGTACCACCCGCCGTGCAGCGAAGATGGTTGTGGTCGACATCGACCATCCGGATATCGAAGAATTCGTGACCTGGAAGGTGCATGAGGAACAGAAGGTTGCGGCGATCGTAACTGGTTCCAAAGTGTGTCAGAAGCACCTTCAGGCTGTGATGAAAGCTTGCGTCAACTGCGAAGGCAGCGGCGACGATTGCTTTGATCCGAAAAAGAACCCTGCCCTGAAGCGCGAAATGCGCGCTGCCAAGAAGGCAATGGTTCCTGAAAACTACATCCAGCGTGTGGTTCAGTTCGCACGTCAGGGCTACAAGACCATTGAATTCCCAACCTACAACACAGACTGGGATTCTGAGGCATACCTGACCGTTTCCGGCCAGAACTCCAACAACTCCGTTCGTGTAACTGATGGCTTCCTGAAAGCTGTTACTGCTGATGGTGAGTGGGATCTGATTGGCCGTATCGACGGAGAAACCAAGAAGACCATCAAAGCTGCAGAGCTTTGGGAGCAGATTGGTTACGCGGCATGGGCATCTGCTGACCCAGGCCTGCAGTACCACACCACCATCAATGAGTGGCACACCTGCCCGCAGGGCGGCGAGATCCGCGCATCCAACCCATGTTCTGAATACATGTTCCTGGATGACACGGCTTGTAACCTGGCTTCCCTGAACCTGCTGCAGTTCCGTCAGGATGATGGTCAGTTCGACTTTGACAAGTTTGAGCATGCGACCCGCCTCTGGCAGATCGTGCTTGAGATCTCCGTCATGATGGCGCAGTTCCCATCCAAGCAGATTGCAGAGCTGTCCTACGAATATCGCACCACAGGTCTGGGCTACGCCAACATCGGCGGCCTGCTGATGACCTCCGGTATTGCTTATGACAGTGACGAAGGCCGCGCGCTGTGTGGTGCCATCACCGCAATCATGACCGGTGTGTGTTACGCTACTTCCGCTGAAATGGCTGGAGAGCTGGGTGCGTTCCCTCGTTATGAGGAAAACGCGAAGGACATGCTGCGCGTGATCCGTAACCACCGCCGCGCTGCCCACAGCGATACGCAGGGTTATGAGAAACTCAGCACCCTGCCTGTTCCTTTGGACGCTGCCAACTGCCCACAGGCGGACCTTGTTGAGCGTGCTCGTCTGGCATGGGACAAGGCACTGGAACTGGGTGAAAAACACGGTTACCGCAACGCGCAAACCACCGTTATCGCGCCAACTGGCACCATCGGTCTGGTGATGGACTGTGACACCACTGGTATTGAGCCTGACTTTGCGCTGGTGAAGTTCAAGAAGCTTGCTGGTGGTGGTTACTTTAAGATCATCAACCGCGCTGTGCCTGAAGCTCTTCGCGCTCTGGGTTACTCTGAAGCTGAAATTGGCGAGATCGAAGCCTACGCTGTTGGTCACGGTTCCATTGCTCAGGCTCCAGCCATTAATGAGGCCAGCCTGAAAGCAAAAGGCTTTGATGATGCAGCGCTTGAGAAACTGGCTGGTGCACTTGGCTCTGCCTTCGACATCAAGTTCGTATTCAACCGCTGGACCCTTGGTGACGATCTGCTGACCGGCAAGCTGGGCGTTTCTGCTGAGCAGCTGGAAGACATGGAGTTTGATCTCCTCACCCACATGGGCTTCAACAAAGCAGACATTGAAGCAGCAAACACCCACGTTTGTGGTGCAATGACCCTGGAAGGTGCACCGCACCTGAAGGAAGAGCACTACCCAGTGTTTGACTGTGCAAACCCATGCGGCCGCATTGGTAAGCGCTTCCTGTCTGTTGACAGCCACATCAAGATGATGGCAGCGGCTCAGCCGTTCATCTCCGGTGCTATTTCCAAGACCATCAACATGGCAAACACTGCCAGCGTTGAGGATTGTAAAGACGCCTACATGCTCTCCTGGAAGCTTGGCCTTAAAGCAAACGCGCTTTACCGCGATGGTTCCAAGCTGTCTCAGCCGCTGAACGCTCAGCTGCTGGAAGACGATGAGGATGATGCAGAAGACACCGTTGATGACATCCTCGCACAGCCACAGGCTGCTCGCGCGGAAGCTGTTGCAGAGCGTGTTGTTGAGCGCATCGTTGAACGTGCTGTTCGCAACCGTGAAAAGCTGCCAAACCGCCGCAAAGGCTACACTCAGAAGGCTTCCGTTGGTGGCCACAAAGTGTACCTGACAACCGGCGAATACGAAGATGGCCGCATCGGCGAGATCTTCATCGACATGCACAAGGAAGGCGCTGCGTTCCGCTCGTTGATGAACAACTTCGCGATCGCGATCTCTCTTGGCCTGCAGTACGGTGTGCCGCTTGAAGAATACGTAGACGCATTCACCTTCACCCGTTTTGAGCCTGCTGGCATGGTGATGGGTAACGATGCGATCAAGAATGCAACCTCCATTCTTGACTACATCTTCCGTGAGCTGGCTGTGTCTTACCTAGGTCGTAACGATCTGGCTCACGTTCCGCCGGAAGCGCTAGATAGCGCAACCTCCACCTCCCGCTCTTCTGCTGAAGGTCAGGGTGATGAAGGTGGACCGGCGATCGTGTCTCACGGCCTTGTTCGTGGTCAGACCGAGAAGTTCCGTCTGGTTCCAGGTGGTGACCCAGCTGTTCAGCTGGCCGGTGCGATCACAGCTCAGTCTGATGCCATTGCAACTGCGTTCCAACGTGGCGGCGAAGCAACCGCAACAGCAACTGTTGGCACAGCAACACCAGCTGCTGCTCAGCCATCTGTTGCCAGCCAGGTCGCTCAGGCTCGCATGAAGGGTTATGAGGGCGAAAGCTGCGCAGAGTGCGGTAACTTCACCATGGTCCGCAACGGCACCTGCCTGAAATGCGACACCTGCGGCTCCACAAGCGGCTGTAGCTGATTGGAACCCCAGATCAACGCGAGATAACTCCGCTGATCTTTGACGACTGATTATGAAAAAGGCCCTGAGCTTTGGTTCAGGGCCTTTTTTGCGTCTGGATGCAAGAACATCGGCAAACGCCATGTTTTTAATTTACCGCTCAAAGCAGCTAGGCTTTGCCTTAGGAAAGTGCGTATCTCTTTAATCAAACAGGTGAAGTGAGAAATGGCAGATGATTAACTATCTGCTCTTTCCCTCTATTTCCCAAGATTGTGGGCGCGAACTGTTCACTTTAGGCTGGCTGTGAGTGTCAGGTTTTCCACCTGCCCCGCCAAAACAACGCCTTGACTGAATGGAGGCCTTCTTATGCCTGAGACTGCACCGAAAGCGCCGATGAAAGCTTCTGATCTTCTTGTGGCGGCACTGGAGGCGGAAGGGGTTGAGTACGTTTTTGCCGTTCCTGGCGAAGAAAACCTCGATATCGTTGAATCGCTGCGCACATCAACGATTGAGTTGGTACTCAACCGGCATGAGCAAGGCGCAGGCTTCATGGCAGCAACCTATGGGCGCCTGACGGGCAAGGCTGGTGTGTGCATGGCAACGCTTGGGCCCGGCGCCACCAATCTGGCGACACCGGCAGCCTACGCCTATCTTGGCGGGATGCCGCTGATCATGATCACAGGTCAAAAGCCGATCAAGCAATCCAAACAAGGGCAGTTTCAGATCGTTGATATCGTGAGCCTCTATGAGCCGATCACCAAGATGTCGAAGGCCATTATCAACGGGAACACCATCCCTGCTCTCGTTCGTGAAGCTTTTCGGGTCGCAGAAGAAGAACGCCCCGGCACCGTGCTTCTGGAACTGCCGGAAGACATAGCAATTGAAGAGACGGATGAGCCGTTGCTGCTGCCTCACCCGCGTTACTACGCGATAGCTGGCGATACAGTTTTAGATGAAGCAGCGGAGATGATCCGTGACGCCAAGATGCCGTTGCTCCTTCTAGGCGCGGGTGCAAACCGGAAGGATGCGCACGCTGCGCTGAGTGCATTTGCTGAAAAAACGCAGATCCCGTTCTTCAATACCCAGATGGGCAAAGGGGTAATCGACGAGCGCTCTGATCTGTTTTTGGGAACGGCAGCACTATCCGATGGCGACTACATCCACTGCGCAATCGCACGGGCGGATCTGATTATCAATGTGGGCCATGATGTGGTTGAAAAGCCCCCCTTCCTGATGGAACCCGGTGGAACAAAGGTCATTCACCTAAACTATAAGGCCGCACAGGTGGATCAGGTATACTTCCCTCAGGTGGAAGTGGTGGGCGATCTTGCGAAGTCCATCACACGTCTGGGAGATATCCTTGGCGGACCGCTGGAGTTTGATCGCAGCTATTTTGAGCGCATCAAGAAGGAAACGGACCTGCACACCTCAGAAGGGTCCGATATTTCCCGTTTCCCGGTGATCCCGCAGCGATTGGTGTCAGATACCCGTAGGGTGATGGGAGATGACGACATTATCGCGCTGGATAATGGCATTTACAAAATCTGGTATGCCCGTAACTACAAGGCGCATAAGCCCAATACTATTCTTCTGGACAACGCACTGGCGACGATGGGTGCAGGTCTGGCGTCTGCCATGATGGCTGCCAAGCTTAATCCGGATAAGCGGGTGATGGCGATTTGTGGAGATGGTGGCTTCATGATGAACAGTCAGGAGATGGAGACTGCTGTTCGGGAGAAGCTCAATCTGGTGGTCGTTGTTCTTGATGATAGCTCATACGGCATGATCCGCTGGAAGCAGGCCCATGCCGGCTTTCCTGACTGGGGCCTGCAATTTGGCAATCCGGATTTCGTTGCCTATGCAAACAGTTACGGCGCCACCGGTCATCGCATCACGCGTACAGAGGATCTTGTCCCGACGTTCGAGAAGGCCTTTGAAGCGGGCGGTGTACATCTGGTGGATGTCCCCGTTGATTACAGCGAGAACCAACGGGTTCTGATTGACGAACTGGCCGCAAAGACCTGCTTGATTTAGCTGTTAGTGGGCCAGTCCAAGGCGTTTTTGGAAGAAGGTTTCCAGCTGGGTGAGTGCGTCGTAGATCAGGACGGCGAACAGGCCGACGATGAGACCGCCTTGCAGGACGTAGGCGGTGTTGTTGGTGAGCAGGCCGGCGATGATGACCTCTCCAAGTGTGCGTGCTGCAACGGTTGAGCCGATTGTGGCGGTGCCGATGGCAATGACGACTGACAGGCGGATACCCGTGAGGATCAAAGGGAGTGCCAGCGGTAGTTCCACTTGAAACAGACGCTGGCGACGGCTGAGGCCTATTCCTCTGGCCGCTTCCATTGTGGCTGGTGGCAGGGTTGAGAGGCCAGTCATGGTATTTTCAAAGATCGGCAGGATGCCATAGAGGAACAAGGCGACCAGCGTTGGGCCTGAGCCGAACCCCAGCATGGGAACAGCCAGCGCAAGCACGGCAACGGGCGGAAATGTCTGGCCCATATTCGCGATTGTGCGGGAGAGTGGCAGAAAGGCCTTGCCAGAAGGCCGTGTCACAAGGATGGCCAGCAACACGGCAACAATGATCGCGGCCACTGATGCAGCCGCGACGATGCCGAGGTGGCTCAGCGAAAGCGACAGAAGTGAAGCACGGTCATAGATGATTGCAGCGCCTTGTGGCGCGAATGGTGCGAACATGGCTTCAAACCATTCAGGACGCAGAACCAGCGCGAGCATCAAGGCACAAACGACGGTTCTTAGGAGGTTAGCCCAGCTCATGGGTGCCCTCCGCTCTGGACCGGATTGCCTTCAGAGTCACTTGACCGATCAGAGCGCCATTTCGTTCCACCGGGACAGCATTTCGTCCGCTCCACAGACACGCAGACAAAGCCTCTCGCAGGTTCGCCTTCTCATCTATTGGCTCACCTTCTGCAGCTCCGTCCTCCAGAATGTCAGAGATGGGAAGCAAGGACAGCAAGCGGAGTGGGCGATCAACACCGCCAACCATCTCCGCAACAAAGTCTGTCGCTGGGTTGCTGATGATCTCTGCCGGGGTGCCGTGCTGGACCAGACGTCCCTGATCCATGACTGCAACCTGATCCCCCAACTGGATGGCCTCTTCCATGTCGTGCGTCACAAGAAGGATTGTGGAGCCGAGAGTGCGTTGGATACGGTGAAGGTCTGCCTGTGCTCTTGTGCGGATGATAGGATCAAGCGCACCGAAGGGTTCATCCATGAGCAGAAGATCCGGACGGGAGGCCAGGGCTCGGGCGACACCGACGCGTTGCTGCTGTCCGCCGGAGAGCTCTGCCGGATAGCGGCCACGAAACTCTTCAGGTGGCATAGAGAACAGATCGAGGAGCTCATCTACCCGATCCTTTATCTTTGCCTTGTCCCATCCCAGCAGCCTTGGTACTGCGCCAATATTGCGAGCAACGGTGTGGTGTGGAAAGAGGCCATGACCCTGAATGGCGTAGCCGATCCGTCTGCGCAGCGCGTTCTTTGCCATGCCTGTTGTTGGCTCTCCATTGATCCGCACTTCACCTGAAGTTGGTTCAACAAGGCGGTTGATCATGCGCAGCAGAGTGCTTTTGCCGGAGCCGGACGTGCCGACAATAGCGGTGATCGTTGCGCTCTCAATGGTCATTGAAACGGCATCAACAGCAGGGCGATCCTCATAGATCTTGGTGATGTTGTCGATCTCAATCATTGATGCCTCGTTGTGTTTGGCTGGGCGAGCTCGACCAGAATGTCCATTGTGATCGCAGAGATCAGAGCCAGTGCCACTGTTGGTAAAGCTCCGAGCAGGATCAGGTCTGTTGCGGTTTGATTGAGGCCCTGGAAAACAAAGGTTCCAAAGCCACCGCCGCCAATCAGTCCGGCAATGACTGCAAGACCGATGTTTTGCACCAAGACAATGCGGATGCCTGCGAGCATGACAGGTAGGCCAAGTGGCAGCTGGACTTGCAACAGGCGTTGATTGCGTGTCATGCCCATACCACGCGCAGCATCCATTGCCGCTGGCGGAGCCGCTTCCAAACCCACAACGGTGTTGGCTACGACCGGCAGCAATGAATAGATGACAAGCGCCAGAAAGGCTGGGAGAAATCCAATTCCGGCCACGCCCAGTTCCCGCGCTCCGGGTATTGTTGTTCCAACCCATGCCAAAATAGGGATCATGATACCGAACATGGCGAGCGAGGGAATTGTCTGAAGAAAGCTGAGTATCGGCAGCACTGTACTGCGCAGATTTTCGTTTCGGTGGCTTAAAACACCAAGCGGGAAGCCTATGACCGCGGCAACGGCCAAAGAACCGAAGGCTAATCCCAAATGCCTTCCTGCAGCATCAAAGAAGGCATCCTGTCTGCTGGCGTATTCTTTGAAGATGGAAAGGTCGGTTAAGGCCCCTGACCACAGGATCAAGGCCAGAGCCGCTATCGTCCCAATCAAGAGCGCGCCTCGTGTGAGCGGTCCAGGGGCGAGATACGACAAGGCATCTGCTGCGAGCAAGAGCAGGATCGCAAAGAGGAACCAGAACCCGCTTCCCAAAGACACCCTTGCATACGTCCCTGCCCCTTGCAGGAGCGTTTCACAGCCTTGCATGAGCAACCAGACCAAAGCCGTGATGCCTAAAGCAGCACCTATCAACCGCAGTTTGGGGAAAACGGCTGGCAGGCCCAGAACAAGGCTCAGAGCTATGACGATCAGCCCAGGACCAGTCACTTCCGGTGCAGCAACTGCCCAGACAGGGATACCATCACCTGCTACGATCCGGTTGGCTGCGAGCGTCAGAAAAGGTGCGAACAAGGCAAAAAGCCCCAGAACCGCGAACAAAAGTCCGGGCCCTGAGACTGACGATTTGATCCTGCTAGGCATAACGTGGGTAATTAGTCCAGAACACCAGTCTTGGTCAGATAGTCCTTCGCAACAGCAGCTGCTGGCTCACCACCCACCTGAATGCGGCCATTGAGTTCCTGAAGCGTTGCCAGATCCAGGCCAGAAAAGATTGGGTTCAGAACCTCAGCAACCTGCGGATATTCTTTCAGGGTTTCGCTGCGGATAACCGGCGCTGGCTCGTAAACCGGCTGAACGCCCTTGTCATCGGTCATCACCACTAGACCTGTTGCTGCAACGCCGCCATCAGTGCCGTAGGCCATGGCTGCATTTACACCGGAAGTTCCACGTGCTGCTGCCTGAATGGTTGCTGCAGTATCACCGCCAGAAAGAACAACTGTCTGGTCTGGAGAAAGTTTGAAGCCATAAGCTTCCTGCATTGCTGGCAGAACAGCTGGCGAAGACACGAACTCAGTTGAAGCAGCCAGTTTGACGTCACCACCTTTTGCAACCCATGCGCCGAAGTCTGACATGGTTGCAAGGTTGTTCTGGTTTGCGAGAGCGCCAGTTACGGCAATTGCCCAGGTGTTGTTTGCTGGTGCTGGCTGTAGCCATACCAGACCGTTTTTCTCGCCATCCAGCTCAGCTGCGCGAGCATAACCAGCCTTTGCATCTTTCCAGATATTGCTGTCCGCTTCGTTGTGGAAGTAAGCGGCGTTGCCGGTGTATTCCGGATAGATATCAATCTGATCCGCCAGCAGCGCTTCACGCACCACTTGCGTACCGCCGAGCTGCAAACGACGCTCGACAGGCAGACCAGCATCTTCAAGCGCAAGAGCGATGATGTTTCCGAGGAGGCCGCCTTCTGTGTCAATTTTGGAAGAAACAACGATTTCAGCGTGAGCCGCAACTGTGAGGGCTCCAGTCATGCCGATTGCAGCAAGAATTCGATTAAGTGTCATAGCGAAGTAAGCTCCTCAAAGCTCTCTGTTTTTGGCAATGCAATTTGAATTTTCGATTATGGGAAGAATGTGACGCTCGTGAAAGGACGATTGTCCTAAATTTGCGGATGCCTGATGGAATCGATTTCGCAAATTCCTTTGAATGTCACCTGAGAATTCTCCTAGCTCAGCGGCTATGTTTGCCTTCCAGCACGCTCCTGTGAGCCAAACTTGGTTCCGAGCTGTGCTAAGGAAACATCCATATAGGTAACCGCTTGCCACCAGACAACCGGAGTCCACCGCAAATTTCCGATTAATCCATTGTTCTTGCTGTCTGTCAGTTTCTCAGCATAAACGTAGCTCAGCCCTCACCGCAAGGTTTTGCATCAATTGCCAAGACAATCTGTGTTTGCAATAAAAAACGGCCCTCCAAATGAAGGGCCGTTTCTCGAAATGTTTCGCTTTTACTGCTCAGGTTCAGTTTGACTGAATGAGGCTTTGGGCGACCATGTCGTGGTCGAGCCAGAGGACTGGTGCTGCTGGTTCGCTGGCTTCGCCGAAGATGAGCGCGCCGGTTGCTGCGACCACGTGCTGGCTCAGTTCATCGCTGATCAGCTCTTTGCGGTTTTTGTGCAGGTCTACGATTTCCTGAGAGGTGCCAACGGTCTTGTCGACCTGCGCTGCAGAGTTCTGCATTGGCCATGCTTCGAAGTTGTAGAATGGCTGCATGGCTTCATCCTGCTGATAGTCAGAGACTTTCTGCAGCATGTCTTCCACGGTCGCGTCGTCTTTCAGCAGATCCTGACACTTTTGCCAGATGCCATCCACCCATGCGCCGCCACCTTCTTTTTTGAAGGCTGCAAGCAGAGGCAGAAGAGACAGCTCAATACCTGCGAAAACGTCGGAAGAGTTGGTGCGGATTTCTGGACAGTTGAAGACAGTTGCCTTCACGCCATTATCCCAAGCCGCTTTCGCAAAGTTTTCCAGGTTCATTTTGGCAAAGCCCTGCGTGTAGCTGGTGTAGGTCTGCCATTTGTAGTCACCGTCGATCAGAACGCGGGTGCCGTGGTAACCGTAAGCGGTGTAACGCACCTGGCCGCCGTCAGCTTCAATGCGCTCGCGGATGGACTTACTTGCTTCCAGCAGGTGACCGAAGCTGTTTGCAGTCACTTCGTCAAAGTTCTGCAGGATCAGCTTGCCCAGATCGCTATCGATCAGGTTCTGAGATGGCATGTGACGTGCATCGCGGCCTTTGTAGATGCGGTTTGCGATTGCCATGAAGACTTTTGCACGTGGGATGCCGCCAGCCATGGTGTGGGCGAAGAACACGTTCTTGCCTGCTGGGATCATGCCATTCAGCTGGTCCATGATCTTTGCCAGAGACGCTTTAAAACGCTCGGTGCCCAGCTCACGGCATTTTGCCAGATGATCCCAGTCGAGCTTGTGCTCCTGCCAGGTGTCCATGGTCATTTCGTTGACCAGTTCGGTTGG
Organism: Pseudovibrio sp. JE062; assembly: GCF_000156235.1. Classification (NCBI taxonomy): domain Bacteria; kingdom Pseudomonadati; phylum Pseudomonadota; class Alphaproteobacteria; order Hyphomicrobiales; family Stappiaceae; genus Pseudovibrio; species Pseudovibrio sp. JE062. The sequence goes on from NZ_DS996805.1 coordinate 795,667, forward strand.
CGTTGGTGTGCCTTCCGGCGCATCCTGATCAAAGCCAGCCATCAGAGGCACGTTGATGATTTTGCCGCCAAGGTTCGCTTCAGCTTCAGCCAGCTCTTCGTCAGTCAGCGCACGCAGGGTGTTGTCAGCGTCACGGCGACCAACGGTGATGCCGATGACGTCCATGCCTGCAGCTTTGGCTTGCTCCAGCAGGCCAGTGGCATAGCCGCGTCCAAAAAGCTCGCCGAACAGAACGAAGATATCACCTTCCCGGAACAGGGTGTTGTGACTGATTTTTTCGAGCGGTCTGGATGTGTTCATCAAGATCTTCCAAGGAGTTTAACAATGATAGACCACTTCGCGCGCACGTTGGTGCTGCGCGAACATGGTGTTTTTCTTTGTCTGGTGGTTCGTGCCCCTATGGCACAGCCCACACGAGAAACAGTTGTAATGCCGCAGCTAACCTTTTTGGATTTGAACGGTCAACACCATACAGGCGCTAAATCAGGCTTTTTCAGGATTGGTTGCACCAAAACACTCTGAGAAGCGTTTTTGAGTGCCTTTTTTAGATGATTAACGTGTTGAGCCGGCCTTTTCTTGGCTTTTAGCGGTGTGAATACCATTTCATCCAAGCGCATTACTTTAAAGTAAGCTCAAACTGCGAAAAACACCGAGTAATAGGTATTGCGGACTGCGACACTAAAGCAATTGCCTAGGAGATGGGGTGAGCGTATTTCCAGCGCCCCGCTTTTGCTGTTCTGCTTAGACTTCAATCAGAACAAGCCAGAGTTGGACTGGTTGTTTTAAGGGACCGTCTACACAACCAAGTTAGTTTGACCATGAAAAATGCAGGTCTCGTCACTCGTGCGTCTTTTTGCATTTTTCGGCGCTTGTTGAAGCACGCCATGACAATAAAACATAAGTTTAATCCCCCCGTCTTTATCAGTTCGATCTCGCTGATCTTCCTGCTGCTGCTCACTGCGGTTATCTGGCCAAAAGGATCTCAGGAGTTTTACACCAGCATTCAGGACTGGATCGAAACCAATACCGGGTGGCTTTACATTCTCGCCGTTGCGATCTTTCTGCTGTTCATCCTGTTCATCATGGTGAGCCGGTTTGGAGACATCAAACTGGGGCCCGACCATGCAGAACCGGACTATAGCTACAAAAGCTGGTTTGCCATGCTGTTTTCAGCAGGCATGGGGATCGGACTTGTGTTCTTTGGTGTTGCTGAGCCAATCATGCACTTCATGTCTCCTCCGGGGATGGAAGGCTACACGATTGAAGCCGCTCGCGAGGCCATGAAGATCACCATGTTCCATTGGGGGCTGCATGCCTGGGCAATCTACGGCGTAGTTGCGTTGTCGCTGGCTTACTTCACCTATCGCCATCAGCTGCCGTTGCTGCCTCGCTCGGCGCTGTATCCGCTCATTGGGGAACGCATCTATGGGCCGATTGGTCATGCGGTGGATACGTTTGCAGTTCTTGGTACGCTGTTTGGTGTTTCCACGTCGCTTGGGTACGGTGCATTTCAGGTAAACTCAGGGCTGAACTATCTGTTTGATGTTCCGGTTTCGACAACTTCGCAAATTATCCTGATCGTCCTGATCTCCAGCATGGCAACCGCTTCGGTCTTTTCCGGCCTCGACAGAGGTGTGAAGCGGCTTTCAGAGACGAACCTCATTCTTGCGGTTTGCATCATGTTGCTGGTGTTGATCGTGGGGCCTACCGTTACGTTGTTGCAGACTGCCGTTCAAAATGCGGGTGCGTATCTGGGAGACCTAATCCATAAGACCTTCAACCTATATGCCTATGACAGAAAAGACGAATGGCTGGGTGGCTGGACCCTGCTCTACTGGGGCTGGTGGATTTCATGGTCTCCGTTTGTTGGTACATTCATCGCGCGAGTTTCGCGCGGCCGTTCCATCCGCGAGTTTCTTGTTGGCTTGCTGTTTGTACCAACCGGTTTCAGTCTGATCTGGTTCACGATTTTCGGGAACACCGGGATCGACCTGATCCTTCATGGCGGTGCGGACAATCTGGCTGAAGCAGTCTCATCGGATGTATCACTGGCGCTCTTCAAGTTCTTTGAATACATGCCGTTTTCATCCGTGCTGTCCATGCTCGGCATCGTTCTGGTGGTTGTGTTCTTTGTAACCTCTTCTGACTCCGGTTCATTGGTGATCGATAGCCTTACATCTGGCGGTGACATCAACTCACCTGTGTGGCAGCGTGTGTTCTGGGCTGTCTTGCAGGGGCTTGTGGCAATCATCTTATTGTACGCCGGCGGCCTTGGAGCCCTTCAGACGGCGACTATTGCCAGTGCCTTGCCCTTTCTCATTGTGATGCTACTGATGTGCTTTGGGCTATATAGAGCCTTGCAGGATGATGCCTTGCGCACCAAAAACCTGCAGATGCACCACACTACGGTTCAATACACCAAGAGCACGGTGGACTGGCGCCAGCGTATTGGAACTTTGACTGAGAATGCGACATTGCAGGATGCACGGCAGTTTATGCAGACCGTGGGCAAGCCTGCTCTGGAGAAGGTTCAGGAAGAGTTCGAGAAACGCGGTTTCACCACCACGTTGACCGGTTCCAGAAACTACCGGTTGACCATTGAGCAATCGGAGGAAACCATCTTCGTCTATGGTCTGCGCAAGCGCTACTTCACCACGGCCCTCGCGATTGGTCCGGGTCATCTGATTGATGATGAAGACGGTGAAGAAGAAAGCGATGATGAAGGCACAAACTACTACCGTGTTGAGGTATTTCTGGCTCAAGGTGGTCAGGAGTACGATGTTCTTGGCTATACAGAAGAACAGCTGATCGCGGATGTGGTGACCCAATACGAACGCTTCATGCAGTATCTGCATCTCTCTCAGGCAGAGCTGATCTGAGCCACCAAACAGCATGCTGGAGCCTTCACAGTTTCAGCATGCGTCTCGTTCCCCTAGAGCGGTGGGATTAGGCCGCTGACTTCTTCTCATTTAAAATCCAAACGTGATTATTCTGCACTAAGAACTGACAATTTTGGAAGCTTTCGCAGCGTGTTACAGCTTGCATTCATATAAGTTTAACGACGCGGCAGCAGCGCTTTCAGGGAAGTCAGAAAATGATCAATTTCGATGCTCTCAGGGCCTCCAATACTCGCACAAATCCTTTCCAGTACATGGTTGGAGAGAATGTTCTTACCAAAGAGCAAGCTGCTGACATTCGTCGTGATTATCCTGAGATCAAACAGACAGGTTACTTGCCTCTCTCCAAATTAGAGGCGACTGGTGCCTTTCAGAGCTTGATCGAGGATTTGCAGAAGCCTGAGCTTGCAGAGATCCTTTCTGACAAGCTGGGTCTGAACCTCATAGACAAACCACGGATGATCACCGTGCGCCGCCTTTCAAAACATGGAGATGGCCGGATACATAACGATTCCAAGTCCAAGATCTGCACCATGCTCATCTACCTTAATGATGACTGGGACAATGCAGAAGGCGGAGCTATTCGCGCGCTGAACGGTGACAAGGACATGGATGACTATGCCGAAGAGGTGTCTCCTCTTGCTGGCAATGTCTTCGCCTTCAAACGCTCAGAAACAAGCTGGCACGGGCACCCATCCTTTAAAGGCGAGCGCTACGTGGTGCAAACGACGTTCTTGATTTCAGAGGAAGAGTTGGCACGCAAGGAAAAGCGTGGTGGTTTTCAAACAAAGCTGAAGCGGCTGCTACGGATTAACTGATTCAGCTGGTTTGTTATGGCTGAGTGTGACTGTTGAGCTTCATGGAAGTTTCAAAGCTGTCAGTGACGTTACCTTTAGATTGAATGACAACCAACACAATTGGGATTGAGCAGAATGGCACTCAGCCCTGCATTGATGGCGGTCTTTGGCTCTAAATCGCACTAGTTGGCAACGACGATTTTGGCCTTCCAACTCTCTGCTGACTGATAAAACGTATCGGTTGGTTTCTGCTCTGTGACAAGCGTATCAATCAAAGTTGGATCGCAGACATTGATTGGGGCTGTTCGGGTGAACTTTCTGGAATCTGCGGCCACGATTTTACAGTTGGCGTGTTGCATGACTGTTCTAGAGATTTGAGCTTCTTCAAGGTCAAACAGCATGATGCCCTTGCTTGGGCTTATGGCGGCGGCAGACAAGATGGCGTAGTCTGTCTGGAAGTTCTCAAAGAAGCTTGCTGCTGTGGCGCCAAAAGCGCCGCCATCATGGGCGCGCAGTTCTCCTCCGGCCATGAAGACACGGTTTTCATTTCGTGTGGCAAGCTTGTAAGCAACGGCGACCGAGTTGGTGACGACCATCAGGCGCTTATGGTCTTTGAGCGCATCGGCGATGAAAGCGGTGGTGCTGCCCACATCCAAAAAGAGTGAGCTTTCGTCTTCGATCATGTTTGCGACTGCTGCAGCGATTTTTCTCTTTGCTGCCGGACACTCAAGCATTCGTGCGTGAAAGTCGCTTTCTTCATTGTCTTCATGGAGTAGACGCACACCCCCATGGACTTTCTCCAGAAATCCTTCTTTCGCGAGAGATTTCACATTGCGGCGGATGGTTTCTTCGGAGACTGCAAGGTGCTTGGCGAGGCTTACGATTCGGCTCGTTCCTCCCGCCTTTCTGACCGCTTCCAGGATTTCACTTTGGGTTTGATTATTAATGTTTTCCATGAAATCCGCTCCACAACAGCTTTGCACATGCCAGTGTTAAGTCCCGTTACTCAAAACACAAAATACCTCAAATAGCCACATTAACCCACACATTGGCACATTATTTTAGAATTATATCTGTGGGATTATGTTGATTTTCTCAAATACCTCAACGTAAGCTAAGTGCACGCTGATAGAGTTGTTCGGGGGGCTGGCTTCAATTCTTGCAGCGTTGAGATGAGGAAAATCATCTGCAGGAGGGGACAGGATGAAATACTCTGGAATTCCATCAGTTGCTTTGGTCATGGCTTTGAGCATCAGTGCAGCCAATGCCGACGTTGAATCTCTCGATCCAATCAAAATCACAACGCATGACTGGTCTGGTCAGATCATCACCACCACCATCATGGGGGAAGTTCTGAAACGGGCTGGCTATAACATCGAGTATGTACAAGCCGACTACATTGCCCAGTTTGCTGGCCTGAAGACCGGCGATCTACACGTTGCCATGGAGATCTGGGAAACCACAGGTCGGGAAGCGATGGATGAAGCCATTGAAACCGGGAATGTAGTGAGCCTGGGTGAAAGCGGCATGATCGCCATCGAGGAATGGTGGTATCCATCCTATATGGAAGACGTTTGTCCCGGCTTACCGGACTGGGAAGCTCTCAAAGACTGCGCCGAGGAATTTTCAACCGCTGAGACTGCACCACTAGGGCGCTATCTGGGTGGTCCGGTCACCTGGGGTGGCTTTGATGAAGAACGTGTTGAGGCTCTGGAGTTGGATTTTGAAGTTGTCCATGCCGGTACCGATGCTGCGTTGTTTGCAGAGTTGGAGTCTGCCTATCAACGCAAGGCGCCCATCATTCTCTGGCTTTATGAGCCGCATTGGGCGCCTGCAAAGTATGACGGAAAGTTCATTGAGTTTCCGCCCTACTCTGCCGCCTGCTATCAGGATGCGACAACGGGAGTTAACACCAGTGCAGCCTATGATTGTGGCAAACCCACTGGCCCCATCTGGAAGGTTGCCTGGGCGGGTCTAGGTCAAAAATGGCCAGGCGCTGCGCAGGCAATCTCCAACTTCCACGTCAGCAATGCTGAAATGAGCGCGATGATCTCCAAAGTCGACCTGGAAGGTCAAGCCGTTGATGCCGTTGTCGGTGAATGGCTCTCTGCAAATGAAGAAAGATGGCAGGGCTGGTTAAAATAACTCAGCCCCGGATCTGGCCTTGATACGAGGCCAGATCTTCCTTTGCTTCCAGTTGACGATCAGCGCTTGTGGGGACGTTTCATGAACCAGTCTGTCCTTTTGGATTGCCAGGATCTTTGGAAGATCTACGGGTCTAATGCGGAAACCTTTCTGCGTGACAGATCGTCCACGCCAGATCTTGAGGCACTGGATGCTGCTGGGCTGACGGGTGCTGTTCGTGCTGCAGATCTGCAGATTATGAAGGGTGAGATCTTCGTGATCATGGGCCTTTCCGGTTCTGGAAAGTCAACTTTGGTGCGCTGCCTTTCCCGTTTGGTGGAACCCACCGCAGGTGCAATACGTTTTGAAGGGCAAGACCTGCTCAGTATGTCTGAGCGCGAGCTCATTGAGGTTCGGCGCAAGAAGATGGGTATGGTGTTCCAGCAGTTTGCTTTGCTGCCGCATCTGACCGTCCTTCAAAACGTTGCTTTTCCATTGGATGTGCAGGGTGTCCGCCGCGCAGAACGCGAGGCGCGTGCACAGGAAATGATTGATACCGTTGGCCTGACGGGACGTGAAAACGCCTATCCTCGCGAGCTTTCTGGCGGGCAGCAGCAGCGGGTTGGGATTGCGCGATCTCTCGTCGGCGATCCTCATCTCTGGTTTCTGGATGAGCCCTTCTCTGCGCTGGATCCCTTGATCCGGCGTGAGATGCAAAATGAATTTTTGCGACTTCAAAGCAAACTTCACAAGACGATCATCTTCATCACCCATGACTTTGAGGAGGCTATTCGGTTAGCAGACAGAATTGCCGTGATGAAGGATGGCGAAATCGTCCAGATTGCAACGCCGGAACAGCTGGTCACTCATCCAGCAACAGAGTACGTGGAAGAATTCACCCAGCATATTCCCAAGACCAAAGTCATTCAGCTTGCAACAATCATGGAGCCAGGATGCTCTGCGGGCTCGTATTCTGGAGATTTGAGTACGCATCTGAAGGTCGCGGATGTGGCGGTTCAAGTCGGAAAATCAAACCGTCCATTTCGTGTGATGAATGATGATGGTGAGCCGATTGGAACCATAGATCGCGATAGGATTGTTAGCTTGATGCTGGAACAGGAGTTGGTGGAATGATCAACCAACTCTCGGAGCGCTTTCGCAGTCCTGCTCTGTTCTGGGGCTTGCTTTTTGCCGCAACCTGGTTGCTCTCCGCCTACTCGTTTCAGCTGTACAAGGCCTCGGGGGCGCGATGGATCATTAAATTTCCCAGTGCGTGGGAATGGAAGTTGGACAACCGGATCAGCAGTTTCATGTCATGGTTGGTTGAAGATGCCAGTTTTGAGCTTTTCACGTTTCGTGAGCTTACACGTTTCTTTTCGGCTTTGATTGAAGTCCCCTATGATGCTGTGAGGGCTTTGCTGGCAGATGGTTTTAACTCCGGCGTGGGTCAGCAGGCTGTCGAGGTTCTGCCGTCCTTAAGCTGGATTGCTGTTACACTGCTGCTTACACTGCTGGCATTTCGTGTTGGAGGCAGGCGTTTGGCGCTGTTGGTCGCTGGCTGCTTCCTCTATCTCGCGGTCTTCGGGCAATGGCAAAGCGCGATGGTGACGCTGGCTTCAATTGCTATTGCGGTGCCGTTTGGTGTGATTGGCGGACTTGTGCTTGGCATTCTGGCTTACAAGTCTGCGGGTTTTGAACGACTTCTGCGTCCAATTCTGGATCTTATGCAGACGGTCCCCATCTTCGCCTATCTGGTGCCCATCCTGTTCCTGTTTGGCTTTGGGCCGGTTTCTGCGCTGTTCGCAACTATCATTTATGCCATGCCGCCGATGGTGCGTGTTGTGTTGGTTGCTCTTCAATCTGTGCCAACACAGTTACATGAAGCTGGGCAAATGGCTGGGTGTACGTCTCGCCAGATGATGTGGAAGGTTCTGCTGCCTTCAGCTCTGCCAACACTGATGGTTGGAGTTAATCAGGTCATCATGCTCTCCCTGAACATGGTCATCATTGCATCAATCATTGGTGCCGGCGGGTTGGGTTATGACGTGTTGGCAGCCCTGCGGCGATTGGATATTGGTGGTGGTATCGAAGCAGGATTGGCCATCGTTGTCATCGCAATTGCATTGGACCGGCTGAGCCAGGCGTTTTCGCAGCAAGACCACGGACAAAATGAAAAGCTCGGTATTGATCATATCAAGCCACTTCCTCTGGTTGGGATTGTACTACTCAGCATTGTTGTGCTGGCATTGCTGGGGAAGTTGTTTCCATTTCTGCAAAGCTATCCAGAAACGTTGACGGTCACGACCGGTTCCTTTTGGGATGAGGCTATCAAGTGGATCAACATCAACTTCTTTGAGGTGTTTGAGGCTTTCAAGACCGCACTGCTGACCTATCTTCTGTTGCCTATAAAGCGCTTTTTTGTTGGCATCCCATGGGCATGGGGCATTGTTGCGCTGGGGCTTATAGGGTGGCGCGTTGGAGACCTTAAGCTTGGCTTGCTTTGCACGACACTTGCTGGGTTCATCGCAGTGAACGGTCTCTGGCGGGATGCGATGATCACCGTTTATCTTTGCGGCGTATCCGTCTTACTGGCCGCAGCCATAGGAATGCCGCTTGGGGTTTGGGCGGGGCAGTCTGAACTGGCGAACCGGGTTCTTGGCACACTGGTTGATACGCTGCAGACGCTTCCGAGCTTCGTTTATCTCATTCCGGTTGTCATGCTGTTCAGGGTTGGCGAATTTTCCGCCATGGTGGCGATTGTGCTTTACGCTATGGCGCCCGCTTTACGGTATGCTGCCCACGGTATACGCGAGATCAATCCGCAGGTTATCGAGGCTGGCAAAGTTTCAGGATGCACGCGCTGGCAGTTGCTCTGGCGTATCAAACTGCCATTGGCGGTCCCTTCCCTTCTTCTGGGATTGAACCAGACCATTATGCTGGCTCTTTCCATGCTTGTGATCACCGCATTGGTTGGAACACGCGATCTGGGCCAGGAAGTTTACATCGCTCTTACCAAAGCAAACACTGGGCAAGGCATCGTGGCGGGTCTTGCCGTTGCCTTCATTGCCATTATTGCGGACCGTATTTTATCTGCGCTCGCTAAATCCTCTCAAGCAAGATTGGGGCTGGTGACATGACTGAGACATTGACGAAGGAATTAGCTGTAACCAAAGCACTTGAACTGCCCTTCTGGAAAGCGCCGAGCAATGCTGAGATACTGGGCGGTGGCATTACGAACTTCAACGTGAAGATCACCGATGAAGGTCGCACCTATGTTGTTCGGCTGGGAGAAGACATCGTTGAACATGGGGTGATGCGATTTAACGAGCTTTCTGCTTGCCGGGCCGCTCATGCAGCTGGTGTTGCCCCTGCGGTTCGATATTTTCAAAAAGGCGCGCTTGTTCAGGATTACATTCCAGCTGATCCGCTCAGTGAGGAAGAAATACAGCAGCCTGAGATGCTTGAGTTGATCGCTGCTCTGCTTGGAAAAGTTCACAGAGACGCAACGCAACTGATCCGAGGGCCTGTTTTGGCTTTCTGGGTGTTTCATATCCTGCGGGATTACACAGAAACCCTACGCTTGCTCGATTCCGATCACATACCCAAGCTGGATGATCTGATGCAAAAAGCGCAAAAGCTTGAGGCTGCTGTTGGCAATGTACATCTGGTGCTGTGCCATAACGATTTGCTACCTGCCAACATATTGAATGAAAACGGTCGGCTTTGGCTGGTGGATTGGGAATATGCCGGCATGAACTCTCCCTTGTTTGACCTTGGAGGTTTAGCCACCAACGCCAGTCTTACGGAAAACTTGCAGAAGTTGCTTCTAGCAATCTATTTCGACATGCCCGTCTCAGATGAGTTGTGGGAGAGATACAACGCGATGAAATGCGCGTCTTTGCTGCGTGAAAGCATGTGGAGTATGGTTTCCGAGCAGACATCCAAAATCCAGTTTGATTACGCCAGTTACACCAGAGAAAACCTGCTCCGGTTTGAACGTGCTTATGCTGCGCTACAGTTAAAATGAGGTTGCAATGAAGGAATTACCGAAAACGGCCAGAGCTGTGATCGTTGGTGGCGGCATTGTTGGATGCTCAACAGCCTATCACCTTGCCAAACTGGGGTGGGACGTTGTGCTGCTGGAGCGTAAGAAGCTGACTTCCGGTACGACCTTTCACGCAGCCGGTTTAGTGGGGCAGTTGCGGTCTAATGCGAACATCACGCAGCTGCTTGGCTACTCCGTAGATCTTTACAAGCGCCTCGAAGAGGAAACCGGGCAAGCGACAGGCTGGAAAATGAATGGCGGGCTTCGGCTAGCCTGCAATCATGAACGTTGGACAGAGGTTCAACGACAAGCAACGACTGCCCACTCTTTCGGGCTTGATATGCAGTTGCTGTCTCCGAAGGAAGCGCAGGAGTTGTGGCCACTGATGCAGGTGGACGATGTGGTGGGGGCCGCCTTTTTGCCCAGTGATGGTCAGGCCAACCCATCGGACATTACCCTCTCTCTTGCCAAAGGTGCACGGATGGCTGGTGCGCAGATCTTTGAAGACACCAAAGTGCTGAGCGTCGACGTTGAAAAAGGCGTAATCAAGGGCATTGAGACTTCCCGTGGTCGGATCGACTGCTCAGTTGTGGTCGCCTGTTGCGGACAATGGACACGAGACTTTGCAAAAAGCGTTGGTGTGAATGTGCCGTTGGTTCCGATGCAGCATCAGTATCTCGTGACTGAACCCATTCCTGGTGTTCCCAGAGACCTGCCGACATTGAGGGATCCGGACAGACTGACCTACTACAAAGAAGAGGTGGGCGGTCTTGTGATGGGTGGATATGAAGCCAATCCGCTGAGCTGGGCAGTAGACGGTATTCCAAAAGGCTTCCACTACACCTTGCTCGACAGCGACTTTGGCCACTTTGAGCCTTTAATGGAACTTTCCCTTGGCCGTGTGCCAGCGCTGGAGACTGCCGGGATCAAAGAGTTGATCAATGGACCAGAAAGTTTCACTCCCGACGGGAACTTCATCATGGGGGAAGCACCGGAGCTGAAAAACTTTTACGTCAATGCAGGCTTTAACGCCTTTGGTATTGCTGCTGGTGGTGGAGCTGGCATGGCTCTGGCTGAATGGATCGCCAAAGGTGAACCGCCGTTTGATTTATGGCCCGTTGATATCCGCCGCTTTGGCCGCCCGCATTTTGACAGTGACTGGATCAGAACACGCACCAAAGAAGCCTACGCCAAACACTACACAATGGCATGGCCCAATGAAGAGCATGAAAGTGGTCGCCCTTGCCGCAAGTCACCTCTTTACGAACATCTGAAAGCAGACGGTGCTGTATTTGGTGAGAAGCTGGGCTGGGAGCGCCCCAACTGGTACGCAGATATCGAAAACGGCGAGCAGCAGCAGGATATCTACACGTTCTCGAGGCCGAACTGGCACGAACCTGTGGGCCGGGAACACGAGGCAGCACGGTCTGCTGCCGTTCTTTTTGACCAGACGTCCTTTGCCAAGTTTACGCTGAAAGGCCCTGATGCGGTTGATGCCCTCAGCTGGATCGCTGCCAACGATGTCGACAAGCCAATCGGCACATTGATCTATACGCAGATGCTGAATGACCATGGCGGTATCGAGTGCGATCTGACCTGCGTTCGCGTTGCAGAGGACGAATACTACATCGTCACTGGAACCGGTTTTGTCACCCATGACTTCGACTGGATCTCACGCAATATCCCCGCGAGGATGAATGTACAGCTGGTCGATGTCACCTCTGCTTTTTCGGTGCTTTCCCTCATGGGACCAAAGTCACGCGACATCCTGGAACGGGTGACGCGAGATGATGTGAGCAATGAGAGTTTCCATTTTGGTCAAGCACGAAAGATCGGCATTGCAGGTTGCCCGGTCCACGCTCTGAGAGTGACCTATGTGGGGGAACTCGGCTGGGAGCTTCATTTGCCAGTGGAGTATGCCACCAGTGTATATGCGGCTCTCCATGAAGCTGGCAAAGAGTTAGGCCTCCGAAATGCGGGGTACCGAGCCATTGAAACACTGCGCCTGGAAAAAGGGTATCGTGCCTGGGGCAGCGACATCGGGCCTGACCATACGCCGGAAGAAGCAGGCCTTGGATGGGCTGTGAAGCTGAAAAAGAACATTGCCTTTAAAGGGCGCGATGCGATCGAACAGCAAAGGACCCACGGCGTTAAGAAGATGCTCGCAACCTTTGTAACAGATAGCGACATCATCCTCTCGGGCCGCGAGACGATCTACCGCGATGGTGTTCGTGTCGGCTGGCTGTCCTCAGGTGGTTTCGGGCATACCCTACAAAAATCCATTGGTCTTGGATATGTCCGAAACAGCGATGGTGTCGATTCAGATTTCGTTTTGGATGGCCACTACGAACTTGAAGTCGCCACAGAACGCGTCCCCTGCGAGGTACACCTTGCACCGCTATATGATCCAAAGATGTTACGTGTGAAAGCATAATCTACATAGCTTGATTGACCTCAAAACCACCCAGCTCTTCGAGAAACACAAGAACCTCGGAGAGCCCTTTTCTGCTTTTCAAGTCAGTAAACTGAAACGGTTTTCCTGCGCGCATTTTGGTGGCGTCGGCCTTCATCACCTCAAGATCGGCATCTACGTAAGGCGCGAGGTCTGATTTGTTGATCACCAGCAAGTCAGACCGGGTTATGCCGGGACCGCCTTTACGAGGGATTTCCTCGCCCTGGCACACTGATATGACGTAGATCGTCAAGTCGGCTAAATCTGGAGAGAACGTTGCTGCCAGATTGTCTCCACCAGATTCAATGAAGACAATATCCAGATCCGGATGACGCCTATTTAACTGATCGATGGCCTGCAAATTGATGGTGGCATCTTCGCGAATGGCAGTATGCGGGCAACCACCAGTTTCAACACCGATGATCCGATCTTCCGAAAGGGCCTGCATCTTCACGAGAGCTAAAGCATCTTCCTTAGTGTAGATGTCATTGGTAATCACTCCGACTGAGAGTCTGCGGCGCAGCGCCGAGCAAAGAGCTGCAGTCAGACTGGTTTTGCCGGAACCAACCGGTCCACCGATACCAACACGCAACGGTCCGTTTGAAGAGGTCATGATCTAAAAATCCTTGTGTGCTGGTGTTCGTGTGCAATGGCAAGAAAATCACCATGGAGTGTTGCACTGCCCAGATCCTCTAGGCTTGCAGTTGCTGCCCTCTTAGAGAGTTCAGCCAGATGAGGTTCCAGATCTGCGAGAATTTGCATGCCATCAGTCTGTCCAAGTGGAACCAGACGCATCATGACGCTGACCAGATTTGCGCAGAAGCTGTGTTGATATGCGGCTAGAGTTGCTATCAGAGGAACGCAGTTAGTTGCAGCGATTGTTGCAACGGCAATCGGATAAGCAAGGTCAGCACTGTCGAGCTGGAGAGCAATCTTTTCAGAACCCCACGGTTTTGCTGCTTTTGAAAACGCATCCCCTTGTAAGGTTGTTTCCATAAACCGGTCTTCTCCCGGACAAAGAGCAAGTGAGAGTTCATTCAGCTGGCAAAGAAATGCAATATCTTCTTGCGTGGCCGCTTTCCAAGATAGTGATGCGAGGACCAGATCATTCCAAAGGCTTCCGGTATGGGTCAGATCAAGTAGATACTCCTCTGCGTCCTGTCTACAGGTGATCAACTCTCGCTGGATCGCGCTTTCAAGCCCATGACTATAGGCGAATGCTCCAGTCGGAAAACCGGGTGAAAACCAAGTCATGAGCTGTAGAAGAGCCGTCGTTGGAGCAACCTCATTCATGACGATGCTCATGGGCGTGACCACCATGTTTATGATAGGCACCACGCACCGGCGAGAACGGGAGTTCTACTTCCTCTATCCTTGCTCCAAGTCCTTCCAACATATGATAGATGACATGGTCCCGGCCAATGAAAATGGCTGGTGGTGTGATTTGTGCCGATAAATGCCTATTGCCCAAATGCCAGCAAAGCTCAGCATAATGCAGCGGATCACGCGCTGTAATTTTGTAGAGTGGTTCAATCGTTGCAGCGATCACCGCAAGCAGACCATCGGCTAAAACAAGGGCGTCCCCCTCACCCAGAACTACAGGTTCCGGTAAATCCACCATGATGCCTGTTCCGCACGTTGTTATGAGGCGTTTGCGTCTTAGATGGCGTTCATCATGAGCGAGCATGATGGTGAATGCAGGGGTGCCGGAGTAATCGCCAGCCCGTTTCAAAGAAGTTGCTTTGGTCATCAGAACAGAAAATACCTTTGTGCCATTGGGACGATGTCGGCGGGTTCACAAGTCAGCAGCTCACCGTTTGCCCGTACCTCGTAAGTTTCAGGATCAACTTCCATGTGAGGCACCAAACTGTTGTGCACCATGGACGTTTTAGAGAGGCCGGATCGGGTGTTTTCGACCGCAACCATCTGCTTTGCGGTACCGAGTTTTTCCCGCAGACCAGCTGCTTGAGCAGCCTTTGAAACGAACACGACCGAGGAGTTTGTCAGGCTCTTGCCAAATGAGCCAAACATTGGTCGATAATGGACAGGCTGAGGGGTTGGAATGGAGGCGTTTGGATCGCCCATCACAGCATTTGCAATGGTGCCACCCACAAGCACCATGTCTGGTTTGACACCAAAGAAAGCTGGAGACCACAGCACCAAGTCCGCACGTTTGCCAACCTCAATGGAGCCGATATGTCTGGAAAGACCATGAGCTATGGCAGGGTTTATCGTGTACTTGGCGATGTAACGTTTGACGCGGAAGTTATCGTTTTCTCCGGTTTCTTCAGGTAGCGGTCCGCGTTGACGCTTCATCTTATCCGCAGTTTGCCAGGTGCGTATCAGCACTTCACCTACACGGCCCATAGCCTGACTATCAGAGGCGATGATCGAAAAAGCACCCATGTCGTGGAGGATATCTTCCGCCGCGATGGTTTCCTTGCGAATGCGGCTTTCCGCAAAGGCGACGTCCTCCGGAATGCTGGTATCCAAATGGTGACAGACCATCAACATATCCAGATGCTCCGCCACTGTGTTTTCAGTGTAAGGACGCGTCGGGTTGGTGGATGACGGGATCACATTAGGCAGACCGCAGACCTTGATGATATCCGGCGCATGCCCGCCTCCTGCTCCTTCAGTGTGGAACGCATGGATCATGCGGCCTTTGAGGGCTGCAACTGTATCTTCAACAAACCCGCTTTCATTCAGCGTATCTGTATGGATCATCACTTGCACATCGTGTTCATCGGCCACGCTCAGACAAGTATCGATTGCTGCAGGTGTTGTGCCCCAATCCTCATGCAGTTTCATGGCACAGGCACCAGCAAGGACCATCTCTTCCAGTGCTTTGGGGTGTGAAGCATTGCCTTTGCCAGCGAAAGCAAGGTTCATTGGAAATGCATCTGCCGCTTCAATCATGCGTGCAATATGCCACGGCCCTGGGGTGCACGTGGTTGCGAGGGTGCCGTGGGCTGGTCCTGTTCCTCCACCAAGCATTGTCGTGACGCCGGAGGTCAGCGCTTCCTCGATCTGCTGCGGGCATATGTAGTGGATGTGAGCATCCATACCGCCAGCAGTCAGGATTTTGCCTTCGCCTGCAATGGCCTCTGTTCCGGGACCAATTATGATGGTTACATCATCCTGCGTATCCGGGTTACCCGCCTTTCCGATAGCGTGAATCAAACCGTCTTTCAGACCCACATCTGCTTTGTAGATGCCGGTGTGATCGACAATAAGCGCGTTTGTGATGACCGTATCAACGGCACCGTCTGCTCGCGATAACTGGCTTTGCCCCATGCCATCGCGAATGACTTTGCCACCGCCAAATTTCACTTCTTCACCGTATGTAGCCAGATCGGCTTCAACTTCGATGAAGAGCTCCGTGTCCGCAAGACGAACTTTGTCTCCGACTGTTGGTCCAAACATATCGGCATAGGCTGCTCTTGAAATCGAGGCTGCCATTTAAGCGGTCTCCACTTCTTTAATCTGAAATCCGGTGAGAGTTTGACTACCTCCAAAGGAGATCAAAGAGACTTCTCTGGTTTGCCCCGGTTCAAAGCGCACGGCAGTTCCTGGCGCGATATTCAGGCGCATGCATTGAGCTGCTGCACGATCGAAGCTGAGCGCACTATTGACCTCAGCAAAGTGGTAGTGACTACCCACCTGCACCGGTCGATCTCCAGTGTTGGAGACTTTAATCGTTACACTCGCACGACCTTCATTTAGGGTCAGCTCACCTGAGGATGTTATGAATTCTCCAGGGATCATGAACGCCTCCTACCGGATCGGATTGTGGACGGTGACGAGCTTGACTCCGTCCGGAAATGTGGCTTCCACCTGAATGTCATGGATCATCTCAGGGATACCTTCCATCACCTGCTCTCGGTTCAACACGTCAGCTCCGTTTGACATCAACTCGGCAACGGTTCGACCGTCCCTTGCACCTTCAACAACGAAGTCGGTGATGAGGGCAATACTTTCAGGATGGTTGAGTTTGACACCTCGCTGAAGTCGATTACGTGCGACTTGTGCGGCCATGGCGACCAGCAGCTTGTCTTTCTCTCTTGGTGTAAGGTTCATGATTTCTCCCGATATTTCTTAAAGGTTCCAGAGCTTCGGCAGCTCACGTCCCAACCGCAGACTTTGTAAAAGCGGGATCAAGGTTTGGCGCAAAGTATAGCCATCTTGCGCCATCACCCGTCCAACGAGCTTTCCTCGAAAAGCACTGAGGGCTACTTGCTTGGGATCTTGCAGTTTCTGGAGGTTTTGCGCGCGTGCCTTCAAAAGTTCTTCCTCATCTGGCCCGATATAGAGAATGGAGGCGAAGGCCCGTGCTCCGTTAAGGACTGCAGCATTTTTTGCTCTCGTTCCCAGACCACCGTTTAAAAGCACATCATCTGCATGAATAAGCTTTCCAGCTTTGCGTACACGCCATGTGTCTTTGAAGTAGGCGCGTTCAACTGTTTCCCGCATGGCCTGACGACCCAGTATGACTGCTTCAACCGCAAGAAAGCGCGCTGAGGGGGCGAGATCTACTTGAAGCGCTCGAGACAGGCTGGCCTCATTAAACAGGATCGTTTCCTGTGGCAGCCAGTGCAGTTCAGCATCATCTTCCACGCTCAACGTATTGGTGATCTGTGCGGAGCCTTCGGATGACTTATAGATCTTCTCGCAAGCCTGTGTGGTCAGCACGGCTTTGGCACCGGTCTGCAGGTTCACGTACCAATTCAACACGTCCCCGCCTGTTACACCGCCACTGGTGTTTATGAGCGCGGCCTCGGCCATATCATCATAGACCTTTGGCAGACGGATTTTGGCTGCACCTTCCTGATAGAGTTCCTGCAAGGTCGGAGGCACCCCTTCGTGCTGAGCGGCTTTAAACCCAACTCTGCCGGTGCCTTTTGTGCGCTGCATAGCTGATACCCGAGACGCTTTCGTTTCGAGTGGCAGGCTAACTTGCCTAAACGGTAAGATGCTGGCGGACATGGTCTTTATCCAGATCACTGGCCGGTCCTGTATGGACGATCTCACCACGGTCAAGAATGTAAACTGCATCAGCAAGTTCTCGGCAGAACTCGAGATACTGCTCTACAAGCAGGATCGTTAGCCCCTCCTCTTTCAACTGTTTGATGGCTCTGCCTATGTCTTTGATAATTGAGGGCTGAATGCCTTCTGTGGGTTCATCCAGCACCAGCAAACCTGGGCGTGTGACCAATGCGCGGCCAATGGCCAGCTGCTGTTGCTGGCCGCCTGACAGGTCTCCTCCCCGGCGGTCCATCATTTCTTTGAGGACCGGAAACAGCTCAAAGACCTTCTGCGGAATGAACCTTTCCTTGCGTGGCAAGCGAGCAAAACCGGTTTGCAGGTTCTCGAGCACGCTGAGCAGAGGAAAGATCTCCCTGCCCTGAGGCACATAGGCGATGCCTTGTGCGGCGCGGGTATATGGCTTTGAGCTGCCAAGGCTCGCTCCATCCACGCAGATGTCCCCATCAGAAATCCGTTGATGCCCTGTTATGGCACGCAGAAGCGAGGTTTTACCGACACCATTGCGGCCCAACACACAGGTGATCTGTCCTTCTTCCGCATTAAGAGAAAGACCGCGCAGGGCTTGCGCAGCACCATAGTGCAGATCCACACCGCTGACTTCCAAGTTCAGCATGCTTTACCTCCCCAGATAACTTGAAATGACTTTTTCATCGGAAGAAACATGGGCCAGAGAGCCTTCGGAAAGTACAGAACCTTCTGCCAAACATGTCACCTTGACGTTCAGATCCCGAATGAAGCTCATGTCGTGTTCAACGACAATGACGGATCGGGTTTTGGCGATCTCCCGCAGTAAACGCGCGGTTTCGATGGTTTCTGCATCCGTCATGCCTGCAACGGGTTCGTCGACCAGCAACAGTTTGGGGTCCTGTGCCAGCAGCATGCCGATTTCGAGCCATTGCTTCTGACCGTGAGAAAGGTCTGCTGCCAGTACATCACAGCGCGATGTCAGGCGGATTGTCTCCAGGATCTCTTCAATCCGCTTGTGCTGTTCTTCGTCCAGGCTATGGAACAGCGCTGCAAAAACACCAGGATCACCTGCTAGAGCCAGTACCAGATTGTCGAAGACACTCTGGCTTTCAAAAACGGTTGGTTTCTGAAATTTTCGGCCGATCCCTATACGGGCAATATCGACTTCATCCAATTGCGTCAGGTCAGTGCTTCCTTCAAAGAAGACTTCACCTTTATCGGGTCGTGTCTTGCCAGTGATGATGTCCATCATGGTGGTTTTCCCAGCACCGTTTGGGCCGATGATGGCGCGCATCTCCCCCTTTTCAACCACGAGCGACAGGTTGTTGATGGCCTTGAACCCATCGAAACTGACTGAAACGCCATCTAAGTAAAGAAGGGGTGCGTTTTGCGTCTGGATCATTCCGCGGCCTCCGGTGTTGCTATACTTTGCTTTTGAGGAATGCGGCGTGCCAATGAGTGGCGTAACTGTTCCATCAGACCGACAATGCCTTTCGGAAGGAAAAGAGTGACGATGATAAACAGGCCACCAAGGGCGAAGAGCCACAGATCCGGGAATGCAGCGGTGAAGTAGCTTTTGCCGCCATTGACGAGCACTGCGCCAATGATCGGACCAATCAATGTTCCCCGGCCACCGACAGCAGTCCAGATCACCACTTCGATAGAGTTGGCTGGCGCGAACTCTCCCGGATTGATGATGCCCACTTGTGGGACATAGAGCGCCCCTGCGATACCGGCGATCATGGCAGAGAGGATAAAGGCAAACAGTTTCACATGCTCAACACGGTAGCCGATGAAGCGTGTACGGCTCTCAGCATCACGGACTGCCAGCATGACCTTGCCGAGTTTAGACCGCACGACAAAGGAGCACGCTACAAGTGATATTGCTAAGAAAACAGCTGTTGCAGCGAAGAGCGCTGCCCGGGTTTCGGCAGCTTGTAACGGAAAGCCTAGAATATCCTTGAAGTCTGTGAGGCCGTTGTTGCCTCCAAAGCCCATATCATTGCGAAAGAACGCCAACAGCAAGGCGTAGGTCATCGCCTGGGTGATGATGGACAGATAAACACCTGTGACCCGTGAGCGGAATGCCAGATACCCAAACACGAAGGCCAATAAACCCGGCACAGCGAGGATCATCAGGGCTGTAAACCAGAACTGGTCAAACCCGTACCAGAACCAAGGCAGTTCCTGCCAGTTGAGGAACACCATAAAGTCTGGCAGTTCCGGATGAGCATAGACACCCCGGTCGCCAATCTGGCGCATGAGGTACATGCCCATGGCATATCCGCCGAGTGCGAAGAAGGCTCCATGACCAAGCGACAGGATTCCACAGTAGCCCCAGACCAAATCAAGGGCCAGCGCCAGCATAGCGTAGCACAGGTATTTGCCCATCAAGCCGACGATGTAACCCGGTATATGCAAGGGATGTTCTGCCGGTACAACCAGATTGAAGAGTGGCACAAGAACAGCCAGCATCATGATGGCGGCTGCAAACCAGAGGATGTGTCCCTCCAGTTTTTCGAGAAGAAATCGGGAGATCATACTTCTACCGCCCGTCCTTTCAGCGCGAACAGGCCGCGCGGTTTCTTTTGGATGAACAGGATGATGGCCGTTAGGGTGAGGATTTTTGCCAGAACTGCGCCGGAGTATGGCTCAAGGAACTTATTGGCCACGCCTAGACTCATGGCACCGACAAGCGTGCCCCACAGATTGCCGACGCCACCGAACACGACGACCATGAAGCTGTCGATGATATAGAGCTGGCCGAGATTTGGTGAGACATTGGATATTTGCGAGAGGGCTACGCCAGCGATCCCGGCGATGCCTGAGCCAAGAGCGAATGTGAACGCATCGACCCATGGCGTGCGAATGCCCATGGAGGCGGCCATGCCTCTATTTTGAGTGACGGCGCGCATTTGCAGGCCGAAGTGCGTGCGTTTGAGGACCACGAGCAGCACCGCGAACACAAACAGCGCAAAAACCAAGATCCAGAAGCGATTAGCTATAAGTGTGAGGCCGCCCAGTTCAAATGCACCGGACATCCAGTCAGGATTACCGACCTCCTGATTGGTTGGGCCGAAGATGGAGCGTATCGCTTGCTGGAGCATGAGAGAGACACCCCAGGTCGCTAGCAGCGTTTCCAGCGGTCGCCCGTATAGGAAGCGGATCACACTGCGTTCCAGCGCTAAACCGACAACACCTGATACGAAGAAAGCGGCAGGCAGTGCGATGGCCAGTGAATACTCAAAGGCTTCCGGAAAACTAGTACGGATGAGATCTTGCACAACAAATGTGCTGTAAGCGCCGATCATCACAATTTCGCCATGGGCCATGTTGATGACGCCCATAACG
The DNA here is from genome assembly GCF_000156235.1 of Pseudovibrio sp. JE062. Lineage (NCBI taxonomy): Bacteria > Pseudomonadati > Pseudomonadota > Alphaproteobacteria > Hyphomicrobiales > Stappiaceae > Pseudovibrio > Pseudovibrio sp. JE062. The sequence goes on from NZ_DS996805.1 coordinate 816,346, forward strand.
CCAAATGTGATGGCAAGACCAATAGCTGCCAGCAACAAAACTGATCCGAGCGACAGGCCATACCAGATGTTCTGCCCCGTTTCCCAGAAGGCCAGTGTTTTTTCGATAGACGCAAGAGCCGATTGAGCAGCAGCCTGTTCCTGCGGCGAAGAAGTTTGCGCTGCAAAAGCGGATACGATTGCAAGTGCTTGCTGGTTGCCCTTTTCTTTAAAAAGAATGAGGGCCGACAGTCTATCTTCTTCGAGTGCCTCAGGATCTTTCAAAGTCAAGGCTGCGATAGCGTCTGACAGCGCTGTTTTGATGGCTTCATGCTGCTCTTTTGCAAGTGCTGCCTTCAAATCCGGCAAGGCATTATGGTCTCCAGCTTTTGCAAGAGCATTCACTGCTTGCAAGCGCATGCCTTCATCAGGGCTTGCTAATGTGAGATCCGCAATTGCGGCTTTCAGTTGACGACGCAGCTTGTTGTTGACCTTGATTTTCCGCAGGTTCTTTTTGACTTCAGTTGCCACAACTAAACCGGTCAACGGCTCCAAAAGCTGAAAGCCATTCCTGGTTAACGCAGTTCTGAATACCGCTTTGTCGCTCTTCCGGTAAAACAGAGTCCCTGCCCCGAGAGCCTCCAGCACCGGAACCACGCGCACATCCTGAAAGCTTGCCAGTTGATCAATCTGGGTGGCGCGTTCTTTAAGCTTACCCGTTGCCAGAGTCTGAACAGCTTCTTCCAGTGTCGCGCTTGCATCTACTGGTGCTGCCAGGACAAACGCCATGAACAAGCAGAGTACTATTGGGTAGATCCTCTTCCCCATGTGCTCCTCATTTTTAAAGGGTCATATGATCGCGGATGCGTTTGGAGCGCACCCGCAATGGCTTGGTGGGAATTGGATCAGTTGGTGGCTGCGCCACCACAGGAGCCGGCAGTGACGTTGAAGTTTCCGCAGGAAAGCGGTTTGCGCCAGTCAGCTATGAGTTTGGAGGATTCTGGCAGGTAGTCAGACCATGCATCGCCTGCAACAAGACCGTCCGTTTCATCGACGATATCAAACTGGCCATCTTCCTGAATTTCACCGATCAGAACCGGCTTTGTGATGTGGTGGTTTGGCATCATGGTGGAGTGACCTCCAGACAGGTTGGGCACGGATACACCAACGATTTCATCAATCACGCTGTCCACATCCGTGGAACCTGCTTTTTCGACGGCCTTCACCCACATATTGAAGCCAATAAAGTGGGCTTCCATTGGATCGTTGGTGACACGTTCATCATCACCCGTATAGGCCTGCCATGTTTCGATGAACTCACCGTTGATCTCTGTATCAACAGACTGGAAATAGTTCCATGCAGCCAGGTGACCAACGAGTGGCGCAGTATCCAGACCAGCCAGTTCCTCTTCACCAATGGAGAAGGCCACGACCGGGATATCTTCTGCGGAGATGCCCTGGTTGCCCAGCTCCTTATAGAATGGCACGTTCGCATCGCCGTTGATGGTGGACACAACGGCAGTTTTCTTACCAGCTGAACCGAAGGCTTTGATATCAGCAACAATCGTCTGCCAATCCCCATGACCAAACGGAGTATAGTTGATCATGATATCTTCTTCAGACACACCTTTGGACTTCAAGTAGGCTTCTAGAATTTTGTTAGTCGTGCGCGGGTAGACATAATCAGTTCCCACCAGAATCCAGCGCTCCACTTCTTCGTTTTCAAGCAGATAATCAACTGCTGGGATGGCTTGCTGGTTTGGGGCCGCACCGGTGTAAAAGACGTTCCTCTGGCTTTCCTCGCCCTCATATTGCACTGGATAGAAAAGGATACCATTCAGCTCTTCAAAGACTGGCAAAACAGATTTACGGGAGACCGAAGTCCAGTTGCCGAATACCGCTGAGACCTTATGTACTTCCAGCAGTTCACGTGCTTTTTCCGCAAACAAAGGCCAGTTGGAAGCAGGATCGACAACAACGGGTTCCAGCTTTTTGCCAAGAAGACCACCCTTCTCATTCTGCTCTTCAATGAGCATGAGCATGACGTCTTTGAGTGTGGTTTCTGAGATGGCCATGGTACCTGAAAGTGAGTGAAGGACGCCAACCTTGATGGTATCTTCGGCCTTCGCTGCTCCGCTGATGATTGTAGATGCCAAAAGAGATGCACCTGCTGCTGAAATCACTTTTTTGCTGAAACGAACCATTCCCAACTCCAATTGTATGAGTGACGGCACCACTGGTTGTTCCAGAGTGCTCGGCGACCACAAAACGTTTAGGTCAGCATGAATTCAGCAAATCCTGTGCCAGAGCATTTCGAGGAGTTGAGAAAAATCAATAATGCTTTGTAATATTTGATTATTTTACATTTCTTTGAGCGCACGGATTTTATCAGGCACTGCTCATAAGTGAGTATTTTTGATTATTATTTATGCGTTTTTTGGTCGTGACTATATTTTAGACACAACTTTATTTTGCAGGTACCGTTTTCGGTGAGGGCATCTTAAGGAACCGACCGGCTTACGGTTTTCTTGTTTACTGAGAGCCCCTAAGTTAGAAGGCAGCTTGAGAATTGCCTTAGTTTTGCGCTTCTGGTTGGATCATGACAAACATTTTCATCATTGTTGGAGCTATCTTCGGGATTGTCGTTGTCCCTCTGGGCTTTTTTGTTGGTTTGCAGGTTTCGCCTTTATTTGCGAATGTTCTCCTGCTGCCCTTCACCGTTGTCAGTTGGTCCTCTGGTATCCCATTAGGCGACATGTCAGCACTGCTGCTTGTGTGGGCAACTGTACTCTCAGTTGCTTTCTGGGCGACTGTGTTTGGGCTGGTTGGTTTTGGGATTAAGAAACTGCGCAGCTAATCAATCAGGGATTTGCGATAGGTGCTGGCGGTTTGGCCGGTGTGTTTTTGGAAGACCTTGTTGAAGTGGGATGCATCGAAGAAGCCGGAGCGAATTGCTACGTCTGTTATGGTGGCATCTGTTTCATCCAGCAAGCGCTTGGCTTCCTCTATGCGAATGTGACTGAGGGCTTCGGCGGGTGACTTACCCAAATCCGATTTGAACTTCATCTCCAGACTGCGGCGCCCTACTCCCAGCATTTTGCAGAGCTGCTCGATGCTGCGCAGGTTTTCTGTCTCCTGCTGCATCATGAGGACTGCACGCTGAACCAGATTATCCTTAGCTTTCAGCGAGGTGGGCAAGAACGGCTGGGCTTTGCTGTCATCCTGCGCTTCATCAACCATGAGGATGTTCAGGCTTTTGCGCGCCTGGCGCAGGCCGACATGTCGCTCCACCAGATAGGCCGCCACATGAACAGCGCTTGTTCCGCCAGAACAGGAGATCCTATTCCGATCCACTACGAAGATCCGGTCCGAGACTGGCTCCAACCCATCAAACTGTTCCAGAAAATCAGTGCGGTGGAACCAGCTGACGCAGCATTTATATCCATTCATGAGGCCAGCCCGGTGCAGGATGAAGCTGCCGGTACATAGGCCGATCAACGGAACATTCTTAGCCACAGCGCTTTGCAGGTAGTCTACATAGCGACGATCCAGTCGCTCGATGTGTTCAATCAGGCCGCCGACAACAACCAGATAATCAAAACTGGATGGGTCAGCCAAACCGGTATCAGGATGAATGCGCACGCCGCAACTGGCGCGGATGGGTTTCATGTCGGGCGCAATTACGCTCCAGTTACAAAGGATTGGACGACTGCTGTCCCCTTCATCGGCTGAAAGGCGCAGGACATCAATGAAGCTAGCGAAGGCAGAGAGCGTGAAACGGTTGGCAAGAATGAAGCCAACATTGAGTGCAGGTCGAGATTTCCGTGAAGGACTAACGGTATTTGCCATCTGCACCCCTTGCGCAAAAAATACTCCAAATTCTTCGCAAGGGTACCATACACGATTTTACTTAGTGGGCAAACTTGCTTGAATTCCAAGGAGGTAGCCTTGTCAAAATTTTCCGCAGTATCGCTCCTGAAGGGCGCGCTTACGGGCTATAAGAATGTTAAGCCGCAATGGCCTGATGCTGAGCTTAAGAGTGAGTATGACGTCATCATCGTAGGTGCCGGTGGCCATGGTCTTGGTGCAGCCTATTATCTGGCCAAGGAACATGACATCACCAATGTGGCGGTGATTGACAAGGGATGGCTCGGCGGCGGCAATACAGGCCGTAACACCACCATCATCCGCTCCAACTACCTTTATGACGAAAGCGCGCGTCTATACGACCATGCGGTTGATCTGTGGGATGGTCTTAGTCAGGACCTCAATTACAACGTCATGTTTTCGCAGCGCGGCGTGATGATGCTGGCGCATAATGTTCATGATGTGCAGAGCTTTAAGCGGCATATCCATGCCAACCGCCTGAACGGTGTCGACAATGTGTGGCTCACACCTGAGCAGGCAAAAGAGAAGTGTCCGCCGCTCAACATCTCGCCGAACGCACGTTACCCGGTGATGGGAGCAGCCTTCCAGCAGCGTGGTGGCACAGCGCGGCATGATGCGGTGGCTTGGGGTTATGCGCGTGCAGCAGCAGCGCGTGGTGTTGATATCATTCAGAACTGCCCGGTTCTTTCCGTTGAGCGCGGCCCTGATGGAGCCGTGACTGGTTTGCAAACGGCACGTGGTTTTGTGAAAGCAAAGAAGATTGCTGTGTCAGCAGCAGGTGGCACATCTGTTGTGATGGATACGGCTGGGGTTCGCCTTCCACTGGAAAGCTATCCCTTGCAGGCGCTTGTCTCAGAACCCGTAAAGCCAATCTTCCCTCAAGTGGTTATGTCCAACACCGTGCACGCATACATCAGCCAGTCTGATAAGGGTGAGCTGGTGATTGGATCCGGGACTGACCAATATGTGTCTTACTCCCAACGCGGCGGGCTTCCGCTGATTGAACATACGCTGGCGGCGATTTGTGAGGTGTTCCCGATCTTCCGGCGCATGCGAATGCTGCGCAAATGGGGCGGTGTCGTTGATGTAACGCCGGATCGTTCTCCAATCCTTGGCAAGACGCCGGTGCAAGGGCTTTACCTCAACTGTGGCTGGGGCACGGGTGGTTTCAAAGCAACACCGGGCTCTGCGCATGTGTTTGCGCATACGATCGCACAAGATGAACCGCACCCGATCAACGCACCATTTACGCTTGAGCGTTTTGAAACCGGACGTCTGATTGACGAAGCAGCCGCTGCTGCTGTTGCGCATTAAGGAGGCAGCCGATGCTTTTAATTCACTGTCCTTTTTGCAAGGAAAAACTACCCGAGCTTGAGTTTGAGTATGCAGGACAGGCGCATATCGCTCGTCCACTAAACCCTGCTGAGCAGAGTGATGCTGAGTGGCGGGACTACTTGTTCATTCGCTCCAATGTACGCGGTGACCACGCTGAGCAATGGCGCCATACGCACGGATGTGGGCGTTATTTCAATGCGTTGCGCAACACCGTGAGCGACAAGTTTATCGCGACCTATGAGATTGGGCAGCCTCGTCCGACTGGTTCTGAAGAAGGTGAAGAGAGCAATGAGCAACTTGAGAGTTGAGGGCAAAGGTCGCATCAATCGCGACAAGCGCATTCGCTTCACCTTTGATGGCGTTTCCTATGAAGGGTTTGAGGGCGATACGGTCGCTTCTGCCCTGCTGGCGAATGGCGTGCATCTTATGGGGCGTTCGTTCAAGTATCATCGCCCTCGTGGACCGGTGACTGCGGGATCCGAAGAGCCCAATGCTCTAATCGGGACGTCTCGCGGAGGTGCTGGGCGGTTTGAGCCGAATACGCGCGCCACGGTTCAGGAGATCTATGAGGGACTAACCACGGTTAGCCAGAACAAGTGGCCGAGCCTGTCCTTTGACGTTGGCGCGATCAACGACAAGCTACATAAGCTTTTTGCGGCAGGCTTTTACTACAAGACCTTCATGTGGCCGAAGAGCTTTTGGGACAAGGTTTACGAGCCGGTCATTCGTGCCTCTGCTGGTTTGGGTGTTTCACCAAGTGAGCCGGATGCAGACACCTATGCTTCGCGCTATTTGTACGCCGAGTTACTGATTGTCGGCGCCGGTCCTGCTGGGCTTGCTGCTGCGCTCACTGCAGCGCGCAATGGCACGGATGTGGTGCTGGTAGATGAGAACCGGGAGCTGGGTGGTTCTCTGCTTTCTGAAGCACCTGCGAGCATTGATGGTAAGCCTGTTGAAGCGTGGCTTTCTGAATGTATTGAAGAGCTTAGTGCGCTTCCGAATGTACGCATCATGGCACGGTCTGTGGCGATTGGGTACTATCATGAGAACATGGTGGGCGTGGCGGAGAAGCTGACGGACCATCTGGCATCCCCGCCAGCAGGTGCACCGCGAGAGCGGATGTGGCGTATTCGGGCGAACGAAGTCATTCTGGCGCAAGGGGCGCTTGAGCGGCCTTTGGTGTTTGATGGCAATGATCGCCCGGGCGTGATGATGGCGAGTGCTGCGCAGACTTACCTCAACCGCTATGGGGTGAAGGTTGGCACTGCGGCTGTTGTTATGACTTCGCACGACTCTGCCTGGTATGCAGCGTTTGATTTGGCTGATGCGGGTGTGACGATCGCTGCTCTGGTTGATGTGCGTTCTTCCATTGGCGATCATCTGCTTTCTGAGGCGCAAGCGCGGGGCATAACTGTCAAGACAGGTCACACAGTTACGAGTGTTGCAGGTAAGAAGCGCGTTTCTAGCGTTCAGGTTGGCAGGGTAACCGGTGACGATAAAGTCACTGATATTACATTTGTTTCCTGCGACACAGTATTGATGAGTGGCGGCTGGACGCCGTCGCTGCATTTGTTCTCTCACACCAAGGGCAGCCTGCATTGGGATGAGGAGAACGAGGTTTTCCTTCCCGGTGAGAAGACGGAGCGCTGCCATATTGCGGGTGGTGGTCGCGGTTTATGGAGCCAACAGGCTGCGTTTGATGATGGTGTGCATGCAGCAGAGCAAGCACTGGCGTCTTTGGGGCAGACTGCGAAAACCATTTCGGTTGATGTGGATGGAAACCGTGCCGGGTCTGGCACCGTGATGGAAGAATTACCAAGCAACGATGATAAGTTGGCTCGCCGGGCATTTGTAGACTTCCAGAATGACGTGACAGCAAAGGATATTCGTCTTGCCGTGCGTGAAGGTATGCTCTCCATTGAGCACGTAAAGCGCTTTACAACCAATGGCATGGCGACTGATCAGGGCAAGATGTCCAACATGAACGGGCTGAAGATTGCAGCTGACGAGCTGGGACGCCCTGCCCCCAAGGTTGGTTTGACAACCTTCCGTCCGCCTTACACGCCGACCACCTTTGGCACCTTTGCGGGTTATCACAAGGATGAGCTGTTTGAGGTGACGCGCAAGACCAACATAGACAGTTGGGCGGAGGAAAACGGTGCTGTTTTTGAGCCAGTCTCGCTCTGGCGCCGTGCCTGGTACTATCCAAAGGCTGGCGAAGATATACACGCGGCTGTTGCGCGCGAATGCAGAGAAACACGTGCTTCCGTGGGCATGTTCGATGCTTCTACTCTCGGCAAGATCGAGGTGGTTGGGCCGGATGCAGCCGAGTTTATGAACCGGATGTACACCAACCCGTGGACCAAGCTGGCGCCGGGTCGGTGCCGTTATGGTTTGTTGCTGGGTGAAGATGGATTCATCCGCGATGATGGTGTGATCGGGAGGATAAGTCAGGATCGGTTCCATGTGACGACGACAACTGGCGGTGCTGCGCGGGTTTTGACCATGATGGAGCACTTTTTGCAGACTGAATGGCCGGATCTGGATGTGTGGTTGACGTCAACAACTGAGCAGTGGTCCACCATTGCGCTCAATGGTCCAAACGCCCGTAAGGTGTTGGAACCATTTGTCAAAGGCACCGACCTTTCTGCCGAAGCGTTTCCGCACATGACGCTCCGGGAGTGCACTGTTGGCGGGTTTGAGGCGCGGCTGTTCCGGGTGAGCTTTACCGGGGAGCTGGGTTTTGAGGTGAACGTTCCATCTGAGCATGGCCGGGCACTTTGGGAGATGCTTTATCAGGAAGGTAAAAAATATGACATGTGTGTCTATGGCACTGAAACCATGCATGTTTTGCGCGCAGAAAAGGGTTACATCATCGTCGGTCAGGACACCGATGGCACCGTAACTCCTGCCGATGCTGGGCTGACCTGGGCGATTGGTAAGAAGAAGCCGGATTTTGTCGGCAAGCGGTCTTTGACGCGGCCTGATATGTTGCTGACAAATCGCAAGCAGCTGGTTGGGCTTTTGACGGAAGACCCGAGTGTTGTGCTGGAAGAAGGCGCACAGATTGTGGAGGCTGGAGATACCTCCATTCCAGCTAAGATGTTGGGACATGTGACATCTTCCTACTGGAGTGAAGCTTTGGGGCGATCCATTGCTATGGCCTTGATTGAAGGTGGTTTTGAGCGGGATGGAAAGTCGATTGACATTCCGATGCCGGGACAAATCCATCGTGCAACCGTTACCGGGACCGTGTTTTACGATCCTGATGGCGAGCGGATAAATCTTTAAAGGAGCGGCACAAATGGCTTTCAACACCACTGTCGAAACTCTGCCAGCGATGGGCCGTTTTAGTTTGCGTTGTAAACGCGAAAACACCGTTGCTATGTCAAAAGCCCTCGGATTTGAGCTGCCTTCCTCCATCAGCGAGATGGTTCGCTCCGGTAACGTGACCGCTCTCAAGTTGGGTCCGGATGAATGGATGATGACCTGCCCGATGGATGAGCGGGTGAGGATCACAGAACCTCTGGCAGCAGTTTATACAGATGCTGTTCATAGTCTGACGGAGGTTTCCAGCCGTGAAGTGAGTATCCGGATTTCGGGACCAGAAGCTGAGGAGCTGTTATCCACGTCGTGTCCCCGTAACTTGAGGGAGCTGACGGTTGGGTGTGGGGTGCGGACTGTTTTTGATAGTGTGCAGGTGATCCTGACGCGGGAGGAGCAGAACCAGTTTCGGCTGGATGTCTGGCGATCGTTTGTGCCCCATGTGATGGGGCTGCTTTCCGTTGCGACAAAAGAGTTTGAATGCGGCCTTTAGGGCCGCATTTTTTATGGCGTTCCCCTTGAGTGACTGACGACGCCCTACAGATTCTGGCAGAAGTATTGCGACATGGGCAGCATCAGCATCCGCTGAATTGGCAAGGCGTTGCTGCGTGCAGTTGAGCGCTTGTCATGATTACACCAATCACAGTGTTCAGGCGTCGCATTTTTACTGGCAAAATGCCTCAAACTTCCTGCCAGTGTGAGATTAATTCGAACTAGATTTCCTGATTACTCTCGATTTTCGGGTGTGTGACGCAAAGATACGGCACCTGAAAATTAGGAGAGCTGCCGCACTATAAGAGGGAGGCTTAAAGTGTATCAGTCAGCATTTTTCAGGGCTTGTGCTCCGCTCAAGTCTTCCAGATTGCAAGCAGACCAAAGGCTCTTCTGTGCTGAGCCAATGATGGTCGCTGATCATTATCCCCCTCAGGTTCGGCAGAGCTATAATAAAGTCTCCCGACGCCTTTCACTTGTCACTTTAACCAGATGCCCCAAGCATCTAAATCCCAAAAGGAATCTGTGCTCGTTTTCCCTGGAGTCAGATTCGCCCCTCAACTCACTCGTTTGTCGCGATCAGGCATCCAACCTGATCATCTCAGCAACCTGCACCGGTCAACTCCCCAGGCACCATTTTTAGCCGAGGTATCTGAACATGAGCGTTCCGTCTTATATCAAAGATCTTATAGCTCACCGCGAAAAGGGCAAAAGCCTCAGAGCCCCCTTCTACAGTGCTCCCGACATTCTTGATCTGGACATGGAAGTGTTTTTTCGCAAGCACTGGATTTTCGTAGCTGTTGAACCTCAACTTCCCGAACCAGGTGATTGCATCACCGTAGAGATTGGCAAGACATCTGTTCTGCTTTTGCGCGGTGATGACATGGAGATCCGTGGTTTTCACAATATCTGCCGACATCGCGGTGCGAAGCTCATTGATGAGCCTGAAGCGACCATCGGCAACATCGTGTGTCGCTATCATGGATGGACGTACAATGAGGATGGTGAACTCATTCTGGCTGAGCATATGGGCAAGGACTTTGACAAGACCTGCCATGGTTTGAAGACCGTACATGTTCGCTCCATTGCTGGCCTTCTCTTCATCTGCCTTGCCAAGAACCCGCCTGAAGACATCGAAGAGATGGCACAGACCATGGAGCGGTATATTGCGCCTCATGATATTGCCAACTGCAAGGTGGCTTACACCGCTGATCTGGTGGAGGAAGGCAATTGGAAGCTGACGCTTGAGAATAACCGCGAATGCTATCACTGCGAAGGTACGCATCCGCAGCTGACCGTGCCGCTTTCCGAGTTCGGCTTTGGCTTCTCCCCTGATGAGATGGATGAGCGGCGCACTGCGGACGTTAACAAGTACCTGTCTCTGCTCGAGAGCGAGCATAAGCGCTGGGAGGCTGCGGGGTTGCCGTCTGCTGAAGTGGACAAGCTTTCCAACACCACCAGTTTCCGCTGTATTCGCCTGCCTTTGATGGGTGAAGGTGAGTCTCACACGCTGGACACCAAGATTGCCTGTAAAAAGCTGCTTGGTGATTTCAAAGACGCCAAGCTGGGTGGCCTGAGCTTCTGGCATAACCCTAACTCGTGGCATCATTTTATGAGCGATCACATCGTGACGTTTGCATCCTTCCCGTTGTCGCCAGATCGGACATTGGTGCGGACCACGTGGCTGGTGCATAAGGATGCGATTGAGGGTGAGGATTACAACCTCGACAATCTGAAGCAGGTCTGGATGATGACCAACCAGCAGGATGCGGATCTTGTGCGGTTGGCACAGCTGGGCAGTGAAGACCCGGCCTATGAGCAAGGCCCATATTCTGAGTACACGGAGCCTCATGTAGAAGCGCTGTGTGAATGGTACATTGAGCGCCACAAAGCGCACATGCCTGCCGATACAATTGAAATGGCGGATGCATGACCCAGAATGTTACCTTTGATGATCTGAAGACCGTCACGGACTACGATGAAGAGCACTTCACCGAAGCAACCCGGATCCCCATGTGGGATCCGGAGGTGGATGATGTTCTGGTCTGCCGACAGGTTCGGCAGGAAACGCATGATGTGAAGACATTCCTGTTTTCTGCGCGCGAGCCCCGTGTTTTCAGGTTTTATCCCGGCCAGCACATGACCTTTGAACTTCCTGTCGAAGGCATGATCATGCGCAGCTATACGATTTCAGCCAGTGCAGCTCGGCCTTACCGTATTGAAATCACAGTCAAACGCGTGCCGGGTGGTCCGGGATCCAACTGGCTGCTCGACAACATGGTGCCGGGCAAGGAAGTGAATGTGACCGGCCCGGCTGGCGACTTCACCACGGATGCGACGCAGGAAGAGAAACTGCTGTTCATTTCGGCTGGCAGTGGCATCACACCGATGATGTCCATGACACGCACGGCCTGTGATCTTTGTGCGCCGACTGATCTGCATTTTATTCATGCAGCACGCACTCCGGCAGATATCATCTTTAAAGATGAACTGGAGTTGTTGGCAGCGCAAAATCCGGCTTTCAAGCTGTCTTTCACGTGCAGCACCACATCCGGCCATAACAGCTGGAGCGGCTTTGAAGGACGTTTGAGCCTGCAGATGCTTTCGTTGATGTCACCGGACTTCAAGGACAGGAAGATCCTGTGCTGTGGCCCCGCCCGCTTTATGGAAGGTGTGCAGAACATGCTTCTGGAAGCCGGCTTCGACATGGCCAACTACCATGAAGAAAGCTTCGACTTTGGCGCTGAAACGGCCGGCACGTTTGAAGAGCAAGTTGCTGCGCCAGAAATCAGCGATCAGACCTACCGCGTCAGCTTTACCAAGACCGGCCATGTGGTGGAGTGCGGTCCGGGTATGACGATCCTTTCTGCTGCCCGCGAGGCTGGCATCTTGCCAATGGCATCCTGTCAGCGCGGTATTTGCGGGACATGTAAATCTCAGCTCGTTTCGGGTGAAACCGACATGCAGCATGGCGGTGGCATTCGCAAACGAGAGATTGATCAGGGCAAGATTCTGATCTGTTGCACGACACCACTTTCTGACATTGAAGTTGAACTTTAGTGTCAGACGCTCCCCCAACCATTGAAAACAAACATAAAAAACGGGTATCCGATCAACAAGAACGATAAGAAAGGTCCAGCCAAAGGATCTCTCCTGACCACAAAATAGAAGGTCCAACACAGGAGAAGCTGCATGACTGATTTACACAACTCCGACCGCCCCCCGGCGGGGGTTTTAGATAGTCCATCGGACGAACTGGCAGACTCGGATTACAGTCTTGGCCAAGACAATATTGAAGGAAAACTTGGGCCAATCGGCTTTGACATTCACAATCCGGTATTTGCGATCTCAGCGCTGACTGTTGTTGCTTTTGTTGCTTACACCCTCTTTTTGCCAGAACAGGCAAACTCCGTTTTCAGCCTGCTGTTTTCGACAGTGACCAAAGGCTTTGACTGGTTCTTCATCGGCTCTGCCGACATCTTCGTTATTCTGTGTCTGGTTCTCGTGGTCAGCCCTTATGGCAAGATCCGCCTTGGCGGTAAGGAAGCGACACCTGAATTCAGCTACATGAGCTGGTTTTCCATGCTGTTTGCTGCTGGTATGGGCATCGGCCTGATGTTCTACGGCGTTTCTGAGCCAATCAGCCACTTCTCCTCCGCCCTTGGCGGCACCACCGTTGGTGCAGATGGCGTGCGCACTGACTGGGCGCCACTTGGTGCAGCAGCAACGCAGGAAGAAGCAATCCGTCTTGGTATGGCGGCTTCCATCTTCCACTGGGGTCTTCACCCATGGGCGATCTACGCTGTGGTTGGTTTGAGCCTTGCATTCTTCAGCTATAACCGAGGCCTGCCTCTCACCATCCGTTCTGCGTTCTATCCAATCTTCGGTGAACGTGTGTGGGGTTGGCCGGGTCACATCATTGATATTCTGGCAGTTTTCGCGACCTTGTTCGGTCTGGCAACCTCTCTTGGCCTTGGTGCTGTGCAGGCAAACTCTGGCTTTAACAAGCTGTTTGGCATGCCGATTGACAGCACTTGGCAGGTTATTCTGATTACCGGCATCACCGCAGTTGCTCTGGTTTCTGTTGTGCGCGGCCTGGAAGCGGGTGTGAAGCTGCTTTCTGAGATCAACATGGGCCTTGCCGTTCTACTGGTCATGTTCGTGGTTATCGCTGGCCCAAGCATGATCCTGCTGCCGGATGTGCTGAACTACCTCGGCGCTTACCTGCAGTATCTGCCTGCCCTTTCCAGTCCAGTGGGTCGTGAAGATGTAAACTTCATGCAAGGCTGGACTTCGTTCTACTGGGCCTGGTGGATCTCCTGGTCGCCATTTGTGGGCATGTTCATCGCACGTGTGAGCCGTGGGCGTACAGTTCGTGAGTTCCTTGTCAGCGTGCTGCTGATCCCATCTCTGGTGTGTGTGCTCTGGATGTCCATCTTTGGCGGCGCTGCCATTAGCCAGATCGTCAATGACGGTTACACAGCCGTTCAGCAGGCCGCTCTGCCGGTTCAGCTGTTCACTATGCTGGACGCTATGCCATGGGCAACCATCACAAGCTTTGTCGGTATCGTTCTGGTGATCGTGTTCTTCGTCACCTCCTCCGACTCCGGCTCTCTGGTGATCGACACCATCGCAGCTGGCGGTAAAGTGGATGCGCCTGCGCCACAGCGCGTGTTCTGGTGTCTGTTTGAAGGCCTGATCGCGATTGTGCTGCTGCTTTCTGCTGGCGGTCTCAAATCGCTGCAATCCATGGTGATTTCAACCGGTCTGCCGTTCACAATCGTGCTGCTTATCATGTGCGTTGCGATTTGGCGCGGTTTGGCGAGCGAGCCTCGATAGAACTGACTGTTATTGCGAATGAAGATGCCGCTGAGGTTCAGGCCTCGGCGGCAATTTTGCGTCAGGCGACCTGTTCCTGAGGGGCTGGCAGGCCGCGCAAGACCTGCGGCGTGCAGCCATACCGGCGGCGGAACATGCGGCTGAGGTGGGATGAATCGCAGAACCCGCAGTCGACCGCAATTTGGGCGACGGACTTCTGGCTGGTGAGAACGAGATGGCGGGCAAGGTCCAGCCGGATGTTGAGGAACGCAACTTGCGGTGAGGTTTCCAAGGACAGGCGGAAGTAGCGCTCAATCTGCCGTTTGCTCTTGCCCATGCGCTGCGCGATTTCCTGAATGGAGATCGGGGCGTCAATGTTCTGCTGCATGATATGCAGCGCACGTTGCACGATGGGGTTCTGGGTTTTCAGATCCAGCGGAATGCCGGGTTGGGGCTTTTCAGCCTGATGGGCATCATCGATGATCATGATGTGCAGGCTTTTGTTGGCATGTGCCGTGCCTACATGTTTGTCCACCAGATAGGCCGCCAGATGGGCGGAGCTGACGCCGCCTGCGCATGTGAGGCGATCTCTGTCGACCACGAAGATCTGATCAGTGACCGGATCAAGTCCGTCGAACTGTTCTTTGAAGTCGGAATGGCTGAACCAGCTGACGCAGCTGCGGTATCCATCCAGCAATCCGGCGCGGTGCAGAAGGAATGCGCCAGTACAAACGCCCACGAGCGGGACACCGGCAGCAGCGGCTTCCTGCAAGAAGTTCTGATAGCCGGCACTCAGGTCTGTGCCGTCTTCAATAAGACCACCAACGACAACGATATAGTTGAACCTGCGCGGGTCACCCAGCCGCTCCTTTGGATGCACGGAGATACCACTGCTTGATGGGATCGGGTCCATGGTGTCGGAGAGAACGGTCCAGTTGCACAGGATCGGGCGGCTGCGATCACCTTCATCAGCGGCAAGGCGCAGCACATCCACAAAGTTGGCAAAGGCGCAGAGTGTGAAGCGTTTGGCGAGGATGAAGCCCACGGACAAGCGGGTTTTCTCCTGCCTGGCAACAGGTTTGCGAAGCGCGGTGGTCGGTTGCGAGGTCGCTTGTGTCATACAAGATGCTCTCCCAAAATGCGGAGCGGTCTCTGCCTATGTCTCCATTGGCTTTTGCGCTCCGGGTCCATGCGATCCCGGTCAGTTTCAACCTGTCTTCAGTGGCACAAATATCCTGTTGCTCTGACCATCTCGACTTGATCTGCACTTGTCATTCCCTTTCCCGTTGGTGGCCTGTTTGATCGTGGACCTGCCAATGAGAAGAGATGCAGCAAACGCATCTAAGTCATGCAGTATTTATACTTAATTTGAGTCTGATTGGCTATGCAATGAATTTGCTTTGCCGTGAAAATTGATCAGGCGTGAGCTCGGGAGTGTTGGGGGCGGCAAATGTCGTCTGGGTAATCCCATTGTGACGCAAATCTCCTATTTCCGGGCGGCAAATCTCGCCAAATTGATGGTTTGATGATGCCAAGGTCGCTGCAAAACGCCTTGTTTCATTTGGGAATTTGATTGGGAGAGACAATTCCAGTGAGTGAGACCACCTTCATCCTCCGCTTCACCTGTGTTGATCAGCCGGGCATTGTTTCGACAGTGACCTCTGCTTTGGCGTCGCGCGGCGCGAATATTGTTGAAGCGAACCAATTCTGCGATCGCAAGACCAACCAGTTTTTCCTGCGCGTTGCCGTGCGTGTGCCTGAAAACATCGACAAAGCCGCGCTGGAGCTGGCTATGTCGCCTGCCGTTGATCGCTTCAAGATGCGGCTGAAAGTGGAAGATTTCTCGCGGCGGCCCAAGATCATCATCATGGTCTCCAGATTTGATCATGCGCTGCTGCATCTGCTCTATCAGATCAAAGTGGGCTGGCTGGATGCGGAGGTTGTGGCAATCGTTTCCAACCATGCGGACAGTCAGGGCGTTGCAGATCACGAAGGCATTCCGTTCCACCACTGGCCGATCACCAAGCAGAACAAGCTTGAGCAGGAAGCCAAGCTGTCGGAACTAATTGAAAGCACCAATGCCGAGCTTGTGGTGCTGGCGCGTTACATGCAGGTGCTGACCGATGAGATGTCGAGCAAGTTCTTCGGCATGATCATCAACATTCACCACTCATTCCTGCCAAGCTTCAAAGGCGCAAAGCCCTACCATCAGGCGCATGACCGCGGGGTGAAGCTGATCGGCGCGACGGCACATTACGTGACACCGGATCTGGATGAAGGGCCGATCATCGAGCAGGAAACTGAGCGTGTGAACCACGGCATGACAGCCGAGGATTTCGTGGCAACGGGCCGTGATATTGAATCGCGCGTGCTGGCCCGAGCGGTCAAATACCATCTGGAAGGCCGCGTCATGCTCAACGACAACAGCACCGTCGTCTTCACCTCATAAAGCCCCTTGTCAAACGCTCCCCCACACCAGCGAGTGCTCCACTGAAGTAAAGGATCGAGATCATGTCCGCATTTCCAAGCAAAGCGAAAGTTGTGATTGTTGGCGCTGGCGGCATTGTTGGAGCCTCGGTCATTCATCACCTCATTGAGAACGGCTGGAACGACATTGTCGGTATCGACAAGTCTGGCATTCCGACAGATATCGGCTCCACAGCGCACGCCTCTGACTTTTGCTATGCCACCAGCCACGATCTGCTGACCTGCTGGACCACCATGTATTCCATGGATTTTTACGAGAAGATGGGCCACTACGCACGAATCGGTGGTTTGGAAGTGGCCCGTGTGGGTGATGATGAACGCATGGCGGAGCTGAAGCGGCGCGTGGATTCCGGCAAGGCGTTTGGCACCAATGTGAAGATCATCAGCGCAGCAGAAGCAAAAGAAAAATTTCCGCTTCTGGAAGAGGATCAAATCCAGGGTGCCATGTGGGATCCGGATGCTGGCCTTGTGGTACCACGCTCACAGACCGTTGCGGGCAAGCTGATTGATCAGGGCGTTGACAGCGGCAATCTCAAGATTTTCGCAAACACCTCCGCGCTGGAATTGGTGACAGAAGATGGCCGTATCACTGGCGTGGTGACAGAGCGCGGCACGATCCATGCGGATCACGTGGTGGTGTGTGCAGGGCTATGGGGCCGCCTGATTGCGGAGATGGCGGGTGAAGACCTGCCCGTGATGCCGGTGGATCACCCCCTCACCTTTTTTGGTCCTTACAACGAGTTTGAAGGCACCGGCGCTGAGATCGGCATGCCGCTTTTGAGAGATCAGGGCAACTCAGCCTATATGCGCGATACGGGCGACCCGAAGAGCACTGAGGGCGGTCAGATCGAGTGGGGATACTATTACGAAGAAAACCCTCGCCTTGTTCACCCACGTGAGATCCTTGAGAAAGATCAGGCCCGCCTGTCCCCGTCTCAGCGGGATCTGGTGCTCGAAGACGTGATTGAACCGCTTGAGAAAGCTATGGAGCTGACACCGGTTCTGGCAGAGCTGGGATTCAACGAAAGCCATTCTTTCAACGGTCTATTGCAAACGTCCATTGATGGCGGCCCATCCATAGGTGAAAGCCGCAAGCTGCGCGGGCTTTGGTATGCGGTGGGCATCTGGATCAAGGACGGTCCGGGCATGGGCAAGCTGATTGCCGACTGGATGACCCATGGCAAGACCCATATCGACCATAACTCCGTTGATTTTTCCCGGTTTAACGAGTTTCAGCTGAACGAGCAGTACATTCATGATCGTTGCTGGGAAACAGCGAAGAAGATCTACAATCCACCGGTTCACCCGCGTGAGCCGTTTGCCAATGCGCGCGGTATTCGGCGCTCGCCGTTTTATGAGCGTGAGGTAGAGCTGGGCGGATACTTCATGGAACTGGGTGGCTGGGAGCGCGCGCACGGGTATGCGGCCAACGAGCACTTACTAGTCAAGCATGGCAACCGAGTGCCTGAACGCGAGAATGAATGGGACAACCGGCATTTCTGGCGGGTTTCCAATGCTGAGCACCTGGAGATGAGTGAGGATTGCGGAATCATCAACCTCTCGCACTTCCACATCACGGATATTTCCGGTCCGGACCATGTCACGCTTATGGAGTGGTTGTGTGCTGCTAAGATTGGCGGTGACAACAACATCGGCAAAGGCATTTACACCCATATGCTGGATGACGATGGCAATGTGCGTGCGGACTTTACGGTATTCCGCATGGAAGATCGCTGCCGACTGGTGAATGGCGCTGATGCAGGGCCGCGAGATCTTGTTTATATGCAGCGCGTTGCGGATGACAACGGCTGGGATGTGACCATCACCGATGTGACTGAGGACTACACCACTATTGGCATCTGGGGCCCAAATGCTCGTGAGAACCTGCAGAAGGTAGTTGATGATCCCGACGCTTTGAGCGTGGAGAACTTCCCGTTTGCAGCGATCCGCGAGATTACCATTGCAGGCAAAACGGTTTCAGCCTTCCGCATCTCCTATGTGGGGGAGCAAGGCTGGGAGCTGCATATGCGCTATGAGGATGGGCTTGCGGTATGGGATGCACTTCGTGAGATTGGAGTGATCGCGGTTGGTGTTGAGACCTACGCAAACTCGCGCCGTCTTGAAAAGTCCCTGCGCCTGCAAAACGCTGATCTGCATACACAGTACAATCTGTTTGAGGCTGATCTGGCCCGTCCGAAGGTGAAGGCTGCTGATTTCCGGGGCAAGGAGAAGCATATTGCGTATCGTGCCCGTGAGGCTCAGCCAGCAATGCTCTGCACTTTGGTGATGACCAACAATATCGACAAGGACGGTGTCGCCCGCTTCCCGGTTGGCAATCTGCCCGTGATGCATCCAGAGACGGGGGAAACCTTGATGGATGAGTTGGGACGGCGTTCCTACACAACGTCCATCGCCTATGGCCCGAGCATCGGCAAAAACATCGCCCTGGCCTACCTGCCCAAAGAGTACTGCGAGGAAGGCCGCAAGCTTGAGGTTTCTTACTTCGACGAGGTGTATCCAGTTGAAGTGGTCGGCATCGGCTACGCACCGCTTTATGACCCGGAGAACCTAAAACCGCGGAGCTGATCAACGGTTCTCAACTCCAACTCCTCAAAATGAAAATCCCGGGCTGAGACCCGGGATTTCTTTTGGTTTTAAGCACTTTCAGCTCAATCAGCTTTTCTTGTTATGGAAGATGAAGCCGATGAAATTGAGGAGGAGCTGGGCGGCGAGGATTTGGGTTGAATCTGATGGGTCGTATGCTGGGGCTACTTCCACCAGGTCCATGCCAACCACATCGCCGCGTTTACTGAGGCCCTGCAGGATTTCCAGAACGTCATAGTACTGGAAACCACCATGGCTAGGGGTGCCTGTGCCGGATGCGATGGATGGGCAGAAGGCGTCGATATCGATGGTCACGTAATAACGTGCACCTTCCGGAATGCGGCTGAGCACTGCTTCCGGCCCCAGTTCACGCACCTGACGGACGGACAGGATGTCAGAGCCCCTTGCTCGGGCATCGTCGTAGCCTTCTTTGGCGGTTGAGGATACGTTGCGGATGCCGAGCTGAGTCATGCCGGAGACGTAGTCTTTCTCAATCGCGCGGCGCATCGGGTTGCCGTGGCCTTCAGTGACGCCATGGCGTTCATCCACAAAATCGAGGTGTGCATCGATCTGAATGACGTGGATTGGGCCGTTCTTGGCGCAATCTTCCTCAAACGCGCGAATACATGGGATGTTGATGGAGTGGTCTCCGCCAATCACCACAGGCAGCGCGCCTGCATCCAGGATTTTCTTCACACCGACCTGAATATTTGCGTGGCTTTCTTCGGTTTTCGTATGAATGATGTCTGCATCTCCGATATCAACGATACGAACATCTCCGCCCAGATAGGTTGCATCATCTTCATGGTCGTAAGCCCCTGCGTGACCGAAGGAAAACAGCGTGGATGCTTCGCGCACAGCACGTGGGCCAAAACGAGCACCGGAGCGCCACTGGGCTCCGAAATCAAATGGTGCGCCGAGGACTGCTACGTCTGCATCAATGGCATCCCAATCCCATACGTATTCTTTTTTACCAAAGGTTGAGATGCCGACAAATGGCAGGTTCAAACGCCCGGACGCATATCCATGTTCAGACATATTTTTCTCCGTTACTTGATTATCTGTAGGCGAGTTCCGGGAGGAACAACGCAATTTGTGGGAACGCCATCACCAGCGCTGTGGTCAGCAGCAGGATCAGCAGGAATGGCGGTACGCCGCGTACAACATCCACGAACGGTCTGCGGAACACAGCGATGGCCGTGAACAGGTTGCAGCCGAATGGTGGTGTGGCTGCCCCAATGGCGACCTGCAGTGTGATGAGAACACCGACCAGAACCGGATCCAGCCCCGTGGACTTGATGAGCGGTGCGAAGATTGGCACCAGGATCAAAATCACCACGATTGAATCGACAAACATACAGCCGATGAAGAAGGCCAGAATGATCGCTGTCAGTGTGAGCATTGGACCGGCTTCGTTGAGGCCCAGGGAGCTGATGATGGTTTGTGGCACCTGCGCAAAAGACAGGGTCCATGAGAACGCCGCGCCTGCCGCAATCAGGATGAACACCACAGAGGTGATTGCGCCCGTTGAAAGAGCAATATCCGGCAGGTCTCGCAGGCGGATGGATCTGAAGATCAACGCTTCCAGAACAACCGCATAGAGCACGCAGATGGCCGCAGCTTCAGTTGGTGAGAAGACACCGCCGTAGATGCCACCTACGATGATGACCGGGAAGCCCATGGGCCAGACGGCACGTCTGACTGCTGTCAGTCGCTCGCCCCAATCAGAGCGTTCCAGCACCGGAATGTCGTGCTTATAGGCATGCCACATGCAATAGGCGGAGAAGAACGCCACGATGATCAGCCCAGGTACGATCCCCGCGATGAAGAGTTGGGAGATCGAAGTGCCCGACACAACGCCGTAAATGATCATGCCAATGGATGGCGGGATCAGGTAGGCCAGATCAGCGGCATTAACGATGAGGCCGATGGTGAAGCTGTCTGAATAGCCGGACTTAAGCATACGCGGACGCATGGCGCCACCAACTGCCACCACGGTGGCTTGTGTTGAGCCGCAAACTGCGCCGAACAATGCGCAGGCGCTGGTGACTGAGATGGCCAGACCGCCTTTGATGTGCCCCATGAACCGCATCACCACATCAATCAGGCGATCGGCTGAATGACCTCGTGTGATAACATCTGCTGCCAGAATGAACATGGGCACGGCGACCAAGGCGGATGGCTTGACGCCGCCGATCATCTGCTGGATCAGGATTTGCGGACTGAAGTTTGGAAAGTAGATCAGAAAGCCGATGAACGCCGCCGAGATCAGCGGCATCTTCATGGGAAAGCCGAAGAGCAGCAGGGCGATCATGACCGTGAGCATGAGTTCTGTCATTTTGCAGCCCCCTCTTCTTTTTCCACGAAGCGCGCCACAGCAGCGGCTGTTTCCGGGTCTTCGTAGCTGTCCACTTCCAGATAGGAGACGTAGATCTCCTCCTCAGCCAGATTGAGGTTGCGTAGGGCTGTCAGGAGATATTGCAGGGTTGCCAAAGCGAGGCCGATCACCACCCAGATGTAGGTGAGATAAAGCGGCACTTGCAGCGCTGGTGTGACCCGGCCGCGGCTAGCGACTTTGGCAACATATTCAACGGCGTACCATGTGAGGATGGCCATCATTGTTGCAGTCATGATCGTGATCAGGATCATCAGGATCTTACGCATCTTTTTTGGCAATGCGTCGTAGATGGCAGACATGCGAATGTGGATGCCCTTTCGCGTGGCATAGCCCAGTCCCATGAACGTGATGATGACGATCAAGAACTCGTTGAGTTCCTCTGAAAAGTAGATCGACTGATGAAAGACATAGCGCCCGAACACATTCGCGATGGTGTTTACAGCCATGGCGATGATGCCCCAACTGAGGATGAAGACCTCAATCTTGCAGATTATGCCGTCAACTTTCCCGAGGAGCTTAAAGGGGACAGAACGGGGTTCCATCGGTTCCCTCCTCCAGTGAGCCCACACCCCATGCTATTCGCTGGAGTGTGGGTATTCCTTTATTGATGAGTTGACGCGATCTCAGTTCTCAGAGCGTCGAGCAGAACTTTGCCGCGATCTCCGGCTGCTTCCACATACGCGCTTTCAGTTGCTTCGCTGCGGGCCCGGAAAACATCACGCTCTTCTTCTGACAGAACAACGAGATTGATATCCGGCTTGCTGGACTTGATGATATCGAGGCGCTTCTGGTTGAAGTCTGTAACGACACCATCGATAAACCCGGACATGCTGGCCATGGTTTCCCGAACCAGTTTCTGCCGATCTGGTGAGAGTGTGTCAAACCAATCAGTGCCGGCAACAACTGTGGTGACCAGCTCCTGCTCACCTGCCCAGATGAGGTAATCGGTCACTTCATAGAACTTCATTTCCTCGATGGTTGGGACCGGGTTGACCTGTCCATCAACGGCACCGAGCTGCAATGCACCAAACACTTCGCCAAATGGCAGCGGTGTTGGGCTGGCGCCCATGTTTTTGTAGGTCTCCAGCAGGATTGGAGAGACCATCACACGCATCTTGAAATTGGAGAAATCATCCGGGTTTCTGATTTCCTTGTTCGTCGTCCAGACCTGCGGCCCTTCGGAGTACATGGTCAACACTTCCAGACCACGTTTGCGGAAATCATCGTTCAGATCATCATAAATGGTCTTGGAGTTGTTCAGAATGTCAGAGACTGCCTTGGCATCAGAGGGGAACAGATAAGGCAGCAGGAAAATCTGACTTTCCGGGACGATGGTGCCCAGATTACCGATAGAGACGTTGGTGAACTGGATCAGCCCGTCCGTTGCCTGTTCAACCGTGTCCGTTGGCGTGCCAAGTGTGCCCATCGGGAAGATTGTGATGGTCACATCCCCGTTGGTCTTGGCTTCAATGCGTTTTTTGAACTCCTGCGCGTAGGCATCCATGATGGAACCTGGAATTTCCTCAATAGCGAACTTCCAGTCTTCCGCATGGGCGCTGAGCGGTGCAGCACTCAGAACCATTGCAGCAGTCATTGCTTTTAGCGACTTAAGAATTGAGCTCATTTGATCCTCCCACAGAACTCGCTCTTCCTTCCTCGCCACCAGCACACTCGATGTTGAACTGAGAAAAAATATCAAATAAGTTATGTTTACATGAAATATATCAATGTAATTAAATTATCTGAGAACAGAAAGAACATTAGATGAAACTTCTCAGAAACAATCTCCTGGAAGCATTTTGTGCTGTTGTGGAATGTGGTGGTTTTTCAGAGGCTCAGTTCCGGCTGGGGATCTCTCAATCCGCCATCAGTTGCCGGATCCGAGATCTGGAAATTGCGCTGGGATATCGCGTGTGTGAGCGCGGGCGCAGTGGTTTTCAACTGACCGAGCGCGGCAAGATCGCCTATGAAAAAGCCTGCGAGATCATCCGGATGGTTGAGGACTTTGATGCGGAGCTTCTGGAGCTGCGCGGCACCATCACCGGACAGTTGCGCATTGGCATCGTGGATACGGTGATCAGCTTGCCGGGCTTTCCGCTTGTGCCTGCATTGCAGCGGTTCTTTTCAAAAGAAAACGACGTCAATCTGGAGATCGTTGTTGCCTCTCCCAATGATCTGAAAGAAGGCCTGATCACCGGTAGCCTGCATATTGCGTTGGCGCCCTTTAAACGAAAGCGGGATGAGCTGGAGTACATCAAGGTCTGCAGCGAGAACCACTTTCTTTATTGTGGTCGCGAGCATGAGCTGTTTGACGCGGGCAAGGATGAGATCTCACCGGAGATCCTGAGCAATCACGCCGTGTGCCAGCGCTCCTATGATATGATTGTTGCGCGTGATGCCAAAACACCTGAGCCAAAGGCAATAGTGACCAACATGGAAGCTGCCGCTGCGCTTATCTTGAGCGGGAAGTTTCTGGGCGTTCTACCGGACCATTATGCAACACAGTGGGTTGAAACCGGCAATATGCGCTTGCTGGAGCACCCTAACTTGACGTGGACCTCAGAATTCTATGTGGCCTCTCGCAAATCCCAGTCTCACAGACAGGCGGTGGAATGGTTCATCAAGGCCTTGCTGCAGGAAGGGGTGATTTAGACACTTGAGAGGAGGATGCTGGTTTCGCTGTTCATGACGCCTTCAATCAGGCGCACCTCACGCAGCACACGGTCGAACTCTGAGAGGTTTTCGACACGTATGTCTGTAACCAGATCCCACTTTCCACTTGTGGTGTGCAGCACCTGAAGCTCTGGCAAACCGCGAAGCTTTTGAATAACTTGTGAGGTGTTGCGCCCCATCACCTCGATCATCATGACCGCTCTGATTTCGCCGCTGTCATAATCTTCGCGCACTCGGGCGGTAAACCCAAGAAGTGCCCCCGTCTCCAGAAGGCGATCCATACGTGCCTGCACGGTCGCCCTTGAGACTCCCATAATCTGAGAGAGTTTTGATACCGGAGCACGCCCGTCCTGTCGCAACAGGCCGATCAGTTGCCTGTCAAGGTCGTCATATATGTGTTTCGCAATCTGGTTTTGCTTCATGCCCCGCCTCAACCCATGGGTTTAACAATAATATAAAAATCACATACCAATCTGTCAAAAACTATCTTGCATACTTAGCAAGATTGATATGTTTTTTGCAATTTGTACAGTTGATACTAGGGAAACTGTAATTACTTGAGGAAAGCTCATGTCAGCCCCTGCCCCGTCAGAACGTGCATTCGTTCCATTCGTCAGCGTCGACAACATGATGAAACTGGTTCACCGCATTGGCGTTGAAACCATGCTCTCCGGCATTGCCGAGTATGTGGAAGAGGACTTCCGTCGCTGGGAGCTGTTTGACAAGACCCCTCGCGTGGCCTCCCACTCCAAGGAAGGCGTTATTGAACTGATGCCGACCTCTGATGGCGTGACCTACGGCTTCAAGTATGTGAACGGCCACCCAAAGAACACCAAGGAAGGTCTGCAGACTGTGACTGCCTTTGGTCTTCTGGCTGATGTTTACACCGGCTACCCGGTGTTGCTGACTGAGATGACTGTGCTGACCGCGCTACGCACTGCGGCGACTTCTGCCGTTGTGGCCAAGCATCTGGCTCCAAAGGATGCCCACACCATGGCCATGATCGGCAACGGGGCTCAGTCCGAGTTCCAGGCGCTGGCTATGAAGGAAATCTGCGACATCAAAACCTTGCGCCTTTACGACATTGATCCAAAGGCGACAGAAAAGCTGATGCGTAATCTGGAAGGTCGTGGTTTGACCTTGCAGCCATGTAAGAGCCCGGAAGAAGCTGCTCTTGGCGCGCAGATCATCACCACTTGTACGGCTGACAAGCAGAACGCGACCGTTCTTTCCGACAACATGGTCGGTACCGGTGTGCACATCAACGCGATTGGTGGCGACTGCCCAGGCAAAACCGAGCTTGCCAGCGGCATCCTCTCTCGCTCTGACGTGTTTGTTGAGTACCCACCACAGACCCGCGTTGAAGGTGAAATTCAGCAGATGCCTGAAGACTTCCCGGTTACTGAAATGTGGAAGGTCATCACCGGACAGGCAGAAGGCCGCACCAGCGACCGTCAGATTACTTTGTTCGATGGTGTTGGCTTTGCAACAGAGGACTTCTCCGCACTGCGTTATGTTCGCGATCAGCTGGAAGGCACTGGCCTCTATCATGATCTGGACATGCTGGCAGACCCGGATGATCCCCGCGACCTCTTTGGAATGGTGATGCGCGCCAATCCTGAAGGTGGAGAGACTGCATGAACCGGACCTCAGTTCAGGCCCCTGGTGCCGTTGTGATGGTTCGGCCCCATCACTTCTCAGTCAACGCTGAAACTGCTGTAGACAATGCCTTTCAGGCTGAGATCACGACAGATGCGGATCATGCCAAGCAGGCTTACGATGAGCACTCTGACATGATTGCGCAGTTGGAAGCTCATGGGGTTCGGGTGCATGTGTTTGAGGGCGACAATCCGGGGCTCCCGGATTGCGTTTTCCCGAACAACTGGTTTTCTACCCACGCGGGCGGTCATGTGGCCATCTTCCCGATGAAGGCAGAAAACCGCCGTTTGGAGCGTCGGCAGGATATTCTTGAGATGCTCAAGAGCAACTACCGCGTTCAGGATGTGATTGATTACTCCGGCCTTGAGCAGGATGGTCTTTATCTGGAAGGTACCGGTGCCATGGTGCTCGATCATATCGACCGTGTGGCCTATGCGGTTGCAAGTGACCGGACCAACCCGATTGCACTGGAGCGCTTTTGTACGCACTTCAACTTCGAGCCAATGGTGTTCGCGGCGGAAGACGACAAAGGCACCTCCATCTACCACACCAATGTTTTGATGTGCGTTGGAACCAACTTTGCGCTGATCGGCACCGAGATGATCACGGACACTGCACGGCGTGCCGAAGTGGTCTCTCGTCTACAATCGACTGGACGGGACGTGATTGAGCTGAGCAATGCGCAGGTGTCCTCCTTTGCCGGCAATGCAATCGAGCTGATGGGCAAGGACGGTCCATTGCTTGCGCTTTCGCAGACAGCTTATGATGTACTGATGGAAGAACAACGAGAGCGGATCTCAGCTTCTGCGACATTGCTGCCGCTAGCTATTCCAACATTGGAACTGGCTGGAGGTTCCGTGCGGTGCACCATTGCGGGACTGCACTTGTCACCGCGCCACTGATATGAATTTTCATGCCCGCCGCGCTCAATCTCGGCGGACATGAGTTTTAATGATCAATCATTTAGCCCAAGCAGCTGGTCGATCAATGTGGTGAACATTGTTGTTCCGATTGGGATCAGCTCATCCGGGAAGTCATAGTCCGGATTATGCAGCTGAGGTTGGTTTTCGCCTGAACCTAAAAAGAACATGGCTGATTTGGCTCCATCCAATCCGAACCGACCAAAATCTTCTGACCATCGCATTGGATAGTCCAGTTCCTTCAGTGCTGCACCATTGTACTTAGCCGCTTTGATGATGTGATCCCGGCTCTCCAGATGGTTGACGCAAGCCAGGAAGATATCGTGCCAGGAAATGGAGACTTCCAGATCTTTCGTTGCATTGGCAACAGCTTGTTCTGCCCGCGCGACCATATCATCCATTAAAGCATCACTGATGGAGCGCAGCGTGACGCGCAGCTCGCCAAAGCCCGGCGCAATGCCAAACGTCGGCTCTCCCAAACGGGCATGGGTTAAGGTGCTGAGCGCAAACTGATCATTCATCTCTCCGCCAGCACCCAGTTCAGCCAACTCTCCCATGAGTGTTGCCATTGCAGTAACTGGAGACAGGCCATCTTCCGGAGCTGCCGCGTGAGAACTCTTGCCACGCAGATTGATTTGCATGCCGCGAGATGCACAGTTGGCATATTCACGGCATATGCTCACCTCGCCCATCGGGCGGCCCGGCAGGTTATGTAATGAGAATGCAAAATCGGGGCGAAACTCTGCGAACTTTGGATCCGCAATGACGGCTGGCGCACCTGCCCCGGTTTCTTCCGCAGGCTGGAACATGAGCAGTACACGGCCCTTGTGCGGCGGATGTTTTGCCAGCATATGCGCGACGCCCAGTACCATCACCATATGCCCATCATGACCGCATAGATGCCCCCTACCCGGAACTTGCGAGCGATAGGGAACCTCAGAGATTTCCTCAATCGGCAGACCATCCAGCTCACACCGGATCATCACCGTTGGCCCGTCTGTAGCCCCTTGATATTCGGCAATGACACCAAAGCCGCCAATCCCACTCACAACACGGTCCGCACCAATCTGCTTCAGTTGCTCCACCACAAACCGCGCCGTCTGCTCTTCTTCCCCAGAGGCTTCCGGCGACATATGCAGCGTATGGCGAACTTTGATAAGTTCCTCCAGCTGATCCTCCGTCAGAGCCTTAACAGCCGCATCCAGCATAAAAACATCCTCCCCAAACCCGAGCATCAGCTCAAAGTGTTTTGAGGAAATCTATATCACCTCACCTGCGAAGCAATAGATTTTGCAGGTTGGGGCCGGGTTATTTGCTGGTTTCGGAGCCGTCCTTAAAACTGTGTCATTTTATAAGGCACCCAGTAGTCCGCGAGTTCACTTGTATAGAGCCAATAAAACTGCGTGAGGAACAAATAGGCGCACAGCAGTGATGTCGCGATAAAGCGAAGTGCATATCCGTGGAGCAGAGATACGAGGAGTGGGAAGAACAGAATTTGAACCGGGAGGAAGTACTTACCAATGCGATCAATGATGACGGCAGAGGGGAGCAGTGGCAGCACCAAAAGTGATATCACAGCAGCCCATGCCATGGCGCGCATCACTTTATCCAGTTTTTCGGGAAGATTTGCGTACTTTCCATAGATCAGGAAACCTACCGCCGGCAGAGCATTCAGAAGCAGCCGGATCAACGCCCCTCTAGAGCCTGCTGAAGTTTCGACATAGCGCAGGAAATAGACCCCTATCTGATCTGCCAGCAGGAACTTCATGAGGATAGCGCTGATGCCAAGCACGGCTGGATAAAGAAGTAACCGATTTTTTTGGACAAGAAACAATCCAAAAACGAGACACATGATGCCAGTGCGATGGAACAGAGCGCCTAACACGATGCAACCCATAAACGCCCAAACCCGGTCACGAGCCAGAAGAGCAAGACCAATCAAGATGAAGCCGAGCGTCGTCGTTTGCCGAATGTGATCCATGGCCATAATCGTTACGATATGAGGCATCGCAATGGCCATGGCCAGCCAGGGATAGGGTGTTAGCGCAGCGAACATCATCAACCCGACAACAAGGACGACCGCGCAAAAGAAAAAGACCGCTGAGATGCCAAAGCCTAATTGAAAGGCAAGCCAGTTTATAAAACTGTAGCCAACATCAGTGAAGTCCATCGCTTCGACAAAAGGCAGCTCGGTTATCAGCTTGAAGATGTAGTTGTACTGGATCCAGTCTTTTCCAACTTCAAAACGAAAACCGATGAAGGCACTTAGTGCGATGGCAAAGGATGCAAGCACAGTCCAGCTCAGGACAGACGTACGCCTGTCAAGAACTGAGAGAATGCTGCCAGAGTAAACAACCCCACTGATGATGACATACGGCCACATAGGTACTAGGCCCTTAGCTCAAATGATCCTGTATGCATGTCTCCAGTTTGGCTCGCTTTCACGAACTGCTGGCCCATTTGCAGATCACCCTCTGCCGGACAGAACCGCCCTGCTCCATTTTCAGGAAAGAACGTCATTTCACCTAGTTTGAGACCTGATGGAATGAAGTAAAAATCAACACGGACAAATCCGAAACCTTTTGACAGCTGGCGAGCAGTTGCCAGCGCTTCATCTAACAAAGCAGGTCTCGGCATTGGAGCTGGATCACGTTCGTAAATGGTTGAGTATGGAAGCAGCTTCCAATTGGCATCATAGAGCTGACGGGTATGACGCGTGTGACGGCCATGATCGACCTGGATCACGAATGGTTCCCCATCAGC
Organism: Pseudovibrio sp. JE062; assembly: GCF_000156235.1. Taxonomy (NCBI): domain Bacteria; kingdom Pseudomonadati; phylum Pseudomonadota; class Alphaproteobacteria; order Hyphomicrobiales; family Stappiaceae; genus Pseudovibrio; species Pseudovibrio sp. JE062. The sequence goes on from NZ_DS996805.1 coordinate 845,685, forward strand.
GCAGAAGAACTTATAGTCTTTGGGGAGACCACCTGTCTCATCACGCAGTACAGGCTCTACAATAATGCGTTTGCGCAATCCTTTGTAGTTCGGCTCGCGGCTTCGCTTGTAGTAATCTTCGGTGAACCACGTGCGAAAGACTTCCATATCTTCCATGGAGAACGCTCTGCCATTTTGAGCAGTCCGGATCACTGCTTTACCGCTTCCATGAGTGGACTTGGCAATCAGTTCTCCTGCAAAGTGGAATGCGTCTATTTCCCACGTATTTTCGAAGACACCCAGAGTTGGAACAATCAAATGCTCCATACCGATTTCAGCCAGCCAGTTTTTTACTTCGGCTTTATCGGTTACCCGACTTGCCAATGACAGATCACCTTTGAACGCCCATTTCTGTGCAAGGATGTGCTCGTTGAAGCTGCGCGGATTACGTGGATTTGGAAAATATCCCAAACGCTTGCGTGCATTTAGAATTGACAGAGCGTTGTCCCAGAAATGTCCGGTTGGGAGGAAGTTTTGTAACTTCATGATTTTTGCTCCTGAAGGCGTGGTGAAAGTGTAAGAAAGGATAGTTGCCAGACATCACAGGCTAACCAACGGAGCCCGAGGGACCACGTGACGATGGCAGTTGATGTGGCGATTGCAGCACCGTTGATGCCCAGGTACGGGATCAGTGAAGCATTTGCGATAACTGATAGGACACCGGCAGCAAAGAAGATCCAAGCCGTTCGTTTCTGATGCCCCTGCATGTAAAGCGCCTGCATGGTTGCACCATTTACAGCGACGGCAAGATTAGCGGTGCATAGGACGAGCATGACCGGGTAGGCTTCCAGATACTCAGGGCCTGCCAATAACCTGATGACCTCATCCCCCCATAGCGCCAGCGTGATCAATGCAAGTCCACCAAATGCGACTGAGAACAACACGCTTTTGCGCAGATAACCTGAGATTTTGGATGATGCTGCAGCTTTATCTGCCGTTGCAAGATATGGCGCATACAGATGACCAATAGCCTGCATTCCAAATGTGACGAGCACTGAGGCTTGAGCTGCTATGCGGTAGATACCGGCTTCTTTTTCGCCAGCAAGTGTTCCCAGAAGGATGGTGTCTATTTGCCGGTTGAAGATCAAAAGTCCAGTCACAATGGCGAATGGCGCAACAAGGCTGAGCCATTCGGTGCCATTCATTGATGAACCATCGTGTTGAGAGAACAGGGTGCGAAGGTAAGGCCATGCGAGTGTGATGCTCAAAATAGTAATTGCTGCACCGGCTCCGATGTAAAGATATACAGCGTAGGCCCATCCCTCAGCGCGCATTTGCTCTGTTAAAAGAAACGCGACACCGAGCACCAAGAGCGGCACGAGAACAGTGCCGACAAGGATAGCCGCATTTGGGCGAAAACTGCCGCGTAAAACACCTTCCATCAGGCCTGTCACACATAGGAATGGCAGTACCAAAGAAAAAACCGCAACACTCGCAATAAACACATTCTCGCTATCGCTGATCATCATGACACCCCAAAGGGCCATGATGATTGCAGATGCGTAGATCAGTGATAGGCGTATGCCTGTCTTCAAAAGTGGCGAGGCTTGTTCTGCCCCATTCTCTTCCCGAGCGATCGCCACGTGTTTGGTGATCAATGTTGAAGCGCCATTCTTGATCGGAATCGCTAATAACATGATTGTTGCCAAACCAAAGGCGAACACGCCAAACTCTGTGGGCCCAAGAATACGCGCCAGATAGATCGTCATGGCCGCGCCTGCCAGTGCCTCAGTTCCTTTAAGAACGAGTACTTTAATGCCAGCAGCATGTCTGAGCAGACGCGAAATCATAGATGCATCCCTTTACGGCTTTTCTGATAGTTCATTGAAGCTTGCACGAAACTAGAAGTATCTCTCTGGAATGCGGATGCTGTCACCCGGACGCAGGTAAAGGCGGGCACCCGTTAGCTTTACAGGGACCTCGTAATTGCTTCCCACCGGACGGATGAAAATACTCGATGTATTTGCGCGATAGGAGTAGCCGCCAGCAACAGCAATTGCATCTTGCAGGGTTAGTCCGTTTTTGTAGGAGTATTCGCCCGGACGAGCCACCTCACCCTGAATAAAGAACGGACGGGAACTCAACACTTCCAAGCTCACGCGCGGCTCTTTGAGATACCCATCCTTAAGGGCAGCTACGATGCGACTCTCTAGCTCTTTCACGCTGCTGTTGTTGGCCGAAATGTCGCCGATGAGTGGCAGATCGAGTTTGCCCTGATCATCAACCACAAACTCACCTGACAGGTCGGGCTCTCCGAACACCATAACGCGGAGCTTGTCACTTGGGCCAAGGCGGTAAGCTTCAGGCTGAGAAAAGATACGGTCGGAAGTTATCTGGTTTTGCGCTTCCTGCTCTGCAAACTCACCTGAAGCGCAGCCCTGCAAGAGACCGAGGATAAAGAGACTTGTTAAGCCATTGAGCCATTTTTGCTTCACACTATTTCCCTTTTCTTTTGTCCCATCCTTCTTCACTGAAGTGATCATCGAACGTGCGATCAGCGCATTCTGTGAAGAGTAACTCTACGAGTTTTCTATGTGATCTGACCCTGTACAGTTCAGGCTGCCTTATGACGCTTGCTGCAGAACCGAGGTGTAGTGATTGATAACGATCCGCTCATCGAACGTTTGCTCAGCTTTTCTTCGTGAGGCCGTGCCCATTTCATTCACGGCGGCTTCACTCATCAGAAGAAATTGCCGCATGGCGGTTTCGACTGATTGGCCGCTTCTTGGCTTACAAAGAAAACCGTTTTGTCCCTCATCGACCACATCCTTACATCCCGGCATGGTTGTGGTGATGATCGGGCGTCCCATTGCAGCAGCTTCAAGCAATGACCTAGGAGTGCCTTCCCGATAATAGGAGGGCAGCACCACACAATCAGCGTCTGCCACAACAGGCCGCACATCTTTAACCGGCCCGCGATACTCAACTACGCCATCGGCTGTTAGCCTCTTTATGTCAGCTTCATCTAGTCCGCCTGCCTTTCCGGAACCTGACGGACCTAGCAGGACGAAACGTGCATCGGGAAAATTTGGAGCTAGCGCACGTGCAGCTTCAACAAACTCCAAGACCCCCTTTTCTTTCAACATTCTAGCGACAAGAGTGAACGTTCTTTGGCTGCCAGTGCCAGGCAATGCTGTGATCTGAAAGTTTGTGAGATCTACCCCAGAACCGGGTAACAGGCATGCTTGTTGTTTTGTAATGAGGCCGCTTCTCACGAAGTAAGCCAAGTCCTCAGGGTTTTGAAGAAAAACACGAGGGCAGCGCCGGAAGGCGGTTTTGTAAAGCGTCTTGATCAGACGCGCGAACAAGTCATCACGATCGAAAACACTACCCATTCCTGTAATATTGGGAATGAAGGGCACACCAAGCAAACGAGAAGACATTGCGCCATAGATGTTCGGCTTAATCGTGAAGCCAAGCGCAGCATCAGGCTTATGCTTTCTTGTAATTTCAAAAATCCGCAGCAACAACTTCAGCTCTGCAACAACAGAAGTCCCTGTGGCATCCATAGGAAGCTCAACATAGGTCACTCCCATTTTTTGAAATTCAGGCGTGTACTCATCCCGCGGAGTGGCAGCGATAAGCTCATGCCCTTCTCGCTGTAGTTGTTGAAGTAAAGAACGCCGGAAGTTGATTAGTTTAAAGCTACTATTAGCAACAAGAAGTATTCGCATGTGTCTTGGTCGATCAAGTAAACTAGATATGGTGATCGAACTCAATTGCTATAATACCGCACTCTCTCAAGCCAACGGCCTCTCTCACAGCAATGAGACATGATCCAAATGAGACTGGTGAACAGCCTCCGCTATTGTTGCCTTTAGTTTAAACTTTTACTCACTTACCCCAGTGATCATCTAACATTCAGAGCAACCTGAAGGGTAATATTTCGACACACACAAGCAAGTCAATCCAATAAAGCAAAAACAATAAGTATTATGAGGATTATTGGAATTGATATCTAACTTAATAAATTGCCATTACTATTTCATTATAATTATATTCAATTACACGTCGATAAATACAATCAATCATACCATATTAAGTTAACTACATATAACTATACACCAATCAAAACTTCAATTGCGTAGTCCTCCCCTCTGAAATCAAATTGAGAAATCAAATTTGTCAAAGCTATTATTGGCAGAAATCAGCCAATAATAGATATCAAGAATTTTAGTGAATTTTGATGAAACACTACGCCCTTTCATTAAAGTATATATTAGTTAAAATATTCATATAATCCTAAATTAAGATAGTTAAACTATTATATGTAGTTTTATAAATTAAGTTGTGTGACTATCTATATTTATTTCATTGACTTTATTACTTGGAATCAAATACCTAGCCCAACTGAAATCAGATTGGCATTGGTGAGATTTCTATGAAAAATCTAATCAATACAACTGCCATATAGGATTTCTGTTGCGTTAGTTCGCAACCTGTTCGTGAGATGGCTCTTCTGAGGGTGTTAGGGGCTTGCTCAAATTGAGACCATGACGGAGCGAAGTAATTCGCGCCGTGAGTGACAGTAGTTGAAATGCACCATGATTAGAATATTCGATATAGTCTTTAGTTTTGCTGTCTTGCTGCTTGTATCACCTCTGATGATTATCGCAGCTATTTTGGTGCGCACAAGACTAGGAAGCCCCATTATCTTCAAGCAAGACCGTGCTGGGCTGAACGGCGACGTGTTCCAGATCTACAAGTTTCGCAGCATGTCCGATGCGCGCGATGCACATGGAAATCTTCTGCCAGACGATCAACGTCTCACAACATTTGGACGCATTTTGCGTGCGACAAGTGTCGATGAGTTGCCAGGTTTCCTGAATGTTCTCAAAGGTGAGATGTCTGTTGTTGGTCCCCGCCCACAGCATGCTGGTTTTCTGAAGCATTATTCCAAGCGTCAGATGATGCGTCATTTTGTGAAGCCAGGCATCACCGGCTGGGCTCAAGTGAATGGACGTAACAGCATCGACTGGGATTCTCGCTTTGAACTGGATGTCTGGTACGTGGAGAACAAGAGCTTCTGGCTCGATATGAAAATCATCTTCATGACTATGGTCATCGTTTTAAAGCGCGAAGGCATCAGCGCAGCGGGGCACGCAACCATGCCAGAGTTTCGGGGAAGCCAACTCTCAGTGCAGCAAAAGGACTAGGCTTCAACGTATGAGCTGAAGCTGAGAGCTGCTTGAAAACCGAGAGATGCTGCCACTGCACTTTTGTGTAGATGGCAGCAAACCATTTTCGAAGTTCTCAAGCCCCTCAGCACATCTCTTGCATGAAATTTCCTGAGCACGACAGTCAAGACTGCGTTCCTCCCTTTTGACACAGAGTTTGAAACAGTCACGGAAAATGAGTTTCTCCCAATGCGCAGCTTAAAGTTCATTTTGGCAACTTGCATGGCCGGTTCTGCTTTCGAGGCGGCAACCGCTTCGGATCTTTCGGAGGCTTTGCTGCAAAACGCCGGAGGATACGGCCTAAAGTCTCATCCAGAATACAACGCCAAGGGCATTCGGCACGCCAACTGGATTTTTATGCCCTCCCTCACCTCCGGCCTCTATTTTGACAGCAATCTCTATAAGACCAGAAGTTCTGCGGATAGCAGCATGGTTGGTCTATTTGCGCCCTCGCTCTCCATTAGCTCAGAGATTTCTCGTCATCGGTTTCGTGTAAACCTATCCGGTCAGAAAAAGCATGCTTTTTCAAAACCGAACGCCTCCACCTTGTCTGGCCGCGTCTCTACAGGTGCGAGATTGGAAGTTCTCAGAGACTTTACATTGGATCTGGGCGCTGGCATGGAAGCAAGACAGTATGAACTGGGCGAAGCCGATACGGCTTCGGATGCCAAACACGGCACTCGACGGGAAGCTTACTCTGCGACGGCTCGTATATCCAAAGTTTTCAATCGTCTAAGGTTCATCGGCGGAGGAACTGTTAGTCACTTTAACTATCATGACGTTGAAGCAAGAGACGGCAGCACCATCGATCAGGATACGCGCGATGGCACGCGATATAGTCTGATTGGCAAAGTGAACTACGCTCTCTCGCCTGGACTGAGTACCTTTGTGAGTGCGGAATACAACGCACGCAATTGGAAAGCTTCTGGGGAAGATAATCGAGATTCAAGCGGCTTTGAGGTTCTGGCAGGGCTGGAAGTTGATAAACGCGGCAACTTCCATGGTGCTGCAGGTATTGGGTATCTCCATCAAAATTATCAGCTGGGTAGCCGCGGAGATATCTCCACCTACTCCTTCAATGTAGACATGCAATGGATGCCCTCTCCGCTTTTGGTTGTAAAAGTCAAAGGGCGACAAGCCGTCGAAGAAAGCTCACTTGATGGACAGGTTAGCAAGCTCACTTCGAATGCCAGGCTGTCATTGGATTACGAACTTCGTCGCAACCTCATCCTTTCACCGCTTCTTTCCTTCAAACGCGAAGATTACGCCGGCTCAGATCGCCGCGATAACACCTTCCGTGCGCGACTGGAAGCAAAACATCTTATCAATCGCAACCTGAAATTCGGTGCCTACTATGACTTTGAAACACGCAAGTCATCTGAAGCTGACAACAGCTACGACCGGCATCTGATAGGGATAACCGCAAAAGTAGAGTATTGAGAGTCATGCAGAACTCCCTGGCATCGAATGCCCCGACAGAAGATATTATCAATCTTCGCCTGGCCTTTCAGTATGTACGCAAGTATTGGTCACTGATCCTTGGTGTTACCGGTTTTGTGACGGTGCTCGGCCTCACCTTTGCGTTTCTTGCAGCGCCTAAATATACGGCTGTGACCTCCGTTTACATCGAAACGCGCGCATCTAATGTGGTTGACGTAAAAGCTGTTCTGAGCGGCTTTGGCTCTGATAACAAGTTGCTGCAAAGCCAGATCGAGATTATCGGATCGAATGCAGTTGCCAAACGTGTGATTGCAGAAAACGATCTTGAAAACTCTCCAGCCTTTCAATCAAAGCCTTCTTTGTTGTCGGAAGTCTTTACGAAAGTGACAGGTGAGCCGCCAGCTACGGTCAGTCTTGAGCAGCGAGTGCTTGATGGGCTTCACGTGACTTTGAACCGTAATACGACCGTGGTTGATCTTTCCTACCGGGCGCATTCTCCTGAGATGGCTGCCCAGCTTGCTAACGCGTTTGCTGAGGCTTATCTAGCGGATCGTCTTGCCACCAAATACGATGCCATTCGTCAGGCCAGTGAATGGCTTAGCATTCGTTTGTCCGAGCTGGGTGTAAAGGTTCGCAGCTCTGAGCAGGCTGTTGAACAGTTCAGAAACGAGTTCAACCTTCAGGTAGCTGGTGGCGGCACTATCAACGAAAAGCAGATCGCGGCATTGAACCAGCAACTCGTCTTTGCCCGAACAAAAACTGCTGAAGCTCAGGCGCGAGTTGATCAGATTGATAAAGTGTTGGTGCGTGGCGGTTCTACCTCTTCCTTTGCCGATGCTGCTCAGTCCGCCGTTATTACGCAACTACGCGCAAAAGCTTCTGAAGTTGAACGGAAGGAAGCCGCGCTCACGGTGAAATACAGCCATAAGCATCCATCTGTAGTCAGCGTCCGCTCACAGCTAAAAGACCTTAGGGATCAGATCGAGAAAGAGCTCCAGCGTATCGTTGATACGGCGCAGAATGAGCTGGCTGTTGCTAAACGACGTGAAGCTTCCATTTCCGACAGTCTTGAGCAACTGCGTGATGTCACCAACTCAGAAAACCATGCTCAGGTTTACCTGCGTGAGTTGATCCGTGAAGCCCATGCCAACAGAACGCTCTATGAATCCTTCCTTGCACGCCTGAAGGAAACCCAAGAGTTCGAGAAAATGAACTCTGTCAGCAGCCGCGTGCTCAGCCCGGCTGAGGTTCCAAGTATTGCAAGCTTCCCGAACAAGAAGCTTTTCCTGCTGGTCTCTGCCGTTGTAGGCCTCATTCTGGGAACCGCTCTTGCCCTTCTAATCGAGCAGTTTGACAACACACTGAAATCTAAAAGAGATGTCGAACGTCGTCTCGGCCTTCCTCTCTACTCTCAGGTACCGCTGATTGATGGTTATGCGTCGACTTCAACACTCAGATCTTTCTTCGGCTTGTTGTTTGGCAAAGGTTTGGTGAGATCAAAAACTGCCGGCAGTGATGACGCCACGCGGTCTGAGGTTGCGCAATTTGCATCTGAAAATCCTTTGAGCCACTACGCTGAGTCAATTCGCGCTCTGCGATCCTCCGTAAAGTTTGCGAGGATGGACGAGCCTATTAAGACACTGCTAATCACCTCAGCGATCCCGGGTGAAGGAAAGTCTACGATCTCTCGCAATCTGGCTCACTACGCGGCCAAAGCTGGAGAACGAGTGCTGTTTATTGATGCAGATATGCGCAGACAGCTGACCTCCGAAACTCAGGGAGATTCAAGCGAGAAGAATCTGGCTGATGTGCTGACAGGCAAAGTAACTATTGCAGATGCCGTCAAGCACGAAGAAGGGTCAAACTTCTACGCTCTTCCTGCTCCAAATCATCGTGAACTTTGGGAAACTGCCGAGCTTCTGTCCTCTCAAGCGATGAAAACGCTTTTGGAAGGTGCTCGTAAGAGTTTTGATCTCATTGTGATTGATAGCCCACCCGTCATTCCCCTCATTGATAGCCGCGTACTGTCTCATGTAGTTGACGGCACTGTTCTGGTTGCTTCGTGGAACCATACGGATGGTGGGCTTGTTGAGCAGGCGAAGGAGTTGCTTGATCAGACACCGGGTAAGACGCTTGGTGTGGTGTTGAACAACTTTGACGTCAGCAAAGCACGGCTCAACAAGCATCAAGCATCCTATGGGTATGGCTATTATAAGTGATAGTTCCGTAAGCTTTAAATTTTGAAGGACGCCTCCACGATCTTCCTGAGAATGATCATGGAGGCGTTTTCTTTTTTGGAGCATCGTTTTATCAATGCGTTACTCAGCAAACCTGAGCACCTGTGCGATGTTGCACATTGCATCAGCCGTTGATCGTAGGGTAGGAAGCGGCATGCTCGGCTCTTATGATCAGGAAACGCACCTTGTCTGAACAAATCGAAATCGCTGCCAGGACGCTGGCTGATCTTTTTGATACTTCCAGCCCACTTTTGCCGACGGCAAGTGGGTCTCCCAAAGCGTTTGCGAATGGGTTGGATGATGCGCGGAAGCTTATTGAAGAGCGCTTTAATGCGCTGAGTGAGCTGACTGTCTTGCTGAACGGTGAGAGCGAGAAAAGCGATGCGGTGCAAGGTGCTGCGATTGATTTGTTCCAGTGCTCAGGTTTCTTTTATCTTGCGTTGATGCAGTACTCTGAAAACCTGCCGAACTCACTGTTGATGGCGGGATATGATATCTCTGTGGGGCGCATGCCTCCGGTGGTTTCCAAAGCCCTGAAGCGTGTTTCATTTGCCATGAAGAGCGCTATTGCTGAGGACATCACCTTCATGTGCCCTCACCTTTCCAACATGACTGATCAGGAAGAGTTTGAAGGTCGCGCGCAGGTTATCCTGGATAAGGTTCTGGCCCAGGCGATTGCCCGGACTGAACATGCTGTTTCAGCTTTGCAGGAAAATGAGAAACTTGATGGCTACGAGCTTACTGCAGAAGACCAAGCACTGCGCGCACGCTGCGAGAAGATTGTGGAGCTGCTTGCAAAGTTGAGCCAACACTCTGCAAATCCACGTGATCTAGCCGTGCGCATCAATGCGTTCAAGGATTACCTCAGCTAAGTCAATTAGCTAGTGATGGGTGTCGTGGTGTGCTGCAGAGCGGCCTCGACCGCCCAAAGGCGATCTTGCCCCCAGATTGCGGTGGTGCCGACACGATAGCTCGGCACGCCCCAGAGACCGAGAGCTGTCAGATCTTCCCGGTTCTTTTCTATCTGCACACGCCAGTCATCGTTGTCGACAATGGTTCGAGCTTTGCTCCAATCCAGTCCAGCTGCTTCAATAATCTTCGCCAGTCCGTTGTCTGTGCCTGCATCAACTCCTTTGGACCAAACACTTGTCATGAAGGCACTGCAATATTTTCTGAGGCATCCCTCTTCTTCCGCATACTGCAGCAGAGAGTAGCCACGTTCGATCGGGCGTCCTAACGGATCGCAAATTCGACCGAACGGGATGCCGTGATAGCGGGCTTCACGAGCAGCATCCATGAGAATGTACTTTCGCTTGGCCGGTGGTACTGGCAGGCCGCGCATGACCATGGGCAGTACGGGGCGGATGTTGAGTTTGACGCCCAACCGATCGCTGAGTTCGCATGTTCTGTTGAAGGCAAGATATGAATATGGGCTTCGGAAGGATAAGAAGAGATCGATTTCATTGCAGGAAACCCTGGCATCGCTCACACCTTGATCCAGTCCGTCTCTCCGATCGCTAGAAGGCGCTGGTCCTAAGCTGAGTTGATGCAGGCGATCTTCCAGATAATGGAGCCGATCAACGCCCCAGTACCATTCTCCTCCATAGTAGAATGTGGCGCCGAGGTAGTGGCCAAGGTTATCAAGCAAGGCGTCTCCCTGCGCCTTTGCAGCTTCTACATTCACTTCAGAGACCGGTGCAATTTCGTTGTTTGACCACAACGCATTACTGATCTCCTGCAGCTTCGCAATATCCATACCCGCCTTAAGGTGAGCTGCCATAGCATCTTCAGCTTGGGCCACACGTTTAGCACAGGGCTTTTGCTGAGAGGCTCCAGATAATCCCAGATGCGCTGCGAGCTGGTTAGCATCCTTGAGCGCATATGCATCCAAGCCTGCCCGATCTGGTGTTGCCCAAGCAGGAGGGCCTGAGATGAGGTGGAACGTCAGCTTGACCGCATAATTCTGTTGGAGCCCTGATAGCTTTTGAAGGGTCAAATGTGAGTATGGGTCAGAGACATGATGGAAGTAATGAACCTCATGAGGACGGCCCAGCCGTTTTCGCTGCTTCTCAAAAGCCTCACGTTTTCTACGTAATTTGGTTTCACTTGTAATGTATTCCGCAATTCTGGATTTAATCGCTGAGCGAAATGACATGCAGATTACTCCCCACGCTTACAGGCTAGCTCTACAGGTTTTTCCAGCTTATCTGCCCGTTGAAGCCACGCGCAAGTGAAACATCGTTTCACATGAACTCCGTTTTCAACTCATTCAACTCGGGCGAACTGGACCCATTATTTCTTATGGGTTGCTGTAAAAAGTTTTCTCAGATTACGCTCAAAGCGTCCGAATTGTGAGATTTCTATGCAGGAACGATTGATACAGCTTCTGGAATCTGTCGCGGGGTCTGCCAAGCCTGTCAGTGCGAATGATCTTGCGCAGATGACGAAGCTGCCACGAGCAACGATTTATCGGAATCTCTCGTCCCTGCTGGACTGTGGTTTTCTGGATGAAGTGGAGGATGGCAAGCGGTATGTTCTTGGCATCCGCTTTGTCAAAATCGCCTTGACCGGCAAATCGGATTCTCATGTTATCAAAGCTGTGATGGCTATGATACACCGGCTGGTCATCGATATTGGTGAGACAGCCTTTCTGGCCCGTTATCGCGGAGGCCGTGTTGATCTCATTCATATTGAGACACCGAGCGATCCAGCGATCCCCTACATCTATCCGGGCCTTGGCATCAGGCCAGCCCATGCGTGCTCCTCTGCCAAAGCCATTGCTGCTTTTATATTGCCGGAGCTACGCGAGGAGTTACTGGTTGGCGAGCCACTCAGGTTTACCGCAAACACGCTGACAGACGCCTCCCAAATCGCGACGGAGTTGGAGCTAGTCCGGCGCTCTGGCTATGCGCTGTGCGATGGTGAGATCGAGGAAGGTGTTACCAGTGTTGCCGTTCCAATCAATGTGGACCGGCTTGGCTCCATCTTCAGTATGGGTGTTGTAGGCCCGACAAATCGGATCAAAACGCACCTTCACAGCCGTATTCTGCCGATTTTGATGGAAGAGAACATCCGGGCGGCGGCAGCGATACAACATTGTTCAATTGTAGATGCAGAAAGAGTGCATTCAGAGGCTCTTGCAAACTAACCGGAGGCACAACGGAATACTCATTTATTGATTTTGGGGAGGATATTATGAATAGACGGGAATTTGTTGCGTTGGTTGCAGCTTCTGCAGCCATGACGGCTCCATTCAGAGCCTTTGCGGATGAGACCTGCCAGTCTCCATACATGCCTAAGATTACGGGGCAGGAAGAGTTCGTTTATGTCTGGACACTGGGCGTGGAAGGCATGGGCGATGAGCAAGATAAACTGGTCACCGTTGACCTGCGCCCAGACTCGCCAACGCGTGGTCAGGTGATCAACAGCCTGTCCGTTGGCGGGCGCAATGAAGCGCATCACGGAGGTTTTTCAGCGGACCGACGTTACTTCTGGACAGGTGGGCTGGACACCAACCGCATCTTTATCTTCGATGTGCATACTGATCCTTCAAAACCGACCCTGCACAAAACCATTGAGACGTTCGTCAAGGATTCTGGCGGTGTTGTTGGTCCGCATACTTTCTTCGCCCTGCCCGGCAGCATGATGATCACTGGACTTTCCAATGATGATGATCATGGCGGACGTACGGCACTGGTAGAGTACAACGATGCTGGCGACTATGTGGCGACCTACTGGATGCCGACGACGGCAAACATGCAAGGAGCCGTTGCCATTGGGGATGCTGTTGCCGATGGGTTTGGTTATGACATCCGCGCGCTGATCCGCAAGAACGTCATGCTGACCTCCTCTTTCACTGGCTGGTCCAACTACATGATGGACTTTGGCCAAATGCTGCAGGATGCAGATGCCATGAAGCGGTTCGGGAACACGATCGTGCAGTGGGACTTGCATACACGCCAGCCACGCAAAGTATTCAATGTGCCGGGAGCTCCATTGGAGATCCGTTTCCCGTGGGGACCGAACGCGAACTATGCCTTCTCAACCACAGCATTGACCTCCAAACTCTGGCTGATCTACGAGGACGAGGATGGCGAGTGGCAGGCCAAGGATGTGGCTGACATTGGCAATCCGGCAGACATTCCCTTGCCAGTCGACATTTCCATCGCAGCGGATGACCAGACACTTTGGGTCAACAGTTTCATGGATGGCAAGACCCGTCTCTTTGACATTTCCGACCCGCATAAGCCTTTCCAGATTTACGAGAAAACCATCGACCGGCAGGTCAATATGGTCAGCCAGAGCTGGGACGGCAAACGCGTTTACTTCACCTCCTCTTTGCTCGCCAACTGGGACAAAAAAGGTGATGATGACGTGCAGTATCTGCGGGCCTTTAGCTGGGATGGCAAAGAGCTCGTCGAAGACTTCAACATCGACTTTTACAAGCTAGGCCTTGGGCGTGCACACATCATGCGTTTCGGCAGCTCAGAGCTTTACTCAAGCTAAATCCGGTGCAGCACGGGGCGGTTTGATCGCTGTCCCGTGCTTGTTTCATTAAGCTGGTCGGTGATATGCGTTTACTCAAGAAAATCCTTGCAGTGAGTTGTCTTGCTGCAGTTGTGCCTGTGCTTTGGTATGCGATGGTGACTAGTCAGGCGGCTGCCTCACGCCCCTTCGCAGCAGCCTTCAGTGCCAGTGAAGAATTCCAGTTTGAACCACCTGCACCGGGCTCTTATCGCCTGAACACATTCAAAGCTGCACCTGATGGGCAGGTACTCGATATTCACGGGGCATCCAAGAACCTGAGCGATCTCACGGGTGGCAAGATTAGTCTGGTGAGTTTCGTTTATCTCATGTGCGGCGATGTTAACGGCTGCCCAATTGCCATGTCGACGCTCTTTGAGATTTATGAGACCAGCGAGAAGCTCCCAAGCCTTCGCGAAGATGTTCAGCTGCTGACTATCAGCTTTGATCCCTCTCGCGACACAGTGGAGGCGATCAACTCCTTCGCCTACCCCATGCAGATTGATGAAATTGCGGAGCAAAAGCTCCCCTGGCATGTGCTGACGACGTCCGGCATGGAAGCCTTGCAGCCTATTCTGGATGGATATGGTCAGGTGGTTGACCGTTCTAACGATCAGGATGTGATCAATCATTTGCTGCGGATGTATCTGGTTGATCGCCAAGGGAATATCCGTAACGTTTATGGATTGGGAACGATAGATCCGCGTCTGTTGATCACGGATGTTGAGACTCTTTTGATGGAAGAAAGCAGGTCCTGATGCGGCGCTTCTCATTTTCATGCATCATGCTTGGTTTTCTTATTTCATCAGGAAGTGTTGCCGCGCAAACAAGCTGTGAGGTTGATCCGGAAAGCTGGTCTGAGGCCGCTTTACAACGGTCTCTCTCCACTCCGCTCGGACTTCCTCCCATTCCTCATCCGGCAGACAATCCACCCACGCGCGCGAAGATTGAGCTGGGCCGGAAGTTGTTTTTTGACCGACGGTTATCCATCAACCGCACCATGTCCTGCGCCATGTGCCATGTACCGGAGCAAGGTTTCACCAACTGGGAACTGAGCACGGCGATCGGCGTTGAAGGTCGCAGCATCAAGCGAAACTCGCCCAGTATTCTCAACGTGGGGTATCTTAGCGCCCTCTTCCATGATGGGCGCGATCCTTCGCTGGAAACCCAGTTCATCGGCCCTCTTACGGCACGCAATGAAATGGCGAACCCATCGGCTGGTCATGTGGTCTCGCTTTTAAACGATTTGCCTGAGTATAAGCCGTTGTTTGATGACGCCTTTGGCGCGCATGCTTCTCTCGACCGCATCGGTATGGCTCTCGGAGCCTACCAGCGATCTGTGATGGCTGGAAACAGCCCCTTCGACCAATGGCACTTTGGAGGAAACGAGGCGGCTGTTTCTGATGCTGCAAAACGTGGCTACGAGATCTTTACAGGCAAAGGCGGCTGCAGCAGTTGTCATTTGGTTGAGGATGACCACGCGCTTTTCACCGATGATCAGTTTCACGACACTGGCTATGGCCAAATGCGAGAAAACAAACGGCAAAACCCACCTCGAAGTATCCCTGTACAGGTTGCTCCGGGCGTAATGCATCAAATGGACTTTTCCAAAGTACTCTCCGTCAGTGCAAAGCGGGAGGCGGATCTGGGACGTTATGAAGTCACAGAAGTCCCATCCGACCGCTGGAAGTTCCGCACCCCTACTCTGCGCAACCTCACTGTCACCCCACCTTACATGCATGATGGGCATTTCAGTACACTGACCGAGGTCATCAGGTTTTACGATCAAGGCGGTTCAGACCTGCCCGGACAGGATCCTCGAATACGTCCGCTGAAGCTGACGAGTATCGAGAGAAAGGATCTAGAGGCGTTTCTGCGAAGTTTGACTTCGCCAGATCTGGATTGTTTGACCGCTGAGGCCAGAGTTGAGCAGCCTGATAATTATTAGGATCAGGCTGCATTTCTAACTCAATCCAGCTTACTTCTTCTTCCGCTTCAGCATGTCCTTCAGTTTCTGGCGTCTGGAGACGTGGCGGCCTAGGATTTTTTCCAGGTTGCCTACGTGAGACCGCAGAGTGTCCATTTCGTATTTGACTTTGCGGATGTTCTTTTCGTTCAGCATGCGGATAATCTGGTACACTGAGGCACTTGCTGCATTACGGACAGTATCGAACTCGTTCTGTTCACTCGCATCGCCAATTGTATTGCGTTTGAGATTGAGCAGGATGAGTGTCTGACCGATTTCATCAATCTCTTTCTGATAGTCCGGCGCTTGTTTCGATGTCGCCACACCTACCTTGTGAGCGTCCTGTAGTGTGTCCAAGGCCATCTTAAGCAACTCAATGCTTTCTTCGCCTTCGTCGAGCTTGTTGTTTTCGAGATGGTCCTTCGCAGCGGCTGCATGCTCCTCTGCTTTTTGAAGGATCAGGCCGTAATACTCAACCTCGGAGACATCGAGTATATCCTTCACATTGGCTTTGGCTGTCTCCAGAAGACCGTCAGTAATCGCAATGGCTTCCTCAAGCTTGTCTTTACGCTCTTCATCATCGGTCGGATCAAAGCTGTTCTCGCGCTCCAACTCCAGCTCTTCTGATGGCTTGACGGGTACTTCACCTGAGTTAGCCGCTTCGTTTTCAGGGCCAGACTTTTTCTTTCCGGACTTGCGCTTCGGTCCTTTTGCGCCTTGTTTGTCGAGAATTTCCTCCATCTTATCGAGGAAGTATTGCAGCGCATTCAGTGAGGCCTGAGCGCGTCTGATTTCGCCTTTGAGAAGGAAATCTTTCGCTTCCAAAGCAGTCCGAATACCGATGGAATGATACTTGCCGTAGTTTGCGGCATCCTCTTCATTTTTGATGGTATCGCGCAGTTTTTCCATATCTGCGAGGTCAGTCGTCACATCCTCAACTTCCTGTTCAAGCTCAGGAACTTGATCTGCGATCGCTACGCCGGAATCATGCCTTGTCTGCAGTGCATCATTGATGACCCGGAGAGCAAACAACTCAAACTCAGCTTTTTCGTAGTCTCCCTTGTCCATCAACTGCTGTGCTGCTTCGGCGTGTTCTTCGCCCCGCACTTGCATGGCCGCGAAGACTTCCTTGTCCATGCCATCCTTGATGTCTTCTTTCATGGCCTCAAACTCGGCCAGTTTTTCCTTGTTCTGCTTGACTGCTGTGCCAAGTTTTTCAGGATCCTTAGATAGAGGGACAGCCTCCTGCAGGAGTTCAAGCAGGCGATCCTGCTGCCGCAGAATGTATGCGCTTTCCTTATCAGGTCCGAAACGATCGCCCAGATTTATAAGATCAAGTGCACGCTCAATTGCCTGAACTGCTGAACGCTCACAGTCATCAAAATCTGCGGCAAGATGTTTGATGTTCTCCAGTTCCGGGCGCCGCTTCACAGTCTCTGCAATCTGCTGTCGGTAGAGTTCAAATCCTTCTGCAAAGCTAGCTTTCGCATCTTCAAACAAGCCAGCGTAATGTTCCTGCTCGTCTTCAACCGCTTTTACTGCGGTGCCTACCAAAACGTTGAGGTCCCGAGCTTCGACGTGATCTCTTCTTTGAAGAGCCCCTCTCATTTGCTCAATCAACCCCTTTGCTTCATTGTAGCTTGTGTCGAAATCGGCAAAGTCCAGGCCCCAATCTGCATATTTATCAAGGCTGAGGCTCAAGTTATCGATGCGCTTCTCATGCAAGTCGGCCCATTTGCTCAGGCCCTTCAGTTGAGAATTGACAAACTGCTCACTGACATTGCGGATCCCCTCCATTGAGCTGTAGTAATTCCGAGCATCCTTTAGCAGCGCCCTCATGTTTTCAGTGACCGCTTCGATATCCGCGCGTTCCACGCCTTGGGGGATCTTGTGTAACTCTTCTACGCTTTGCTTTAAGCCTTCATAATACTGGTTGAATATGTCCTCATATTCCCCCCTACAGAAAGGAAGCCATTTTTCGTAGGATGCGGGGGCAACTTTGGCCAGCTTGTCGGCATCCTCCAAAATTTTAGACCTTCGCATCTGGAAAACAGTCGTCTCAGCAAGACCTTGAGCGATGTCATCCAGTTCTGCGTTAGCCAGCGCGATACCTGCATCGGCAAGAACATCTATCAGCTTGTTGTTGACCTCCCTGATTATCAAGAGTTCAGCTGTCGCAGCTTTTCCGGCCTGTGATTTAACAAGTTCATCGACTGTCTTGAATCTAATAAGAATATCAGCCTCTAAACCATCAAAGAGTTTCTTCAGATCAGGGAAGTTTGCTACATTTCCTCTTTGATTGGACGAGTTCATATAATCGGATTGAACATCTGCGTATAAAATCACGAATGCGTTGTGTTCGATTTCCCTTTGAAGCAGAGCAAGATCTGCGCTCTTGCGGAAATCCTGACGATGTGTTTCGGCTTTATCCAGGCACTCTCGACTCGTCACAAGATCTTGATTTTCAATAGCAACCTTAAGTTCAGCAATGTTATCCATCGCTGCAAGGTAGGCAGCATCGAAGGTGGTGAGATCGACATCCCATCCACGTACGCTCTCGTGGATTTTGTAAATGTCTTCGATAACATCCTGGTAGTATTTAGCGCCTGCTGAGAGGCCGGAGAGCTCGGATGTCATGATTTGCTTGCTGACATCGAAGGCGTTTTGCATTTCCCGGTAGGCTTTTTTGGCTTCTGAGAGAGGTTCTCTTGCGCTGGTGAGGAAGAGTTCTTGGTTTTCTCTCATTTTCGGACCGGGCGTTGTCATCTTGCCTGCGTTGAGTGTCCAGTCGGTCGCGTCGCTGAGGCTGGAATTGGCTTGTTCGAAGGCAGTCTGGAAGCGTTGCAGGTAGTCGCCTGTGCAGAAGCGTTCCCAAACTTTATGCCCTTCCTTAACCGCTGTTTTCATCTGCTTGATCTCATCAAGCAGCAGCTTCAACTCACTGGCAAACAACACAAGATCTTCGTGATCTTGCTTTTTCGCCAGTTGCTCTTCGGTGGGGTTGTCCTCGATGATTACCCATTCAGATTCATCTAGCTCTGTGCCTTCTGCCTGCATTGGTTGTGGTGGGTTGGTGAGGAAGCCGTTGAGGTTGGTCATGGCTTGCTTCAGGTCGGCAAGCGCACTCAAAGCATCGGTGATGCGGCCTTGATTGATGTAATCCAGCGCTTCGTTTACGTAGTCTGTGGCCACCATTTTGTAGCTGAGGAACTCCCCACGGAGCTCATCGTTTACGATGGCTTTGGCAACGTTTTCAAAGGATTGGACCTTATCAGCTGCCTCTTTTACCTCCAGCTTAAGCTGCTCAACTTTTGCTGCGGTTTGAACGCCTCTTTCGTAGGCTATTTCGAGGCCGCTCAGGGCGATGTTGGAGTTGTCGATCGCATCATCAGCTTCCTCAAATTTCTTGCGTTTGAAGAGGATTTCGGCCTGATTGGCGTAGCCGGCAGCTCTTTCGTATAGATTATCGAAAATTGCTTCTTCTTCTTTATCCTTAAAGACGTCATCGCGATCATTGAAGTAGGCGATATCTTCGCGCAGCTTGTCCAGTGTCTGGGCGAACAGCTCTGCGTTTTCTTCCTTGGTGGCAGCAGATTTGACCGTATTAAGGTATTGAAGTTTCTTCACTTCTCTCTGCAGCTCGGGCACGGCTGCCTGCCCATAGGCGATTTCCTGATTGGCTTCGCTCAGGTTTTCCTTTGCGATGGCAGTGTCCGCCTGACTGATGTGATTTTCCACCTCACCGACGACCAGATCAAATTTCTCCAGATACCGAATGTTTCTGTCATCAGTCTCAGCGAGTTTTACATACTCCTGACGGCGGGCAATCATGGGTGCCACTTGTCTTTGCAAGAGAGAAAGCTGTTCTGCTGCAATATCAATGGCAGACTGGGCCTCTATGGTGAGACCGCGCATGGCAGACAGATTATGTTGGGCGCGTATGAGCTTGGTTTCAGCCGCTGTGACATCTCCTGTAAGCAGATCATTTTGCGCTTCTGCAATGGCGGCACGAGTAGACTTATCTGCGTCTTTAAACTGCGGCAGCAGGCCGTTGCTTCCCTTGATGAGGTCTTCCTGAGTGAGCAGTTCATCCGCTTTTCTGGTCAGCTCAATTGCATCACCCAAAAGCACCTTCACTTCACTTTGGTTGCCGCCTTCATCCTGAGAGGTTTCAGGTGCAGATGCCAGGCTTTGGAGCATAACCTGCTGGAGCGTACTGAAGTGAGTCTCAGCGCTTTCTATGGCTTTGACAGCCTCAACGCCCTTGCCAGCAGATGCAGAAGCAGACGCCTGCTTACAGTCTGCTATTACAGCGTCATGCTCTTTTTCAAAGTTAGCCAGCACTTTGGGATCATGTTCGATTTCAGTTTTGCGCGCACTGAGCTCTGATGTTGCAGTTTCCGTCGCCTGAACCCTGTCTTCGACGTCTTTTTTTGCTTCTTCCACCTGCGTTTGCGCTTTGGCCAGCACTTCTCGGAGGATTGCAAGATTGCTGGAGGCAGCGAGCATATTCTGCTTCGCGGTTGCGACGCTGCCGCCATTCAGTGCTTTGTTCAGCTCTGTTAAGCGGTCACAGGTTTGCTCATGGACATCGTCCAGCCTTGTTAGATCGACACCCCAGGCTTCTGCCGGTGTACGCTGCTTGTGCAGGTCATCTGCTTTCTTCTGCAGTTCAGCAGATAATCCCTTCATGCCTTCAACGCTGATCTCCTGACCTTCCTTGAAGTTGGTCTGCATGATCCGGAGGTACTCTTCTCCGCGATCCATGAAGGCCTGCATTTTATCGAGATCGACGAAGCCTTTTTTGTCCGGCTTGTTCATGATCTCATTGGCTTGCCTGATGTTGGCTTCTGCCAGCTGCTTGGCATCA
Organism: Pseudovibrio sp. JE062; assembly: GCF_000156235.1. Classification (NCBI taxonomy): domain Bacteria; kingdom Pseudomonadati; phylum Pseudomonadota; class Alphaproteobacteria; order Hyphomicrobiales; family Stappiaceae; genus Pseudovibrio; species Pseudovibrio sp. JE062. Next base: position 865,938 of record NZ_DS996805.1, read on the forward strand.
TCAAGGACTTTTTTCGTGACGTCCTCAATGAACACGTCACTGCGTCTGCCTGCTATATGTACAGCTTTAGCAAGTGCTTTTAAGTGCCTGCTTGTTTTAGATAATTCTTTTTGGTGGAGTGCTTTTTGTGCGGCAAGATCTTTTGGATCGGGCTGCTCTGCAGCAGCTTCTGGTGGAGTTTCCTGCGCTTCGGAGGCAGCTGTTTTGTCGTGCCCGTTTTCGCTGTCTGATACCTGCTCGTCTTCGGGCACATCAAACTCGACATTGTATCCAACTTTGATTGCTTTCAGGACTTCATGTGCCCAGTTTTCGTGCTCTTGAGGGAGATCATTCTCAGGCATTTGGAAACTCCGAAGTTCGGGGAAACTGCTGTTTCACACTCTAGTCGCGCTGCGCATAATTATGCGTTGCTGCACCTCGGATATGGGAAAATTCAAGTCTTTCGCTGAAAAATGCGTTGCTGATACTTGATTAAGTTAAGGTAAGTTTAGATCCAGTGTGAATCTGTATTTGAGGTGAAATTTAAATACGCAAATCAGAGCAGGCTTTACATCAGACACTGATAGAAAAATGACTTTGCGTTGGTTTGCGTTGAAATGTGAACGCATTGCCCCGGATAAGAGCCGACATTCCTGATAAATTGAATCAGGAATGCCATGTAACTCATTGATATAGTGAATTATATATTCAATCTACATGTTAGAATTTTCGCCCAACCTCGGCAAAAAGGTTCAAGTCGTTTGCTGCGTCGGTTAGCGTTGTTTTGTAAGACGCTCCGTCGGTGACTGCGTTGTAGAAAGCATCCAGCTCAATCCGGAATGGATCCTCATAGGATGGGCCTATCACCTCTGTGGTGGTCTGCTCATCTGTTGAGCGGGTGATACTGAGTTGTGTCGGCAGGTTACGGATGTACGGTGTGTCGTAGGTGGCGTGGTACCGCTCGTTCTGGGTGAGCACTTCGATACCTGCATCAAATTCAGCAATGTCGGAAATGATCGCTTCGTACATTGCTGTGAAGTGACCGTAGTCAAACAGGACCATGACGGTCTCGCCGCCGTGCTGCTTGGCGTAGCTGACGGACTTTGGCAGGCCGAGCAACTCACGCATGGCGGAGAAGCTGTGGGAGGACAGGCCTGTGAGCACCTGATAGGCGCGGAGCTGATCTTTCGTGGCCGCCTCTCCCATTATTTCGCGAAGCATGGCTGAGGTCCGTGTCTGGCCGTCCGCAATCACCTCTTGCGGCACGTCCTTGCCTCGGACCACTGGTCGCGTCTGGCGAGTGAAGTATGGCGCTTCGCGGATGATGTCGCGGATGCGAACATGACGGATGTTTTCCAGATCTGGCATGCGCTCTTTCAGCGCCAAGAAGCTGCGGGAGTAACGACGCATGTAGCCGACAAACACAACGCTGCTGCACTGCTTCTGCTCTTCCAGCAAAGCCGGGATCTGATGTTTGTTGAGGCAGACCGGCTTTTCTATGAAAACGTGCTTGCCAGCTTTCATGGCTTCAGTCAGCAGGTCAGCATGCAGATGATCAGGCGTCAGGATGAATACCGCATCCAGTGATGGATCGGCGATCAGATCAGAAGCGGCTGGGTAGCGTTTCTCGACGTTGTAGCGCTGGCCCACATACTCCATCAGCTCCTGAGAAACATCGCTGATGGCAGCAATGGTGAAGCGTTGATCGTCAGCCAACAACGGCAGGTGCATCAGCTGAGCGACTTCGCCCAGCCCGATAATTCCAACGGACAGTGACATTGTTGTTTTCCTTAGGCTTGGCTCATTGCAGCGATGTAGGAGTAATTGCGGCGAGCGAGTTCCAGCGGTGTTTCGGTTGCATCCTCTGCAACGTCCTGTTCGACAACCACTGGTCCCCGGAAATCCTTTGCCCGTAGGAAATCCATGACCGCCGCAATTTCAACGGCCCCTTCTGCAAGCGGGCACATGGCACCTGCGGCCAGAGACTCCTGAACGCTGATTTCGCCGGAAAGAACGCGGGCGCACACGTTTGGGTCCACGTTCTTCAGGTGCATGTAGTCGATACGATCCCAGACACGCTGCATGTAAGCCAGAGGATCCTGATCCCAGAACGCGTGGTGGCCGGTGTCGAGACACAGGTTGAGCGGCGTGTTTTTGAGCAGGTCGTCGATCTGCGCTTCCAGCTCAATGCATGTGCCAATATGTGGGTGGAAACTCAGCGCGATGCCGTAGGTTTCTGCCAGCATCGAATGAGCCTTAGCGAGGTCTGCATACATCTGCTGACGCGCATCAAGTGTGATCATGCCCAGTTGGCCGGATGGATAGACGTTGCTTTCGTCCATCACCACAAGGTGCTTGGCGCCCAGTGATGCCAGAAGCTCGCCCTGTGCCTTCATATCTGCATGGAACTTATCGCTGGTCTCTTTTTTAGAGAACGTATGCACGTGGGTGGCACCGATCAGGGTCAGATTACGCTTTGCCAGCATGGCCTTCAGCTGGTCTGCGTCCTTGGGCAAGTATCCCAATGGCCCGAGCTCGGTCCCTCGGTAACCTGCGCTTGCGACCTGATCTAAATATTCATCTGGCGTGTATGCGTTGCCAGTCGGGTAGCAAATTCCCCATGAACACGGTGCATTCCCAATCAACATGCCGTGCAGTCCTATTCGGTTTTTATATATATTGGATTGGAAAGAGCCCGGATGATGGGCTGTTCCCGTATCTCTTCCTCAGACAATCCCAGAGGAAGTTTCTTGCCTTTGAAGGCTCCCAGAAATTCGTCGAGTAAATCCTGATAGTTCGCCCTCGCGACGATCTCCGCGCGCAGGAAACCAGTTACCGGCTCATTGAAGGAGAGCTGCACTGTGTCGCCAGAAATTGGCACTTCCTGACGGCACCCGCTTGCATCTATCCAACGCAGCAGATCACCGTTAGCGCCTTCCACATGAACGGAGAAGCTTGCTGTGTCTGCCAAAACTTCCTCACCCATACGGGCTAAGCCGGAGGTGAGAGACAGATGCGGGCCATCTGGTCCTTCTGTCACGTAACCAAGGCCAGCTTTCATGGCATCCAGAACGGCTTGTTCGCTGAGTTCTTCCAGCCAGAGCACTGTCGTTGGGCGGGCCAGCACCAGCGGGCCTTCCGGCAGTAGCCTGTCTGGTTGATGGAAGTCACTGCCACCAATCAGCGAGATGTGGTGGCCATCGCTCAGGCGTTTTTGGTAGCGGGCCAGAGAGACCCAGTTGTACATGAGCCATGCAGATTGCCAGACTTCCATGCAGTCGGTTTCCGGCAGCTCATAGGTCCAGTCGATAGGCGGTTTGTCATGATTGATGGAGAACAGACCACCACGATCATGGGCCGCTTTGGCAACGATATGAGCGTGGTCTGGCTGGGTCATGCGGAAGTCGAGCCAGTCATCCATGCCGAACACATTGGCGTGGCCAACAGCGGTGGTGACTTCCATGCCGCGCACGAACACCAGATCCTCAGAGGAGTGCGGATGGAAGTATCTGCGCTGGGTGGTGGTGTTGTGATCTGCAACTGCCAGAAAATCCAATCCCGCCTGTTTTGCGGCTGCATGGAGCAGCTCAGGTCCGCCGCGTGCATCGGAATGGAATGTATGGCAGTGCAGATCTCCCTTGTACCACCCTGCCCCTTGTCGCACCGGATTTGGCGTGACGGGCTGTGGTGCAATCTTTCTGGGTGTCTGATCAAAGGAAATGGTGAGGTCTACATCCGCGCCGGTTTCCGGCAGTTTGTAGAGGCCCAAGATGATTTGCCAGGTGCCCGGCTCTATCTTGCCATGCACATAACCTGGTGTGGCGTCATCCAGCGCAATAAAGAAGCTGTCGCGGGCGCCCCCGCTCCAGCCACGAAACCCTGAGCTTGCCGGAAACGGCGTAATGTCAGGGTCAAGGCATCCAAGATCAATGATGCAATCTTCAGCCTTGGGATATTCCAGTGACACTTCAAAGCGTGTCGTGCCTTCGGGCACCTCAAATTCCAGATAGAAGTACGGATCAGCTGCCTGATCCGCCTTCATGATGTGCTTGTGGAGCTTGAGGTGGTCCAGCGTTTCACTCATCATCAAGCGCCAGTCTGTTTCCGTCTGCATCAAACAGGGTGATGTGCTTGCTTAAGAAGCCAAGCGCCACGTCTTCGGTCAGAATGATGTCGTCATCGGTGAAGATGCGCGCGGTGAAGCGGGCCGCATCTGGGCGTTCGATGGTGACGAGCTTTTCAGCACCCATGTTCTCGTTGGCAAACAGTTTGCCGCGCACCACGTTTTCCGCTTCTGCGGTTGCGCGCAGGTGTTCTGGACGCACACCCATGGTAATTTTCGGGTTGGCTGCGACGGCTTCTGCGAAGGAGCGCTGCATCGGGATATCCGCGACTTCCAGCCCGTCTGCGCGGACTTTGAGCACATTGTCAGAAACCATTGCTTCCACTGGCAGCAGGTTCATGGGCGGGTTGCCGACGAAGTTTGCCACGAAGGTGGTTGCTGGTTTGCGGTAAATCTCCATCGGGGTGGCAAACTGCACGATGCGACCTTGATCCATCACGGCCACACGGGTTGCCAGCGCCATGGCTTCAGCCTGATCGTGAGTCACGTAGACGGAGGTCATGCCCATGCTGTGCTGCAGGTGATGTAGGAAGCCGCGGGCCTCCAGACGCAGTTTGGCATCCAGGTTGGAGAGTGGCTCGTCAAACAGGTAGACCTGGCTTGGGTTGACCAGTGCGCGCGCCAGAGAGGTACGCTGCTGCTGACCACCGGAGATTTGGGCTGGCAGGCGGTCCAGCAAATGGCCGATTTTCAGCACATCAGCCACTTCCTGTGCGCGCTCACCACGTGTTGCCTCGTTCTCACCGCGCACCTTGAGTGGGTACGAGATGTTGTCGGAGATGTTCATGTGCGGATAAAGGGCGTAGTCCTGAAACACCATGGAGATCTTACGATCACGTGGATGCAAGGCTGTGACGTCTCTGTCGCCAATGTAGATGCGGCCTGAGGTTGGGGTTTCCAGACCGGCGATCATGCGCAGGCTGGTGGTTTTGCCGCAACCGGATGGGCCGAGCAGGCAGATGAACTCGCCATCGTTGATCTCAAAAGTCGCGTTTGAGACAGCATTGAAGTCGCCGAAAGATTTGGTGACGTTTTGGAATGAAATAGAAGCCATTTTTATTCTTTCGATTATGCCTTGATGCCGCCAAAGAACCGGAAACCGAACTTCCAGTTTACGAACAGATAGAGAGAGATGACCGGGAACGAGTAGATCAGTGCATAAGCTGCAAGCAGCGTGACGATTGGGGTGCCTGCTTCTGAGTAGAAGGAGTAGATGGCCACAGAGGCTGGCATCAGCTCGTCAGAGCGCAGCAGGATGAACGGGATCAGGAAGCTGCCCCAGATGTTCACAAAGGCCCAGACCACCACAACCACGATGCCCGGACGGATGACTGGCAAGGCCACATCACGGAAGGCCTGCATGGAGGAGGCTCCGGCGACCATGGCGCTTTCCTCGTAGGATTTCGGGATACCATCGATGAAATCGCGCAGGATGAACATGGCGGTTGGCAGCAGACCACCAGCAAACACCAGAATGACGGCGATGTGGGTATCGATCAGGCCGAGGCTGGAGATGATCAGGAAGATCGGCACCATGGCCGCACTGCCGGACACCACGGAGGAGAACAGCAGCAGGATGTAGGTGATGCTCTTTTTGCCCGGCACGTCAGAACGAGACAGCGCGTACGCGGCCAGTGTTGCGGAGATGCCGACAAGAACCACGCCGCCCACACTCTGAATGAAAGAGTTCAGCAGTCCGCGCATGGCGAACTTGTTTTCAAACACCGTGTAGAAATTCTGCAGCGTGAAGACCGCCGGGATCTCAAGACCAAGCTCTGCACGCGCATTGAATGGTGCGAACAGGAACCACAGCAGTGGCAAGGCAAATGCGATGCCGATGATGGCGGTGAGAACAGAGAAGCTGATGCGGGACAGCATTTGATGGAATGAGAGTGTCATTATGCTGTTCCTTTGTTCTTCTGCTTGGCGATGCGCAGATAAACAAGCGCGAAGGCCAGATTGATCAGCATGATCACCACGCCCACAGCAGCGCCTTTCCCGAACTCGAAGTCCTTGAAGGCCACGCGGTAGGTGTAGATGGAGAGCAGCTCTGTGCGGTAGGACGGGCCACCGTTGGTGAGCAGGAACGGCGTGAACACGTTGAAGGTCCACATAGTGATAAGGATCAGATCAGTGACCACATGGCCTTTGATCAGCGGCAGCGCGATGTCCTTGAACTTCTGGAAGGAGGTTGCGCCTGCAACGTCTGCGGCCTGGAAATAGCTTGGCGGAATGGAGGAGAACGCGGAGTTGAACAGCATCATGGAGAACGCTGCACCGCGCCAGGTGTTGAAGAAGACGATCACCCAGAACGGATTTTCCAGCAGCCAGTCTCCGGGTTCCAGCCCCAGCGACGTGACCAGCATATTGAGCGTGCCATTGTCATAATCAAGGAAGGCGAACCATGCAAAGCCGATGACCACTTCGGGCAGGATCCATGCAACGATAACGGCAGATTCTGAGAAGACCTTCACATATTTAGGCGTGGACTGGAGCAGCCATGCGAGCACCATGCCGAGCAGTGCCTGACCGACAAGAGCGGAGAGCAGCACGAACTGGATGGTCAGGATGAGAGAGAAGCCGAACTGACCACGGGTGAAGAACGTGCTCATGTTGAACAGGGCTATGTAGTTATCAAACCCGACGAATTCAGGATTGAGAGCCGTTTTTCCGAGCAGAGTTCTGTTGGTGAAGGAGACAAAGATGACCCAGAAAAACGGGACAATCACAAACGCTCCGACAAGGGCTGCTGCAGGGGAGAAAAACAGCGCTCCCGCGCGCGCAGACAACAATGAGAAGTTCTTCAAATTACACCTTCCCGGGAGGGAAACATTCTTCTTATTGGAAGATCAGAGGGCGCAGGAGCGCGCCCTCCCGGATACAACAGAGCGATGGATGCTCTGTTGTCCTTTTTTCGGCTGATTACAGCTTGCTGACTGTGTTTTCTTCGCCAACGATGGCGGTCACGTCAGACTTGTACTGTGCCATTGCTTCTTCAGGTGTCTGTTCACCAGAAACAACCGCTTCGGTCATACGCTGAACTGCAACAGAGACTTTGTTGTAGTGAGCGTTGTTTGGACGCGCTGTGGTCAGAGGCAGAAGTGTCTGTGAGGTCTCTGTCAGGAAGTCAGAGTTTGGAATCCAGACATCATCACGGATACGAACGCGTGGGTTGATCGCCTGGAAGGCATCCAGCTGCTCTTTGGAGTTCATGTAGGACAGAAGTGCCCAGGACTCTTTAGGAGCTTTGGTGTTTGGATTGATCACAAAACCAGTACCACCAGACATGGTCACGAAGTCCTGACCGCGGAAGCCTTTGCCCGGTTCCTGAGCTGGCATCTTCTTCCATGTCATATTGACGTCACGGTCTTTGACCTCAAACTCTGCGCCCGGCTTGGTGACTGAGCGATAGAACCAGTCGCCTTCCACCAACATGGCTGTTTTGCCATCACGGAAGTTCGCAAAGGTGCGGTTGCGGCCATCGCCGAGCAGCTGCGCGCGTTTGTCGCCAAGCTTTTCGTCAACATAAATGGTCTTGTACAGGTTCAGCGTATCCAGAATGCCTTGTGAAGACACGATCCACTTGCCGCTCTCATCCAGCATGCCTTCGCCGGTGCCGAGGATTGCCATCCAGTAGCCCTGCATGGTGGTTGCTTCACCCATGGACACACCAGCATTCAGCTGAAGTGGCGCGGACTTTGGCATCGCCTTTTTGATGGTACGCGCGGCATCCAGAACGTCTTCCCATGACGTTGGCTGCCATGTATCTGCATCAAGACCGGCCTGCGCGAAGATGTCTTTGCGCACGAAGATCATGCGGCTGTCGGTGCCCAGTGCGATGCCGTAGGCTTTACCGCCGTAGGACATCAGCTCCTTGGAGCCCTCAGAAATGTGGGACCACCCTTCCCAAGTGTTCACTTCTGCGCCTGCAACATCTTCCAGTGGCTTCAGAAGACCTGCGTCCACGAAGTTTGGAATGAGGAAGCCATCAAACGAGGAAACGTCTGCACCTGCCCCGGTTGAGAAGTCCAATGCGAGCTGCTGGGTCAGCTGCTCATCTTTGCCTGCGAACTCCTTGAAGTTCACTGTTACGTCCTTGCCGGTGGCTTTCATCATCTTTTCGAAGCCAGGAATGACGCTTGTTTTCAGCCAGACAGCGGCTGCACTGTTCACGCCGCCTTCCACACAACGGCAAGTGATGGTTACGTCGGTTGCCATCGCTGGCCCAGCAAGCGCTGTGGCAGCTGCAAGACCCAATGCATAACTACGCAATTTACTCATCTAAAAAATCCCCCCAGGGCATCCTGTGTTGGTGTGCCTTGTCACTAATCACGAGAAATCGATCAGTGAAATTAGAATGAACACGTTTTCACTATCCGTCAATACTATTGAAAAAATCAAGAGGATTCTGAAAATGCCTGAGAGCAGATATATTATATAAACGGCACAAAACTGTCATATTTTCGTCGTGCATAAAGATTGTTCGATTGACATCCTAGGGTTAGATACGGCATTAATAGTGAACACGTTTTCACTTATCGAGTAATTTTGAGTGTCTGATCAATCAAGCATCCAAGAGGTCAAACGCCCGGAACGCGCTACGGCAGATACAGTTGCCAAGCTTGCCGGCGTTTCGCGAGTCGCTGTTTCACGCGCCTTCAATCCGCATGCCTCTTTGAAAAAGGAAAAGCGCGAACTGATTCTCAAAATCGCGAAGGATGTGGGCTACACGCCGGACATGGCGGCCCGCGCTCTGGTGACACGGCGCTCGCATCTGGTGGGCGTGATCGTGCCGGATGTGTGCAGCCCCTGGGAATCACAGGAGATTGATGCGCTGACCACTGCCCTTCAGGCAGAAGGGTTTGCGACACTGCTCTTCAAGACCCGTACTGATCAGAGCATGGATGAGCGGTTGCTGACCTATATGAAGGGCTTCAATCTGGACAGCATCATCGCCTTTGCGGAGAACGTGACACCGGACACCCTTGCCCATTCTCTTGGCCGTGCGGTACCGATCTATGTGAGCTATTCTGAAGACGGCAGCCTGCCGAACCAGCCGAAGTCCACTTCTGTGTTTGATCGGTTGATCGTGGATCAGAAAAACGGGATCGATCAGGCGGTTGCTTTGATGCAAGCCTATGGCTGCAAACGATTTGCCTATCTGGGCGGCACGACAACCTCGCTTGCAAACACAGAGCGTGAGCGCGCCTTCAAATGCGTGATGAACGAGCGCGGCCTGCCTGAACCGCTGGTGCTGCAAGGCGATTATACCTATGAGAGCGCCCTCGCCTCCACGCTTGATCTGTTTCAGGTTGGTGAAGGTGTTGACGGCATCTTTTCAGCCAACGACGTTGGCGCCTTCGGGGTGATTGATGCACTTCGCTTCAAGCTGGGCCTGCGGGTGCCGGAAGATGTGAAAGTGGTCGGCTTCGATGACATCGCTCAGTCCGGATGGCTGAGCTACAACCTCACCACCGTGAAGATTGATCTGGAAGACCGTGTGCGTGCGCTTGTGCGCCTGATTTTGCGGCGCCTGAAAGACCCCAATGCCCCTGCCATGATCGAGACACTGCAGACCCGCCTGATTGTGCGCGGTACTGTGGGCTCATAAATAAGCAAAGAAATATGTCCCCAATACTATTCACCTGATTTTCAAAACCCATCTGGATATCGGTTTCACTGATCATGCAGAGAAGGTTCGCCAGCGCTATCACAAGTACTTCCTGCCACAGGCACTTGATACGGCAGAGCATTTCTACTTTGAAAATCCGCACGATCCCAAGTTTCGCTGGACCACCGGTGCATGGTTGATCTGGGACTATCTGAATGAGGCTGGTGCAGACGACGTCAAACGACTGGAAGCTGCTATTGATAAGGGCCTGATCCGCTGGCATGGCCTGCCGTTCACCACGCATTCTGAGTTGATGTCTCCGGCGCTGTTTGAGGCGGGGCTTTCCTATTCCAAAGAGCTGGATGAGCGGTTTGGGGTGCAGACTGTTGCAGCCAAGATGACGGATGTTCCAGGTCACACTTTGGGCATCGTGCCGTTGATGGCGAAAGCGGGCATCAAGTTCCTGCATCTTGGTGTGAACACCGCCTCTCCAACGCCGAAGCTGCCGGAGGTGTTCCGCTGGCAGGCGCCAACAGGTGAAGAGATTCTGGTGCTCTATCAGAACTCCTATGGTGCGACGCAGTTCATTCCGGGTGTGGCGGATGGCCTGAGCTTTGCGCATACGGAAGACAATATTGGCCCGCAGAACACCGGCCAGACCGTAAACGTCTACCGCGCCATGGAGCGGCAGTATCCGGATTATCGGATCAAGGCAGCAACACTGGATGAGTTTGCTGAGGTGCTGTGGCCACATCGCGAGAGCTTCCCGATTGTGACGCAGGAGATTGGCGACAGCTGGATCCATGGTTCTGCGACGGATCCAGTAAAGTCCGCGCGATATCGTGCTTTGCAGCGGGTTTATGATCGTTTCACTGAAGATAAAATCACGCCGTCCCGCCTTTCCTTTGGCCGCAAGCTTTCCATGGTGGCTGAGCATACGTGCGGAGTGGATATCAAAACATACTTGCGCGATGAGCAGGCGTGGAACCGGGATGACTTTGAAGCGGCGCGGGAGAACGATCCGCGCTTCCAATATGCAGAAGCCTCCTGGCAGGAGCAGCGCGCTTATTGTGATGATGCGGTTACAGCTCTTGATGCGGATGATCAGGCTGTTGCCAAAGCGGCGCTTTCTGAAATCTGCTGTCCGCTGCCGCATGTGGGCCCGTTTGAGATCGACAGCGAAGCTGAGTTTGGCGGTTGGTCCATCAAGATTGACCGGGACAGCGGCGCGATCAAGCACCTTAAATCACCAAATGGCAAAGAGCTGTTTGGGCTGGATGACAATCTGATCTCATTTGCCCATGAGACCTATAATGCGGCGGATGTGAAGGCGCATATGGATGCCTACCTCACCCATGAGGAAGAGTGGGCCATTCTGGATCACATCAAGCCGGGGCTGAATAAGGCAGCGACAGCTGTTTCCAAGAGCCATCGCCCGATGTTTGAAGGGCTGGCGATTGCAGATGACCGGGCCATTCTGTCTTATGTGATGGCCTCTGACATTCCCGGCGCGATCCATAACATTCAGCTGGTGCTGAATGGGGAAAGCGACAAGCTGGAGATTACGCTTCGGCTTTACGGCAAGATTGCCAACCGGATGCCGGAGGCTGGTTTCCTGCGGTTTGCACCGGATGGCGCCAAGAGCTGGCAGTTCAACAAGACCGGTTTCTGGGTGGATGCCCATGACGTGCCGGATATGAGCGGTGGTCAGCTGCAGGCGATCTTTGGCGCGAAAGCTGATGCCGGTCAGGAGATCCGCATTGCACCGCTGGATACGCCGCTTGTGGCACCTGCTGAGCTGCCGTTTATGCCGTTCCAGCATCAGGCACCGGCTTATGGTGAGGGTCTGCGGTTTAACATCTACAACAACAAGTGGGGCACCAACTTCCCGATGTGGTGGGAAGGTGATTTCTGCGCCCGTTTTGTGCTGGAGCTGGGCGACTAGCCCACTCCCTAACCTATTTATCCAACAAAAAAGCCAGCTCACGGCATTGGTCGTGAGCTGGCCTTTCGGGAGAGCGGGAATTTCAGCTTATTCAGCTGCAACTGACTCGCTGTCAGAGCCACGGGCATCCCATAAGCCCTGATAGATTTCGACCATTTCCGCAATGGTTGGGGTGATCGGGTTGTTGCCCGGAGACCCAGAGGCCAGCGCCTGCTCTGCCATAGTCTCACAACGATCCATGAAGACCTGACGTTCAATGCCAAACTCTTCCGGTGTTGGAACGGAGAGCTCATCATTGAGTGCGCGCAGCTCGATCAGGAGCTTGCGGTTTGCCATGGCATCATCATCCTGCTCAGAAGCGAAACCAAGAGCACGAGCCGCTTGTGCGTAGCGTTCAGGTGCTGCTGGAATTGAGAATGCAGTTACATCTGGCAGCAGCATGGCGTTGGAGAGGCCATGCGGCACATGGAAGAACGCGCCAATCGGGCGGCTCATGCCATGAACGAGTGCAACAGAAGCGGCGGAGAATGCGACACCGGCCAATGTTGAGCCGAGCATCATTTCCTCACGGGCCTTTTCGTTTTTGCCGTTATGGTAGACCTCACGCAGGTTCGGGCCGATCAGCTTGAGCGCTGCCAGAGCCTGACTGTCGCTGTATGGATTTGCCTTCTTGCTGACGTAGGCTTCCAACGCGTGGGTCATGGCATCGATGCCGGTGTCTGCGGTGATGCGTGGTGGCAGGCTCATGGTGAGTTTGTAGTCCACCAGCGCTGCAACAGGCATGAAGCCGATGCCAACGCACAGCATCTTCTCGCCGCGCTCTTCATCGGTGATGATGGTGAAGCGGGTCACTTCTGTACCGGTACCGGCTGTGGTTGGCACTGCGATAACTGGCAGACCCTGCTCCGTGACGTCTCTTGGGAAACGATAGTCCCGCATTTCGCCGCCGAACTTTGCCAGAATCGAAATTGCCTTTGCACTGTCGATCGGGCTGCCACCGCCGAGGGCCACGATGCAGTCATAACTGTCAGCTGTTGCCTTTTCCACACCCGGAAGGATGGAGGCAACGGTTGGTTCAGGCAGGGTATCAGCAAAAACATCGCTTTCGATGCCCTCAGCCTTGAGGCTGTCCTGAATAGATTCGGAGTATCCCAGCTGAACCATCATTGGGTCTGTGACGATGAGAGGCTTTTTGCAGCCGATTTTTGCCAGAACTGCAGGCAATTGGAGGCTGGCTCCCGCACCAACTTGCATGATGCGCGGCAGAATGATCTGAGATGTCATTAGAATGAACCTTTAGTTGTGGTGGTCATCTGGGATGCCGGGAACATCCCAGATGACTTAGGGGGCGAGCTTCTTACTCTGCCGGAGTTGCAGCGGAGGCTGCGCCGTCTGCGGAGTAGGAATGCTCTTCATCATCGACGGTGGAGATGATTTCAGAGACCTCAAGGTGCAGTGACTTCAGCAGGCCCCACGTGGTGAGGATCAACACGAAGGAGTACGGAAGAGCTGCGACGATCGAGGCTGTCTGCAGGGCTCGCAGGCCACCTGCGAACAACAGCACCGCGGAAACTGCGCCAATGGAAAGGCCCCAGAAGATGCGGTAGCGGTTTGCAGGGTTCTCATCACCCATGGACAGGATGGTGCAGATGACGAGTGTTGCGGAGTCTGCAGAGGTGACGAAGTAGGTCACCAACAGGACGGTACACATAGCTGCACCAAGGATGGTGAGCGTTGAGCCGAGATCCAACAGCTCGATTGTTTTGTACAGAGCCGAGGTCATGTCTGCATTCACTGCCTCTGTCACGCCGCCAACGCCGAACAGTTCAAGGAACATTGCGGTGTTGCCGAAAGTTGTGATCCAGAAAGTGGAGAGCAGTGTTGGTGCCAGAAGAACGCCGAGCAGGAACTCTTTTACGGTGCGGCCTCTGGAGATGCGGGCAATGAAGATGCCAACGAATGGTGCCCATGCAATCCACCAGCCCCAGTAGAAGATGGTCCAGCCACCCTGCCAGCTGTTATTTGGATCGGTTTCCACCCAGAAGCCAAGCGGAATGGCGTTCGTCAGGTAATCACCCAGGTTGGTTGCGAAAGACCCGAGAACGTAAACGGTTGGGCCAAAGATGAGGAAGAAAACAAGCATGACCATTGTCAGGTGCATGTTGAACTCACTCAGGATCTTAATACCCTTGTTCACGCCACTCAGCACGGACATGGTTGCCAGTACGGAAACAATCACAATGATGATGATATTGTTCATGATGCTGACTTCAAAGCCGAACAGGTAGTTCAGGCCGGTATTCATCTGCTGGGCTCCCAAACCAAGAGATGTTGCAATACCGAAGACAGTGCCGAAAACTGCAAGCAGGTCAGCAGCATGACCGATTGGGCCATAAATCTTATCACCAAAAATCGGGTAGAGCCCTGAACGAACGGACAGCGGCAGGCCCTTGCGATAGTGGAAATAAGCGAGACCCAGACCAGAGAGTGCAAACAGCGCCCAACCGTGCAATCCCCAGTGGAAAATACTAATACGCATTGCAATCTGGGCTGCCTCTACGGAACTCTCCTGCCCTTCTGCAATGAACGGATTACTTTGGAAGTGGTAAATTGGTTCTGCGATACTCCAGAACAGGATACCGATGCCGATGCCTGCTCCAAAAAGCATCGAAAACCAAGAAAAGAAGCTGTATTCCGGCTTCTCGTCATCCTTCCCCAAGCGGATGTTGCCATAGCGGCTCATGGTCATTGCAAAGGCTAGGAACAGGAAAAAGCTGACCAGACCGATATAGTACCATGATAGATTATTTGCGATGAAACCTTTAGCTGAATTGTAAATTGAGCTAGCGGTCTCAGGAACCATTACAGTAAACAAAACAAACGCAACAACGAGTACAGTAGACCCGACGGCCATAACAGGATTAACACCTGTAAACAGGCCCTCCCCCGTCCTTCTTCCAGTATTGCTGTTATTATACATTTGTCCCCCTCAAGCTTTATTTTTGCTGTCCTGATTGAAGCTTGAATTTTTGCCGGAGGGTTAAATTGTTATCAATCAACAAAAAAAGACCCAATGATATAAAAATATTTATGAATAGTTTTACGTAGAATATGGAATTCTACCCATACGAATGGGAGAACCAAATGAAGAAGAATTTACCCCCGCTCAATTGGCTCAGGGCATTTGAAGCGTCCGCGCGACATTTGAGCTTCACGCATGCCTCAACCGAGCTCAACCTTACGCAGGCTGCGATCAGTCACCAGATCAAGGGACTGGAGTGTCAGCTGGGGTGTGTATTGTTTAAGCGTCTGCCACGTGGGTTGGAGTTGACAGACGCCGGGGCTGCTTATCTTCCTGCGGTTCATGAGTCCGTTGAGCGCTTGAAGGCGGCGACCGAAGAAATCTTCGGTCAGGGGCAAAACAATCTGCTGACAGTGAAGATCAACATGGTGTTCTTCATGCGCTGGCTTGCACCGCGCATGAAGGAGTTCCGCCGTTTGCATCCTAAGATCAATCTGCGCATCACCTCCAACATCTGGCTGGACAACAAGGAAAGCTCTGGCGATTGCGATATGGAAGTGCGGTATGGCCGGGGCAAGTGGCCGTCCCTGCAGTGTGATCGGCTGACACGGGATGAGCTGTTTCCAGTCTGCAGCCCGTGCTACCTGGAGGAGAACGGGCCACTCACTTCACCTAAGGATCTGCCAGGCCACACGATTTTGCATGTGATCGGCTATCAGGAAGGTTGGGGCTACTGGCTGAAGCAGACCAAGCATAGTGATCTGGAGTTGGGCCAGAGCTATCAGTTTGATACCCTTGTAACTGCATTGGAAATGGCGGCTCTGGGAGAAGGCGTTGCGTTGGGGAGAACCAGCCTTGTGGAAAATGCAATCAAGTCCGGACAGTTGGTTGCGCCGTTGGAACAAAAGGTTCCGACAGAAGAAGCGTTTTACCTCGTTTACTCCAATAACAGTCTTGAGCACCCCCATGCGGTTGCTTTCAGAAACTGGATTTTGAACGAAATACATGAAGGCTAAGCAGCCTTTTTGCCGGTAGCAGTCTATTTCAATCCAAAGATCAATTTTCGGGAATGGTGGAAGGAAATTCATCTTCCACCAGCCCTTCAGAGACCCGTGCAATCAGTTCAGAATTAGTCGAGCTACAAATAATTTTATGTCTGCACCGAAATTTAAATTGCTGGTTTCTACGTATGTGCCTGCCTATTGTTTTTTCAATGAAATGACCCGCAGCTGCGAACCATTTCACTCATAACAATCTGAAATAAAAGACGAATTATGTCTGGAATAAACTGAGATCCGTTGATGGACGGTTTCTGAGGATGATGTTGCATGGAAAAAAGACTTCCCCTTGAAGGTGTCAGAGTTGTCGACTTCGGTCAGCAAATTGCAGGTCCGGCTGTTGCCATGATCCTTGCGGATATGGGCGCAACCGTTATTCACGTTGATCCGCCTCAGGGGCCACAATGGGATCATCCAGCTAATGCGATTTGAACCGCAATAAGAAATGCATCCGGCTGGACCTGAAGTCTGAGGATGGTTTGCAGCAGGCGTTTGAGCTGATCGCCAACGCTGATGTAGTGGTTGAAAGTTTCCGTCCAGGCAAAATGAAAGCACTTGGCGTTGATTTTGCTGCGCTGCGTGCTGAGCGCCCTGAACTGGTGACCCTTTCTGTGCCAGGTTTTGCCAGCAATGACGAACTGCGCCGTGAATGGAAAGCAACTGAAGCGATTGTCGCAGCCACATCCGGTGCGTTTACCGATATGGGCTTCAACCGTGTACTGATGGGGCTGAACCCTAGCTTCTCCCCGCTCCCGCTCGGTTCTTCCTACGCCACCACTATGGCCGCGAGCTCTGTGGTTATGGCACTGCTTGCCCGCGAAAAGACTGGCCGTGGTGACACCATTGAGGTGCCGATTGCTGCTGCTCTGATGGAAGGCCTTTCTTACAACTCTGTTGTGATTGAAGGCATGCCAGAGCGCTATATGACCATGCGCGAGCACGAAATTTCCCATCGCCGCGACAACAACATCGAGATGGACCTGTCCTATGAGGATCTGCAGGAGTATCTCGATCCGTTCTACCGCACCTATGAGTGTGCGGATGGCCGTTACTTCTATGCGGTTTGCCCGTCTCACAGAAACCATGCCCGCCGCTGTCTGCAGGCGCTTGGCATCTATGAGGAGCTGCTGGCGGAAGGCCTGCCTGAGGTGAACGACCTGCACCTGCCAATCAAAGAGTGGGATGGTGAAACCTCCATTGGCGTTTATCCGCTGCCGAAGAAGTGGGCGGATATCATCTCAGCCAAGATGAAGAAGGTGTTCCTGACCAAGACCTCAGAGGAATGGGGCGTGATCTTTGGTGAAGGCCAGATTCCAGGTGCACCACATCGCACCACTCAGGAATGGGTGAACAGCGAGCACACCAATACCTCCGGTCTGATCGTGGAAGTGAACGATCCGGAATTCGGCGTGATGAAACAGCCAGGTCCAGTCGTTTGGTTTGAAGAGATTGCTGATTATCTCCTCACCCCAAAAGCCCGTGAGAACGTGAGCTATGATGAGGCGCTTGCTGCGCTGAAAGCCGTTGGCAACAATGATAATCTGCCAGCTCCTTCCGCACAGTCTGCTGATAAAGCTGGTTGGTTGAAAGACCTGCGCATTCTGGACCTGACCAACGTGATTGCAGGCCCGCATTCCACTGCGTTCCTTGGCCGTTTTGGTGCTGAGGTGGTAAAGCTGGATCCTGTGACACCGCTTTATGACCCGCTCATCGGTACGCTCTTCACCTTCCAGACCAACATCGGCAAGAAGAGCGCGCTGGTGGACATCACCACGGGCGAAGGCCGTGAAGCGTTTGAGCGTCTCGTGAAGTCGGTAGACCTTGTTGTGATCAACGCGCCGGACCGTCAGATGAAGCCGCTTGGGCTGGATCATGACAGCCTGCAGGCGATCAATCCGGGCGTTCTGTTCTGCCGCCTTGACTGTCTGGGTGGCCCTAAGCCGGGTCCAAAGACCAATTACATTGGTTATGATGACATCATTCAGGCGAACAGCGGTATCATGAGCCGTTTTGGTGGTCCGGATACACCAGAAGAGCACGCACACCTTGGTACGCTGGACGTGAACTGTGGCTTTGCAGCTGGTCTGGGTATGGCGCTGGCGCTTTATCACAAGCACAAGACCGGTGAGACCTCCCGTGCCCGCACGTCTCTGTCTGCAGTGACCAATCTGGCGCAGGTGAAGTTTGCGTTTGATTATGAAGGTCGCGCGGCGTTTGACGAAGCCTCTGGCCGTGATGCACTTGGCAACCACGCGCTTTCTCACTTCTACAAAGCCTCTGATGGCTGGCTGTTCATGGATGCTGAAGAGCATGAGCTTGCCATGCTGGCAGGTGTGGAAGGTCTTGCTGGTGTTGATGAAGCCAATGATACCGCTGAGTTCCTCCGCGTTGCCTTTGCACAGGACACCGCAGAGAGCTGGTGTGAGAAACTGAGAGCAGCGGATATTGCAGCGGCCCAGCCACTTGGCATCGAACATTTGCGTGATTCTTACACACGCACCGCCGATGGCACTGTTGGTATTGACCGCGGCAGCTATGCGTTCTCCACCTATGAAGACCATCCAAGCGGGCACCGTGTGACGCTGATTGATCACTACTCCATCCGTCCGGAAGAAGCAGCGATCAAGGCATTGCCAAGCACAGAGGCTTACGGCAACTCCACCCGCGAAGTGCTGACCAGCGTTGGTTACAGTGATGAGCAGGTGAGCGACATGATCGAGCGCCGCATTGCGGGCACCGGCTGGGGCAAGGAGTTCCTGCCGAGCTAACGATTACCCCCGAGGCCTCTCTCTTTCCTAGAACCAGAACCCACGGTTTGGAGAGAGGCTTTGAAAGAAACCCTCGCTGCCCGCTCAGGCCGTGAGGGTTTTCTTTTTTATATGCCTATGAGCTCTTATTTATGCGTATCTTTATCCGAAAACCGGTTCCCACTTTTCGGAGATACGCTCTATTGCATCAGGCCAGCTGAAACAAAGGTGAGCAGCCCGGCGCAGATTACTGTGATAGCAACGATCATGCTGGAGAGCATGGAAAGCCATGCGGGGCATCTGTTCAGGCCCAGATACTGGGTCAGGATAATGCGAGCTTTGAACAGGATCAGGGCTGCGATGATAAGTGGGCCAACATAAACCAGCAGGTCGCTGTTGATCAGGCTCAGGGCATATCCCAGCACTGTGAGTGCGACCAGCACGACCCATGCTTTGAAGAGGTCATTCATGGGAACACTGCGGGATGTGGTTTTCTCGTTCTGCATGACTACACTCCCTGCCCCATGAGATAGAAGATTGGGAAGATGATCACCCAGATCAGATCCACCATGTGCCAGAAGGCTGTGCCGGATTCCAGATTGTCCTCCGTGGGCCACAACGCAATAATGCCAAGGATGATCAGGCCGAAGATGACGTGGGCCAAGTGGAACCCCGTGACCAGATAGTAGAGCGTATAGAATGTGTTGGTCTCGACATTGAGGCCGAGGGCGAGCTTTTCTTTATACTCATAGATCTTGAGTGCCATGAACACGACACCCAAAGCCCCTGCACCTAGCAAGGACAGTCGTGCCTTTGCCACCTCTTTGACCTTGCCAAAGCGAACTGCAATGGCTGCGAACAGGCCAGAGGTGAGCAGGATGATGGTGTTGAGTGTCGCCAGAGGCACATTCAGGTGGGTACGGGCCTCGCGATAAATCTCGACATTGAGCAGTTCATTGCCCGCGAACGCCCAAAGCGCACCGCCGAATACGAGGATTTCGCTGACAATCAGGATCCACATCATGGGATCGCCTGGCAGATTTTCTAGTGCCCATGGAGAGACTGGCTGGCGGTAGACCCGCTCCGTGCTCTCTTCTTCATTCTGGCAGATCTCGTCCATTACACCCTTCCAGCGGAAATTCCAGTTTT
Source organism: Pseudovibrio sp. JE062 (assembly GCF_000156235.1). Classification (NCBI taxonomy): domain Bacteria; kingdom Pseudomonadati; phylum Pseudomonadota; class Alphaproteobacteria; order Hyphomicrobiales; family Stappiaceae; genus Pseudovibrio; species Pseudovibrio sp. JE062. The sequence goes on from NZ_DS996805.1 coordinate 885,572, forward strand.
CTGCAGCTTAGAATGATTTGCAGCTGTCTTCCTTGTCCGAGCGCTAACTGGGTGATTTCTCGGCTACTTGATGGGCTGAGCGATGGTCTCTTCTACCCAGCTTTGCCAGGAACTGACAAAGGAGCTGGCAAGGCGTGAGAGTGGGCGCTGATGTGGCACCACGATCGAGTATCCGAACGGGACTGCGGGCTCAAACGGCAGGAAGACGATCTTTGAGGCATCTCCCCGGCTGCGCTGGTAGCTGACGGCGCTGAGCACATCGACGATGGAGCAGATCTGTCCTGCCTCGACAAAATGGAAGAGTGGCAAGAAGTATTGGGTGTCGATGCGGATGTTGAGGCGTGCGCCCTGCGCCTGAAACGCTGCCTTTGTGGCTTCATAAGTGGAATGGCTTGGCTGCAGCACACCCATGGGCATGCCGTCCAGATCCTTGGCCTGAATGACTTTTTTCTCTGCCAATGGAGATGATTTGGGAACGGCGCAGACGCAGGTACACGGGATTGTGGTGTTGTGGAACAGCTTTTCCTGCTCTGAGCCGACAGCGGCATCGCAGAAGCCAACCTGAAAACTTTGGGCGGCGATGAGGTTAAGGATCTGCGGTGAGCTGCGGGTTGCGAGGGTGACTTTCACCTGCGGTTTGTCTGCTGTGAACTGGCTGATGAACTCCGGCAGCAGATAAGAGGATGGACCCGGCATGGCGACGATACCCAATGAGCCCTGCACCTGATCACGCATATTGCCGAGGTTCTGCTCAACTGTCTTGAGGCGGTCGAGAATGCCTGAGGCTTCCGAGAGTAGATAGTGAGCTTCGGGCACAGGAATCAGTCGCCGGCCTTCGCGGATGAACAGCGGCATATCCAGATCATCTTCCAGCGCTTTGAGCGAGGCGCTCACTGCGGGCTGGGTGCGGTGCAGATTGCGCGCGGCATGGCTGACGGAGCCTGTTTTCATAATCTCGCGGAAAACCGCCAACTGCTGCAGATTCATGCGCCCCTCAATACATAAACAAAATCTATCATAACCATAATATTTCGAATTTGCTTTTATGCATAAGGCTACCCCACCATGACACAAATAATCAGAAATACGGATCATCTTTATTTGGGAACATCTACATTTGTTAGAGGGGGGATATCATGGGATTTTTCAGTAAGTTCGCGGGCGTAGCACTGGCCTGCACAATGATGAGTGGTGCTGCGGTTGCGCAGGACATCAAGTTTTTCCGCATCGGCACTGGTGGCGCAGGCGGCACCTACTTCCCGATTGGCGGCATCATTGCCAACGCTATTTCCAACCCACCGGGTTCGCGTCCGTGTGATCAGGGCGGCAACTGCGGTGTGCCAAATCTGGTGGCGATTGCTCAGTCCACCAACGCATCCGCGCACAATGTGAATGCAATTCAGGCTGGTCAGATGGAAGCTGGTCTGACGGGTGCTGCGACCCTGCACTTTGCTTATCACGGCAGTGGCAAATATGAGGGCAATGCCAAGCCGGACCTGCGCGTGATTGCAAACCTTTATCCTGAAGATCTGCATCTTGTGCTGCCAAAAGGTGGTGAGCTGGCAAGTCTTGCTGACCTGAAGGGCAAACGTGTTGGCATTGCGCAGGCTGGGTCTGGCACTCAGATTGCTGTTGAGCTGATCCTTGCGGACCACGGCGTTAACCGCGACAACATTGATGAAGCCGAACTGAACAATGCACAAAGTGCAGAACGGACGGCAGATGGTCAGCTGGATGCTTATTTCTATGCAGCGGGTACTCCGGTTGCAGCGATGATCCAGTTGGACAACACCAAGGGCATGGATCTTTATTCCTTTACCGATGAAGAGGTCGCGCAGGCCAACAAGACTGTACCCTACTACATTCCATCCACCATTCCGGCAGGCACCTATCCGGGCGTGACGCATGACACCAACACGGTGGCAGTGAGCGGCATGTTTGTGACCAATGCCAATATTGATGAGGAGCTGGTCTACGAGATCACCAAGGCGCTATGGTCCAAGACAGCGCGCAAGCTGCTGGATAACGGTCATCCAAAGGGCAAAGTGATCACCATGAAGACCGCTCTGGACGGCATTGATGGCATTGGTGTGCCGCTGCATCCGGGCGCTGAGCGCTTCTACAAGGAAGTTGGTCTGCTCGATTAACAGCAGCAATACTCTGAGCAGCAGCGGGAGCTCTCTTCCGCTGTTGTTTTTTGCCACCGGTGGGTCTTCCTATGGTTTTGATGCGCGCCTTTTGCTTTGGAGCAGTTGAGTGCTGCCTGCCATGTGCCACCGCATGACACATCCCCATATCCCGGAGGGTTTCATGCCCCTGCAATCGCACCTTGATAACAAGGCTCTGGAAGAGCTGGAGAAAAAGTACGACACGGCTCTGCACACCCGTGACAACGGACCTTTCCTGACCAAAGTGGTTTACTGGGCGACCATTGCGTATGCGCTCTACCACTTCTGGACTGCGGGGTTTGGCACGCCGGTTGACTACGTTCACATGGGCATTCACCTTGCCGGGCTCTACTTCTTTATCTTCCTCGCCTTTCCGTTTCTCAAAACAGATGGGGCCTATGCCAATACGCCTGGCAAGTTTCTGAGCTTTGGCAATGTGCCGCTGTTTGATTGGGTGATCATGGTTCTGGCCATGATGGGATCGCTCTATCTGTGGTTCAGCTGGCGCGGATTTGACTTGTTTGGCTTCAATGTGTCTGAGCAGGCTTTGCGACAGGGCAATCCTGCCGGGCCAGACATCTTCTTCGGAACGATCATAATCCTGTCGGTGCTGGAGATTGCACGGCGGACCATCGGCATTGTGTTGCCGCTGATCATTTTGGTGTTCATTGGCTACGCACTGCTCGGGCCTTACATTCCTATCCAGATCCTGAAACATCCGGGCGTGGATTGGCGTCAGTTCGTCAACAACATGTACTTCCCGTTTGAAGGCATCTTTGGGGTGACGCTCTGGGTCGTCTCCACTGTTGTGTTCCACTTCGTTCTGTTTGGTGTGGTGGCGCAGCGCATGGGGCTGGGGCAGTTCTTTGTCGACAACGCCATGATCCTTGCTGGCCGTTATACCGGCGGTCCGGCGAAGGTTTCCGTTGTTTCCTCCGCCTTCTTCGGTACGATTTCGGGCTCTTCCATTGCCAACACGGTCTCTACCGGCTCTCTCACCATCCCAAACATGAAAAAGCTGGGCTATCCGGGCCACTTTGCGGGTGGTGTGGAAGCGGCGGCCAGTGCGGGCGGGCAGATCACACCTCCGATTATGGGCGCTGCGAGCTTTCTGATGGCGGAGTATCTGGAAGTTCCTTACACCACCATCGTGATTGCTGCGATTGTCCCCGCCCTGATGCACTATATCGGCGTCATTTCCATCGTGCACTTCACTGCAAAACGCCTTGGGCTGGAAGCTTATCCTAAGGATCAGATCCCGCAGTTTGTGCAGGTCTGGCGTGAGGGGTGGTTCACGGTTCTGCCGTTGATCGGGCTTCTGGTGGTGCTGTTCTCAGGTTACTCACCCAACATGGCAGCATTTATCGGTATCTCGCTGTGTATCGTGGTGGGCTTTTGCGCCATCGACAAGCCGCTTTCTCTGGCTGTGCCGTTGATGCTGCTTGGGTTTATCTTTTGGAAGGCCTCGCCTTACTCCGGTGAAGGGTTTTCTCCAACCATGGCTGGTGTTTTGGGTGCTCTGACCCTGCTGGGATGTCTGCATCGCAATGAGCGGCAGAGCTTCAAAGACCTGTTCGACAGCTGCCACGTAGGGGTTCAGTATGCCTTGGCCGTTGGCGCTGCTTCTGCGGCGGTTGGTATTGTGGTTGGTGTGATCAACACCACCGGCGTTGGGTTCCGTCTGGGCTTCATGGTCACCAATGGGGCTGCTGACATGGCGGCTTCTCTGGCTCCCCTGCTGGACTGGACCTCTCTTGAGGTGTTTGAGCAGTCTTCCATTCAGCAGTTCCTGTCTCTGGTGCTGATTGCCATTGCCTGTATCCTGATGGGGGCTGGCCTGCCAACAACAGCGCTTTACATCATGCTGGTGGCTGTGGCGCAGCCTGCGCTGGCACAACTGGGCGTACCTGCCCTCGCCACCCATATGTTCGTGCTCTATTACGGCGTTATCTCGGAGATCACCCCACCAGTGTGTGCCTCGGCCTATGCAGCGGCGGGGATTGCGGGCGCTAATCCGTTCCGGACCGGCGTGAATGCGTTTACGCTGGGGCTGGGCAAGCTGATGGTGCCGATGGTGTTTGTCTATGCGCCGACCATGCTCATCGTGCTACCAGAGTACTTCACGTTGATGTCGTTCCTACAGGTGACGCTGACCTGTGCGCTGGGTGTGTTTGCCATTGCCACAGCGGTTTCAGGTTACTTCATTGCGCCCCTTAATGGCATCTGGCGTGTTCTGATGGCGATTGGTGGTCTGATGCTGGTAGCGCCGAGCCTGGGCTCTGATATGGCCTCCCTTCTGGTGATCGCGCCTGTGCTGATCCAGCAATTCGCCAGCCAGCGCACCTTGCAGGAAGCTACGCAATGACAGCCTCTGATGTAACTGTTCTGGGTGCCGGCCTCGTCGGAATCTGCTCTGCATTGTCGCTGGCTGAAAAAGGCTTTCGCGTGCATATGGTTGACCGGGACGCTCCCGGTCAGGCCACCTCTGCGGGGAATGCGGGCATCATCTCGCCATGGTCTGTGGTGCCTCAATCCATGCCGGGGATCTGGAAGAAGGTGCCGGGCTGGTTGCTGGACCCACAAGGACCGGTGAGCATCAAACCCAGCTATCTGCCCCGAGTGGCAACCTGGGGGCTGCGGTTTCTTTATGAGGGACGGCAGGAGCGCATTCAGCCCATCAGCGATGCCATGTATGCGCTCAATCATGACTGTGTTGAACTCTACCGGCATCATCTGGCGGGCACCGGCCATGAGCATCTGCTGCAAGACAGCTGGTATGTGCATGCCTTCCGCGATGCTTCTCAGGTTAATCTGTCGTCGCCTGATTATGCCATGCGCAAGGCTGTTGGGGCGGAGATTGAGCAGATTGGCGCCTCTGAACTGCGTGAGCTGGAACCAGCCCTCACCAACGACTTTGAGGCTGCGGTTTTGATCAAAGGACAAGCGCGGGCCGTTTCTCCCGGCAAGATCGGCGAAGTACTTGCAGAAAAGCTTTTGGCCATGGGCGGAACCATTGAGCGGGCCAAAGTGGTCAAGATAAGCCCCAAGGAAGACGGTAACTGGACCTATGTGACTGAGCAAGGTGAGCATTCCACGCCCAAGCTTGTGCTTTCCATGGGAGTTTGGTCTGCGGAGCTTTTGAAGCCTCTTGGGATCAAGATTCCAATGGAAGCGGAACGCGGGTATCACGTTTCATTCGATAATCCTGGCGTTTCTCTAAGCCATTCCGTGATGGACATGGACATGAAATTCGTCGCCTCATCCATGGAAGAGGCCATCCGAGTTGCGGGAACGGCTGAGTTTGCCGGGCTGGATGCGCCGATTAATCAGAAACGGCTGGATGCTTGGTTGCCCTGGCGAGCAAGCTGCTGCTGATCTGAACACATCACAAATCAGCACATGGTCCGGTCAACGGCCCAGCCTGCCAGACAGTTTGCCATGCATTGGGCAGATCGATGGTTTTCAAAACCTTATCGGCGCCTTTGGACACAGCCATTATGGCCTGATGATGGCCCCAAAAACCGGCCGTCTGGTTGCAGACCTTGTTGCCGGACTTACTCCAAACATCGACATGTCACCTTATCGCGTGACGCGCTACTGAAGGAAAAACCATGACCATTCATAGTGGCGGCCAAAACATCTGCGGCGTTTCAATAGGCGTTCTTTCTCTAGAGAGCTATTTCCCGAAGCCTCCGGGACACATCAAGAACCCCTCCAGCCTGCCGTTTACGACGACCTACGAAATCCTTCATGGTCTGACCGTGCAAAAGCTGCTGGCTGATCCCTCTCCTGAGCTGCTGGAGCCGATTATCAGCGCGGCAAAGCGGTTAGAGGATCAGGGCGTGCACGCAATCACCGGCTCCTGCGGGTTTCTGGCGATCTTTCAAAAGGAGATTGCTGAAGCCGTTTCCATCCCTGTGTTTGTGTCGTCTCTCATTCAGGTGCCGCTGGCCTATCACATGACCAAAGCTCCTGTTGGCGTCATCACGGCCTCGGCGTCTTCTTTGACAGACAAGCATCTGGAAGGTGTTGGTGCCTCTGACGTGCCAATTGTAGTGCAAGGTCTGGATGAAGCCCCGGAGTTCTCCTCTGTGATCCTGCACGGTGAGCGTACGCAGATGGATTTGGGCAAAGTGACGAGTGAGCTGTTGGCTGCGGCAGAAAGCATGGTGGAGCGCTCTCCGGAGATTGGTGCGATCGTTTTGGAATGCACTGACCTGCCGCCGTATGCGCATCAACTGCAAGCGAAAGTCAATCGGCCCGTGTTTGACATCATCACCCTTGCGAGCATGGTGCACGCCTCCTCCCATCGCATGGCCTTCCCCGGCTTCATCTAGCCTCTTCAAACTGCCCTTCATAGGACGGGAGTGGCGGTTCGATGTCATCGGTGCAGAGGTAGAGATCCTGCAGGTTGAGCAAGGGCATCGGGTTTTCCGTCAGGTTGGACATGATGTTGAGTGCGAAGTTCAGTCTGGCATTGTTGCAGGACGGCTTGTGCATCGCTGCCCAGTCTGTGATGGATTTCGCAAGGTTCTTGATGATGTCTCCCTTGGGCTTGCCTTTCGTGGTTATGGTGATCGGGGTTGGTGGCAGGAGTGCGATTGGCAGATCAATCGGCTCTTCAGTCAGTCCCTCAGCCAGGTGATAGGCATAGCCGATGTTGAGCTGGAGAGTGACGTCCCCGACAAACTCATTCTTGAACAGCTTGCAGAACAGATTGTTCAGATGCTCTGTCAGGCTGCATTTGCCTGGCTCTCCCTTCGGTTCATCCAGCCACGCGATGTTAAGCGGCTGATAGCTGGAGAGAGTTGGGTGGAACGGGGTTTTGAAGGTGGCTGTCGGCGTTCTGAAGACAAAGCCCTCATTGATCTTGCCGAAGATGTTGTTGTTTCGGGTCATATACATGGAAGCGATGGCATCCTGTCGGGCCAGCACCTGCATCCCCGGTAGGATCACCTGCCGATCACTGATCGACTGCGCGATGTCCTGCTTCAGGTACGTGATCTTCTTCTTTTTCTCCTGCGTGTAATAGTAGGTGTAGGTTTTCTTGCCCTTTTCGCAGGCTTTTGAGGCCAGATGGCTGGTCCACTCGGGGATTTCGACGGCGGGCTCTCCGGTGAGGCCTTTAAGATTGTTGCAGTCTTCCAAAATGAGTTTGACCACCCATCGATCTGCTGTGTCTTCGTTGTTTAAGGTGTAGGCCTGATTTTCCTCCAGAATGCTGAACTTATAGCTCTCAGACCCTTCCTTTGTTGCCGAGGTTGTCAGCATACTCAGGCTTCCGGCCGCTGAGGCTGCCTCTATGATGTCCTCGTTGATCTTGATGATCGCAGATAGGACACTGGCAGCATCTTCTATAGCCGCGTCGTCCTGCTTTGCCGCGCTGATGACGGGCACGTATTGGTCCAGAATGGCGGAGAGATTATTTGCAACGGAAATGAACTGGGCGAGCTCAGCGAAGGCATCAAGGAAGCCTGCGAGTTCATTTGCAGGTTTATCCTTGATGTTGAACTCAATCTGGCCATGGGCTTTGTCCTGCAAATAGTGGAAGTTCAGGCCGTAGGTGTATTCATAATCCCATCGGGTGATTTTGCTCAGCTGCGTGGCCGTCTTATCAAAGGCCGGGCCAGCTTGGGAGACCATCCTCGGAGTTTCGGGGAAGCTGCGCAGCAGGATTGGCAGTTTGAAGGAACCCAGAGACTTTTCCAGCACCGGCGTGTCTTCGGCTGTGATTGGCGACAACCAGCTAGAGGCCTTATAGCCCTCGATGTTTTTAACTGGGCTGATCTGGTGTTCCAGAGCCGTGACCTTGTAGCAAAGATCCAGACAGAGACACTCTGTGGTCTCACCCAGTTTCTCTGAGGCCTCCAGCAGGAATGTGAGTGGCTGTTCCTCGTCCTGCTGAAGCTTCAGTTTTGGCGAGGTCATGGAGATCAAGCTGGAGTGTGTCTTGCTGGTTGCAGGGCTTGATTTTTCCTCAGTTTGCGGCAAGCAATTTTCGATACTGTTGTGGCTTATGTTGCCGTAAAGCTGCGGTGTTTCCTCGTTTCCTAGCAGTGGAATGCTAGCAGTCACATCGACACCAAAGGAGATGGCTGCTTGTGTGGTGTAGAGGTTGGAGAGCTCATTCAGCAGTGACTGGCGGAAGGTTTCCTGCGCTGAGGCTAAGCGGGTACTCGCCCCATCCTGATAGATCGGTGCGAGCATGTTAGCCGTGATCCCGGCAAGGCTTTCTTTCTGATCTGCCAGTTGCTCCATAAAGCCGGTGGTTTTCGGCGTTCCATCTTTTGCTGCCTGCGACTGCAGATGATGGTCGATGAACAGGATGGAGGATGAATACTTTGGCGAGAGCAGACCATCGAAAAACTCGAAGTATTGCTTGAGCCACACATCCATTTCCACGTTGGAGAATGTGCTTTTGACTGGCGTACCCGTGAACTTACCCGTTTGAGGGTCGAAGTCATCAAGGCTGGTGTATGGATAGACGGAGGCACTTCGGGAGATCAGTGTGTTGCTGACTGGTAATGGCGCGTAGAGTTCGGGCTGGCATTCATCTGTGATCCGGAACGAGATTGGATCACCGTCCTGACGCCCTACTCTGACCGCCCATGTGGCGTTAGACGATAGCCCCGCAGATGGGGCGTAACGGTTGATGCCGGACGCGACCATCATCTGAAAATCCGGTCCCTGAATGGCTTTTGCAACGCATTCTGCAAACTCTGCAAGGATATCCGGTTTGGGTTTCTTCGGCTCTGTATCAGACCGTTTGGGCGCGGAGACATTGGTTTTAATGGCGATTGTGTTAGCCACTGAACGCGCCAGCGGGTCCGCAGCATAGTCTCCAACCGCGATGCCATGAGTGCGTTTGAAGATGAGCTTTGTCACCAGCTCGAAGACCTGATCAGTACGGACATCCGCAAGCGCTATTGTGACTGGAAGTTTCAGGGATGGAATGGTGAATTTTGGGTCTGTTTCGTTCCCTCCCGCAGCACTGTGTTTTTGAAGGAACTTTTGAATGTGCTGCCACCAGCCTATGAGCTGTTTCAATTCACCAGCTGTTAGCGCGTAGGTATCGCTCACCAGTGACGTGTCGACCTCCACAGCAAACCCGTTGGGGTCTTCAAACTGAGCCAGCATGTCTTCCACGATGACCAGAGCTGAACGTGCACGTTGCTGTGCAATGGAAGGGTTCTGACCCTTTTGCGGAAGGAAGGGGCTGGTATCGAAGCTGAAAGAGACCAAGAGCGTAAAGGTCTTTTCAGGATCTTTGCTCATAGCAACAGTCCAACTGGCGGATGTGGAAGGCCATTGGGAGAGCGGGATGATCTGGTCGGTGTATCCTTGTAGAGCGGGCTTGTTGCTGAGCTTTCCGGCTGGATCGGCGTAATCATCCAGAGTGGAAAGGATGGTGTTGCCGTAATAGTCGTTCCAGCCAAGTTTGGTTTGCAGCAGTCTGCCATTTGCTATGTAAGGATTGAGGGGCTTGTCCTTTCCATTGTCTTTCACAAGACCCAGATAAGAAATAGCTCCATGATACTGTTCTGCATCGCCAGCTGATGCTTCCAGCACATACCTGACTTTGTTTTCATCAGGTGATGTGGACTTACCAGAAGCGCCGATGGGCAGCCCCATATTGCTCGATTTGAAGTCCTGATTTTCTGTCACCTGATAGGCCAGCAGACTGTAGTTGTTGAGGAGCAGAGCCTTGGCGTAATCTGTGCCGGTGCCGCTTGATGGGATCGGCTGCGGTTTGGCTCGCTTTGCGTTGAGGGACTGAACTCCGGGGTGTTCGCCCGGCTGAAAGGACAGTGGGCCTGCACGGGTGGTAAGTGTCTGACCTGTTTCCAGAAGGCCTTCCTGTGCCGCATTGCTGGTGGCAATCACAATTGGCTCGGTGCTGAAGTACCCTGCGATTTTCTTCAGGCCCGTCAGTTTGATCAGGTCGTTACTGAGGGTTTTTGCGGCAATGGTCAGTTCAACTGCAGGCAACCGCAAAGGCGTGCCTGCGGGCAGGTTTTCGTCTTTCAGGCCCGGATTGATTTGCTTGAGTTTATCGACCGTCGTGCCAAAGCGCAGGGCAATGCTGGCAAAGGAGGCTCCGGGCGCACTGGTGCTTTGCGGAACCATGTAGGTGCCCTGCTCTATGAGGATTGTTTTGCCTTTAGCCAGCTCGATCTCAGCACCTTCCGGCGACAAAGTATTCGCGATGAGTGAGTTGAGGTTGGAGTGATAGAGCCGTGCGATGCTTGCTAGTGTATCGCCCTGTTGCACGGTGTGCTCCACCAACTCACCTTTAGCCGAAGCTGTCAGTGATGCCTCAGAACTTGCCAGCGGCTGCGCTGTTGCAAGGCCGTTGATGTAAGGATGCAGGAGCTGTTGGTCCTCGTGAATGATAACGAGCGTGAGCGTGGCCTCGCCCTTTTCGTTGAAGATGCTTGAGGGAAGGCCTGATTGTCCATCATCAGCGGTGTAGTAGAGGTAGAACCCACCTGAGTTGGTGATACCTGCTTCCCACAGCAGCTTCACAAGGTTCATCGGCGTATTGAGCAGCGTTGGACCTGTAATTTGGCTGCTTTCATGAAGGAAAAGCTCACCACCCGGATTTGTGACGGTAGACAAGTTCGTCTGCGAGATGCCGAAAGTGACGTTGCTCCCGCCCTCACCTACAAAATGGGTTCCGCTGCTTTGCGAGCCTTTGGTGTAGCCTAGGGTGATGGAGGCGAAGCTGTGGTCTTCAGGCAGTGATTGCAGCATGCGCTCCAGCACCACAGAGCCGGATGAGCTGACACCGTTCAGCTCATAGGTGGTTTTCAGAGCACTATCTGATGCTCCTGTGGTCTCATTGCTCGTTTTCTTGTGCTGTTGAGGCAGCTTTTTGATTGAGAACTCGACGGTTGACGTCCAGCCAAAGTTTACCAGTGGTGTTTTGATGGTTTTGCCGGTGGCGGCATCCTGAGCGGCCTGCTCAACGATCATGTGCGGTGGTAGCGCTTCACCATCCATTGCACCCAGTGCCGTCAAAGCTCCTGAAAGTGTCCAAAGGCGGAGGTACTGCGAGTTGGATTTCGGTGTGCTTGAGCTTGATGGAACCGGGATGGACTTTGCGCTCTGCCAGTTGATGTAATGCGGGATCGGGAATGCGCTTGGCTGCTGGTTGACGCTTGCAAGCAGTGAAAGTTGGCAGGGCCCTGCTGGCAGATACCCTTTTGCACCGCATTTGATAATCGCTTCAATGCGCTCATAGTCTTTGCTGGACTTCTCGTCATCCTTCGGCACCACCACCGGATATGGCAGCGGGTTTGTATCGTTACCGAGTGTGATCCAATCGGCATCTTTGGGCTTGCCTAGCAGCATGGAGAAAGAGGTGGTGAGCGGTGTTGGGATGGGAATCTGCTGCCCAGAAAGTGCAAACAGGCCAGCTTCTTCAGGCAACGTGAGCTTTCCGACCTTATCCTTTTGAACCCACATACCTTCTGTCAGCGGTGTGATGTCTTTTGTGGGCAGGCGCATGCCGTGGAAATAGTAGCGAGAGGCCATACCGGACAGATGGGTTATACCGCCCGTGCGCTGCACCTCCTTGATGAGTTCACCCACACAGAACTGCGGCAGATGCGCGATGCTGAGGCCGTTTGAAGAGCCGCTGGAAGGCACAACAAACAGGTCCGTGATGTTTCCATTCGCAGACAGAGCAAGCGCTTCTGCCTTTGTCTCAAACTTCTGCGCAACTGAAGAGAGCGTATCTGTTTCGCCTGTCTTATGTTTGAACTGAGGCAGTTGCAATGTTGTGCCAGCCACGAGCAGGTTTTGCTGGGTGGGGATTGAGCTGTTGGTGCTTAGTTCTTCCAGTGAAACACCCAGAGCCTTGGCAACTGAACAGAAGGTTTCACTGCCTGACGTTATGTGGGTAGTTTTGGTGCCATCAGATGCTGTGTAGGTGATCTTAGTACCATTTTGCAGAAGACCAGCAACTCCTTTGTTCTTGCAGATGAGGTCGGCGACTTTGACCGTCGCGTTGAGCTGGTTCTTCTCAGCAAGCTGCTTGAGGGTTTTGCCTGCAGGCACCACCAGTGATGCGGTTGGGATTGTAAGATCAATATTGCTAGTCAGCGGGTGGGCTCCGTTGGTCTTGAAAAGATCCGCCAGGGTATAGCCAGTTCCGCCATTTTTAATCACCCAAGCCACGATGCCATTTGGTGTTTCGCCTGAAACAAGCGGATAGTTGAAGTCGCGCAGACCATCCAGAAGGCTTTGCATCATCTGCTTCATGATCAGCATGAAGTAATTCTGATAAATATATGATGCAATTGATGTTTGTGCGTTTTTCGATGTAGTTTCAGAAGAGGTTTTGCCGCTTTCTTTTTCCACTTGAACGGCTAACTGGTTAAAGTAATTTGTTAAGTCCTGCAGATAGTTGGAGCTGATTTTGTTGAACTCGCCAAAGCTGTAGGAGAGCGTGGTTTGATCTCCCACTTTCAACGCGAGGCTGAGGTCCGGCACCATCGGGAAGTAAGTGGCCTGTGCCTCACCCTTCCTTGCTGGCACTGCAATATCCAGCTGGAACTGTTGCTGAAGGAACTGCGAGATATCGCTTTCGGTGAGCGCATCAGGTGAGGTTTCCAGAGTGCTCAGAGTGTCCAAAATAGAGTTAATCTCAACCGCGCTGATGGAGTGACGATCGACTTCTTTAGCCGTCACCTCTTCATCACCCATCGTCGCCGCGATCAGCCACCGCGTGGTCATCTTTGCCAGAGCTTCAAAGGCGGTGTCCGGCTGCCCTACAGAGGCTTTCTCAAAGAGCTCGGTGCCCTGCGGCTTTGCGGGTTCAGGAGCTTCAATGAACAGGTTCGCCACGTAACACGGCAGTTGTGGCGGGCGTCCTTGCGCTGCTGGCGACCAGTTTTCATCTTTGGCCAGTGTCAAGCCATAGCCCAAATGGATCTCCAAGCGGTTCTTTGATGGATCTGAGGCCGCCCTTAGATTACCCCAGTTGAACTCTATGGGCTCCGCTTCATACCCTGCTGGCAGCATCGGGACGCGGCTGTAAAGAGCCAGACGCTCTGCCAATGGTGACGCCAACAGACCTTCATGACTTTCTGAGTGATCCAGCCAAGGTGCATGTTTCGGATCCTGGAGCGCACCCAATGTGAAGGTGGTGTGCACATGGGCGGAGAAACTGAAGCTTACTTTGATAGTGAACAGACCAAGATCGATGCTTGCAGAGGCACTGACGTCCACTTTTGCTGCGATGGTGATCGGAATTGGTTCATAGGACGCAAGCTTGATCTGGGCGCTGACTTCGATCCTGATGTTTACAGAGGCTTTGATGATGGCGAAATCAATGGAACCATAGAGTTTTCCGATGATGCCAAAGGTGCCGGTGAGCGAGAAGAAGTATTCCCCCTGCAAGGACAAGGCGTTGCTGCTGTCGGTGTGTTTGTTATGATACGCATTCCATTTGGCCAGAATGCCTTGCAAGATGCCAAAAGCAGTGAGGCTGAAACCTGCTTTCAGGATGCCCATTTCGAAGGACTTTCCGAGCCCCAGTTGCGCCCCAAACCCGAATACCAGATTGGGATTGAAGAAGCCATACTTCGATACAGGTAGGCCCTTCACGGAAGCAGCAGGTAGCTTACCGAAATAGAACCCGCCACCGCCCTTAACAGGGATGCCCGGAAGCACGATGGCTTCAACGGAAAAGGATTGGGAGAAGTTGTTGTTCCATGGAAAGCCCACATCGATTTGGAAGTCTCCATTGGTATAGACCTCAATACCGAACGTAGGCAGCGTGATTGTGACGGCTCCCACATCAATGCGGCGCATAATCTCCGGCAGTTGGATAGAGGCAGAGAACTTGCCAAGCCCTTCTGAGACCTTCTTGTAGATCACCTGAAAGTCGAGGCCAGAGAACACTTTGGCTGCTTTGCCGCTGCACGCGATACGCAAGGCGTAGAGACTGGGGTCCGTCAGAACGACTTGCAGCGTGAACGCATACTGGGCACCGCTCTTCTCCAACTCTCCCCAATGCTCCTGTCCAAGTTCTTTACTGGAGTCGATACGCAAAACACCAAAATCCGTGGCGAACAGCCAGTTGATGTTTCCGTCGAAGCCAATGCTTGGGATTTTGTCCGCTGATGGTTCAGGAAGGCAGCTAAGAATATCAACGGCTTGCTGCACCGTATTGACCTGCTGCAGCCCTTTGACATTCACATGCTGACCACCTGCCAGGAGCCTCAGGTCCAGATACTTGTTTCCTGCTCCACCAGGGCTTGGGGTTGTTGAGGGTTTATCGGCGCGCCAAGGCTTTAGACTGGTTGCTTCTTCTCCGTTTTCCGGCCATGGAAAATGTCCCCCCACACAAACAGATACCCCAGTTGTTTTGTTGTAGCTGACGTCAATCTTATTGACTGAGGCGATCAGTAAATCGATGGGACCGATATCAATCCCGAAACTCACCGTTTCGTTCTTGAGATCCCAGGTGAGTTCAAGGTCGGAGAGTTTCACATCGTTGAGCAAATCAAACGGTGCGGCAAGGCCAAATCTGGCGCCTGTCATCCATTCGACAAAGGTTTCAATAATGCCACCAAGAGTGGTTGCCTCCGTGAACTTAATCTTGGCGATCTGTTGCTCGTTGACCTCAGCACTCAAAGCACCCCACTGAATGCCAAAGGCGGACTTCTTTTTTCCGTATTGATAGAAGGCTGTCAGGCCGATTTTATTCCAGACAATATCAGCGGTCAGCAAGGCATACTGGTTGTCGTTGGAGGATTTTTCGAAGCGAGGAAGTGAGTGATCCGATTCCAGAAAAACAATCTCATCCTGTTCGATCAACACGGGAATGCGGGCGTTGTTGGTGGGTAGCCACAGCTCGTTGCCACCAGAGTTGCCGATCTTTGCGGTGAAAGTGACGTTTTCAGGCAGCCAGCTGACTTTTTTCTTGCCTTTATTTGAAAAGTCGACTGTGCCGCCAAACTCGTAGCTGGAAGCGGTTTTTCCGCTACCCGTTGAGAACGTAACATTCAGGCCTGTAACATCCAGATCGAACTTGTCGGTTGCCCAGCCACTGCCGAGATAGGCTGCAATGATCTGGCTGACCTTTATCGGTGTGTCGCCCTGCTCTCCTGTAAAGGTCCAGAGATGGTTTTGTGTGTCGAAGGTTGCTGAGACATTCACAGGCTCCGCCTTTACACGCGGTAGCCCCTCAAACAGCATTGTGGAGGCTTTTATGGTGCCAGTGGAGTTGCTTCCGATGCCTTTGACATCGATGTAGATGTCCTTCAGCTCAAAGCTTGCCGGGGCCAAGGAGATCGTCCAGCCTTCCAGATCCACCCCAGCTTGTACAGCGTATGTGCTGTTGTTTTTACTCTGTCCTGGAGTGTACTCCAGAGACAGGTTCGCGATATCAGCGCCCACGTTGAGGTGATAGCCTTTTGGCAGCAATGCATCGACGAGATCGTCGACCGGTAAGTTTGGCCCATCCGGGTTCAGCGTTGCAGTGACTGTTGTTTGCGGATAGGTCGCGGAAACATTAAGCGTTGGTGGGTTGTCACTCGTGCCGATTACTGCTTTTGTCGAGGTGACCCAGCTGACCTTTCGACTTCCTGTCGGCTGCTGTGCTGTCACATCAAAGCTCAGGTCTTTGATGCTCAGCCCGCCAAACAAGTCCCATTCCTTGTTATCTTTCAGAGAGATCTGGAAACTCTCGATGGTCTTCTTGGTTGAATCGTAATTGAACCGCAGTCCGTCGATGTTTAGCTCGTTCAGATCAGCGAGTTCTGATGGGATTGAGTTGGCGAAGTTCATGCCGCCGATGAGAGTGAATACCGCATTCAGTGATGGTGCTGCTTCATTGGCGAATGCCCCCTGCACCACCATTTTGTTGCTGGCCGAGCTTGGGAAGTTCATCTGGAACGGCACCAGCGTTTCGCCAAGTTCTACAGAGGTTTGCACGCCGCCCGTCAGTCTTGCGCCGTTGCTTGAGAACTCCGCGAATAAGCCTGTATTTTCCAGCGCGAACCATTCCACACCGGGCAGCGAGAGTTTTTGCAGGTCAACTTCCAAGCGGACCTTGTAATTCTGTCCGTTTTTCTTCGTGGCGCGGCCTACATTGGAGACAGTGAGCGTGACAGTGAGTTCTGTGCCGAGAAAATCAGAGGTTTTGCCCTTAACGATGATTTGGCTGAGCTTCTTCGCCCTATAGACAGACTTGATGGAGACCGGATCTTTTGCAGAGCCTATATTGAGAGTGCCGCCCCTTAGAATGCTCGTGAGGAACTGGTGAAATAGGCCATCTTTCAAAACGTCAGGGATGAGCGATAGCTTGCCGTCCTTCATAGCCTCCTGAAGAGTTTCTTTTAGCCGGCTCAGATCGGAGAAGATGCTCTCTGTCATTTTGACGAGAGCAAATCTTGCAGCAAGAAAGCCTAGAGCTTGCAGGAGTTTATCGTTTTGCGGCGCGGTAAAGTATTGCTTGAGACCGTTATAGTATTCGAAATACTCGCCTTTTCCGGATCTGACCTGTGTGGTGATCTCGGAGATCGATTGGGCGAGCTCGTTTGGCGGCATTGAGGCCTTGAAGCCCTCCTGAAACGCAGAAAGACCCAGCGCAATCTGGTTCTTGGAAATATCGAGCAGCGCTGCGGTTGTTGGTGATGTGCTGCTGGCTGCCTTTCCGCTGCCGTTTCCAAATGTGCTGGGGTATGGGTTTACTGTGAAATCCGTCAGCTTGAAGAATGGCTTGCCCAGATTTACCGCGAGGTTGGAGGTCTTGGTGCCCTGCAGAACGCCGGGCAAGGTGGCTACGGCATACAAATGATTGATCGCCTCCGGCGGCAAGCCTTGTAGTGTGGTGACGACAGTTGAGCCGGGCTTCAGCTTGCTCAGGAACGCTTTACCAGCCGCTCCGGATAGATCCTTGTTCAAGTAGATCCCGATGCCTGAGCCTGAGGTATTTCGGAAAAGTTGCTGCGCTTTGCAGTAAGCACTCACATTCTTTGTCAGCTCATCCTGACCGCTCGTTGTGCTTTGATTAGACGCGTTTTTTTCTGGGAAATAGTGCTCCAGTGTTTGCCATGTGGAGCTGGAGAGATCATCCAGAATGGCGATGACAACTGGCTTTTTGGAAAATGCCTTTTGCTTTTGCAGCAGAGTTGCAGCGGCGATCAGCTCGAGCGCGATCCCTTCTGCACTGCCTACCAGAGAGGTTTTGTCTCTTGAGGAGCTGGGCAGGCTTGCGACCGGGAAAAACTCAATGCCGCTTTGTGCTGACTTCCCAATGGCATTTGTGATGTTCTGAGCAGCACTTAGCGCCTTTTTGTTGGCATTCGGGATTTTCTGAAGCGCTGTCCAATTGGGTTTGGCAGACAGATCCTGTTTGAAGCTGCGATAGGCGAACTGATCGCCTTGCAGGACGAGCTGGTCATCCAGATTTATGGAGCGTTTCAGACCCGGAAGGATGATTTTGGAGTTGCTTGCGCTGTTTTCTGCTGACCAGAGATAGGGTTGCAGCAGGACGAAGTAATCGCACTTTACGGCTGTTGCGATGCTTGTGTTGTCGATGTTGGGAATGTCACCGCCGCCGCACAGGCAGAGAGGCATTTTGCTTTTCAGGCCGCGCACCTGGCGATGGGTGATCTCGCCGACGGTTGTTTCTTCATAGGCGAAGAATGTGATTGTGATGCCGTTTAATGTGTATGGGGCGCGGGCTACCGGGTCAAAACCGGGGAGTAGCTCGGCCAGTTCTTGCAGCAGTGTTTTCTGGGCGCTGTTGTAAATCAGCTCTACATCTACTTGAAATCCAAGAGAAATCATTGAGCGGAGCATGTTGATTGTGTTTGCAACACTGCCGGATCTCTCATCCTGCCAAACGAAATACCGTAGCTTCTTGCCCTTCAGAACTCCTGTGAGTTTAGCGATGATACTGCTGGAGAATGAAGTGTTCAGGTCATCGGCAGCGGACATGAACTGCTGGATCAGGCTGGTGAGATCGGAAGACAGGGCTTCGTCCTGCGGCAGGACGGTGGGCTCGAAGGGTTCGATTGGGCTGTGCTCGTTCATCTTCCTGCACCACTGATGATTGACGTTTCAGGCTACTTCTTTGCGGGTGTTTTGCAGTTTTCGGGTGGCTCGTTGTTGTAGACCGCGTACCAGGCCAGACCTGTGGTCTCCTCAGAGCTCTTTCTGTTCTCATCGGCCTCAGAGAACAGATAGAAGGACGTGGCACCGCTTGGTGGGATCTTGGCGAGGCCGAGGAACTTCAGGGCGATCTCATTGAGAACAAACATATATTGCTTGTTCGTATCGCTCTCATGCTCCTTGGGTTTGCTCGTATAGAGCAGCTGGATTGGGCCATAGGACATGGACAGAACGTTCTGCAGACTGATGAGCGACGCACCGTTGGAAGAGCCCGGCATATGAATGGCGCTCTGGGATTTGTAGGTTTCGCCAGTGGAGTCTGGAGACCATGCGAGCAGGAAGTCTGCGGAAAGGCCCAGTTTGCCTGCAAGGTCGCCTGCGGTACCGAGGCTGACTTCGAACTGCAAAGCGTTCCAGTCTTTTGAGAGGCCTTGCTGGTTTGCGTTGGTGATCACGTCCAGATAGCCAAGAGAGGCGGGCGTTTTGTCTGAACTGGTTGAACTGACAAAACCTTTCAATTGCAAGGGCATAGTATCGACCAGACTGCCGCTGCGCGGGGTGCTGTTCTTGGTGTCGAAGGTCAGCTGATCACTGCCCCAGATGATCTTTTGGCTTTCATAGGGATTGGTTTGTGCAAAGCTCATTTGAAGGGCCAGATTGCCAAAGCCGAGACCTGTTTGCGTTGATATCTGCCCCTTCTCCGTTCCATAGGAGAACAGGTCAACCATTTGATCTTTATCCGCTTTCAGGATTGCAAAATCGAGAAAACCAGTAAATGCGAAGCGGATAAGTGGTTCGGTTTGGGTTTCCTGCTCCTTATCGTGACCAGTGATGGTGTTCATTCTGGCGGAAGTGAACTCGGTTTGCTGGAGGATATTGTTGTCGACTTTGAAGAGGTAAGGCTGCGGGGCAGCCATGGTGTAGGATGGGTGGCCGTTGTTGTCCTGATAGCTGGCTTTCATGATCAGGGATTTGTACTGGCTGCCCTTGGGCTTGGCTTTGCCTGCGGGGATAATCGGATGCGAGCTGATGACCTCACTGCCGAAGACCTTGTTCAGGGAGAGCTGAGCGAAGGAGGAGAACTTTTTGATGGCGGAGTTCTCAAAGAGCACTTTCAGCGAGAGCAGGATGAAATCGTAGGTGCGTGTTGCTGAGGGAACAACTGGCTCCGGACTTGCCGCCCCCTTTGGCACCAAGAGGTCTGGGTCCTCATAGTAAATCAAGCCAAACACCGAGCTTTGCTTCTTTATTGCGATCTTTTCACCGTTTATCCCAGCTTTGATCTGATTGATGCGGATGGCGAGATGGTGGGCATAAAACTTTGCCGGATCTCGCACACCAGCGACGATACCAGCGAGCTGCTCAGGCAGTGATTTGATACGCGCGCGTAGCATAAGTACGCCGGTCCAGTTGGGATCAGCAGCAAGTTGGTTGAAGTCTTCGAAGTACTCCGTCGCGGGATTATCCTGTGCGGCTTTGAAGTAGTCCTGCAGCCAGGAGGAGACGTTGACCAGCTGGGCCGGGTTAGCTGTAGCGTCTCGGTTTGTGGTTGGGGCGGCGAAGGTTTCCTTTTGGGTCCATTTTTGCGGGTTGGAGATCAGGTTGTCTTTGGGATCACCCTTTGGATCGTAGAGCGATCCGCGAATGCCTTTAATGATCAGTATGTTGGCGTAGTCGCCAAAGTCAGGAGAGTTGCCGACATCAGCTTCGATCTGCCAGTCTTCGATGTTGAGGGTGTTGAGGAACGTTGTCCCCGCCTCTCCCAACTCTGACGGATTTGCTGCAACCAAAAAAAGCTGATTGGTTTGAAAGGCTTCTATCAGCTTTGGAGAGAGCTCTTTAAAGGCGAACTCAGAACTTGTCGGTGTTTTGATCTGGGCGAGTTTGACCTCTTTCCAGTGGTTTGCATCTGTTGGTGATTGCAGCGTTGCAATAACGCCGAGCGGGGTCGTTAAAGTGGCTTCAGCTTCTGTGTCTTGCACCTCAGATGCGTTGGTGTTGGATTGGCCGTTGGTAAGTTCGGCGATCACCTTTCGCCGTGTGGGGGCAATGATGCTCTTTTCAAAGAGTGCCACATCGCATTGAGAATACGTGGGATCGCCCTCATCCGTACCGCTATACGGGAACATGGGGAACGCTTGCGTATCATCCTGAGGCAAGGTGTAGGCTGGGCTGACAGTGCCCAGCAAGCTTTTGTTTTCCTGCCATATTTTATCATCGTATCCATGTAGCGCGCTGCCATGGGGCTGGGCGACGTATGTGATTGGATCCCCTGTACTCTCTGCATCAGCCCCAGCTGGAAAGATCTCCACATAGGACGTTTTGTAGTTTCCCTTCAAAGGAGCCCCTTTGGGGGCTGGGCGGCCTGTTGGGGAGGATTTGGGCAAGGGGAAGACGGGGGCATAAGCGGGCTGGTTTGGGATGAAACGCAGCCGAGCACCAGATGCAAGGCCTTCATCATTCCCCGGTACCTCCAGAAACTCGGTTCCGCCAAGGCCGCACATGATGCGGGCCTTGGTTGTTCCCTCTCCAGCTGGGGCGCAGATGAGGAAATCTCCGAGCGGACTGGCGATAAAGCTATGAAGTGTCGAAGGATCTTCATAGCTGGGTGTGAGGATAATACCTGCCGGATTGCCTGTGCTTTCAAAGCTATCCCCGGTGATGGCTATCAAGGCAACAGTGGTGCCATAGGTGGTTCGGTAGAAGCTGTTGAGGGCTGGACCGTGGCCCGTTTCTGCTTCCGGGCGGAAGTAGAAAGCGCAGCGGTTGGGATCGCTGCGGTTATGGGTGGGATAGATATTCAACGCATCGGTGACGTCCACCACCAGCCGCATGGGCAGTGGCTCGCGCGCGCCGTTGTCGCCTGTTCCCAAGGCAAAGCGCTGGCCATTGACTCCGGTTTTTGTGTTGGGATCGCTTGCAACCCATTGGAATCCAAAGTTCCATTGGTCGTGCAGCGCATCGCGATCAAAATCAGCATCAAAGACGATGGCCCCGCGATCCGGACCGGAGCAGCGGATGTCGGCCTTGCTTACGGACCCTGTGTCGGGGCTTAGATATCCCCCCAACTGAATGGCGGCTTCTGAGAGCTGCAAGTTCTCTTCATCCTCGGAGACCTTGATATAGGCGGCGGAGTAGAACTCGATGGTGAGGTTTGGGGCGAGCGGGTAAGAGAGGCTGCTTGTTGTCTCGGTACCAGTGGTGTTGATGGAGAAAAACGCTGGGCGTTGGTGCTGGTCGTCTTCTGGAATAGGGAGCGATGTGGAGGCTCTGGGCAGCCACATGAAACCGCGTGGGACGCGTATGGCTTCAAGGTATTCATGCAAACCGGAAACCAATGTTTGCTGCTGATCTTTTTTATGATCGCAGTCCAATGGATCCGGGCAGTAGATGAATGAACCTGAATAAGCTTTGTTGGTGAGTGCGTCTTTTAGCGAGATGCGTTTGGGAAGTTTCACTTTGCGCAAAGCTATCTTACTGACGACAAAAGCGAAACCACCGGCATTATCGCCCGTATTTGGCGCCAGATAGAGGCCTTTGCAGGCCTGTTGTTCAAAGTCCATTGCGCAGCTCCCAAAAGCCTTGTCCATTACGATGTTAAGGACAGAAATCGGGAGCATTGCCCCACGCGTTTAAGGGGAACATGGAGCGCGGTCAGCTTTCAAACTGGGACAATTGATGGTTCACAATGTGAGCTGAAGAGGTTTCATGGGTTGGGTGGAATCATTTCTCACAAAATGAAAGGGCACTGATTTATTTCAAGAAACTGGATCAACAGATGCGCAGCTCACATTTTTGATTTTGTGAGGTGAAGAATGATCAGGCTGGCGTTTGCGTTGCTATGTGCGCAACTTGCGTTGATCTGCGTTTTTTACGTTTTTTCTGCGCTGAAATGCAAAAGCGGGCCCAAACACTTTGAGCCCGCCTTTCCTGATTGTTTAAGCTTTACGCGAAGGTGACGCCAGCCTTGTTCATTGGTAACTCGGTCACACGTGGGCCCTTTGCGGCGATGGCATTTGCCAGTGCCGGAGCGGATGGTGGTGTACCCGGTTCACCGACGCCGGTTGGGGCCTCAATAGAGAGAACAATGTGCGTTTCGATCTCACCGATATCTCCGATGCGGAGTGGCTCGTAGTCCGGGAAGTTTTGTTGGATAACTTCTCCGTCCTCCAGCGTAATCTCATCGCGCATGGCGTGGCCGAGGCCGTAGCCGATGCCACCTTCCATCTGTGCCTTGATCACGTCCGGGTTGACCGGGATGCCACAATCGACAGCGCAGGTGACTTTTTCGATCTTCACGCCGTTTTCAGTGTCACCGGAAATCTCGACCACTTCTGCGACATAGCTGTTAAAGGACTTGTGGACTGCGACGCCCTGAGCGCGTCCATCTGCTGCCTTGCCCCAGCCCGCTTTTTCAGCAGCCAGTTTCAGAACACCGGTCAGGCGTTTTTGGTCTGCCGTGTCGCCAGCCAGATGTGCGAGGCGGAACTCGACTGGATCACGGCCAGCGGCAACGGCTGCAGCGTCCATCATGCTTTCCATCACATAGGCGGTGTGGGTGTGGCCCACTGAGCGCCACCAGAGCACGGTTGTTGCAGGTTTGATGTCTGTCAGACCGGCGAACATGCCTGGGATGGAGTACGGCGTTGGTGTGACACCCTCTACAGAGAGGTGATCTACACCATCATGAACGGAGAACGCCTCAAACGGTGTGCCTTTGGAGATGGATTGGCCTGCGACGCGGTGATCCCAGCCGACGATGTTGCCGTCAGCATCCAGACCAACGCGGACTTTGTGTGCGAAGGCCGGGCGGTAGTAGCCACCGGTGATGTCATCTTCGCGAGACCAGACCAGTTTCACCGGACGGGTGCGATCGGTCATGACGAAGGCCAGTGCGGCTTCCACCTGATAATCAACCGTTGGTGTTGCGCGGCGACCGAAGGAGCCACCTGCAAACATGGTTTTGATCTGCACTTTTTCCATTGGCAGCTGGAAGATCTGGGCCAGAGCTGCATGCGGAGACGTTGGCATCTGCGCGCCATCATGCAGGATCACGCCGCCCTCTTCTGTCGCTTCAATGGTACAGGTCAGCGGTTCCATTGGAGCATGAGCCAGAAGTGGGAAGTAGAAGGTCTCTTCCACCACCTTGTCGGCTTTATCGATGGCACCGGCAATTTCAGCCTGATCATTTTTGGTCAGGTTGTATTCCGGCGCCGTGTTTACTGCGGCCATCAGCTCTTTATAGACATCTTCAGAACTGCGGCGTTCAGCGGCGGCGTTGTCGAAGGTGACGTCGAGTGCTTCGCGGGCCTGCAGAGCTGCCCATGTGTTTTCAGCATAAACCGCTACACCTGCCTTGTTTGGCAGAGTGGCTGCGCGGATGAAGCCTTTGACGTCCTTGGCTGCGCTGTCATCAAAGGAAGCGACCGTACCACCGCGGCGGGTTGGGCGCTTGATGACCACGACCATCTGATTGTCGAGCTGCATGTCCATGGCGTACATGGCGGTGCCGTTGATCTTTGGCGGCGTATCCTTGCGCCGGACATTGGCGTTGCCGATCAGCTTGAACTCGGATGGATCTTTCAGGCGTGGTTCTTCAGGGGCTGTCAGCGTGCTTGCGGCTGCAACGAACTCGCCAATTGGCGCTTTGTTGCCTGCCCCAGAGATCACGCCATCTTCCAGCTTGAGCTGTGCGACCGGCACATCCCACGCATGAGAAGCGGCCTGAAGCAGAACTTCACGGGCTGCAGCGCCCGCTTTGCGGTACTGCTGGAAGCTGTTGAACATGGCGGTGGAGCCGCCAGTGCCCTGAATAGGACCAAATGCGGTGTTGTTGTAAAGCTTCGGGTTGGACGGCGCGAACTCATACTCAATCGCATCCATGCTGACGCCCAGCTCTTCGGCAATCAGGGTGGTGAGGCCGGTTGCCGGTCCCTGCCCTTTTTCGAAGTGCTTGACGATGGCGGTGACGGTACCGTCAGCTGCAATCTTCACGAACGGGTTGAGCATGGTGGTGTCAGCTGCACTGCCAGCGGCCATGGCGCCGGATGGTGCAACACCGATGACGAGAACGGCTGCGGTAGACGCTGCTGCGCCTTTGAGGAAGCCACGACGAGAGGTCAAAACGCTCATATCAAGCCTCCATGATTTCTGATGCACGAACGATGGCAGCACGGATGCGCTGGTAAGTAGCGCAGCGACAGGCGTTGCCATCCATGTAATCGTCAATTTCTTCCAGTGTTGGCTTGGCGTTTTCGCTGAGAAGACCAACGGCGGACATGATCTGGCCGGACTGGCAGTAACCGCACTGAACCACATCAAGTTCCGTCCAGGCCTGCTGAACTGCCTGAGCCGGGGTGGACTTCAGGCCCTCGATTGTGGTGATCTCTGCGTCTTCAACATCTTCAATAAAGGTTTGGCAGGAGCGAACCGGTTCGCCATCCATGTGAACGGTGCACGCCCCGCAGGAGGCAACACCACACCCGAATTTTGTGCCGGTGAGCTTGAGTTCGTCGCGGATCACCCACAGAAGCGGGGTGCCCGGTTCGGCTTCAACACTATGAGTCTGGCCATTGAGTTTTAAAGAAATTGCCATCAAAAAATTTCCTTTTTTGATCCGTAGCGGTTGGCTGGGTTCAGCAATAATCTCAGGCACTTTTGAATGGGGCAGTGTTATGTGCGCGTGCGCTTTTTCTGCTTTTTACGCCTGAAACGAATGATCGGTATTAATCCCTAGCATCGGCTCTGCTGGCTTTCATTAGCGGATCACGCCAAAATAGTGCCAAATCACGCCAAAGTACTGCCATTTCGCGCCACTATTGAATTTAGCACTGGCCTAGCTAGCAAAATTTCGAGATGAAAGAGTGGCAACAATCAATAAGACCGAGCCGAACATGACGAAACACGCACACCTTTACCCTGGCGCTGCCATGATGGCGCAAGTGATCCAATATCTTGATCTGCCTGTGGACCGGGTGATGCGTCGTGCCGGCGTTTCCATTGAGCAGCTTGGCCCGACGGCCAAGGGCATCACGCAGGCGCAGTATTTCGCACTTTGGGAGGCTCTTTATCAGGAGTATGGCGGCAATGATCTTGCAGTAAAGCTGGGCAGCACGGTCAAGCAAGGCTCGTTTGTGCCGCACCTGTTTGCGTTTTCCTGCAGCCCCAACATTGAGGAAGGCGTGAAGCGTCTGGCGCTGTTCAAACCGCTGATTGCGCCTATCCGATTGGAGGTGGAGCGGACGGACAGTACGGTCTCCATCCTGTTCACCTCCAGCGATCCGAGCGAGCCATTTCCTGAAATTCTGGCGCAGTTTGAGATTATCTATTTCACCAATTGCAGCCGCACCTTTACTGGCGAGCCGATTGTGCCGCTGAGTGTGGGCGGTCCGGTAGGTAAGCTGGACTGGTCTGCGGTTGAGGCGGAGTGCGGCGTGAAAGCCACCCCTGCTCCCGTGGCGCACATTACCCTTTCACTGGAGGACGCGACCCGCCCGCTGATCACACAGATGGAAGGCATGTGGGATACGTTTGAGGATGGCTTGCGCCAGAAGCTGAAAAGCTCAGGTGCTTCCGATGAAATGTCCCGCCGTGTGAAGAACGCCCTGCTGGAAAGTCTGCCTGCGGGTCAGAACACCATTGAAGTGATCAGCCAGCGCCTGAATGCCAGCAAGCGGACGTTGCAGCGCAAGCTGAAGGAAGAAGGCAAGAGCTTTCAGGATATCCTGAGCGAGACCCGCTCTGAGCTTTCCCAGCACTATCTGGTGCGCAGTGATCTGAGTATTCCGGAGATCTCCTATCTGCTGGGATACAAGGATACAGGCTCGTTTTTCCGGGCGTTTCAGAGCTGGACGGGCAAGACACCGATGGAGGTGCGCGGGATCGCCTGAGGCCAATCCGCACAGGGGTTGTGAGGAAAGCCTCGTGAAACCTTACGCTGTTAAGAGCCTGCCATGGCTATCTTATTCGTATTTTCAGGGCTGCCGGGCGTTGGAAAGACAACACTGGCAAAGGCTCTGGCACCTCGCCTGCAGGCTGTTCATCTTCGTATCGATTCCATTGAGGCTGCGCTCAAGACCTCGGTTCTCGCCATTTCACCTGCGGAAGACGCTGGGTATGTGGTGGCTGCGGCCATTGCCAAAGACAATCTGCTCCTTGGCAGTAACGTGATTGCAGACGCGGTGAACCCGATTGAGATCACTCGCAACATCTGGATGGAAGCTGCACTGGGCGCCAGAGTGAAAGCCATGAACATCGAGGTGATCTGCTCTGATGAGGCAGAACACAAGAAGCGCGTGGAGAACCGGCCCAACGACATTTCCGCCATGACTTTGCCCACCTGGGATGCGGTGAAGCGGCGACGCTATGAGCCATGGAAGAAACACCGGCTTGTGATTGATACCTTCGAAAAACCAGTCGACGACAGCGTTGACGAAATTGTCGAAGCCTTCAGCCAACTGGTGCGTTACGGCTCTTACTAGGGATTGCTCCTAAGAGAACTGCCGGAGTTGGGGCCGGATCCTGTTGATACAGGCCTCCAGAAACAACCGTGCGATGCGGGACTGGTTTTCTTTACCGGTGTGCATGGCGTGTAGGTCAATTTCCGGGAATGTCCAGTCCGGCAGAACTTCCACCAAAGCGCGTTTTGCCAAGGCGTCCTGACAGAGGATGGACGGCAGCTCCCCTATGCCCAAACCTGCCTTGATAGCAGATTGCATGGCTGCGTAATCGTTGATGCCGATTTGCGGTGTGAACCTGATAACCCGTTCGTCATTCTTGCGGCTCAGGCTCCAGGATACTTCAGGCTTTTGCCAGAAGCCGAACCCGATCAGCGCGTGTTCCGGCAGCTTATCGGGATGATCCGGCACGCCGTGCTCAGCGATGTAGGTAGGTGATGCCACCAGCACATGGCAGTAGGTGGCCAGTTTGGTGAGGGTCAGGCCAGAATCCGGTTTGGGACCAACACGGAACGACAGATCCACATCATCCTCAATGAAATCGAGATTGCGTTCTGAAACAATCATCTGCACCCGGACTTCAGGGTATTGCAGGCGGAACTGGCCGATGACGGGAATGAAGAGTGCTTCGGCCAAATTGGGCGGGATCGTCACTTTGAGGTCGCCGGATAACGCCGACTGGCGCTGTTCGACCACTCTGTCAGCAGCCCTGAAAGCCTCCAGACCCGGCAGGCAGGTTTTGTAGAACTGCTCGCCAATCTCGGTCAGGCGCATGCGGCGCGTGGTGCGTTCCAGCAGTTTGGTGCCAAGCTGCGCTTCCAGCTCTGAGACTTTGCGACTGACCGTAGAAAGAGGCACGTGCAAGTTCTTTGCAGCGGCAGAAAAGCTGCCTGCCTTGGCAACTTCTGCAAAGATGGCGATGGCGTTCAGATCCTGCATTATATTCCCATATTTGAAAATATGCTTTCCAATTGAAGCGATACTACCAAATAACCAAGAATAATAGAATAGGTCCACTCACAGGATGAAAGGACTTATGAGATGGAACATCAGGATAAATCCATCAATTACATTGAGTTTCCTCTGCTCAAGAATGAGGAGACCAAGAGCTTTTATGGTTCGGTGTTTGGCTGGCTCTTTGAGGATTGGGGGCCGAACTACATCAGCTTTTCAGGTGCTGGTGTTGAAGGCGGGTTTAATGGCGAAAGCGGCACTCCGGTTCAAGCGCCCGGTGTGCTTGTGGTGCTCTATGCAAAGGATCTTGCTGGCACTTTGGCAACGGTACGCGAGGCTGGCGGAAAGATCTTACAAGAGATCTATTCCTTCCCCGGTGGGCAGCGCTTTCACTTTGCTGACCCCAATGGCAATGAACTGGCCGTTTGGACGGAGGCATCGTCATGAGCAACAGCGTTTTAGTCACAGGCGCCAATGGCACCATAGGCACACATCTGCTCAGAGTGTTGCGGCCCACGCCATGGGACGTGCGGGCGCTCATTCGCAATGCTGAGAATGAACGGTTGGTCACCTCGCTGGGCGCGCAGGCCTATTATGGTGACTTTATGGATCAGGCTTCGCTTGGCGAGGCGATGGCGGGTTTAGATACGCTGGTGCTGATCACCTCGGCCAATCCAGATGCAGCACAACAGGCATCCAATGCGTTGCGGGTTGCCAAGGACTGCGGTGTGCGCAAGGTGGTGCGTGTTTCGGCAATCAAAGCGGCTCCTGATGGACCGACGGCCAACACTGTGCTTCACGGGCAAACAGAACAGGAGATCATCAGTTCTGGTCTGGACTATGTGATCCTGCGCCCTAACCTTTTCATGCAAAACATGTTTCTGGCCGCGCAAACCATATCCGAGCAAGACAGTTTCTTCTTTGGAACGGGAGACGCTCAGATGGGGATGGTTGATACCCGCGATGTGGCCGAATGTGCGGCACAATGTGTGCTCAGTGATCAGTTTGATGGGAACATCTATGAAGTGACGGGCCCTCAAAGCCTCTCCTACTTTGATGTGGCGCAGGCGTTAAGTGCTGAGCTGAGCCGCTCCATTTCTTATGTTCCGGTTTCACCGCAGGATGTTTATGAGGGTATCGTTGGTGCTGGGTGGGATGAATGGATCGCCGGGATCTCGCGGGATTATGCGCAGGCCTATCGCACTGGCTGGGGTGATTTTACCACGGACACGGTAGAGCAGATGTGCGGACACCCGCCGCGGAGCATTGACCGGTTTATACGGGAGGTGTTGTGCGCGCAGGCGGCTTTGAGTGTTTAGCGTCTAACTCAAGTCTGCTCAGCGGCACTTCTCCATTTGCCTTGGCATTGTAACAGCCTATGCGGTTTCTTCAGGCACAATTCAGTTTCATGTTTTTTGTAGATGTGAAAGAGTTGAGGCAATTACAGGGTGCACATTACCGTGCTGGAAGGAACACATGCGCGTATTGCTGGTTGAGGATGAGCGGCTGATCGCCGACGCAATCAAAGCGTTTCTGGAACGTCATGAATTTATAGTTGACTGGGTCGATGATGGTCTTTTGGCAGAAGACGCTCTGAGAACCGGAAAGTTCGACCTAGTTATTCTGGATCTGGGATTGCCCGGTCAGGATGGATTGGAGTTTTTGCGCGCTGTGCGCGATGACAAGGCAGACGTGCCGATTTTGATCCTGTCTGCGCGGGAGACCACCAAAAACCGCATTGATGGCCTCAATCTGGGTGCCGATGATTATCTGACCAAGCCTTTTGACATGGAAGAGCTGCTGGCCCGCTGCCGTGCACTGGTGCGCCGTTCTGTGGGGCGTACGCGTATGTTGTTGCAGCATGGTGCGTTGACGCTGGATCTGGACCAGAAGAAAGCCTGCTACAACGGGGCTGAGGTGGTGCTGCAGCCCCTTGCCTTCCGCCTGCTGACCATCCTTTTGGAGCGGCGGGGCCGTGTGGTTTCCAAGTCTGATCTCATGGAAAAGCTTTATGGCTGGGAAGAGAATGCGGAAAGCAATGTGCTTGAGGTTTATGTCTCGCAGATCCGCCGCAAAACCACGTCCAAGCTGATCCGGACCATCCGCGGTGTGGGTTATATCGTTGATGAGGACATACCGGCATGAAACTTTCCTCCATCCGCAGTCGCATCCTCGTCTTTCTGATCCCGCTTTTGTTTGTGGTCTGGGGCGTCTTTTCTGCCATTGTCTATAATTTGACAGAGGAAGAGCTTTACGAGACCCATGATGCGCAGGCCTTTCAGCTTGTCAGCGCGATTGCGCAGCTGGAGGGGGACGCCATTTCTCCCAATCTTCTGGATGATCATCATGAACTGAATGATTACTTCGTGATCATCCGCGATGGGGATGGCAACGACATTTACAGGTCATCCGACAAAGTAGAGTTGCCCAAGTACCTGAGGCCCGGTGGGCAGGAAATCGAGTACGATGGTGACAGCTGGGTGGTCTGGAGTTTTCCGGGACTAAAGACCGACAAGCAGTACATTATCGGCGTCGTGTTTGATGAGGCTCTTGAGCTTGCAGATCAGACGGTGGCCACCGTTTCCATTCCGCTGGCACTGGTGCTGGTTTTTTCCATTATTGCGACGGTGTTTATCGTCAAACGGGGTCTACGCCCCCTCACCGCACTCTCCGAAACTCTGGCGGAACGTGAGCCGGAGAACCTTGGCAAAATCACCACAGAGAAGCAAGCGGATGAGCTTGTGCCGATTGTGGATTCCCTGAACATGCTGTTTGACCGGATTGAAGAGTATCTGGCCCGTGAACAGCGGTTCATTGATGATGCGGCCCATGAGATCCGAACACCGCTGACGGTGGTGAAAGCACAGTGTCAGGTGATTGAGCGGGACAAGCTGGATGAACCGACCAAGCTGCGTTTTGACAACATCATTGAGGGTGTTGACCGCGCCACCCATCTGGCGGCCAAGCTACTGGAGCATGCTCGCGCAGGACAGGACGTAAAAGAGCTGAAAGAACAGGATCTGCTGCCGGTGCTTCAGGAAAGTCTGGCCCAGCAGGCTCATGCCGCCCATGACAAGAACGTGGAGCTTCAGCTGCTTCAGTCTGAACATGTGGAGGCAGTGGTCGATCCTGAAGATCTGGCGGCTGTGCTGAACAACCTGATCGGCAATGCCATCCGCCATACGCCAAGTGACGGGCAAGTGATTGTGGTGCTGGACCGCACTGAAGACCATATTCAGCTGAGCGTGGAAGACAGTGGACCGGGCGTTCCTGAAGACTATCGTGAGAAGGTGTTTGAGCGGTTCTTCCGCATGCCGGGGCAATCCAGCTCCGGGGCCGGTCTTGGCCTTTCTATTACGCAAACTCTGTGTCGTCGCAATGGGATCGAGATTTCCCTTGGCAAGAGTGAACGCCTTGGCGGAGCACGTTTTGTGCTCAAGCTGAAAAAGTAGTGTCGCAAACTTCAGGTAGGTTTCAGCTTCCTAGTGATTTTAGGGGATGCACTCAGAAAGAAACCTACTCCGAGGCTGCGTTTACAAACAACGGCGGAGTTTTTGGGCTATGAAAGGTGCGTGATGTCCCCCAACGATATCAGTCATCTTTCATAGCTCGTTTCTTCTGAGTGCGCATCGTCAATTCAGATCGAGCGTACCCGAATGAAACCCTTTGGCCTCTTCTTCATCTTTGCCAGTATCCTGCCTCCCCTGATGATCTTCTCTCAGTTTGGCGGACAGGTTGAGTATGGTGTTTTGCTGAGCCAGTACCTTGGCATGGTCTCCCTGATTTTCATGGGGCTTTTGCAGGTGATGGCCACACGCATGAAAGGTGTTGAGGCTGTGTTTGGGCCGCTCGATCGGGTCTATGTGCTGCACAAATGGCTGGCCATTCTGGCAATTGCTGCTGCTTTTCTTCATGACAGCATTGATGCAGATGCGATTTCCAAGGGTGGTGAGACGGATGGATTGGCCAAAGAGCTGGGTGAGATTGGCTTTTACGGCATTCTGATCCTTGGGCTTGGTTCTCTGGCGACGTTTATTCCCTATAACATCTGGCGCTGGACTCACCGTTTGATCGGCATCTTCTTTGCCCTTGCTGCCGCGCACTACCTGATGATCCCGAATGTATTTTCGTGGAGTGATCCGGTTGGACTTTATGTGGCTGGCTTCTGTTTTGCCGGTATCGCGTCCTTCGCTTACCTGACCTACAAAGGCATGGTCGGTCGCACCAAGACCTATGAGGTGGAAGACGTGCAGATTTACGGGCGCATCACCAGTGTGACCCTGAAGCCGGAAGGCAAGCCGATTTCTCACGATGCCGGACAGTTTGCCTACGTTTCTTTTGATCAGGCTGGCATGGGCGAAGTGCACCCTTACACAATTGCCTCAGCACCGCGCGAAGATGGCAAGATCCGGTTCTGTATCTCCGCGCTGGGCGATTACACCTCCCGTGTTCACCAGCTTCAGGTTGGCACCAAAGCGCAGCTCAGCAAAGGCTATGGCGGGTTCCGTAAGATGGCATCAAACCGGGATCAGATCTGGATTGCTGGTGGTGTGGGTATCACTCCCTTCCTTGCCTGGGCGCAGACGCTGACAGGTGAAGAAACCGGCCAGATCTACCTTTACTACGGCGTGCGCAACCGACTCGAGAGCCCGTTTGAGGAAGAACTGGAAGAGCTGCAAAATCGTCTGCCCAATCTGCACATTCAGTGGTTTGAGTCGGACATGGGTGAGTACATCGACGGGCGGTTACTGAAAATTCTGCAGGGTAGTTACTTCGATGTGATGCCGATCGCGTTCTGTGGCCCGGAAGTGATGCGCAAGACCCTGATGCGCGATCTGAAAGCGCTGAAGTACCCGTTACGCCAATTCCATTACGAGGAGTTTCAGATGCGCTCCGGCCTTGGTTTTAGAAAGCTTTTCAGATTTCTGTTTGAGCGCCTCAATCAGTATTCTGGAAAGTTCGCCCCGGCCAAGTAACCTTGGCCATCCTAGAGGATAGCTGCACTGTCTGCCGGTGCAGCTATCTTTTTTTGTGGCGCCTGCCCCCTTCGAAAGGTTTAGGACTGAAGGGATCAATGAAATTAAATCAATATATTAATTGAGCTCCGGAGGGTTCAATCAGACCAATAATTCCTACTG
The DNA here is from genome assembly GCF_000156235.1 of Pseudovibrio sp. JE062. Taxonomy (NCBI): domain Bacteria; kingdom Pseudomonadati; phylum Pseudomonadota; class Alphaproteobacteria; order Hyphomicrobiales; family Stappiaceae; genus Pseudovibrio; species Pseudovibrio sp. JE062. The sequence goes on from NZ_DS996805.1 coordinate 918,419, forward strand.
GTTTTTAGGACATTGGCTTATGACAAAACTCGCCTCCCGCTCAATCTCTACAGATATTCCTGCCCCTTCTGATGACCGCCGGTCAAAAAATCCGATTGTCTGTTACGAGGTGGACCACCTGCCTGCTTTTGATGCCGAGCTTTATCAGCAGGCTAAGGAGAGCCTGGAAAAGGTGGATGAGGTTGTTGTGCCACCGCGTGATGGGGGGCATTTCCATGTGCCAGCCGGGCATTTTTTCCGCATTGTGAGTGTTGAAGGTCCGCAGGTGGGAGATCTGAACCTCTGGAACGCCAATGACCTGAACGAGCGCTTCTTCAGCGGCAAAACACGCCAACTGCATGCCTCTCACCTTTCCACCGGTGACCGCCTTTGGAGCAACATGCCTTATCTACGCCCGATGGCGACGATCACGCAGGATACGCTGGACTGGTATGGCTGGGATGAGGATGGCGCTGGCGTTCATGATGTGATTGGTACGCGCTGTGATCCTTATACCAACCACATGCTCAAGCACGTGGATTATAACCATTGTTGCCATTCCAATCTGACCCGCGCTCTGGCCGATGCGCGCGGGTTGTCACTGGATGGGGCTGAGCCGCATGTGCATGATGTGATGAACGTGTTCATGTGCACCGGCTTCACCCGTGACACGCACCAGTATTTCATGAAGGCGAGCCCGGTGCGTCCGGGAGACTTCATCGAGTTCTTTGCCGAGATCGACCTGTTGGGTGCGCTTTCCACCTGCCCGGGTGGGGACTGTGGCAGCAGTCATTCCGATGACAAGACGCCGTGCTACCCACTTCTGGTGGAGATTTTCAAGCCAGCAGAAGGCTCACTGAAAGGTTGGTCACCTGCCAAACGCAGCGGATATGCGGGTGGGCACAAGGCCTAACCGAACCTGACGAGACTGGTGCAGTCTAGTGCTCATGGAATGAGGACAGCTGCACCGGATAACCTGCCGAGGCGCAGATCTTCCAGAGCCGTGTTGGCGTCCTCCAACCTGTAAGGAATGCAGTGGGTTTTCACGCCTGCTTGTTTGGCGATGGGAAAGAACTCCAGTGCATCGTCTCTGGTGAGGTTGGCAACAGAGACAACTTCGCGTTCTTCCCATAGCAATGAGTATGGCATTTGCGGGATGTCGCTCATGTGAATGCCACCACAGACGATGCGTCCACCTTTACGCAGCGCTTTGAGTGCCGCTGGAACGAGCGCTCCGACCGGGGCGAAGATGATGGCGGCGTCCAGCTTTGTGGGTGGGTCCTCTTCAGAACTTCCGGCCCATGTGGCGCCCAGTTCCCGGGCGAAATCCTGCGCTTGTGTGTCACCGCTTCTGGTAAAGGCGTAGACCTCCCGGCCCTGCCAGATGCAGATTTGCGCGATGATGTGGGCGGCGGCACCAAAGCCGTAGATGCCGATCTTTCTGCCCTCGCCTGCTTTCTTCAGTGATCTCCAGCCGATCAGTCCGGCACATAACAAAGGTGCGAGCGCGACCGGGTCGGCGTCCTCATCCAGTTCAAATGCATAATGACGATCAGCAATGGTGTGCGTGGCAAAGCCTCCGTCTCGGGTGTAGCCGGTGAAGATCGGATGATCGCAAAGGTTTTCCTGATGGTTCTGACAGAACGAGCAGCAGCCACAGGTGTGCCCGAGCCACGGAATGCCTACTCTCACTCCCGGTTTCAGATCACTGACACCTGCCCCACAGGCTTTCACTCTGCCGACGATTTCGTGGCCGGGGATCAGCGGGAGCTTGGGGTGTTTGAGATCACCTTCAACCACATGCAGGTCCGTCCGGCATACGGCGCAGGCTTCTATCTCAACGAGGATTTCGCCAACTTGCGGTGTGGGTGGAGCATCGCGCTGCTGCAGGGTGAGCGGTTTTCCGATCTCGGTCAGGACCATGGCTTTCACGCGGCATTCTCCTTTTCGCATACGGCGAAGTTTGAGAACAGATTACACGGTCTTGGCCCATGAAAATCCTGCGATCTGAGTGGGGTTACTTTTGGCGTGCCGAGACGGTCGAAAATAGATCAATAATAAGAGAAAACCGAACCATTTATCACAACGCATATTTCATGAAGGTCCGTCATAACGGTCTGGTGCGCGTGTGCGCGATGTTTGTTGGAGTGGAGCCCCGCGGAGATGTCGGATGCGTCTGAACGTGGGTTTTCCTGTTTGATGTCTCACATACGATAGCTGAGTGAAACTCCGATGCCTGAACCAGAAACCACCAGTACACCGACTGAAACCACTGTTATAACGACTGAAACCCAAACGACCCCGACGGAGGAAACCTGGCTTCAGCAGATGTATAAGCTGCTCGGTCAAACGGTTCCCAGTATGGAACAGGCTTTCACCGTACTTTATGAAGCGGAACGGGAACGAGAACGGACTGAGCTTGCAGAAGCCACTGCGCGCATGAGTGAACATGATCGTGTTCAGGCAGAAAAAGAAGCCCGCCGCGACGCAGCCCAAACGATGTTCTTTTACGACAGCGAGCGGTTGTATGAGCTTCAGGATGAGCTGAAGTTGCTGGAGGATAATCCTCTTGAAGCGATTGATATGCCAGATGCACCTGAACCCGGATACAGCCAGGTAATCTCCGAGCAAATCGCCGCCTTGAAACTGAGAAAAGAACAGCTTTTCCTGGACGTGCGCCTGCTTTCCGGCCTTGAAGATGAGAAACAAGCTTTCACAAATGCCAACGAGTTGGTGGGGCTGCTTTTAGACAAAGCGCATACCCAAAGCAACGTGTACAACTTTGCTGCTTGCGAAGTGACACTTGATGAAGTGGACAACAAGCTCAAAGACATGAAAAAACTGCTGATGGACGCGCAAATCCATCCAGCGACCTATGTCATCAGCGAAGAGCAGGTCCTGATCGCTCAGGATATCAAGAAGATCAAGGAAATTATCTTTGAGCTGCAGGATGCCGGTTACTCCGGCCTGGGTAATGGTTTGCTTTTTGAAATGAACCAGTATCAGGATGTCATTTCACGTGCAGATGATCCTCGCTGGACTGAAGTTTTATCCGATGCGAACGCTTACAAAAAAGCTATTCCTGACCTGAGCAAATCAGCCAAGTATATTGAAACCCTGTGCGAGAGTATGACTACGGCAGGGCCTACAACCGCAGCTTCAGACACCCTTGACGAACTTCGTGATTACCAAAGTGACAGCTCACGCGATCTTACTGCCACCAAGCGCGCTATCGCCAGTTTGAGTGCGAAGGCTGAACGCCGTGAACGGTGGATCAAGCAAGACGAATGGGCGAGCAAAAATCTGGACTCGCGTACTCAGGACTATCGAAAGCAGCTTGAAAAGTTTGTTGTGTTCGACGCTGACCATCAGGTAGTGACCAAAGAGAGTAAGTCTGAAGCGCGTGCTCGTGCCGTTGATACTGCAGGGCTGGACAAAGATGTGATGGCTCAGATTCCGAAGCGCCCCGGTGGTAAGGATGTGAAAGCCGTTCCTCGTGCAACGATCAACAAGCTTTTGGAGTCCTTGGAATTTTTGGACGAGTTGCGCTCTTCTGGCGTCACCGGTATGGAATCCATTGCCCTTGAGGAGTTCATCAAGACGGAAGACATTCTGGAAGGCATCAACACCAACCCAACTGGATATGATGACCTTCAGACACGCACTCAGAAGATTCTTGATAAGGTGGCTGACACCAAGTCAGGTAAGAAGGCGATCTACTACGTTGAAGCCAAGATGAACCTTGAAGAAGATGTTCGTCTTTTGCGCGAGCAGGCACCGGAGATGAACATCAACAAGGCTTTAGGCCGGTGCAGCAAGCTGGATGGCGCACGGCTGCAGCCTCTGTTGAGACAGCTTGATGAGGCTGTTGGTTTCAGAACAGTCTTTGACATGAAGCTTGAACCGATCGAAAAGATTTTCAAGCAGATTCCACCACTGCTCGCCAAGCTGGGTGCAGCCCGTCCTGAGCTTGCCAAAAAGTTCAAGCGTCTTTTGCAGCCCAAGCAGGAGAAGGTCTATCACGGTCAGCTGGAAATGGAGCTGAAACAAGCCAAAGTTACGGCCCATAACGCTGCGACCGTTGAAGACCTGAAAGAAGCAATTTCTCAGGTGAATGAAGTCAAAGTAAAGGCTGACAAGTATCTGGAGGAGCTCAAAGCCCGCGCTCATATATTTGCAGAAGAAACAGATGGACCTCACACCACACCTGACCAGGATGAGTTCTTCGCTAAGATCGAGGCGGACTATAAAGAAGGTGTTCAACTGGAGATTGACCGAAAGCTCGCCAAAGGCAAGTTTAATGAAACGTCTGGTCCTATGAAGAATGAGCTGGAGATGCTCACGGCGAAGGCCAAGAGCTGGAAAGGTGCCAAGGCTGCTTTAAAAGGTTTCCCACGCATTGATACTGCCAACTATGACCCGACCCGTTTCAAGGATCTGCTGGCGGAAGTGAAACTGCTGGAACAGGAATGCGCGGTGAACTCATCCTATGAAGAGAACATGGGCCGGCTGAACGAGCTGAAAGGTATGTATGATGCCATGCGCGGTGAGCTGACCGGCTTCAGGGAAGACATCGCCAAGGACGTTGTGAAAGCCACCGAGAAGGCCATTGCCCGCATGGAGACTGCAAAGACCTTTGCTGAAGGTGGTTTTATCACCGGTGTGGCTGGCAAGCAGGACGCAGGTGAGAATATCGTTGATACCAGCACTTTGAAGCGGTTCGCTGCGTGCGTTACCAAGCCGATCATACCTGGTGATCTGCGGGCTCAAGCGCAGATCATCGGCGATAAAAAGAAGTCGCTTGAGGAACGCAAGAAGGCACGCGAAGAAGCTTTGCGCATTGTGCGGCCTTTGCTGGCGCGTCTGGATGGGGACAAGGCGATCAAATTGTACCGCCGACATCCATTCGGTTTGGATAATGACGTCAATGTCCTGAGGCCTGTTCTGGTGCAGCTGGAAGTTAAACTGCTGACGCTGGCAGCGTAGACACGCACTGCTTTTGCGGCCTTTGAATGAGGTCGCAGAAGCACGCCACCACAACCCTGAAGTGTTATTTACATTTATACTCAGCAGGTTATCCATGAGATATATGCAGAGTGCGAAATAGTCCTTTTCCTTGCCCATTTAGTCTGCTAGGTACCGGCTTGCTCAGCAATGAGTGCCGGTCGCAGCCTACCCGGCAACAGCGAAAACAAGGACTAAACCTTATGAAGACTATCGTAATCAGCTCCGGCGGATTGGATTCGGTCACGCTTGCCTACAAGGTTGCGCGTGAACACGAATTGCTCGGCCTCGTCTCTTTTGACTATGGTCAGCGGCACAAGAAAGAGCTGGATTATGCGGCGCATGCTGCAAAACAGCTGGGCGTGCCGCATCATATTCTGGACATGAGCCAGATTGGAGCGCATTTGAGCGGCTCCGCTCTTACAGATGATGTTGATGTTCCTGACGGGCACTATGCCGAAGAGAACATGAAGGTCACTGTGGTTCCCAACCGAAACGCAATCATGCTGTCCATCGGCTTTGGCATTGCGGCTGCGCAGCAGGCCGATGCTGTGGCTGCGGCGGTGCACGGGGGTGATCACTTCATCTATCCGGACTGTCGCCCTGGCTTTATCAAAAGCTTTGAAAGCATGCAGAAGCTGGCTTTGGACGGCTATGCCAATGTGAGCCTTTACACGCCATTTGTAGAAATTTCCAAAGGTGCCATCGTTGCAGAAGGTGCCCGGATCAACGTTCCGTTTGAGGACACGTGGTCTTGCTACAAAGGCGGAGAGAAACACTGCGGGCGGTGCGGCACCTGTGTTGAACGGCGCGAAGCCTTTGACATTGCGGGTGTTGAGGACCCAACGGAATACGCGGATCCAGACTACTGGAAATCCGCGGTGGAACGAGCGGAACCATAATGTACAAAATCACAAAGGAATTTCACTTCTCGGCTTCGCACCAACTCTGCGAAATGCCGGAGGGACATCCTTGCGCGCGTCTGCATGGGCACAACTACATTGTGGTGGTTGAGCTCGCCAGCGAGTTTCTCAATGAATACGGCTTCGTGGTGGACTTTACTGAGCTGAAACCGCTCAAGCGTTTCATTGATGATGAGCTGGACCACCGGCACCTGAACGAGGTGTTCGGACATGATCAGGTGACTTCCGAGTTTCTGGCCAAGACCATTTATGAGTTCTGTAAAGGCCACTGGACGGAGACCTGCGCGGTCCGTGTGAGTGAAACTCCAAAAACGTGGGCGGAATACCGACCATGAGCAAACTCAGTATCAGCGAGATCTTTGGGCCAACCATTCAGGGCGAAGGCGCGTTGATTGGCGAGCCGACCGTTTTTGTGCGGGCTGGTGGCTGTGACTACCGGTGCAGCTGGTGTGACACCTTGCATGCGGTGGACAGTGCCTATCGTCATACCTGGGACCAGATGGACAGTGAGGACGTTTGGAAGAAGGTTGAGGAGCTTTCCTGTGGGCAGCCGATCACCGTTTCCCTTTCCGGCGGCAATCCTGCCATTCAGGACTTCTCAAAGCTAATCGCGCTTGGCAAAGCCAAAGGCTACAAGTTCGCGATTGAGACGCAAGGGTCTGTTGCGCGGGACTGGTTTGCGGATCTGGATACGCTGGTGCTGAGCCCTAAGCCACCTTCTTCTGGTGAGGTCGTGAACTGGGACAAGTTCGACGCTTGTCTGGATGCTGCACTCAACACTGCCACCTGTGTGATCAAAGTGGTGGTGTTTGATGATGTGGACTACGACTGGGCCAAAGAGGTAAGCGAGCGCTACCCTTATCTGCCGATGTACCTGCAGCCGGGCAACCATACCCCTCCTCCGCCTGAGGATGATGACGCCCAGATTGATATGGACGGCATCATGGACCGTATGCACTGGCTGGTGGACAAAACTGTTTCCGATCAATGGTTCAAGCCACGCATTCTGCCGCAGCTGCATGTGCTGCTGTGGGGCAACAAGCGCGGCGTTTAACGCAATAATCCTTTGAACCGACAAATGAGTTCGAGAGAGCAATGAGCAAAGACGATATCTATAAAAATCTGACTATGCTGGGCGGTGACACTGTTCAGCCGCAGTCCCCTGAAGAAGCTGTTCTGGAAAAGGTTCCGAACCCTCAACAGGGTACACCTTATGCGATCCGCTTTACTGCGCCGGAGTTCACCTCCCTGTGCCCGATCACCAACCAGCCTGACTTTGCGCATCTGGTGATTGATTATGTGCCGGACCAGTGGCTGGTTGAGAGCAAGTCTCTGAAACTGTTCCTGACATCCTTCCGCAACCACGGTGCGTTCCACGAAGACTGCACTGTATCCATCGGCAAACGTCTGGTGGACACGCTGAACCCGATCTGGCTGCGCATTGGCGGTTATTGGTATCCGCGTGGTGGTATTCCGATTGATGTGTTCTACCAGACCGGTGAAGAGCCAAAAGGTGTCTGGATTCCAGAACAAGGCGTGCCGACTTATCGCGGTCGCGGCTAAGCATTATTTTGCGGCCTGTTCTTATCCGATGATAAGCCGCATGCAGTATCAGTTGGGGTTGCGAAAAGGCTGCCAACCCCAACTTTGCTTTTATTGATCAGCCTTAAGCGCCCATCAGGGCGTCAACTTCAGCCAGTGTTGGTGCAGATGTGGCTGCGCCGTGTTTGGTGGTGGAGAGTGCGCCGCAAGCCGCAGCGAAGCGGACAGCTTCTGCCAGAGTTTTACCGCCTGCCAGTGCATAGGCCAGACCGCCGTTGAAGCAATCTCCGGCTGCCACTGTGTCGATTGCATTTACCTTGAACGGCTCCACAAACCCTTCGCTTGTCTCATCCTTGAAGTAGACGCCGCGTGCACCCAGTTTCACAACGGCAGCAGCAACGCCCTGTTCGCGTAGCAGGTTCGCTGCATGGGCTGCTTCTTCTGCGTTGGTTGGGCGGAAGCCGGTGAGGATTTCAGTTTCAGTCTCGTTTGGCGTCACAACATCCACGTTTTGCAGGAAGCCTTCCGGCAGGCCATGAACAGGTGCCGGAGCTGGATCAAAGATCACCTTACCGCCAGAGGCGCGAACTTTCTTTGCCGCGCTCAGGCAGGTTTCGACCGGGATTTCCAGCTGCATGAGCATAATCTTAGCGGTTTCCAGCACTTCTGCAGAGCGTTCCAGATCACTTTCATCAACGGCCAGATTTGCGCCGCCAATGACGATGATGCTGTTTTCAGAGTTTGCGTCTACGCCGATGACTGCGATGCCGGTGCCGTGGGTTTCATCCAGATGCACATGCTCGGTTGAAACGCCCATTTCAGCCAGATGCTGGGCTGCGATGTCACCGAAGCCATCCTTGCCGATGCGACCTACGAGCTTTGCGTCGCCACCTAGTTTTGATGCGGCAACGGCCTGATTGCAGCCCTTGCCGCCCAGGTTGATGGCGTAGCTGTGTCCATGCAGCGTTTCGCCCGGCTGAGGCAAGCGATCAGAACGGGTTGTGATATCAACATTGATGGAACCGACAATGGCGATGGACATGAGTTATTCCTAGTTAATAACGGAGCTGCGGACGACGAGTTCTGGCACCAGTTTGATCACGGGTGGCATCTCTGTCTTCTCTTCCAGATGATTGATCAGCGCTTCTGCAGCGCTTAGCCCGAGCTCGAAGCTGGGCTGTTTGATGGTGGTTAGCGTTGGCGCCATGTAGGAGGCATACTCCACGTCATCGTATCCGATGACGGAGATGTCTTCAGGAATGCGCAAACCGCGCTCCTGAATGGCCCGGTAGGCGCCCATGGCCATGAGGTCGTTGAAGGCGAAGATGGCTTCTGGCTGGCTGTCCGCTTCCAGAATTTGCTTCATGCCTTCATAACCGCCGGATGCGGTGAGAAGACCGGCAGATTGCCACTTTTCTTCCACGGGCAAGCCCGCTGCTTCCATGGCGGTTTTGTAGCCTTTGTAACGTTCAATAGAGCGCGGGTGATCCTGTGGGCCCATGAGGCAGCCGATTTTGGTCAGGCCGCGTTTGATCAGGTGTTCTGTTGCCAGTCTGCCACCCAAAACGGAGTCATCCTGCAGGGTGCAGGCGTTTGGGTGCGGGGCGGAATCCAGAATGGCTTTTGGCAGTTTGCCCAGTTTGCTGAGCTGCTCGTAAAGAGCCGGATCTGTTTTGGTGGTCATCACCATGAGGGCATCAATGCGGCGCTGAAGCAATGTGTTGAGATTTGCCAGCTGCCTGTCGGACTGATGCCCTGAGTTACACAGGATGAGACTGAAATTGTGTTGGTAGCAGCCCTCTTCCACACCGCGAACAACGTCTGCGAAGAATGGGTTGGAGCTGCTGGAGACCAACATGCCGATGATGTTAGTTCGTTTAACCTTGAGCGCGCGGGCCATCATACTTGGCTGGAAACCAAGGGACTGGATGGCTTCCTCCACTTTTTGCTTGGTCAGGGGAGCAACATAGCGTGTCTCGTTGATCACGTGAGACACTGTAGATGCGGAGACCCCCGCAGCCTGTGCAACATCCTTGATACTGACCATTTCCGCTCCGGTTTAAAGAGTCGGGTCTGGCGCTTACGCCAAACCCGATTTTATTCAGATTACTTGCACTTACTTGGTTACAAGTTTCAGCGCAACTGGAGTGTACGCGTCGACTTTTTCACCTTTAAGGACTTTATCCGCAGTGTCTACGCCGATGGAACCGATCATGCCAGCCTGCTGAGCAACAGTTGCCAGCATTGCGCCTTCTTCAACAGCTTTTACGCCGTCATCGGTGCCGTCGAAGCCAACGACGATGATGTCGCGGTTAGCAGCTTCAATTGCCTTGATTGCGCCCAGAGCCATTTCATCGTTGTGTGCGAACACTGCATCGATTTCTGGCTGTGCCTGCAGGATGTTTTCCATCACGTTCAGGCCTTTAGTGCGGTCAAAGTCAGCTGGCTGAACTGCAACCAGTTCGATGCCGGATGCGCCGTGCATTGCTTTTTTGAAGCCTGTGCCACGGTCACGTGCTGCAGAAGTACCTGGAACACCTTCCAGCTCAACAATTTTGCCGCTGCCGCGCAGGGTTTCAACGATCAGCTCACCAGCCATTTCACCGCCGAGGATGTTGTCAGACGCAACGTGGGAAACCACTTTGCCGCGTGCTGCGCCACGGTCGAGAGTAACAACCGGAACGTCCTTGCGGTTTGCAGCGCGGATGGAGCTGGAAACTGCGTCAGAGTCAGTTGGGTTGATCATCAGCAAAGCAACGTTTTTGCTGAGAACGTCTTCCACGTTTGCCAGCTCTTTAGCTGGATCGTTCTGGCTGTCGAGAACAACGATTTTGTAGCCAAGCTCATTTGCGCGAGCTTCTGCACCTTCTTTCAGGGTCACAAAGAACGGATTGTTCAGTGTGGACACGACCAGAGCCAATGTGTCCTGTGCCATGGAAACTGCTGTGGAGCCGAGAAGAAGAGCAGCACCTGCTGCCAAACTCACTAGTTTTTTCATAGAAACCTCCCGAGGTTCAGTTTGTTTGCTCACGCGTTTGATTTGCCACGGCTGTCGACGACAACCGCCAGAAGGATAACCGCACCTTTTGCGATCATCTGGTAGTAGGATGAAACATCCATAATATTCAGTGCGTTATTCAACACACCGATGATAAGGGCACCAATAATGGTGCCGAAGATCCGGCCTTTGCCGCCAGCGAGGCTGGTGCCACCAAGAACCACGGCTGCAATCGCGTCGAGCTCGTAACCAAGACCAGCTGTTGGCTGTGCAGATTCAAGACGTGCTGTCAGGATGATGCCTGCCAGTGCTGCGAGCGCACCGCTGAGGGCGTAGACAAGAATTTTGACTTTTTTGACGTTGATGCCAGACAGGCGCGCCACGTTCTCATTGCCGCCAATGGCATAAACGTAACGGCCGAAACGGGTCTGACTAAGGATGAACCAGCAGATCGCGAAGATGACGACCATCAGGATCACCGGGTTCGGAATGCCGAAGATGTAACCACCACCGAACTGGTAGAAGCTTTCAGCCACATCAAAGTAGCCGGTAGAGATTGGGCGACCTTGTGTGTAGACCAGCGTTGCACCGCGGATCATGGTCATGCCGACCAGAGTTGCGATGAATGGCTGGACGTTGAAGTAGCTGATGATCACACCGCTGGTGGCACCGAGGCCTGCACCCACCATGATGGTGATGAACAGCGCGATGACAAGTGGTGTATCCATACCGATAAGGCTTGCGCAGATGGCGCCCGCAAAGGCCAGAATGGAGCCGACCGCCAGATCGATGCCTGCTGTCAGGATCACGAAGGTCATGCCCATGGCGATGACGGCGTTGATCGAGGTTTGACGCAGGATGTTGAGCATGTTGTCAACGCCGAGGAAGTTGGCGTTGGCGAAGGACACTGCGGCCATCAGGATAATCAGGCCAATCAGAGACTTATTTTCACTGATAAAGTCGTTGAGCTTCATCTGTTTTACCCGTTTGTTTGGCCAGCAACGGCGCAGCGCATAATGTTTTCTTGAGTGGCTTCGTCTCTGTCGAACGATCCGGTCAGCTTGCCACTGGACAAGACGAGGATGCGATCAGAGATGCCCAGAAGCTCTGGCATGTCGGAGGAGATCAGCAGGATGCAAAGGCCCTCTGCCTTCAGCTTGTTGATCAGCGTGTAGATTTCGCGTTTTGCGCCAACATCCACCCCGCGTGTTGGTTCATCGAGGATGAGAACCTTTGGCTCCGGCACCAGTGATTTGGCGATGGAGACCTTCTGCTGGTTGCCACCGGACAGGTTGGAGATGATGGTGTTTGCATCTCTGGTCTTGATGGCGAAGGCTTCGATGTACTCGCTGATGGTGACCGCTTCGGAGGCTTTGTTGACGAAACCGAACGCGTTACAGAAACGGTCCAGTCCTGTGAGGGACATGTTGGTGCCCAGCTCCTGAGACTGCACGAGGCCTTCCTGCTTGCGGTCTTCGGTGACGTAACCGATCTGTGCTTTCACACCGTCCTGCGGAGATCTGAGGCGGATCTCTTTGCCGTCGATTTTGACTGCACCGCTTTTGATTGGGTTGGCGCCAAAGATAGCCTTTGCCAGTTCGGTTCGCCCTGCCCCAACGAGGCCTGCAAAACCAACGACTTCACCAGCATGGGCTGTGAAGGAGATTTCCTTGGCGCCGTGTGCGGTGAGCTTTTCAACTTCAATGCGGACATCGCCCGGAACAGCTGGCACGAATGGATACTGATCAGAAAGTTCACGGCCCACCATGTGGCGGATCAGGTCGTCCTCGGTGATTTCAGAAACCGGGCCCTGATGGACCATCTCACCGTCACGCAGGATGGCAATGTCGTCGCACATCTGGAAGATTTCGCCCAAACGGTGTGAGATGAAGACGAGGCCTTTGCCTTGTGCACGCAACTCGTCGACAACTTCGAACAAGATTGCTGTCTCAATATCGGTGAGCGCATCGGTTGGCTCATCCATGATGATCACTTCAGCATTCAGTGAGAGCGCTTTTGCGATCTCAACCATTTGCTGCTGCGCGATGGAAAGCCTGCCCAATGGGGTTTTGGGATCAATATCCTGCTTCAGCTGTGCGAGGTATTTTTTGCTTTCCCGTTCAATCACATCCCACTGGATCTTGCCCAGTTTGGTCGGTTCGCGGCCCAGATAGATGTTCTCTGCGACGGAGAGTTCAGGAAGCAGATTAAGTTCTTGGTGGATAATGCCAATTCCGGCATCCATGGACTGACGCGCGGTGGTGAACTCTACTTCCTTGCCCTTGTAGACCACTTTACCCGCATCGCGCTGATAGATGCCCGATATGATTTTCATCAGGGTTGATTTACCGGCTCCGTTTTCACCGGCCAGAGCCACAACACGCCCGGCACGGATGGTCAGATCAACGGATTTGAGCACGTTGATCCCGGAGAAGGATTTTTCAATTCCCTGAAGTTGAAGAAGGGTTGTCACTGGGTGTCCTCTCCCAAAGCCCGAATGGTTTTGTAGACTTTCCTCAGAACGTCACGCCTGAATAGAAAATCACATTGGCGTAGGGTGTGCATTCTCCCGTGCGCACCACGGCCCGGCATTTGCCCGTTAATGCCTTAAATTCCTCATGAGAGACAGTTGTGGTCTCTACGTTGGTGCCCTGACATTTTGCGATTTCGGCAATCAGTGAGCGCAAACGCAAATGATAGGCTGGCTGTTGTTCGATCAGCTCTTCAGCAATAACAACCCGCTCCACCTGCATTTCAGCTGTGATCGCGCTTGCTGTTTCCAGCATGCCCGGCAGGCCCTTTGTAATTGCAAGGTCGATGCGCTCAACATCCTTAGAAATTGGGAGCCCGGCATCTCCAACACAAAGACCATCCCCATGACCCATATGAGAGATAATGCTAGAGACCGGAGCGTTTAAAAGTACGCCCTTCTTCATGGCAGCAAGTCCTCCGCGTTGTCTCGATTGAAGAGACGTTAACAGGCGCGCATGAGTTACGCAACCGTTTGCGCAAACGTTTGCGTGAGTCATTTTCTGGAATTATTCCAGCTCATTTCAGGCATACTGAATGCATGGGTGCTCTGCACGTTCAATTGGATTGGCAAAAATATCAGAGGTTATATGGATTTATTGCAGATCAGATTTCGGTCTGCAGATAACGCTGGCGGCAGCTCTCAGATGTACCACTGAGACAATTTGCGCCTGTTTTATCACTCTGAGTTTTTGGGGATATGTGGTCCCTCGCCTGCCCACACAGCAAAAAGCCCCACTTCTTTCGAAGCGAGGCTCATTGGTTTTCATCGGATCTACTGATGACTATTTCAGGTCAGGAACCGCGATGTGATCCATGTCGGTGAACTCCTGATTTTCACCGGTCATGCCCCAGATGAAGGTGTAGGACTGGGTGCCAACACCGCTATGGATGGACCAGCTTGGTGAGATCACGGCCTGCTCATTGTGAACGAACAGATGGCGGGTTTCCTGCGGTTCCCCCATCAGGTGCACAACGGCAGCGTCGTCGTTCATGTTGAAGTAGAAATACACTTCCATACGACGATCATGGGTGTGCGCTGGCATGGTGTTCCAGATGGAACCCTGATGCAGTTTGGTCATGCCCATGAGCAGCTGGCAGGTTGGCAGTACATCCGGCACGAAGTACTTGTTGATGGTGCGCTCATTGCAGTTTTCAGCATCACCCAAAGTGACCGGAGAAGCTTCTGCCAGTGTCACCTTCTTGTTCGGGTAGGTTTTGTGCGCCGGAGCGCAGTTGTAGTAAAGCTTGGCCGGGTTCTGCTTATCGACGCTCTTAAAGGAGACGTCTTTAGCGCCCATGCCGACGTAAAGCGCTTCTTCCTGTGCGACTTCATAGCTTTCACCATCAACGATGATGACGGCCGGGCCACCCACGTTGATGAAGCCGATTTCGCGGCGTTCCAGGAAGTAGGAAACACCCAGCTTCTTGCCGTAGTCTGCTTCCAGCACGACTTCCGTGTTCACCGGCATGACTCCGCCCACAATGATGCGGTCCACGTGGCTGTAGGTCATGGTGATTTCATCGGCGGCAAAGATGCTTTCGATGAGGAATTCGCGGCGCAGGCCTTCTGTGTCCAGTGTCTTGGCGTGCTCGCTGTGAATTGCCTGTCTGACTTCCATGATAATCTCCTAAAATTCGGCGTTTAGGCGCAGGTCTCCGTGCGCCCAGTTGTTCAACTGCGCGTTCTTTGTTTTTGGTTTTGTAGTTCAGTTAGCGGGCGAGCCAGCCACCATCGACAGCCAGTGTGAAGCCGTTGACGTATGACGCCGCTTCAGAGGCCAGGAAGACACATGGGCCAGCCACGTCATTCGGTTCACCCCAACGCTCTGCCGGAATGCGTTCCAGAATGGCCTGATTACGGTCTGCATCGGCACGCAGGGCTGCGGTGTTGTTGGTTGCCATGTAGCCCGGCGCAATCGCGTTGACGTTGATGCCGTGCTTTGCCCACTCATTTGCCAGCGCGCGGGTGAGGCCCAGCACAGCGCTTTTGGATGCGGTGTAGGATGGAACGCGAATGCCGCCCTGATAGGAAAGCATGGAGGCGACATTGATGATTTTGCCACCGTTGCCTTGCTTCACAAACTGCTTTGCCACCAGCTGGGAGAGGAAGAAGAGCGAGCGGATGTTGAGATTCATCACCGCATCCCAGTCGTCCTCAGAGAAATCCAGTGCGTCTTCACGGCGGATGATGCCAGCGTTGTTGACCAGAATATCGACTTTGCCTGTTGCCGAAACAGCGTCAGCGACGACACCCGGAAGAGCTTCTTTGTTGCTCAGGTCTGCGCGTAGATCAAAGAACTTGCGGCCTGTTTCGGCCATTACGGCAATGGTGTCTTTTGGTTCCACCACATTGACGCCAACGATATCGCAGCCAGCTTTGGCGAGCCCTACAGCCATGGCCTGACCCAGACCAGTGTCACAGCCCGTTACGATTGCAGTTTTTCCATTCAAATCAAACTGGTTCAGCATATGTCTTATTCCTAAACAGCACTAAGAGAACTTGCAGGTTTGCTGAAGCAAACGTTGGTTACATGGCCGAGCTCGGTCTCCTGTTCAGACCAGCCTTTCGGCAGCGTTGCAGGCCGGTGGATGACAACATCGTTGCACGTGATGTTGTTGGCCTGATCCAGCCAGAGACCCGGCAATCCGTTCGGGTACGGCTCCAGGCCGAGGATCTGACCAGCTTCGTTTTTGACCCAAGAATTCCGCCGCCCCTGCTCCGGATTGTCGAGCAGGTTCACGTCATGCGGGCTTGGGCGCAGGTCCAGATAATAGGCATCCGGGAACTTGCCTGCTTCCAATGAAAGCTGGATGTTGCTGAGGGTAACGTTCTCGATCTGCTGGGTTTCGTGACCAACAATGTTGATCGCCCCCTGCGCACGACCGGTGATGCCTTCTGCAGCTACATCACGCACATAGCCAGGCACATCGCCCGCTACACGTGGCAGAGCGTTGATGGTGATTGCTTCGCCACTGCCCCAAAACCCATCCGGCGTCTGCTCACACTGTACAGTACAGTTGGAGAAGCGGATGCGTTCGATATCGCCGCCATCACGGGAGAAGATACCGAATGCACGGTTGGACTCGGTGATTGTGCAGGTGGTGAACAGCACGTCGCGCACATCCTGATAGGTTTCTGTGCCGATTTTCAGGGCGCAGGACTTGGAGGACAGGATAGAGTTGCTGACGATGATCCGCTCTGCTGGACCGTTAAGGCTCTCATCTTCCTTACGGCAGGTTTTCACGCAGACCGCATCATCTGCGGCGCGGATCACACAGTTGAAGATGGAGGCATCGGTACAGCTGTCGAAGTTGACGCCGTCGGTGTTTGGCATGCGCATGTCATTGAGAATACGCAGGCTTTCCACCTTCACCTGATGGCAGGCGATCAGGTGGATGGTCCACATGGGCGCTTCCACAATGGAAATGCCAGTAAGGCTGATGTCTTTGCAGTTTTCGAAGACAACGATACGCGGGCGTAGCATCTTCGGCCAGAACGTGCCTTCAAAGAGACCGTCACGACCGCACCATTTATCGCTGTGACCGTGGATCGTTCCGCTGCCGGAAATGGAGATGCCTTGCTGGTCACGCGCTGTGATGAAGGCACGATCAGAATCTTCCGCAATGACGGAGACCTTACCAGCTTCATAGTCTGCGTAGTCGGTTGAGCAGGAAAGTTCGCAGCCAGTTGGCAGGTGCAGATCGACAAAGGATTTGAGTTTCAATGCCTTTGAGACCCACTGCCCTCTTGGCAGCACGACTTGACCACCACCAGCAGCATGAACTGCGTCAATCGCTTGCTGGACGGCCTGCGTTATGTCTTTTTCGCCGTCTGTGACAGTGACATGGTGTGTATTAAGCGACATCTTGCAAAATTTCCTTAGCAGCAAGAAGTTCAATCAAAAGAAGGCTTGCCAGAGCCTGCCCGTATGGTGTGGGGGTGTTCGGAATGTTCCGGTAGAACTCAAAATCATGCCCCATGGCCGTCCCGTCAGAGACTTCCTGAACAATCCCAGCCCCATCTATCCGCTCCAGCACAGCAGAAGCTGCTTTGAGCGCTGGTTGCAAATAGCTTTCTGGCAGAATTCCCGTCCTCACGCCGCGCAGCAGACCATAGGCAAAGCCTGCGGTCGCGGAGGTTTCTGGAGGAGAGTCTGGCTGATCCAGCAGAGTTGGCCACATGCCATCTTCCAACTGAAGCGGCAGCAGAGCTTCCACCTGACGGCGATAGAGTGCCTTGATTTGGCGAGCTGCCGGGCCATAGCGTTCGCCGACGAGCTCAAACAGTTCCGGTACAGCGATGGTGATCCACGCATTGCCGCGCGCCCAGAAGGCTTCGGCGTAGTTGTGGTTTCCGAGGAATGTCCAGCCATGATACCAGAGGCCGCTTACCGGATCTGACAGATACCGACCATGGACCAGAAACTGGTAGTAGGCTTCTTCCACCCAATCCGGGCGATCCAGCCAATCCCCGGCCACGCCCATAAACAGGCCCGCCATGAAGAGCGTGTCATCCCAGAGCTGACCGTCGTTTTCACGTTCCTTGACCAGATGCTGGAAGCCCTCATCAACGGTCTTCGGCATGTCGTTGACCAGCCATTCGGCCCAGTCGGTTACGATCTGCTTCCAGCGTTCGTTGTTGGTTTCCCGCGCCAGCAAGGCCAGGCACAACATGGGCGCTGTGGAGTTGATCTGGCGCGGTGGCAGGCCGCGCGCGATCTGCATGTCGTACCAGTTGGCCAGATTGCGCTTCATGCGCTCATCGCCCGTTTTACAGGCGTGCTTGTAAAAGCCGTAGAGGCCGACACCGACTTCCCAGTCCCACTCGTCAAAATGAATGGACCCATCGCAATCAAGCTCTGATGGCGCATCATTGATGCCCTTCAGGCTGCGGAACCCATCTGCTGTCAGGGCCAGCGCTTCTTCAAGTCTGGATGCTTCAAACATGAGCTGCCTCCTGAGTTGAGCAAGATTGATCCAACCGTTTCAAGCCGATGCGAGGAACGGGGCTGAGGTTTTCGAAGCTAATGCACTCACCGTTGGCTTTCAGTTCCCCTTCCCAATTGAGGGAGAGAGAGCCTTGTCCTTCGATCTCAGCGCTCAGGGTCAAGGTCTCTGCATTCCAGCTGATTTTGCTGGCAAGCAGACGAGCCTTGAACTCGGCGAAGGTCTCTGTTTGCGCTGAGCCAGTTACGGTCACCCATGCGTTGCAGCGGCCTGCACTGCGGAACTCGACACCTGCGAAACAGCTGGTTTGCAGTGGTTCAATACCGTTTGCAGCGAAGAAGGCGGTGAAGCCATCTTTGACGCGGGCAAAGAGCCAATTGCCGGTGAGTTCATGCTCATCACACACGTGCAGTGGCGCGTAGAGGTGAGTGAAGTCTGCCTCGTCCTCATCTCCGTTGAAAATCATCAAACCGGCTGGGCCTGATTGATCCGCACGAGGAAGCGTTCCGTTGCCAGACCAATAGGATGGTCGTCCACTGCCCCAAACTTGCGTTTCTCCGGGATGATTGACCCAGAACCGCGCATACGGATTGCCTGCGAGCATCACATCCTGCACGTGCTGTTGATGGCCGTGCTGACCGGTTTTGTGATCTACCACGGTTGAAAGCTGCGCCTCTGACGTTTTGTAAAGTTTCAGCTTGCCTGCATGCTCATGGCCCTGCGTGTAGCTGGTTTCCAGCGCACGGCCTTGTGGAACAGACGCGTAGGCACCTGTTTCCTCCGGCGGCGTGTAATCACTCAACGCAATCATGGTTGAGGCGAAGTTGCCGGAGGAGACAAAGCCGTCGCCCCACGCAAAGTGGCAGAGCGTGGCCAGTTCACTGGCTGGACCGGCAAAGATATCCTTGTCGTAACACCGGCCCATGGTACCAGCTGGCAGACCAGACTGGGTGTGCAGCGCCATCATCTGAAAGATAGAATCCATCAGCGCTTTGGCGCGATCACGAATGTCAGCATCCGGTGCCAGATGATACAGAGCTGTTAGGCCGATAAAGTCGATTGGGTAGTATGGAATGGAGTTCCATTCTGCCAAACCATCCCGCTCAACAGTTTCAAACCACTTCAACAGCCGCTCATAACCAACCTGCTTTTGTTGCTGGCCTTTGCGACTGGAGCAGAGAAACAGATCTTCCGGGAACATTGAACCCGCCAGATACTGAGATGCGTGGAAGCAGAGGGTGTGGTTTTCACTCCAGAACCACATAGCGTCATTGCCCGGCTCATCGAACCAATAGCGGAAACCAAGGATGGTGGAGCGGACACGGCGCCAGGTTTGCTCTGAAAGCTGTGTCCAAGCATGGTCTTTCCAGATCCAAAGCAGTGGCAGGAAGGCAAAGTCTGCACAATCCTCGCGGCGGGAGATCTTGCTCAGAGCTTCTAAAAGCAGTCTCTCAGAAGTTTCCAGATCAGAGCCCATATGCAGCTTTGATAGAGCGTGGGAGAGATGGCTTCCCCCAGTCTGCGCACTGAATGCCAAGAGCTCTACACGGCGTTCTTCCAGCGTTGTGCCAGAACCTTGCTGCAGATCTTTGAGGCATACGACGCCGACTTCACGGGCAACGCCAAGCCCTTGCGTGACAAGGGTCACCCGCACGAGGTTGGTGGCTGGTGCCAGCTCATCAATGCTTGGGCCGATCAGGCGATTGGAGCCTTTTGGCAGGGTATAGGTGTTCTTGCTTCCGGCCAGCGTTGGCTTGAGCAATGGCAGCGTTTCAACGTGGATCTGTGCGTCTTCCGGCAAGGCGCCGTCAAACTGAAGCTCCACGTGGCCTTCAGAGTAGTAGAGCTTATCCGGCTGGACACTGGAGATGAACGCTTCAGCTTCCTTGAGCGCCTCTGCATCATATGTGGCGCTGAGACCAACTTGAAGATCAGCGTCTGTTGCCTCAGAGCCCTCATAGATAAGTTCCAGAGAGTAGACGGTATCGCGCTCAGCGATGTCTTCCAGATGCACGAGGATCTCGTTGGCGCCTTGAGACAGAGCCAGCGTTTCGATGCTCTCCTGTGGTTTGTTGCGCACCAAAGGCTCAAACGCGAAGCCGAGCTTCCCATTGGCCCAGACGCGCACACCACCAGCGGTGCGGACGCGGAACTGATAATTGCCCGCAATCGGGGCATTGACCACACAGCGCAAGACGCGTTGTAAATGGGTTGGGCAGAACCAGAAGCCGCTGAAATCCAGCACAGATTGCGAAGGCTGAATGCGGGTTTCAGGGAGTTCAACACCCGCGGGGCATGGCACTTCCCTGCCCTTCATATCATTCCAGAAGGCTATACGGCACGGCAAATCGCCTACATCCGTAAAGCCGTTGATGTAGGTGTAGTTCACGTTATCCGGCAGGGTATCTGCCTCACCAGCAAAGGGCGTCTCCGTCAGTCCAGAGACCTCCCAATAGCTTAAGGGCTCACCCTTTTTGATTTGCCAGGGGAATTGTGTCTTTGGCACAAAACCACTCCTTGTAAATGGGGTATTTCTCAGGGTTTCAGGAGAGCGACAGTTCGATCTGCTCGATACAGCTCACTAACTCATGAAGGGAGGCGATGGTGCGTGTAGGCTCTTCACTGGCATCCGTCGGCACCACGTTGCGGCGCTGCGTCCATTTATGGAAGATGCTCTTGTGGCCTGCTCCGTTTGCGCCTTTGATGTCACGCTCAAGGTTGTTGCCCACCATGACGATGTTCGGTGCATCAGCTTCGCTCAGGCCGAGTGATGTCATTGCTGATCCAAACATTTGGAAGTCAGGCTTCAGCACACCTACGTCACCTGAAATTGTGTGGCTTTCAAAGTGATCCCAAAGATCGTGCTGTCCCAGAATGTTCTCGAAGGTTGCCCGTGGGCCATCTGCCACGAGGGCAAGACGATAGCCACGGGCAACAAGCGTGTTCAGCGCTTCGCGGGCATAGGGCAGCAGTTCAGCGCCATAAGCGACATCGCTGCCTTCCTTTTTGATTTCAGTGCCTTCATCGATGAGTGTGTCACCACAATCCAGGAAGATGGCTTTGAAATGCGGAAGGGTTTCACGCAGGTCGCTGATGAGGTGCTTTACACGCTCCGGAATCCAGCTCTCAACACGAGCCCATGGCAGCAGATCGCCTTCAGCACAATCCCAGCGCAGTGTTTCACCGTAGGATGGCTCCAGCACCAAACGCTGCATTTGCAGGCGTGCGAGGCGGTGTTCATATGGAGTGACCTCACCAAACTCCTGCGAGAATGGATTCCCCATATGAACACCATGTAGCCCCGCCCCCAACGAGCACTCGTAACGGGTGTGTGCTTCACGTTCCTTCATGGCATCACGGGATGCAAAATGGGCGTGTTTGCCAGGTTCTGCCCATAGCGTTACGCGGCCATTTTCAAGCGGCAGAGCGTCGCCGTTTTTCATTTCAACGCGCTTGCCATGCTGAGATGCTTCAACAGCGATAACCTGATCTTCCGCGTTCAGATGAACCCAGACGTGCTCCAGATCATACAAATGCTGGATGTCGTAGTCCCAGAAGATCGCATATTCGATGACGCGGTCAGCTTTGGGTGCAATTTCAAACTTGCTGCTTGGGGATTTGCCCGCTTTGGCGAAGACAGTAAAGCCGATCGCGGTTGGACGCCATGGTTCGGATCTGTCCAGTCGCAGGACTGGTGCAAACTTACGCGCAAGATTGAGTTCGTCAGTTTCCTGAAGACCCTGCCTCAAGGCAATGAGGCTTCCGTTTTTATTGGTCATAGTTGGCCCCTTGTAGCTTCAGGTCAGCAGAATGGTGGCAGCGGACGAACCGGCCTTCTGCTGTTTCAGTCAATTCCGGATTGGACATGTGACAAAGCTCGGATGCGTGAGGGCACCGGCTTGCAAATGCGCAGCCCACTGGCAGGTTCGCTGGATCGGCCACCTCCCCTTTGACGAGTCCACGCTTCTTGGCGCGGGCGCGTTTTGGATCAGGGATCGGGATCGCGGACAGCAATGCTTCTGAGTATGGATGCAGTGGCTGTTCAAAGAAGCTTGCAGTATCTGCCACTTCCACTAATCGGCCTGCGTACATGACGCCGATGCGATCACTGATGTGCTCAACCATACTCAAATCGTGGGTGATGAAGAGATAGGTCAACCCCATCTGCTCCTGCAGATCCTGCAGCAGGTTGATGGTTTGCGCGGCGATGGATACATCCAGTGCGGACACGGATTCATCGGCTGCGATGAAGGTCGGGTTCAGAGCCAAAGCACGGGCGATGCCGATACGTTGACGCTGACCGCCACTGAAGGCGTGCGGATAACGGGTCATATTTTCCGGACGCAGGCCCACTTTGATGAGCAAGTCGGCAACGCGATCTTCCAGCTCACTCTTATTGGTGATGCCGTTATTGACCAACGGCTCGCTGACCAGCTGCAACAGCGTCATGCGCGGATTGAGTGAGGCGTAAGGGTCCTGAAAGATCATCTGCATGTACTGACGGAGCTGACGCATTTCTGCTTCGCTCTTGTGGGTCAGGTCATGCCAGTTGCCTGCTGGGTCCTTAAAGCGGATTGTGCCGCCGGTTGGCTCGTAGGCTCGCAGCAAGGCGCGTGCCGTGGTGGATTTGCCGGAGCCACTTTCGCCTACAATGCCTAGGGTCTCGCCTTTTCTGATGTAAAACGACACATCATCAACGGCTTTAACAGCGCCCAGCTCACGGCCCAGAAAACCCTTTTTGATGGGAAAGTGCATCTGCAGCTTTTCAACGCTGATCAGAGCATCATCAGGTATATGAAAATTAGTCATGGGAGTATCGCTCTTATGCCTGATGGAGATGACAGCGGGCCATCTGATCGTTTTCAAAATGCGTCAGCTCAGGGATCTGGCTTGTGCATTTGCCTGCCATTTTTTCAGCACAGCGGGTATGGAACACGCAGCCTGTTGGCAGGTTGAACGGATCCGGCACCATGCCTTCGATGGTTTGCAGACGGCGGCGTTTTTGACCATCCAGACGCGGAATGGACTGCAGCAGCGCACGGGTGTACGGATGTTTTGGATGATAGAAGATATCATCCACCGAGGCCGTTTCCACCGCATTGCCCAGATACATAACCGAGACACGATCTGCGATTTCTGCCACCACACCGAAGTTATGGGTGATGAAGATCACCGCCATGTTCAGCTCATCCTGCAAGGACATGATGAGATCGAGGATTTGCGCTTCTGTGGTTACATCCAGCGCTGTCGTCGGTTCATCTGCCAGCAGCAGGCTTGGATTACAGGACAGAGCCATGGCAATCATGGCGCGCTGCCGCATACCGCCGGAGAGCTGGTGTGGGTACTTCTTCAGCATCTCCATTGGCTTTGGCATCTGCACCATAGCCAGCAGTTCTGCAGCCCGTTCCACCTGTGCCTTTTTGGAAAGGTCTGTGTGCAGGTTCAGCGTTGTCATGATCTGCTTGCCGATGGAATGCACCGGGCTGAGGGCAGTCATAGGCTCCTGAAAGATCATACCTATATGACCACCACGCAGCTCACGCATTTTGCGGCTTTCGCGTTTTTCAGCGAGGATGTCGACGACTTCACCGTCATTTTTGCGGAACTTCACGGAGCCGTTGGTGACCGTTGCGTTGCGGGGCAGCAGGTTCATGATGGAGCGTGCGCTCAGGGACTTACCGCTACCACTTTCGCCTACGATGCCAAGTACTTCGCCCGGTTTCACCGAGAAGGTGACGCCATTTACGGCATTGACGGTTCCCTCACGCATCTCAAAGCAGATATTGAGATCATTGATTTCGAGAATGGTTTCATCCTGCATGATCCGTTCTCCTTATTTTTGGTAGGGATCGGCAGCGTCACGCAAGCCATCGCCAAGGAAGTTGAAAGCAAGGATTGTCACTACAATCGCAACGCCCGGAATGAGGAGCCACGGAGCCAGTGCGATTGAGCGCAGGTTCTGAGCATCCTGAAGCAACACACCCCAACTGATGACCGGAGGACGCAGGCCCAGACCAAGGAAGCTCAGCGCTGTCTCACCAAGGATCATCTCCGGGATCGCCAGAGAGATTGCTGCGATCACATAGGAGGTCATGGATGGCAGCATGTGCCGGGTCACGATGCGGGTTTTGGTTGCACCAGACAGGCGAGCGGCCAGCACAAAGTCCTGATTACGGATTGTCATGAAGTGACCGCGTACAACACGTGCCAGGTTGGTCCAGCCGATCAGTGCCAGAATGACTGTGATGAGCAGGTAAACGAGGATCGGATCCCAGTTTACCGGCAGCGCTGCAGCTAGACCAAGCCAGAGCGGGATGGTTGGGATAGAGCGGACAAGCTCTGCCATGCGCTGGATGATAGTGTCGACAGTTCCGCCAATGAGACCTGCAAGACTGCCAAGCGTAATGCCGATCACGAAGGAGAAGAACACACCGATGAGGCCGACAGAGAGCGTGACACGGGCGCCGTAGACCAGACGGGAGAACAGATCACGCCCAAGTTTGTCTGTGCCAAGAATGTAGATGCGATTGCGCTTCCCTTCTACGCCAAACAAGTGCAGCTTGGTTGGGATGAAGCCCCAGAAGTTATACTTGTCACCTTCCACGAAGAAGCGGATACGGTTGATCTTGCTGGTGTCTTCTTCAAAAGACAAACGAGCGGTGTTCGGATCGCGCTGACGCTTGAGGCCATAAACAAACGGCCCCTGAAACGTGCCATCTTCACTGAAGAAGTGGATGGACTGAGGTGGAACGAACGGATGTAACCGGTTGTGTTTGAATGGATCATACGGTGCCAGGAAGCCTGCAAATGCAGCGACCAGATACAGCACGATGATCACGCCCAGAGACCACAAGGCCAGTTTGTGTTTTTTGAAACGCCACCACATCAATGTCAGCGGCTTGGCGGTGTAAGAGGAGTTTTCCTTCACCTCTACAGCAGGTTCAACAGCGGTATTGCTAAGAGTTTGCTCTGACATAGTGCCTCACGAATGACGAATGCGTGGATCGGTCAGCACCAGCAGGATGTCTGAAAGCAACGTGCCAATGATGGTGAAGACGCTAAGTATGAGAATGAAGCCACCAGCCAGATACATGTCCTGGTTCTGCAAGGAGCGCAGAAGAAGTGGACCGGTTGTCGGCAGGTTCAGCACCACAGCGGTGATCACATCACCGGAAATGAGTGCCGGCAGTGCCCAGCCTACGGTTGAGATGAACGGGTTAAGCGCAACGCGAACCGGATAGCGCCAGACAACCTGTCGCTCGCTGAGGCCCTGCGCATAGGCGGTTTCAACATAAGGTTTGCCTAGCTCTTCGAGCATGTTGGCACGCATGATACGCAGCAGGCCAGCAGCACCACCGGTGGAGAGCACCAGAACCGGCACCCAGAGGTGGGAGAGCAGATCAACAAACTTGGCAATGGACCACGGAGCATTTTCGAACTCCGGAGAGAACAAGCCACCGACATGGAAGTTGAAGTAGAGGAAACCCATCCACATCAGCACCAAGGCCAGCAGGAAGTCCGGAATACCGCGACCAAGGAAGCCGAGAACCGTGAAGAGGTGATCAAAGAAAGAGTACTGACGGGTCGCAGAATAGACACCGATCGGAATAGCAATCGCCCATGTCATCAGCAATGAGAGCACGGAGATCATCAGTGTGAGGCCGATGCGGTCCCAGATCAGTTCGGAAACCGGGAGTTTCCAGTCAAGAGACAGTCCGAAGTCACCATGGAGCAGAATGCCGCCAATCCAGGTCAGGAACTGCTCGTACATTGGGCGATCCAGACCAAACTCATGACGAATGTGAGCAGCTGTTTCCGCATCAATAACTTCGCCAGTTTCCACCAGTTCAGCAATGTATGCCGTTACATAATCTCCAGGTGGAAGCTGAATGATAACGAATGTGGCAATCGTAATAACGATCAATGTCGGGATCGACCACAAAAGGCGATGCGCAATATAACCTGCCATTTCCCTTTTCCGTTTTGTTGTACTTGCAAGGAAGCTTTGAAGTATTGAGCCGGTGGCGGCATCGGGAGCGCCGCCACCAACTCAACCGCAAGGCAGTTTAATCTTGGGAGAAATAGAGCTGCTGCGGATATGCGAGGCCAACGCCGCGTAACGCGTCGTCGTGGACGAACCCCGCAGGGAAGTTTTTCAAGCTGTTCTTGCGCACATAGACTGCTGGAGTTTCACCCACGAGCCCCACATGCCAGCCGTACTGTTTGTGCAATGTCACCATTTCCTGAGCGTAGGCATTTGCCTCTTCCAGGCTGTGAGCGGTCTGGGCATTCTCCCATGCTTTCCAGACGTCACGGATCGGGTGATCTTTTGGTGGCTCTTCACCGGATTTGCCGTTGGTGCTCCACCAGTTGAAGTAGCTTGGCGCAAATCCGTAGCGACCGAGGAAGCGGAGCGGATCAGCGGTGATGACAGAGGAACGGTCGAAGGTATCGAGCACCATATCGAAGTCAGCTGTATCAACGTGCTGCTGGTAGAGCGTGCGGTCGATAATGCGCACCAGCACTTCGATACCAACGTCCTGCCAGTAAGTGCGAACCACTTCCAAAAGCTCGCCCTGTATGTCCCAGCGCGTTTCCAGTACGAGGCTGAGACGGCGACCATCAGACATTAAGCGGAACCCATCATCGTCACGTTCTGTGAGACCGATTGCGTCAAGAAGTTCAGCGGCTTTATCCGGATCGTACTCAGTCCAGCGTGTCTCCGCTTCTTCATCGTAGAACGGTGAGCCAGAAATTGGGGAAGCCTGCCGAGATTCACCAAGACCTGAGAACGCCAGTTCGTTGATGGTTTCACGATCTACGGAGATGTTCAGAGCTTCACGGAAACGGATATCCTCGAACAGTGCTTGCTTCACCTTATCGGCGGAGTTGAGGTTCGGGATGATCGACCATGTGAGTGCCTTGGTCCATTTCTCAATGGTGTAATCACCCTTGGCTTCGTTCTCCTTTAGGAGCGTGAAGTCAGCTACGTTGATGTGGCGGTTTTGCAGGTCGATTTCGCCTTGGATCGCCATGAAGTTGATGGCTTCCGGGTCCTGGAACAGGCGGTGTTCGATCTGGTCGATGTAAGGAAGCTGATTTCCTTCTGCATCCACGCCGTAATAGTAAGGGTTGCGCTCCATGACCACGGTGTCAGATGGCGGAGGAGTTTTCACACGCCATGCGGTGAGAACCGGCATATCCGGATTGAACCACCAGGCCTGGATCTGGCCTTTGGAGTCCCAGAGATCGGTCCACTTCTTAGCGCCATATTTGGCAATGGCCGCGTCCAACTTGGCCGGGTCTGCGTGGGTTGGATGGTAGTCCTTGAGGTAGTGGAATGGCTCGATAAAGCCCGGACGATCAAGGCCCGGACGACCGGTGCTTTCCTTGGCCAGAACGGTCAGGAACAGCGGGTATGGCTTTTCAAAAGAGACGGTGAAAGTGTAGTCATCGGCAAAAGACAGCTTCATTGGCACACCGTTGGAGGTGTAAAGCGCCTTGATGGATGGCATCAGGTCTTCGTTGAGGAACACATCCTCATACCAGAAGCGTACGTCACGAGTGGTGACCGGCGCGCCGTCGGACCAGCGCAGACCTTCGCGGATTTTGAAGGTGAACTCGCGGGCGTCTTCACTCACCGAGTATTCGCCGATCCAGCCCGGAACCAGGGACAGGTTTTTCTCACCGTCCATGTAGGTTTCCACCACACGCTCTTCCATGAGCTTGGTTGGTCCCCAGCGGTCGCTTGGGCCTTTGAAGGCACGCTTCAGGACACCACCATAGATGCCGATGCTGTCGTAGACCGGGATGACGCGTGGATTTTTCGGCAGGCGCTCTTCAACCGGTGGCAATTGACCGGCTTCGACCAGTTGCTTGAGCATTGGTGCCTCATTATAGGCCCAGCCATTGGCGGCCAAAAACGGCAGCGTCAAAGCAACAATCGACGTGAGTGTAACGCTCTTCATCAAATTCTCCCCCAACTCGCCTTCCCAGATCCTCCCTGGCAAAACGAGTTACTTCCATATATGCAACAAGCCCGCACCACTGCACTTGGCAGCCCGAATACAGCCTTTGTTGACAATCAGTTACCCGGCGAAGATGACAGGAGCGCCGTTTGACAACAAGACGACTTTATGAAAATTTTTTCATGATTAGCTCTCGCGACTGCATTTAGGTGATAGCTCAATCTGCCTCAACCTCAGCACAAAGTAGATTGATCGCATTTATATCTTTTATTTTCAACTACTTATTGACTATTTGACCGTGATAAAGTTTCAAATCTGAGCCAAAATTGATTTATTGGATAAGACAGATTCATCAATTACTTGGTGTCAGTGATACACAACAGCACGCACGTGGGCGTTGCACATGAAAAGTTTTTCATTCAATAATTGCCCGTCCTATTGATGTATGGTGGAAGTCTCGTGACAACGGGTATCAAGCAGATTGCGAAACTCGCAAACGTCTCAATCAGCACTGTGTCTCATGTTTTAAACGCCTCTGCTCCCATTGGCAGTGAGGTGCAGGAACGTGTGCTGAGCATTGCTCGTGAGACAGGATATCTGGCGAAGAGACGACGCAAAGCTTCCATCTCCCTGCTCTCAACCGTTCTGCTTGTTGGCACAAAAAAAGCCTTCCCAAAATCTGACCGGAACTTCGTGGCATGGACCATGCTGAACGCATTCAGGAAGGAATGCCAAAGCCGAGGCATTCGGCTTATTCCTCAGATTGAAGAAGAGGATGAGATCAACCCGGACAACATTGTTCAGGCCGTCGCTAAGCACAGACCTCAAGGCATCGCAGTGATGCAGGATGACCGACAGTGCCTGATCGATATGCTGTACAAGTTGCCATCCGCTGCCGTAATCCTGAGTGGTCAGGACCAGTCCATGCGCGTGGACACCGTGGCACCGAGCAATCGCTTTGGCGCGAAGCTTGCTACAGATCATCTGCTTCAGCTGGGCCACAAACGGATTGCTTTGTTGACCTGGGGCAACCGGCGCGTTGCCAAGCAGCGTATGGAGGGTTTTCTGGACGCCTACCGTCAGGCAGGGCTTGAAGCCCCCCTTTCAGACATCATTGATGTTGGCGATTATCAGCAGGATGTGGTGGAAGAAAACTTCAGCCGCTGGCTGAGTGAACACGAAGGCCCAGCCCCCTACTCTGCCTTCTTCTGTTCAGCTGATAACGTTGCGCTTGGGGCGATGAAGGCCTTGCAGAACCTTGGATATTCCATTCCAAACGATGTGTCTGTTATGGGCTTTGACAATGCGTTATTCGGAGAGCTCTCAAACCCATCTCTTTCAACCATTCATGTTCCAATGGAAGAGATCGGACACGTGGCCCTGAACCTTCTGGAAGAAGCGTTGACCTTGCCAGATGGAGAGCGGAGCGCACGCCGCGTCGAGCTCGGCTGCCGTCTGATTTTGCGGAATAGCACTGCCGCGCCAAACCCAGCATATTCTGAGTAACCCAGTGCTTTTGCTGCCTGCTTTTAGATTCAGGTAAGGCTACAAGACATTTCCTAACGTCACCTACGAGTGGTTTTTCCTGGGCTTTCGTGCTCATTCCAATAGCGCTAAAGCCCTATGGCGCTTGCTTTTACGGGTGCGGCTCAGAGGGCCAAACCCATTGGTTACTCAGAGTATTTTCTCTTGATTAGTAATCAAACAAAATTTGCAGAGTCCCGAAAGCAAATCTCTAAGGGGGCTGTTCTATATTCCCGCAAAGCACTATTGCGCATGGGTTCTCACCTACTTCTCCTGTCGGCTCGCGCTGATGATGTTGGGAAATGTGCGGAAGTATTCCAATTTCCGCCGCAACATGAATGTAGATAATGGAAAACAAGATTTCATTATATCGACCACCAGCACCCTATCCGGGAGAAGCCGCAGAAGGCTGGAGAAACTTCAGCAATTATTTGAGCTCAGACCCTCTTGGCGTCATTCCTAAGGAGCTCTACGAGTGCGCGATTTTTCAGTTCGATGATGATGATCCACGCAAGTTCCTTGTGAACGAGCCCAAGCTGCTGTCCAGAGTTTTAGAAGAACAACAAGCTATTTTCCCAAAAGGCGGCGGAATTGCTGAGCTTTTGAAGCCAATCCTGCACAACGGCCTTGTTTCAGCCGAAGGTGTTGATTGGCAAGATCAGCATGAGATGGTTGCACCAATTTTCTCCAACTCCAGCGTTCGGATTTCATTTGGCTATTTGCAGGAAGCCCTGAGTTCCTTTGTGGAACGGCTCCTGACTTATTCTGAAACCGGCCAAACCATCAAACTGGCTGAAGAAATCAATTTCCTCGTGGCTGACGTCAATTTTCGCTGTGTGTTCTCTAAGCCCATTGAGATTCAGCTGGAGCATCAGTGCTTCAACTCCATTATGAAGTATGAGGAGGAAGTTGCTGGGACTGCGTTGGATCTGAAACGTTTTTCCGGCGGAGGTCAGCCGGCCTTTACTGAGGCTGCTTTGAAGACTGCTGAGAACGTGCGTGCGGTGATTTCCCAGATCATCGATGAGCACATGTACAACAAGCCGCCCAACACTCAGAACTTCTTTCAGATCTTCCAAGAAGCACGTGTTCCTTCCACTGGTAAGCGCTTTACGAAGTCACAACTTGTTGATCAGGTCGCGAGTATTTTCCTCTCCAGCCACGAAACAACGTCCGCTGCGCTATGCTGGTCAGTCTATATTCTTGCCCAATGTCCGGAGATTGTGGAGCGCATCCGAACCGAAGTTCAGCTGGTAACCGCTTGTGGTCGCATCTCCTACGAGCATTTGCCGCGCCTTCGTTTCACACGTGATGTGTTTAAAGAGGTTCTGCGTCTTTATCCGCCTGTTCTGTATCTCTCCCGTATCGCTCGCGAAGACACCACGCTGGGAGACACACTCATCCCTAAGGAATCCATGGTGATTATCAGTCCATGGGTTGTCCATCGCCACCGCTCCTTCTGGGAAAACCCGGATATGTTCGATCCGGATCGCTTTTCTCGCGGCGAAGCGAAGGCAACACTGGGAAGTTATTTTCCGTTCGGATTAGGACCAAGAATGTGTACGGGCGCCAGCTACGTCACCTTCCTAGGCATCAAAGTAATCGCGAGATTGTGTAGTATGTTTGATTTTGAAACGGTCAATACAGATGAAGTACGTCCGGACAGTACTCTTTATTTAAAACCGTCGAGACCAGTTTTATGTAAAGTACACAAAAGGAAGTTTAGTAAGTAGGTCGGAAGGTCAAACACCGAGGTCACCCAATGGACGCTAAAGAACTACAACAGCTCAAAGCAGGCATTCAGAAGGCTCGCAAACAAGAAGTCAACTTTGCGTACTCTCCAAACAAGAATCCAAAGGAAGACGACGCTTTAATGATCCACCCACGCAAGAAGCCCAAAATGCTTCTGGTCGCGGTGAAGAAGCAGACTCAGAACCCCAAGAGTATGTGTGGGGTTGTGACCATTAAAAGTAAGGAAATGACCATCGAATGTATTGGTAAGCCGCCGACCCAAGGCCTTATCAAGATGATGCGTAAGTTCCTTATCAGTCAGAAGCTGAACTTCAAAATTCATGTGAAGGATGAAGACGGCAATGTAGTTCATTCTGATCATGCCGAGGAAGAAGGTGCGGAGACCCCAGATCATCTGCTGGATACCTTCTCTCATGAAACAGATGAGGTTCAAGACACAGGCAGTGATGAAGCCTTCACCGATGAAGAGCTGGCTGCCAGTGGCGAAAATCTGGAAGATACCGAAGACGATGAGGATACTTCTGCAGAAGATGCAGCGGCAGCCGCGGCTGAAGATGCAGCTCAGGAAGAAATTCTTCGCGACAAGCTCACGGCCATTCTGGCTGCCCTCGCTAGTAAGGTCGAGCGCGCTCTTGGAGTGGACGAAGAGTATGACAGCAACCTGAAACAGCAACTTGCTGCAGTTCAGGCATCAGTCAAAGCACTAGATGATCCTGGCACACAGGCAGGAGTGAAGGCCGTTCTGGCTCTGCTGGCACAGGCGCCTAAAGCACCTAAGGTTGACCAGCAAGAAGTATTTGCTGCGATCAAAGCCTTTACAGTTCAACGTGCAAATGTTGAAGCGGAAATCGGTAGCCTTCTTGCAAAACTAGGAGCTCATGACGATCCGCGCATGCGTCTCATCAAAGCAAAAGGTCCATCACAAGCCCTCACCGGTGCTGCCAGTGTCCTGCAAGGGAATCTGGACTCAGTGATTGGAAACCTGAAGGAATGGGGTGCAGCTGATGCAAAGCAGAAAGACGCTATCGCTAAAAAACTCTCTGCAAGTATCGCAACGCTCAACAATCACATGAACTCAGACAAGCTGATCGATTTGCTTGAGAAGAACCCGCTTGGGGTCTCAGTTTCAATCAAGAAACCTATTGAAGCTGCTCTCAAAGATATCGAACAGAAGATGTCTGTCTAATAAGCAGCCCCATGTTGCGCGTGATGTAACATGGGGCGACCTTTGTTTTCGGGAACAAGCTGAAGGAGCACACCCCATTGCCTTGCTTCTGTTTTTGCCCAGACATTATTCCAGACATAAATCTGAACCTGTTGCTGCCCTTGGTCCTTAAAGCAGGTGAGGCAACAGCGCTTCCCCGTATCAAAGGGCCTTCCCTTCGCGTTACTCCCGCTCATCTCTTCATGCGGTTTCGCCCCTTCAACTTTCTCAGCCTTGCGCAATTGTTGGCCCTCAACGCAAGTATCAATCACCGCTTGACTGCCGCAGCTGATCTGGCGCTTCGTGTCACTGAATCTGCTACTCTGCCCGCTGCCAAGATAAAGCTGAAAAAGCTTGCGCAGACGACAGCAAAGTTCGCGCTTCCGCTTGCTTTGCAGCTTGGGAAGCTGCCTGGACACATCCTTGCAAGACTGGGGCTTGCTGCTCAGCTTATTTTGCAGATCAAAGGATTGGGACTGAACCCGTTCAATCTGAACCTAGGGCGGTTGAACCTCATTCTTCCGAAAGCACGGATAAACTTGCCACTGCTTGGGCTCGTTGATCTTGGGCTGAAGCAGAACCTGAATATGCATGCTCAGGCTGATGTGAAAGCTCTTGCCAAGATGCTGGCTGATTTTGGTCGTTGGAACCTTGGTTTCAAGTTCGATTTGAAAGCCGCTTTCAAAATTCTCGCAGCGCTGAACATCATTGGTCTTCTTCAACTGGCATTTGGTGAAAGCCTTTTTTCAGGAAACGTCAAGGCTTGGGCGCGCATCACAGCAAAACTGGCCCTCTTTTCCAGATTGCTTCCGCAGCTCAACCTGAAACTTCCAACCGCGAAAGTTGACTTGAGTGATTTGGATCTGAACATCGGTCAGGCAGACTGGTTGCGGAATGCCAACCGCATTTCTGTCAGAGCATCTGCACGTGCATCACTGCGGGCGTCCGCTCGGTTGAATGCCGGACTGTTTGCCAAAACAGAGGCTGCAATCGGGCTTGCTTATGCGCTATCAGCTGCCCTTAACATTAAACCGACGACCCGGTGCTGTAGTCGCTGTGCGTTAATATTCTGACACGTTCATCTGGTGCAAATTTCAGCAGCTGAGTAACCATTTGCCGCCAGT
Source organism: Pseudovibrio sp. JE062 (assembly GCF_000156235.1). Classification (NCBI taxonomy): domain Bacteria; kingdom Pseudomonadati; phylum Pseudomonadota; class Alphaproteobacteria; order Hyphomicrobiales; family Stappiaceae; genus Pseudovibrio; species Pseudovibrio sp. JE062. Next base: position 951,916 of record NZ_DS996805.1, read on the forward strand.
CAGGCGGCAATTTAAGGAGATCAAGGCTGCACCGGCGAAACTCAATTGCGTCATCGTAGTTGTCTTTTACATGGTCCTGATATCCGAAGATTTCTCGAATGATCAGACCCAAAGCATACAGATCAGCCTTATCAGAAATCATATTGGACCCCAATCCCAGCTGCTCCGGTGCAGCATAGTTCAAATGACCGGCAAAGCTGCTGCGTGGACGCATAAAAGGCAATTCCTCAGCGAAAGCGCAGTAGGCAAAATCCAAGAGAACGATACCATACGCGCTCTGGTTGCTGAGTAAGATGTTGTTTGGAGCCAGATCCAGATGCGCAACTCCATTCTTGTAAAGCTGATTGATTGTCTTAATCAGACAGCTGCAAAGTCTGGCCATCTCGCCAGAAGAAAGTGACGCTTCCTTCAGCACATGGGACAAGGTTTCACCTTCTATCTTCTCCATGATCAGACTGATTTCCCCCCCCTCTTCTTTTAACTCAACAAACGTTGGTGCAATCGAGCCGGCAAGCTGCTGTAACGCCTTTGCTTCACGCATTAAAAGTTGCTGTGGCGCCGTTTTTGAGATGAGTTTCTTTTCCGCCAACATGCGATTTGACGTGGGACACTTGTAAAACCTGACAGTGCTGGTTGATGTGCGCTTTGCAGGCTCGTTCACGATATCCTCTTATGTCTCAAGACCTTCTGGTTGCAGGATTATTTTTCTCCATCAAGTCAACCAGTTAATAACGATATTACCAGTTCCTCCGATGCCGTACACACAATGAAATGACCTTGCGGAATATTATGATTTCATCTGGAGTGGGCTAACCACTCTTTTGGCAACCTCTACCAATATTATGCGCAAATACTTGGTAGTTTTAGGACTTCCAGTCCCATTAAGCAGTAGCAGAGCGGGATAGATTTCGAATGGATCCAACGGCTTCCCTTCAACCTATTGAGGAGAACGCACCTTGCGGGCCGGATCTTGAATACGATCCTGACTTCCTGACGATGGAAACTGCTGCCAGTGGCACCCAAGATCACCAGATCGGGGAAGCCATTATCAAGGGTGAAGAACCCGACTGGAAGGAAGCTCTACGACTTTCAACGCAGCTTCTCACAAGAACCTATGATCTTCGGGTTGCCATAATCCATGCACAAGCACTGATTGCAATTGAAGGCTTTCCAGGTTTCGCCAAAGGCCTGGAATTCATTGCACAAATGCTGGACACCTTCTGGGATACTCTGCACCCGGAACTGGATCCGGCTGAGGGGCATGACCCAATCATGCGTGCAAATGTCTTGTCCGCTCTCAATGACAGACGCACTACCCTCACCTTGCTCCGAAACACTGCCCTGGTGCAGTCGCGCATCTTCGGAGCATGGTCTCTCAACGAGATTGCTATCGCCCGCGGTGAGGCAGAACTGCCTGAAGGTCGCGACCGACCAGACATCGCTTCCTACGATGCAGCCCTCAGGGAGACAGATCGCGAAAACATTGCAGAGGTCGTTAATGCAATCGAAACCGCGATCAAAACATCCGAGCACGTTCGCGACTTCTTTGCCCAACATGGTGGCCTGATCCTTGATGATCTGCTTCGCGAACTGCGGCAGGCCCAGTTTTTATTGGCTCCAGCCTTGGAGTTGGAAGAGGAGGAAGATGAAGAAGAGGAAGAGGATTCCTCTGAGGAAGAAGGCGTAGTTAAAGCCCGTTCCGGCAAGAAAAGCGCAAGTTTTACCGGAACAGTTATAAACCGAACTGACGTGTTAAGGGCTCTTGATGAAGTTTGTGCGTATTACAAGCGTAGTGAACCTTCAAGTCCGGTTCCTCTTCTACTGGGTCGGGCCCGACGTCTCGTTGATCTCGACTTCTATTCCATCATCAAGGACCTCGCTCCTGATGGGGAGGCACAAGTTTTGAATATCCGAGGGTCACGCCCCGAGGACGATGACGAACACGGTTCAATCGACTAACCCAGGTCCGAATAAGAACAAAAGTACCGGGAACACGATCACATGGCAAAACAAAGTAGTCAGAAATTTATAGCGAGGAACAGAGCCCCTCGAGTTCAGATTGAATACGATGTTGAACTGTATGGCGCGGAAAAAACAATCCAGCTTCCATTTGTAGCTGGCGTTATGGCTGACCTCTCAGGTAAGCCAGAGGATCCGCTTCCTCCTGTAGGAGATCGAAAAGCTCTCGAAATTGACGTCGACAATTTTGATGAACGCATGAAGTCTATGAAGCCGCGTGTTGCGTTCCGTGTTCCCAACACACTTACAGGTGAAGGCAACCTCAGCGTTGATCTGACATTCGAGAGCATGGACGATTTCTCGCCTGCAGCGGTTGCCCGCAAGGTTGATGCCCTGCGCACCCTGCTAGAAGCCCGCACCCAGCTCGCAAACCTGATGACCTACATGGACGGCAAGTCCGGCGCCGAGGAATTGATCGGCAAGGTTTTGAATGATCCTGCCCTTTTGCAAACACTAGCTGCTGCACCGAAGGAAGGTGATGCTGCTGCTGAAGAGAAGGACGAGAATAATGGCTGAAGCTGAAAAACAACCGGAAGTCGAAGCCGAAGAGGCGCAGGTTGAAGCTATTGATCCCAATAACTTTGAATCTCTTCTCAAACAAGAATTCAAGCCAAAATCAGACAGTGCAAAAGAAGCCGTAGAAGGTGCAGTGGCAACACTGGCCGAACAGGCTTTGGCAAACACGACACTGATTTCGGATGATACGCTTAAGTCGATTGAGGCAATCGTTGCTGAGATAGACAAGAAACTCTCTGAGCAGATGCAGCAGATCCTCCACCACGAAGATTTCCAGAGTCTGGAAGGTACGTGGCGTGGTCTGCATTATCTCGTCAACAACACTGAAACCGACGAGATGCTGAAGATCCGAGTGATGAACATCTCCAAGAAAGACCTCAGCAAAACCCTGAAGAAGTATAAGGGTACTGCTTGGGATCAGAGCCCGGTCTTCAAGAAGATCTACGAAGAAGAATATGGCCAGTTTGGTGGCGAACCCTATGGCGTGCTGATCGGTGATTATTACTTCGATCACACCCCACCGGATGTAGCTCTTCTCAATGAGATGGCTGAGATTGCTGCGGCGGCACATGCTCCCTTCATTGCGGGTGCCAGCCCTACTCTCTTCCAGATGGAATCCTGGCAAGAACTTTCCAACCCTCGCGATCTCACCAAAATCTTCCAGACACCAGAATATGCAGCATGGCGGTCTCTGCGCGAAGCCGAAGACTCTCGCTATATTGGCCTTGCAATGCCGCGCTTCCTGGCTCGTTTGCCTTATGGTCCAAACACGGAGCCGGTGGAAGAGTTCGACTTTGAAGAAGACACCTCAGGTGCCGATTCAAAGAAATACGTCTGGTCCAACTCAGCGTTTGCGATGGCGACCAACATCACCCGATCCTTCAAGATGTACGGTTGGTGTTCCCGTATCCGCGGTGTTGAATCTGGTGGTGCTGTTGAAGGACTACCTGCTCACACCTTCCCAACGGATGATGGCGGCGTGGACATGAAGTGTCCGACCGAGATTGCGATCACCGACCGGCGCGAAGCAGAGCTTGCAAAGAATGGCATGATGCCATTGTTACACCGCAAGAATTCGGATCTGGCTGCCTTTATTGGAGCACAGTCTTTGCAGAAACCTGCAGAGTATACAGACCCGGATGCGACAGCAAACGCCAACCTTGCAGCTAGGTTACCTTACTTATTTGCAAGTTGTCGGTTCGCTCACTATCTAAAATGTATTGTTCGGGACAAGATTGGCTCGTTCAAAGAACGTCAGGATTTGCAGAACTGGCTTCAGGATTGGATCATGCGTTACGTAGATGGCGATCCTGCTGGTTCAAGTGAACAGACCAAGGCAGAAAAACCCTTGGCCTCGGCTGAAGTAGTCGTTGAAGCAGACGATTCAAACCCAGGCTACTACAGCGCGAAGTTCTTCCTGCGTCCGCATTACCAGCTGGAAGGACTGACTGTGTCCTTGCGACTGGTTTCAAAACTTCCGTCAGCCAAGGGAGGCTAAGTCCTAGGCTGGCGAGAAGGACGACAGCGTTTTTCAAAGTACCCATCCAAAACGCTGTTCATCGGCACTACGCCTCATGCGGCAAGCCGTTTAGTGCCACAACAAAAAAGAAACCTAAAGTGGAGCAAGCGTCATGGCAATTGATGCATATGTAATCTTCGAGGGGCCCGGTGCCGGTGCTATCGCCATTGAAGGCGAAACACAAGATGATGAAATGGCAGCGAAAAAAGCCTTCGAAATCGCGACTTTCAGCATGGGTGCTGAAAACACCATGGACATCGGTTCCATGCGTGGCGGTTCTGGTGCCGGCCGCGTGAAGTTTAAAGAGTTCCAGATTGAAAAGAAGAGTGACCGTGGTTCACCAGGCCTCTTCCTTGCTTGTTGTAACGGCGGTATTTACGAAACAGTGACGCTCTTACTACGCCGCTCAGGTGGTGCATCCGGTAAGGCGGGTGTGATCTTCCTCACCTTCACCATGAAGCTGGTTGCTATCAAAGAAATCAGCTGGGAAGGCAACGACGAAGAATGTAAAGAATCCATCCAGATGGAATATGGTGCAGTTCAGATTGATTACACCATGATGGATACCACTGGTGCGATGGGCAAAACACTTACCGAAAAGTGGAGCCGCATCAAGAATACTCGCGATTTGGTCGTCAAATAAACCGAGTATTTTTCTTCCCCCCTTGTGTGTTTGCCGGGGCTCCCCCGGCAAACTTTCAATGCGCCCTAGTCCGGAGTGATCCCGTATGCCTGCGAAGGAACATCTAGCCACAGGTAACCTGAAAGAAGCACTCGAAATCACTCAGGAGCAAGTGCGAAAAAATCCTGAGGACGTCAAAGAGCGTATCCTCCTCTTCCAGCTCTATTGTGTGAATGGAGACTGGTTGAAGGCCAAGAAACAACTTCCAATCATTCGACAGTTTGATGATAGCGCCATTCCGATGGTGGAGACTTATTCTCGCTTGCTCGATATGGAGCAACTGCGTGAGGAAGTCTTTTCAGGCGTAAAGACCCCTCTTCTGTTTGGTGAACCCAAAGAGTGGCTTTCCTTTCTTATCCAGGCGCTGAAGTTTGACGTTGAAAAGAACGAACAAGCTGCCGTAGAGCTTCGTGATCAGGCTTTTGAGGAAGCAGAAGCGATCTCTGGAACAATCAATGGCGAGAAGTTTGAATGGCTTGCTGACGCCGATCCCCGTTTGGGGCCGGTTTTAGAGCTCATGATGAGCAATGCTTATTATTGGGTTCCTTACTCTGCCATCAAATCCATCCGAATTCCTGAGCCACGTGACCTGAGAGATATGTGCTGGACACCAGTCAATCTCCTGTGGGTGAACGGCGGACCTGCAAATGGTTTCATTCCAACACGTTATGTTGAAACAGTGCATTCCGATGATGCCAATCTGAAACTTTCTCGCCTTACCGCCTGGAACGGAGACAGACCGATTGGGCAGCGCATGTTTGCGCATGAGACATCCGAAATCCCCCTTCTTGAGGTCCGTTCAATCAACTTCGACACTCAAGTAGACGTTCACAAGGACATTGGTCCTGTCGTGGGTAGCGGCGATACTACTACTTCAACGGAGGGCGGCCATGGCTGAACGGCCACTTGCTGATCGGTTGGTCCCGTCTTTGCTGGACCGTCTAACAGATGATAACCCGTTTCAGCAGGTAGAGCCCCGTGAAGCCCGCGTCACCAGCTCGGTTAATCTTCGGTATTCCATTCAGCGTGATTTGGAGTGGCTTTTTAACACAACGCGGCTTGGCTCAGACATCGATCTGACACCTTACCCTGAAGTTCAGTCCTCCGTCTTAAACTTTGGAATTCCAGACCTTGGTGCAATGACAACCAAAAGCGCTGAGGAAATTGAAGACATTCTGCACGAGGCCATCGTCAACTTCGAGCCTCGCGTTATAGAAGAAAGTCTGCTGGTTTCCATCGTTGAACCGAATAAGCCACGTCGTTCCAACCGTCTGGATTTTCAGATTGAAGGGCAGCTGTGGTCTCAACCTTTGCCACAAGCTTTGTATCTGCGCACTGAGTTCGATCTTGATGTGCATGCAGTGCAGATAGCTAAACCGCGCCAGCGAGGTTCCTGACATGAAGCCTTGGCTGCTTCCTTATTACAACAGAGAATTACAGCATATACGCGAAAGTGCCTCAGAATTTGCAGAGGCATATCCCAAGGTTGCAGGTCGCCTCGGGCTGAGTGGCTTTGACTGCGCAGACCCTTATGTAGAGCGATTGCTTGAGGGTTTTGCGTTTCTGACTGCGCGTGTTCAGTACAAGCTGGATGCTCAGTTCCCTCAGTTTACGCAGCATCTTTTGGAGATGGTGTATCCGCATTTTCTGGCGCCCGTGCCGTCCATGCTGATTGCCAGCCTTGAGCCGGACATGACACAGGGCTCACTGAAGGAAGGCTATCTGGTTCCTCGCGGAACTCAATTGCGCAGCCGGAAAAGTGCACGCGGAGCGACACCTTGTACCTACAAGACTGCTCATGACACGACCTTATGGCCCGTTAGCGTAGAAGCTGTCGACTATCTTGCAAGCCCAAGTGAACTGGCTGCACAGAAGGTTGAAGTTCGCAACGGTGCAAAGGCTGGACTTCGCATACGGCTGAAAACCGTTGGCAATATTCCCTTCAACGAGTTGGCGTTGGATGAGCTCCCTCTCTATTTGCGAGGTGGCGGTTCACAGCCGGTGAAGCTGTACGAGCAGATTATCGGTAACTGTGCGGGCGTTGCCATTCGCCCGACAAGCCTGCCGACGCCATGGGAAATCAATCTCCCCTCTGAGATCGTGAACACGCGCGGTTATGGCGATGAGGATGCTCTGCTCCCCTACGGCCCTCAATCCTTCAGCGGGTATCGTTTGCTGCAGGAATACTTTGCTTTCCCTCATAGGTTCCTGTTTGCTGAACTGACAAATTTGCAACCAGCTGTTCGCCAATGTGAAACCGATGAGATGGATGTTTTCCTGCTCTTCAATCGGGTTGACAGGGATCTGGAGCGCGCCGTTGATCGCGCTAATATTGCGTTGTTTTGTACGCCAGCCATCAATTTGTTCTCGACGCGACTGGATCGCTTGCACATAAACGACAGACGAAGCGATCACCATGTGGTGCCGGATCGCTCCAAGCCGCTGGATTATGAGATCTATCAGTTGGAGGAAGTGGAAGGCTACAGCTCTCAGGGTGATGCACCGCAGATCTTCAAGCCATTTTACAGCCTCTCAAGTTCTCAGGATATTCGCAGTGAGAGCGCCTACTACACAGTTCATCGAAAACAACGCTTGGCGACGGCAAAGCGGAAGATTACTGGTGGTCGCAGTAACTATCTGGGCACCGAGATCTTCATCAGCCTCGTGGATGCGAAAGATGCTCCCTATAATCTGTCACTCAATCAGCTGGGCATTCGCGCTCTTTGCACTAACCGCGACTTGCCGTTGATGATGCCGATTGGTGCGGGCAAGTCTGACTTTTCTCTGCCGGAAGGTGGTCCAGTCAACGCGGTGAAGTGTATTGACGGACCAAGTCGCCCTCGCCCCTCCAACATCTTTGGCGAAACTGCATGGCGGTTCATCAACCATTTGTCACTGAACTATCTCAGTATAGCGGATAACAACGATACCGATGGCGCGCAGGCCCTGCGTTCCATTCTGCATCTTTATGCGCCGCTGGGAGATACCTCTACGACGCAGCAGATAGATGGTGTTCGATCTATCAAATCTACCCGAGCAGTGCGTCGTCTCCCTGGGCGTGGCCTCTCTTCTGTTGCCCGTGGTCTGGAGCTGAACATTACGCTCGATGAAGCCGCGTTTGAAGGCACGGGTGTGTTTCTCTTGGGAGCAGTGCTCAACGAGTTCTTCGCGCGTTACGTATCGATCAACAGCTTCACGGAAACCGTGGTGAGATCGAGCGTTCGTGGTGAAGTGATGCGTTGGCCATGTCAGATTGGGAGGCGTCATAGGCTATGACCGGTTCCCAGACACCTCCTCCTTCCATAGGTCCGCCGCCAAAACCAACACCTTCCAATGGTGCAAACAAGGTCCCTGCGGTTACACAGCAGCCTCCAACACAGGAAGCGCGCTGGAGGGGGCGTTTGCGTTCGGCCGAGAAAGACTTTCTCGACTACGAGTTTTTGCCTCTGGTCCGGCTTATTGAATGTGCTAATCCAGACAAGCCCCGCATCGGGACATCCCGCCGATGTCAGGATGATCCTGTCCGGTTCTCTCATGAGCCGCATTTGCAGTTTGAAGCTTCGACGATCACAGCTTTCAAGCAGGGCGTCGGCACTAATCCAAGTCGAATGACCAGCCGTTTCCTCGGTCTCTTTGGTCCTAATGGACCGATGCCCCTGCATCTGACCGAATATGCGTTTAAGCGAGAGCATCAGCACCGCGATACGACCATGCGGGCGTTCGCGGATGTATTCCATCATCGTATTCTCAGCCTGTTTTATCGGGCTGCGATCACCGGTGAACCTGCTTTCAGCTTTGATCGACCTGAGCAGGATCGGTATTCAATCTATACCGGTGCATTGGCTGGCTTTGGGCCGACAGAGTTCCGGCACAGAGATGATCTACCAGACGTGGTGAAGTACCATTTTGCGGGTCGGCTAGCGCTGCAAACACGCGGAGCAGATGGCTTGCTGGCCATCCTCAGCTGTTACTTCAACCTCCCCGTTGAGCTTGAAGAGTTTATTGGTGAGTGGCTTTATCTGCCCAAAAAGCAGGTGACTGCGCTCAATGGTTTCCGCAACGCTGGCCTTCTTGGAGTTGGTGCAGCTTTGGGTGGTCGTGTCTGGTCCAGCGACACCAAGTTCCGCGTTGCATTTGGACCGCTTTCTCTGCGCGATTATGAGGGTTTGCTACCTGATGGCATTTCCATGCCGCGGCTGCTTTCTGCTGTTCGTGCTTATTGTGGTGATGAGCTGGAATGGGATGTGGCTTTGGTGCTGAAACGCAACCAGGTGCCTACAACTCGTCTGGGTCAATACGGAAAACTTGGTTGGACCACGTGGCTCTCGCCCAAGAAACAGGGCGGCCCGGTTCGAGATCTCAATTTGCGCCCCCGTCAAGTTACTGAAAAATCAAAAAAAGCGTCTGTTCATAGCAACGGTAGTGCGAAGGCTGCCTAGGAGTTCCCATGAGTGATATCAAACGAGCGTCCCTCTTCGGTAAATTAAATCCGACCTGTTATCAGGCAATCGACAGCGCTACGACTTTTTGTAAGATGCGCGGCAATCCTTATGTGGAGTTGGAACATTGGTTCCAGCAGCTGCTGAGTGCGCAGGATTCAGATTTACACCGTATCATTCGCGATGCGGGTATCGATGAGGCACGGCTTGCGTCGGATCTCACCAAAGCTTTAGACAAACTCCCGCGCGGTGCAAGTTCCGTTAGCGACCTATCCCAACACGTGGAGGAAGCGGTTGAACGTGGCTGGGTTTATGCCACGCTGATGTTTGGCGACAACGCCATCCGCAGTGGCTATCTCCTGATTGGCATTCTCAAGACCCCAGGTCTGCGCAACACCCTGTTTGGCATCTCTCGGTTGTTTGAGAACATATCTGCAGACGATACAGCAGCCCGTTACAAGAAGATTACGGAAGGCTCTCCTGAGGAAGGTAAAGCCAAGGATGGTACGCAACTGGATGCAGGTGAGCAACATGCTGCAGCTCCTGGATTAAAGACTGCAGATGAAGCCCTTGATGCTTACTGCACGGATGTGACTGCCAAGGCAAAAGAAGGCCAGCTGGATCCTGTTATTGGCCGCGAAGAAGAAATCCGGCAGATCATTGATACGCTGATGCGCCGCCGCCAGAACAACCCTATCCTGACGGGTGAAGCCGGTGTTGGTAAAACTGCTGTTGTTGAAGGTCTGGCGATCCGCATTGCAGAGGGCGATGTGCCACCGTCCATCAAAGACGTTCGTGTTCTGCTGCTGGATGTGGGTCTGCTTCAGGCCGGTGCTGGTGTTAAAGGTGAGTTTGAAGATCGTATGCGCAAGATTTTGGATGCGGTTCGCTCCTCTGTACAGCCGATTATTCTGTTCATCGACGAAGCCCATACACTGATTGGTGCTGGTGGCGCCGCTGGTACCGGTGATGCCGCGAACCTGCTGAAACCGGCTTTGGCTCGTGGTGAGTTGCGGACGATCGCGGCGACCACATGGTCAGAATACAAGAAGCATATTGAGAAAGACCCAGCTCTTGCTCGCCGGTTCCAGAACATTCTGGTTGAAGAGCCAGATCCGGATAAAGCCGTTGCCATTATGCGTGGAGTAGCAGCAATGCTTGAAAAGCACCATCAGGTGCAGATCCTTGATGAAGCATTGGAAGCTGCAGTTCACCTTTCCATGCGCTTTATTCCAGCTCGGCAATTGCCCGACAAAGCAATCAGTTTGATTGATACGGCCTGTGCCCGCGTTGCCCTTTCCCAACACGCCACACCGGCAGCAGTGGATGATTGCCGAAAGCGGCAAGTGATGGTGGAGACAGAGCGAGACATTCTGGAACGCGAGTCTCAATCTGGTTTTGATGTAGGTGAGAAGCTCACCGACGTTAAAAAGAAACTGACCGAACTTGAGAAAGAACGCGAAGGTCTAGAAGCTGAGTGGATCAAAGAGCAAACGCTCGTTGGGGACATTCTGAAACTACGTGAGGTATTCCGCCAAACCAATGGCGATGAGAATGCCGATACAGCGCCAGTTAAGAAAGAGCTCGACGAGAAACTAGAAGAGCTGACGGAGCTTCAAGGCGAGCATCCGCTCATTTTGCCAGAGGTAGACGCTCAGGCGGTTGCCACCATTGTTTCTGACTGGACTGGCATTCCAACAGGCCGAATGGTTTCCAATGAAATCAACACCGTCCTCCATCTGAGCGATATTCTGCGCAAGCGGATTATTGGTCAGGACCATGCGATGGAAGTAATTGCACGCCGTGTGAAGACCTCCCGCGCCAATCTGGATAATCCAAGCCGCCCAATCGGTGTTTTCCTGCTTGTGGGTCCAAGTGGTGTCGGTAAGACTGAAACCGCTCTGGCCCTTGCCGAGACGCTTTATGGCGGAGAACAGAACCTCATTACAATCAACATGAGTGAGTTTCAGGAGAGCCATACTGTTTCGACTCTGAAGGGCTCACCTCCGGGTTATGTGGGTTACGGTGAAGGCGGCGTTCTGACAGAAGCTGTGCGCCGCAGACCTTATAGCATCGTGCTGCTTGATGAGGTTGAGAAGGCCCACCCAGATGTGCACGAGCTGTTCTTCCAGGTCTTTGATAAAGGTATGATGGAAGATGGTGAAGGGCGGAAGATCAACTTCAAGAACACGCTGATCCTTCTCACCGCGAACGTGGGCAGTGATCTCATACTGGATATGTGTGCTGACGAAGATCTGGTGCCGGATCCGGATGGCATTGCCAAGGCTTTGAGACCTCCGCTTCTCAAGGCCTTCCCAGCCGCCTTGCTCGGTCGTCTTGTGACTGTGCCTTACTACCCACTCAGCTCACCAGTTATTCATAAGATCATCAACCTGCAGCTTGGCCGCATTGGTGATCGTATTCTTGAGAACCACAATGTGAAGTTCACCTGGGATGACTCTGTTGTGAAGCTGATTGAAAGCAGGTGTGCTGAGATTGAGAGTGGTGGCCGCATGATTGATGCGATCCTGACCAACACGCTGCTGCCTGATATCAGCACCGAGTTCCTCAAGAACATGAGCGAAGACAAGAAGATCACAGAGCTCAAAGTGCATACAGATGGTGATGCCTTTGACTACAAGTTCAAGAAGTCACCTGTGGCGAAAAAGGATAAGCATAAGAAGAAGTGAGAGCCTGACCTGACAACCTAATAAACCTAAAAGAAAAATAGGAACATAGGCTTATCAGTTTTTTTACCACAGAAACTAACTGAAACAAAACACGTCGGAACTACTTTTCCAAGTGACGAGGAGTCCAACGATGCAGAAAGTCAAGCAATCGGCAAGGAGACGGTCGACGCGCATTCCTGCGTGGCGCCTCACTCTGCGCCGTATTGTTCGTTCTGATGCATTTCAGTACACTTTTCTCTTCCTGATTATTGTCAATGCCATCAGTCTTGGCTTGGCAACGTCCCCCTCCGTGCGCCGGATCACTGGTGATGGTCAGGTGATCTTTGATGACGTGATCATCGGGCTCTTCATTCTGGAGTTTGTCCTGAAGATCATGGCTTTTGGCGTTCGCTTCTTCAAAAGCTGGTGGAACATTTTCGACATTTCGGTTGTCAGTTTCTCGCTCCTCCCACAATCCGGCTACCTGAGCGTATTGCGTGCCCTTCGTGTCATGCGGGCCATGCGCGTGCTTTCCTTCCTGCCGCAATACCGGCAGGTGATGCAGGCGCTGCTTGACGCTCTGCCCGGTATGTTCTCCGTGATGATCGTGCTGGCGCTGATTTATTATGTGTTTGCCGTGATGGCGACGGGCTTGTTTGGGGCAAGTTTCCCGGATTGGTTTGGCGATATTGGCCGGTCCCTCTACTCGCTCTTCCAGATCATGACGCTGGAGAGCTGGTCCATGGGGATCGTGCGACCGGTGATGAAGATCTACCCGTACGCCTGGGCCCTGTTCATACCCTTCATCTTCCTGACAGCCTTTGCAGTGCTCAACCTTTTCATCGGTCTGATCGTCAGCTCCATGCAGGGCATCTATCAGGAAGAACACAGTGAAGATGTTGAACGTCTTCGCCTCCTCGTTTCCGCAGAAAACCGCGCGATTGCCCACCAGCTGGAGGCTGCACAGCTGCAAGTGATCAAAACCCTCGAACGTCTTGAAGAACAAATAGAAAATAACAAGAGAGATCGTGATGAGTGACGCTGAAAAAGACGATGACCTTGACTCGCTGCTTAACGACATCATCGAGGAAAGTGACGCCCCTGCCGAAGGTGGAAGTGCCGAGAGTGCTTCTGCCAGCGTGTTTGAACCAGATTTTGGCGAAATCGACTGTGAAGCGCCGAAGCTGGACATTACTCTAGAGAGCCCCTTCCATCTGGCGGTCATCGGCGATTTCTCAGGCCGTGCCAATCGGATGGCGCTTTACACGGCAGATGAGCTTGCTGTGCTCAAAGGCCATAATGTTGATGTTGATACGGCTGAAGATCTCCCTGCCCGTTTCAAGATCAACATCGAACTGGATCTTGCCGGTGACGACAAGGTCATCCGGTTTGAGCCACGCTGCATTGAAGACTTCCATCCCGATGAGATCATCGAGGAGTTTGAAATCTTCGATGAATTGAAGGCACTGCGGTCTTCTCTGAAAAACCCTGGCACCTTCAGCGGTGCAGCTGCAACCATTGATGAATGGTTGGAAAACAAAGGCGAGAAGCCTGTTTCTCAGAGAAATTCACGTGGTTCTGTGATTGCCGTTGACAAGAAACTGAGTGACTTCTCAGCTCTGATCGACCGGCCTGTCGAAGAGCATGAAGAAGCAGACGATCTTTCTGAGCTTATTGGAAAGATGGTCTCGCCTTACATCAAGCCTGCCGACAATCCGCAACTCGACGATTATCTTGAGATCGTTGAGGAAGTGATGACGACAACCCTTCGCAAGATCCTGCAAAATGCGGATTTTCAGGCACTGGAGAGTGTCTGGCGGGTCATTGATATGTTGTCACGCCGGATTGAGACTTCCACATCCTTGAAGATCACGCTCTACGACATTTCTGCGGAAGATTTTGCTCGTGACCTGAGCGCAACCAACAAGCTGGAAGAAACAGGTCTGTATCGTCTGTTCGTAGAAAATGCGCTGCAGGATGAAGGGGTTGGCACGCCAAGTGCTATCGTGGGCCTTTACACCTTCGACATGACACCACCGCATGCAGAGCTTCTTGGCCGCATATCCAAGATCTGTGCGCATGCTCACGCACCATTCCTGACTTCTCTGGATCGCAACAACGCAAACAGAAAATTTGATGAGCTTCCTAAGATTACCGAAAAGACGTGGCAGAGTCTTAAGGCTATGCCAGAGAGCAATTACATTGGTCTGAGCTTGCCACGCTTCATGCTTCGGATGCCCTATGGAGCGAAAACCGATCCGATTGATGCATTCGATTTTGAAGAGTTTGACGAGAAAATTGGCCTGAAAGCCATGTTGTGGGGCAACCCGGCAGCATTGGTTGGCCTTGTGCTCGCAAAAGACTACGAGACCAATGGTGGCGGCATGCGGCCAGGTTCGATCCTGACGATCAACGATATGCCGTTCCATTACGTGCATGACCAATACGGCGATCAAGTCGCCCTGCCGTGTACGGACCGCATGATCAGTCACCGCAGCGTTGAACCTTTGATGCGACAGCGGTTCATGCCGATTGTTTCCATGAAGGGACAGCCGGAAGTCCGGATTGCCTCTCTAAGCGGCCTTGCCGGAGATATTGTTTCCGGTCGCTGGTGTGATCAGATTGCGGTTTCCAAAGCAGCAGAAACCCCGAGCGCAAGTGCTGGTGCCCGCGTCAGCATTGCTGGCGGCGACGGCTATAACCCTGCCATTCAGGCAACGAAGGGTGCTGTGGTTGTTGAAACCATCGTGGATCCTAAGAAGACCCCGGAAACCGTCTTCAGGATCGAAACAGAAACACCAGAACCTCAAGTTACAGAACCTGCGGCTGCAGACGACGAGGACGAAGACGTCGAAGAAGCAGCTCCAGCTCCTGCACCAAAACCTGCAGCAGCAGCTGCTCCACCTGAACCTGCCCATGACACATCTGAGCTGGACAACCTGTTGGCTGATCTTTCTGCAGATGATGAAGACGAGGCAGACGAAGAAGGTATGGACCCAGAGCTCGAAGCGCTGCTTGCCGACCTATAACTATAAATATTGGAGTTCGATATGGCTGAAGTCGTTGAAATAGATAATCTTCCTGAAATTTACGTCATGGAATTCGGTGGCAATTACTACCTTGTGCGCGGTGCCCAGTATCTGGATCAGATCCTGTTTGGCAAAGAGCCATTGGGTTTTCCGGTGCTGATCAAATCCGTCAAAACCTGGGATGAAGTCCTCCTAAACTGGGAGAATTCCGGCGGCTCCATGCCCTGGATTCTTAATCCGGGCATCGTTGAACGGATGGAACGTGACAATCGCAAACTGACCTCAGACAGCTTCAACGCCTGAGACCCGACTGTAACCCGTTTCTGAGATAGGCAGGTCCTGGAATGTGTGCAAGCAAAGTAACTGAGAACCGGCTGTTCACGATCAATTTCGATGGCGGAGATGACAGCTTCCATCTTTGGAAGATGAAAATGACCAGCGAAATGAGTGAGCTTTATGAAATGGTCGTCGATTGCCGATCATTTGAGCATGACCTGCCCCTCGACAAAATGCTTGGGCAGTCCCTCACTTTGGAGATGAAAAAGGTCTCTGGTACCAGTTTGTCTTCAGATCAGTATCTGAACGGATTTGTGACCAAAGCGATCTATACGGGTCAGGATCACGGATACTCGACGTATCGTCTCATCGTGCGTCCCTGGCTGTGGTTTTTGACGTTGACCAGCAACTGCCGAATTTTTCAGGAAAAGTCGACACCAGATATTTTGAAGGAAGTGTTCCAGGACGCTGGGTTTACGGACTTCAAGAACAAGCTGAGCGACAGTTACGATCCACGCCCATACTGCGTGCAGTTTCAGGAGACCGATTTCAACTTTGTCTGCCGCCTCATGGAGCAGGAAGGGATTTACTACTACTTTGAACATGAGGACGGCCAGCACACCATGGTTCTTGCGGATGCTTATAGTGCTCACGAGAACATCAAGGGAGAATCCAGTCTTCCGTTCTACTCAGAGGAAGATCACTTCCGCCGTGCAGCAGACCACCTTTGGGATTGGCGGCATAATGAAGAGATTCAGACGGATGAAGTTGAGATCAACGATTATGACTTCACCAAGCCAACCAGTGACTTGAAAGCCAACGCGAGTGATAAGAAATCACATCAGCTTTCTGGTCGCACACGCTATATGTATCCCGGCATTTATGAAGAAGTCAGCGCTGGTGAAAAGCGGGCGAAAATCCGCGTGGAAGAAGCTTCAGCCGCCTACGCCAAGGTTTATGCGCGCGGCAACGTGCGAGGCATGCGTCCCGGCTATCTCTTCAAGCTGGACCAGTTCCCGGATGATCCAAGTCAGGAAAAAGAATACCTGATCACCAAAGCGGTCTGCGAGATCTCCATTGAGGTTGCACGCGATGAGGAACAAGAGTTCTACGACGCGATCACCTATGAGATTGAAGCGATTGACTCCAGTGTTCAGTACCGCAGAGCCTCAACGACACCTTGGCCAAATATGAGCGGCCTGCAGTCTGCTGTTGTTACAGGCGCCGATGGCGAAGAGATCTGGACTGATGAGTATGGCCGGATCAAGGTCCAATTCCACTGGGACCGCGACGGACAGAAAGACGACAAGTCATCCTGCTGGGTACGCGTCGCCCAAATGTGGGCCGGTAAGAGCTGGGGTGGTTTGCATATCCCACGCGTTGGACAGGAAGTGCTTATCGACTTCCTCGATGGTAATCCCGATCGCCCTATTGTAGTGGGCAGCGTCTACAATGGTGAGCAAACTGTTCCCTATGATCTGCCTAGCGAAGCGACCAAGTCCACGATCAAGAGTGAAACCTCCAAAGAAGGTGGAGGCAACAACGAGTTCCTGTTTGAAGACAAGAAGGACGAGGAACTCGTGCAGCTTACTGCCGAGAAGGACTACGAGCGGACCGTCAAGAACAACGAGACGGTCAAGATCGGGTTCGACAAGCAGGAGGATGGTGATCAAACCATTGAGGTTTACAACAACCGTAGCCTGACCGTTGATCAAGGTGACGAGACCTACACCATCAAGACCGGTGGCCGTACGACCACGGTTGAAAAAGATGACGCCCTGTCCGTCAAATCCGGCAATCACACCATCACGGTTGAGAGCGGAGATCAGTCGATCTCCATGAAACAAGGCGCGCAGACCGTTGAAGCTATGAAAGACATCGGTGTCACCTCGCAAACAGGCGATGTGAAGGTCGATGCTTCAGCAGGCTCGGTCAAAGTGTCTGGTACTCAGGCCATCGAACTGACGTGCGGCGGCAGCTCAATCAAAATGGATCCCATGTCGATCACTCTGACAGCTGGCCCAAGTTCTCTCAAACTGGAAGCAGCTCAGGCAGAGCTGAAAGGTTTGATGGTGACCGTTAAGGGTGATGTTCAGGCGACCGTCGACGGGACTCTGACCACCTTAAAAGGTGCTGGCATCACGACGGTACAAGGTGCCCTCGTCAAGATTAATTGAGGCGCATTATGGAAAATAGCGTGACAAATACTACATTGCTCCTCAATTCCTACAAGGAACTACTCGAAAAGAGACCTTTAGAACTTGGAGATGAGGCAACACCACTTGTAGAAGATAACAAGTCTTCTATCGAAGTTGTGGATACCCTGGCGGATGCAGAACTCCTGTCAGATGCCGTTAAGGTACTTGCTCACGCCCTGAGTAAACCACGTGCAGTGTGGTGGGCCAGTCAAGTCAGCAGAGCGTCCTTTCCGGAAGGCACTGTGCCTACGGATGATGAGGAAATAGCGCTGAAAGCTGCGGAAGACTGGGTCCGTAAGCCTGAAGAAGACCTGCGTCGTGCAGCAATGAAAATTGCTGATGATGGAGGATATAAAACTGCCGCTTGTCTGGCTGCCGCAGCAGCGGGATGGAGCGGTGGAAGTATGGGTTCCCCCGAGTTCGATCCTGCGCCTCCCCCAGAAAACCTAACTAGTATTGCCGTAGGGTCATCTATAGTTTTGTCTGTATATGACAGCAACGTGGAGGACCCCAAAGAGTTCTTAGTCAAAGCTTTCAAGTTGGGACGAGCACTCGCAGATAATGAAATAGAGGCCCTATGAGTTTCCCGGCAGCACGTATGACAGACATGCATGTCTGTCCAATGGTGAACGGTATCGTTCCTCACGTTGGAGGCCCGATATCCCTAGGAGCACCGACCGTCTTAATCGGAAACCTTCCGGCGGCACGCATGTCGGATATGTGCGTCTGCGTTGGGCCTCCGGACACGATAATGAAAGGCAGTGTCACCACTTTGATCGTCGGATTGCCGGCGGCGCGTATGCTGGATGTCACTGCCCATGGCGGCACCATCATCCTTGGCTGGCCCACAGTACTTATCGGGGGCTGAGGATATGGCTGATAACACGAGCATCGTTTTAGTACTCATTTTGACCAAGGGGCATGAGTTGGTCGATACAGGGAAATGCACGCGCATATTGCGACAGGAACGCTGCGTTATAGGACGTGGCAGTACTGCGGATTGGATACTCCCCGATCCTGCAAACCAATTGTCACGCCGTCATTGCATTGTTGAATGGCATGAAGGCGGGTATCGCGTTGTTGACACCAGCTCCAACGGAACCTTCGTTAATGACTGGGATGAGCCTATTCCGAACGGCGAGGCTTGTGGTTTGGAAGAAGGCGATATCATCCGCATTGGAGGTTATTACATCAGCACCCAGTTTCTGCCCGAAGGTGCCGATGCACGGCTGAAAACCGATGACTTCCTGGATGCACCAGAAAATCCAGATCCTCTTGCGGATCTACTTCCCAAAGAACTTGAGAGTGAAGATGATGACTGGGTTGATGACCAGATCGTATCTTCTGAGGACGAACTCTCTGAAGTTCTGAATGACCCGCTTGAGTCTCCTGAGTCCATCCTTCGCAAAGCTACTGAAACGTTGGACTCCTATCCTGCTAGCGAAGGAAAAGAGCCAATTCCACCAGTAAGTTATGGCTTTGAAGGTTACAAATACTCAAGCTCTGTACCTTTTGAAAGCGACAGCGGTATTTCCAGCGAAGAAGGTGCAAGTGCCTGGGACCACAATCGTACTGAATCTGACGCCTTTAAATTACCTAGAACGCATCACCAGACCATTCCGGAGGACTGGGATGTAGAACCGAAAAAAGACATTGAGAACAAAGCTCGTAAACCACATGACGATTAGCCACATCAAACGCATTGCGTACATTTTGCTTTTGAGTATCGGCCTGGCTTCCTGCTCCGCCGAGATGCCAATGCCTGTCATGATCACGACTACTGTCATTGCGGACAAGGAACTGAACCAGAACGCAGAAGGCATGTCGACACCTGTTCAGGTCAAGATCTTTTATCTTACTTCTGATGCCGAGTTTAAAACTCATGACTTTTTCACTCTGTTTGAAAAAGGAGACCAGGTTCTCGGCAAAAACCTGCTGGATATGAAGGAAGTTTTCATAGCTCCCGGAAAGATCATGAAGGTAGCAGTCAAGGTTGATCCGAGTGTGGCTTTCGTTGCTGTACTTGGTGCCTTTCGGAAAGTGGATACAGGGACATGGAGCTCGGTGATTACGGTTCCAAACAACAAACCATCGAGCCTCATCGCTTATTTGAGCAAGCTTGAAATTACTCTGCAGCCCGACAAGACAGTAAAAGAAGGATGGTTCTATTAATGACCACTCATAACAAAGTTGTCTGGTCAGAAGGCCTGTTTCTACAGCCGCAGCATTTCCAGCAGCATGATCGCTATCTGGAACAGCTGGTCAGTGACAGTATCTCGAGCATTCGTCCTCACCCATGGGGGCATACAGAGCTGAAAATCAATCAAGAAGCTCTGAAACTAGGACAATTCGCGCTCAATTTTGCCAGCGGCGTCATGCCGGATGGAACTCCCTTCAAGATGCCACAGGAATGTGACGCTCCTGCGTCCATTCCAGTACCTGAGAGCGTTAAAAACTCAGTCATTTATCTGGCTCTGCCTATTCGACAGCCTGGCGCTTATGAGTACGAATATCCAGGCGTTCAGGAAACTGCGGCGCGTTATGTGGTGCATGAATCTGAAGTGCGGGATGCCATTACCGGCAGTGATGCCAGCGTGCAGATGGAAACCGGACGTCTGCGTTTCACGTTCAAGTTTGACTTTGAGGATCTGGATGGCTGGATCTGCCTACCTATTGCGCGTGTGATTGAGGTGCGGGCTGATAAGCAAGTCATATTGGATGACGAGTACATCTCCACTTGCCTTGCTTCGCATTCCTCCTCAGTACTTTACGGTTATATTCGCGAAATCTGGGGTATGTTGAGCCACCGTGCGGATGCTCTTGCGGGTCGTGTCTCCAACTCTGGCAGCAAGGGTGTTGCAGAGATCTCAGACTTCCTGCTTTTGCAAACGGTCAATCGGTACGAGCCACTTTATGCGCACTTTGCTCAGACGCCCTCCCTTCATCCGGAAGCGCTCTATCGCATCTCCATTCAGTTAGTGGGTGAACTAGCAACATTTACAGCGGCGGCTCGACGTCCCTCAACACTTCAGCCCTATCGCCATGAGGCTCTGACGGAGTCGTTTGCACCGGTTATTGCTCATTTGAGGCAGCATCTTTCAGCGGTTCTGGAGCAGACAGCTGTTCCGATCCCACTGGAGGAGCGCAAGTACGGTGTGCGGGTTGGTATGTTGCTCGACCGCAGCCTGATCAAGTCAGCGCGCTTTGTGCTTGCGGTTAGTGCTGATCTGCCATCTGAGGTGATCAATCGTCACTTCCCAGGTCAGATCACGATCGGCTCAGTGGAGCAAATCCGCGACTTTGTGAACTCGGCGCTGGCAGGCATTGCGGTGAAGCAGTTGCCAGTCGCGCCTCGGCAGATCCCGTATCACACGGGCACAGCATATTTCGAACTGGATCCGGCCTCATCACATTGGGACGAAATCCGCGTTTCAGGCGGCCTAGCGCTGCATGTTGCGGGCGACTTCCCGAAACTTGTGATGGAACTCTGGGCGATCAGAGAGCAGTAGGCAATGAACGGACAGAGGAGCTGAGATTATGGCAAAGAAGGATTTCACTGCCCTTTCGGTGGATTCGATCGACACTGTCATCTCGACTGATGCCCCTAATCCGGATCATATGGAGCCGGGTGCCACCAATCTTCCAGCTCAAACGCCTGCGGGCTACTGGTTCCTTGGCGCGGATGACATTCAGTTCGTGCCCCTTGGCAACAATGCGCTCGTGAAAGCCGCAAGCAGTTTGCTTGCGCTTGCCGCACGCCTGCGGAACCATGCGCAGCACCGGGATGTGAACGCTCTTCGATCTCACGTCATCTCTGAAATTCGTGCATTTGAACACAACTCGATGCTGGGTGGCCTTTCGTCCAAGACCATTCGCATCGCACGATACGTTCTTTGTGCCACGCTTGATGACATCATTCTCAACACCCCATGGGGGAGCCGCAGTATCTGGGCAACGCAGAGCCTTGTGAGCAACTTCCATAAGGACGTATCCGGTGGTGACAGATTTTATGATCTATTGAGGAAGACGCAGGCCAATCCAAGTCGTGACAAAGATCTTCTGGAGTTGTTGTATCTTTGTATTTCACTCGGGTTCGAAGGCCGCTTGCGGATCATGCCGCAAGGCACCAACACCATGTCGCGGCTGCGCTATGGTATCTCTCGCCTCATTCGCTCCTTACGTGGAGATCAGGAAACAGATCTTTCACTCCATTGGCGCGGTGTAGAGGATGCCTACAGGCCGCTGAAATGGTCTGTTCCGGTCTGGGGGATCTTCTTCGGTGCTGCTGTGCTCGGACTGCTGATTTACGGCATATTGTTGTTCTGGCTTGGTGAGAAGAGTGAGCGTATTGCATTTCAATATGAATCTCTCATCAACACCAGCCCAATCGATCTGACACATCAACCAGCACCACCACGCGCAGCATTGCCTAATCTGCCTCAGCAGCAGGCTACTCCCGGCACACCGGGTAGTCCTTCATCACCACAGGTTGTTCGCAGTTCAACGGCGTATCAGCAGATCAGCGCCTTCCTGGCCACTGAGATCCAGCAGGGCCTCGTGGTTGTGATGAATGCCAATGGGAATGTTGTTATCCGTCTGACTGGTTCAGGCATGTTTGCAACGGCACGCGATACTTTGACAGCCCGGTTTATTCCAGTTGTGAACCGTGTGGCAGAGGCGCTCAACACACGTCCGGGCAGGATCAACGTGGTTGGATATTCTGACAACATCCCAATCCGGAACGCCCAGTTCAGAAACAACGTGGCGCTTTCCAAAGCACGCGCGCAGACCGTGGCTGATCTGATCAAGGTTCGTCTGACTGACAAGAACCGTGTGAGAGCCATAGGTAGAGGTTCTGCTGATCCAATTGCTTCCAATGCAACGGCTGAAGGGCGTGCGCAGAACAGGCGCATAGATATTACGCTGATCCCTAGCACTGGCCAGGGAGGTCAGCAATGAGTAGACTCAAACGCTTTTTCCCCTTCTGGTTCGTTACACTCCTCATCATACTGATCCTGTGTGCAGTTGTCTGGATCTATGGTCCAAGCCTTTCCATTTTTGGCGCCAAGCCATTTGCAATGGCTGTGGTGCGTATGCTGGTCGTGATGGGCCTGCTTATGATTTGGGCGGCCATCAACATTGCGCGCTTATCTCGCCGTGCACGGGAAGCTGAGGCGAAAAACGAAGAGGAAGAAGAGGAAGAAGAGCCTGAGGTCGACCCAGACGAGCTGGCAAAGAATGAAGCTGCTCTTGTTACCACCAAGGTGGAAAAGAGCCTGAACATTCTTAAAACAGCCAGTGTTGATGGGAAGCTCGGGCGCCGCGTTATCTATCAGCTTCCGTGGTACCTGATGATTGGTCCGGAAGAATCCGGCAAAACCACTGCCCTGCTCCGCTCTGGCATGAAGTTTCCATTGGCTCACAAGCTGGGTCAGAAAGTGGATGCTGCGACCGTGGAGCCGACGGCAGAATGTGAGTACTGGTTCAGCAATAACGCGATCATCGTGGACAGTGCTGGTCGTTATACGATGCAGGATCAGGACGAGGTCATTGATGCGTCCGGCTGGAACACCCTTCTCACTTTGATTAAGAAAAATCGACGCCGCCAGCCACTCAACGGCATGATCATTGCGATCAATCTGGCCAAACTGGTGACGTTGAGGTCCGACCAGCGCCTTGATATGGCCCGGACTGTCAAACAACGTGTCAAAGAGGCTGAGAAACAGCTGGGGCTTAGATTTCCGATCTATGTGATGTTCACCAAGCTCGATCTGATCGCTGGCTTTACAGATTACTTCCAGATCCTTGGCCGTGATGAACGGCATCAGGTTTGGGGTATGACCTTCCCTGTTGATGATGGGAAGTCCTCAGAGAATGCGATCAGTCATTTTGACGAAGAATATGAGCTGCTGATGGAGCAGCTTAACTCGCGTGTATACGACTACCTCAATAAAGAAACCGACATTCAACACAGAAGCCTGATCTTCAGTTTCCCGCAGCAAATGGCGTCTTTACAGACAGTGCTGAACGATTTTCTTACTGAGATGTTCCGGCCTAATCGTTATGAAGATCGCAGCTTCCTGCGTGGTGTTTACTTCACCTCAGCAACTCAAGAAGGGCAGCCGGTTGATCTGTTAGCAGGCTCTATTGCACAGGCTTATGGTGTTGGCCGGCAAGCCCTTCCCTCAGCCCCATATGAGCGGCATGCTTACTTTCTCGAGCGTTTGTTCTTTGACCTGATCTTTGGTGAAGGCAACCTTGCAGGCGAAAGCAAGCAAGTGATGCGCAAGCAAAAGATCAGGAAACGTCTTTCACTGGCCGCTTGCTTTATAGCTCTGGCATTCCTGACGACCGTCTGGGTCATTAGCTATGAACTCAATCAGGAAAATATCATCAATCGCGCGAATGCGGACCTGAAAGAATTTCCGAAGTTTGCTGATCGCATTGATGCAGTGCGAGTGAATGATGCGAACTATCTGGCGGTGTTGCCGCTGCTGAACTACCTGCGCGATCTGCCTGGAGGATACTCTGATCAGCAAGAGAAACCGCCTCAGAATGAGCGGTGGGGTCTTAACCAGATTCCGATTGTCGCTGAGGATGCTGATGCGCTCTATCACAACGGGCTGGAACGCTACCTCCGTCCCCGTATGATGCTGCGTCTTGAGCAGCAGATGGTTGCGAACATCGACAATCCTGAGTTTCTGTTCGAGGCTTTGCGCATCTATCTCGAGCTTGCTGATAAAGGACCGATTGAACCTGAGATCATTCAGCGTTGGGAAGAAACAGACTGGCAAACGCTCTACAGTGATCCACGTCAGGTCACAGAACGCGAACAGCTCTCCAATCACCTTGCCGCTTTGCTGCAACAACCTTTCAAGGTTCGGATTGATGTGAATACACAGTTGGTTAGCCAAGTTCGGGAAATCCTGAATGCGCAACCAATTGCAGAGCTCGCCTACTCCTTTATTAAGGCCGGACAAGCTGCACAAAACCTACCTGAATGGCGTCCTGACGAAGCTGGCGGCTCTGCCACAACACGCGTCTTTACCCGCTCCTCTGGGAAACCGTTGACTGAAGGAATTCCTGGGCTTTACACCTATGATGGCTTTCACGGTGTCTTCCTGCCTCAACTGGTGGATAGCATTCAGAGCTTCGTTCGAGAAAGCTGGGTGTTAGGTCCTAATGGGCAACTGGAGAACAAGGAAGAGACGGTTACTCGTATCGAACGCGGTGTCCTTGGGCTTTATCTGGATGACTATGCACGTATGTGGGATGCGATGCTGGCAGACCTGAGGATCGTGAAGTTCGGTAGTTTGGCACAAGCCACCGACGTCATTAACACCGCATCCGGTCCAAACTCGCCAATCCGTAACATGCTTGTTTCTGTGGCAGAGCAAACTCAACTGACCCGTACTGAAGCTCCTTCCAGTGCGACTGGTATTGCCCAGAATGTGGCTGGTGGTGCTGCGCGGATTGCACAGGAAGAAGCCCGCGCAACAACCAACCTGAGACAGCAGCAGCTGGTTGAAGTTCTTGGTGAGGCTGTCCCGACCAGTGAAGGTGGTCCGAGAACAGCACCTCCGGGCTCCTCCGTTCAGGCCCGGTTTGAGGCGCTTGATAACTATACATTGGGCAGCGGAAGCGGCACGACACCTCTGGATGCGCTACTGATGCAGGTCACTGATCTTTATCGTGAATTGAACCGAATACTGCTCGCCAACAACAGTCAGCAGGATGCTCTTAGCTATATCCTTGGCGGCGGTAGTGATGCGGTTAAGACGCTTAAGGACGAGGCCCCTAACCTGCCGATGCCGTTGCAGAGCTGGATACAGGAGATGCTTCAGTTTTCATCTCAGGTGACCTCTAATGATGCACAAAAAGCAATCAATGCGGCCTGGGATTCTGAAGTTTTGCCACTTTGCAGCACAGCTTTGACAAACCGGTATCCGGTGGCTGATGGGCAAAAAGCGTCTGTCATGCTGGATGACTTTTCGACCCTGTTTAAACCCGGTGGTAAGATTGAAGCGTTTTTCAATACCAACATCAAATCCTTCGTCGATACATCCAGCACGCCATGGAAATGGAGAGATGGTGAGAACGCTAGGATTGGGGTCTCCAAAGACAGCCTTCAAGTCTTCGAAAAAGCTAACGATATTCGCAACGCATATTTCGCAAATGGGGGGGATAAACCATCTGTTGCATTCACGATGACCCCACTGGATCTGGATATCGGATCTACTCGTGTCGCGCTCACCGTGGATGGGACGACAGTAAGCTATGCACATGGCCCGTCTCGCCCCGTTGAACTGAGTTGGCCCGGCGATGGCGTCCCCTCTGCTAGCCTGGCATTTTTTCCTGAGGTTGCCGGAGAAGCTAACTCCATCAATCTCAGCGGACCCTGGTCCCTCTTTAGATTATTGGAAAAGGCACGCGTAACGAAGACTGAGATACCTGATCAATACAAGGTGAGATTTTCGCTTGGAAATCGTTTTGCCACCTTCAATCTCATCGCGAACAGCGTGAACAATCCATTCTCCGCAAGGCTACTTCAGAATTTCACCTGCCCCAAGGAGCTCGACGCATAGAACACCGGGTTAAGTGGTTCTCTAAAATAACAATACTAAGTGGAGCCTCGAATGTCTGACGATCAACTAACACCCGAACAACTCCAATGGGTGCAAGCGGTTTATAAAGCTCTTGGCTGGACCTTCAAGGAAAAGGAAGAGGCTGAACGTGAGACAGCTGCCGCAATCAAAGAAAAAGAAGAAAAAGAGATTGCACAGGCCACTGCCAAAACCAAAGCTGAAGACGACAAGAAGATTGGCGCAGCAGTTACTGAAGCAACTGCAGAGCGCATTAAGCAAGAGAGTGATGAAAAGCTCAAAGACGTTACTGCTCAGCTCACCGATCTGAAAGCAGACGTCAAAGATCACTTTGTCCATGAGAATGAAGACACAGATTCAGACGCAATGGCAGCGCTTGCAACTCAAAGCAAGCAGCTTCTGGAGCGACTGAACTCTGTTTATGGACATAAGAAGGATTTTGAGAAGTATCCAAGTGAAGCGATTGCTTTTGATAAGAGCTATGAGAACGCTAAAGCGCTTATCCAGACCGCTGCTTTGGAAATCAAAACTAAAGATACAGATGGTGCGCACAACAGCCTGTTGGATGCAGAATCTACCATTGATGACATGCAGACGCTCTGGCAAGGCGTCGTCGCAGCTGCCAAGAGCCAGCCTACAGAGCCGCCAGTTCCAGCAGAGCTGAAGCAAAATGTGATGGAAGTTGGCCATGGCATCAAGGCCATGACCGCTATCGGCTTTTCCGGCCCAGCAGAACGGCTTGGTAAAACCCTCAAGGATGTGAGAGCTGCCCAACTCGGGAAAGATGACCCTGCATGGGAAATCCTGCTTTATGAGACGGAGATGGCGGTTGCAGCCGTTGTTGAGTTCAATCAGCTTAAAACTCACATTCAGAAGCTTTCGACCAGCTTGAGAAACTCAGGTTTGACGGATGCCGCCGGGAATGTTGAGTCTGACCTCGACAAGTACATGGCTGACTCTGCGCATACAGTTCCAACTATTCGTAGTCTGTTGACGTCCCTCAAAGCTTCTGCAGCACACAAGAACAGCATGCGGAAGGAAGAAAAGTGGGATGCGGCCCAACTGAGCGAACGGACTGAACGGTTCCGTGATGACCTGAAGAAGTTGGTTCTTTACGACAAGGACGGCAATCTCGTCACGAAACCGGATGAGCGCCGCGCAGTTAAGCGGGCGGGTGATGTGCCCGGTCTGGATAAGGATGTGATGATCCAGATCCCGCGCCGGCCCAAAGATGCCAAGGAAATTCCTCGCAAGACCATTGATAGTCTGCTTGAAACCTTTGACTTCCTGGATGAGCTGAAAGCCTCTGGCGTAACCGGCGTGGAAGATATCGCCGTTGAGGAGTTTTTGAGAGCTGAGGCCATTCTTTCTGGCATTCAGAAAGATCCTGGCGGCTACAAGAAGCTCACGAAAAACCTCGATAAGCTTCGCGAAAAGATCGACAAAATCTCGAAAGGCAAAGAAGGCGCCTACTACATTGAGGAACGCCTGCGCCTGAAGGATGACATTGACGAGCTGGAAGATGAAGCCCTTTCCATGAACATTGAGAAGGCTTTGACTGCTTGTACCGATATGGAAGCCAAGCAGCTTCATCCGCTTGAGGAAGGCGTTCGAAAAGCCGTGAAGAACCGCGAGCTGTTCGACACCAAGGTCAAGATTATCGAGAACCAGTTTACGGAGATACCTAAGCTTCTGGCTCAGATGGGCAAGGCTGATCCTAAGCTGGCCAAGATGATTGGTTCTCTCTTCGCCCCTGATGAGGTCAAGCAGTACCACGGTGAACTGGATCTTTTCTTCGATCAGGCGAAAGACCTTGCCTACAACGCAACCACGAACGATGAACTCGCTCACTCACTGGATCTGGCAAACCGCCTGATCTTTCGTGTTGATCGTTTCGTGCTTGAGTTGGAAGGCCAGCTGAGCCACCTGCATAAGCTTGCCGAAATGGAAGCTAAAGGTGAGAAGATCACTGACGCAGATCGTTTCAGCGCAGAAGAGTTGAAACACTTCAAGAAGCTGGAAGACGATTACAAGAAGGGCGTTGCCCGCAAGAAAGAGCAGAAGGAAGCGAAGGAAGCCTTCCTCGCCAAGTCCGGCCCGCTCAAAGACGAGCTGGATATGATGACCTCGAAAGACATCTCCATCAAGCGTATCCTTGCCTACTACAAGGGTGTTGAACGTGTTGATCCAAGCAAGTTCGATACCTCACGGCTGAAGGAACTTCGGCTGGAAATTGCGGATCTTGAAGAGAACTCTGATGCGGCTCATTCGCACAAAGAGAACCTAGCCAAACTTAAAGAGCTGGAAAGTGCTCTGGATGCAATGCGCGGTGAAATCACCGGTTTCCGCGAAGATATTGCCAAGGACATTTCCAAGTTCTCTGACAACTGTCTCACGCGTCTTGATAAAGCCAAGAAGTACATCGACGGCACATTTGTGAATGCAGTGAAGGACAAGCAGGATGCAGGTGAAGAAGCCGTGGATGTGGCGGCTTTGCGTAAGTTCGCCTCTAGCATCTCTCAGCCTCTGGCCCTTGCAGAACTGCCAAAGAATGTTGCTGTGATCGCTGATAAATCAAAAGACCTGAAAGAGCGCAAGAAAGCACGTGAGAACGCCCTTAGACAGGTGCGTCCACTGATTGCGCAGCTCGATAACAGTAAGGCCATTCAGCTCTATATGCGGCACCCGTTCAGTGACTTGCCGAATGATCTGAACATTCTGCGTCCTGAGCTGGTTCAGCTTGAAGTGAAACTTCTGTCGCTTGGCGGCTAAAATATAAACAAGAAGGGCCGAAAACGGCCTCATCGTGGAGTTTGTTATGTCTTTAACTCCCTCCCAGATCGAATGGCTTTCTCAAGCCCAGGGCGGTGTTGAAAGCTTCGAAGCAGATAGCGAAAACGACGAGAAAAAATCTGGAGAACTGACCAATATTTTAGCCAAATTGGATGCAGACAAAGCAGTCATCCAAAAGGCTCAGGATTTCCAGATTGAACTGGCTCGTGACCCCGGTTTTTTCAAGCGGAAGCTACAGAAAACCAAAATGGATTTTATGACGGGTGACATGCAGACAGAGGTCGACTCCTATGCCGATGTGACCTCCGAAACACCCCTTATCCCTGCCGAGAATGTTGATGCATTAAACATTGCATTCGACAAAATCCTTCAGAGGCAGGCAGAAATGCTTGCTGCCAAAAAGAAGGATGGAAAAACACGACTTTTCACGGATGAGGACATCACCCGTGAGCTGTGGACTCCTTTAGTTCGTCAAGGGATCATCCCTTCCAACCTGGTTCCGGATAAGTACAGCCAGTTTGTGCAGATGTTTCAGGGTGCTTCGGAGATCTACGAGAACAAGCTTGAACAGCACAGTGAAACAGCTTCCAGATATGAGAATACCCTCGAGGCCATTGGCTTTGCGCGTGACGTGGTCTCTCTGGCCGGTACCGTTGGCAGCACAGCAATTACAATTGCAAACTTTGAGGACCAATCTCAGTCATTGGCAGAAAAGCGCGAGATTGCCGCCAAGCGTCAGGTTCTCAAAAGCAAGCAGGATCAGATCGCAGGTGACCTTCGCACTAAGTTGAAACTTGGACCGAATACGACAGACGGAGAAGTCCTGGATGCTGCTGCAGCAGCCCCAGATGGCAAGTACGCCTGTGAAATCCAAAGCTACCAGAATGTTGAACTCGCTCAAACACAGCTGGTTGAACAGCTGATGGGGCAAACCAAGCTATTCGAAGAAGAGAAGGCTTTGCTGACCATGTCCACCTCATTGTTGGATGGTGGTCTGGCGATGGCTGAGAAAGGCATCCAGTTCTCAGAGCGGCAAAAGAATGCGAGGAATACTCTTGCATTTGCACAGGATGCGGCAGACGTCGTTGCCAGTCAGGTGAAACTTGCGTTGGAAGCAACCAGCAAAACCTATGAGCACGAGGAACATCAAACAACAGACAAAATTGAGTTTGCAGGCGCAGCTGATAAGGAAACTCTCCAGAACCTGTCTTATGCATCTGGTGCTATCACTGCAGCTATTGAGGCCAATCAGGTTGCGCGGAAAATTGTATTAGCAACACAAGCAAAAACCACTAAAGATATAGAAAATGCTGTTTTGCAGATTGCTGGTTCAGTTGCCGATACAATCGCTGAAGCGCTTTTTGCAGCAGGTGATGTTCAGGGATACGTCGACACCGGCAAAGAAGATTCCAAACACACTCTCAAAGATGAGCGTAAGACGTTCGCCTATGGTGATCCCGATTCCGGTCCAGGTCCTGGAAATGCAGCTGACCAGACCGAGCTTATCGGTGTTTCAATCAAGGCATTTTTTGTAGCAGGCGTTAATGTCGGCACAGCTGTCAAGGCGATAAAAGATAAAGATTACAAAGCCTTCGGAGAATCCCTCGTTTTGGGTCTCATGCAGGCTGCCTCATCTGCGACTACAGGCCCCCTCGCCGCTATGGCTAAGCCTGACCTTGCGCTTAACACTGAAGAAGAAAAAGAAGAACTCGGCAATCTCACTCCCCGTGAACTGATGGCACGGAAACTGGATCGGTCTGGCTGTGCCTTTGTGCGAACGGAGCGAGAAAAGTTTCTCGATGGATTTCAGGATCCAAGCTACCTGCACACAATCACCAACAATATGCGTGAGATGCAGGACGCTTTTCGCGAGGCGAATGAAAAGAAGAAGATGGATGCTGAAACGCTGAAGCGCACCAATGCCGCAATCCAGAAACTTGAAGCCAAGAAGTCTTGGGATGCTCTTGCTGATTTCAAAAAGAAACAATCAAAAAAGAAAGACCGCGAAGAGTTTATGGCGCAACTCGAAGCGGACGTGGAAGCCGAAACCAAGGCTCTCAAGAACCTGATCGAACAAGCCTCTCCTCCACCCGATCCGAAGGATGGCGAGGCGCTTGCCAAATCAATGGAAGCTGTTGAGAAGCTGATTGCAGACATCAAGGCTTCTGAGATGCAGTACAAGTTGATTGAGAAAATCGCCAAGGGCGGTGTTCAGGTGCTTGTGCGCGTTGTTCCTGCCACTGGTATGGTGGAAGCTTGCAGGAAGCTTGCTTTCGACGCAATCGCCCTTGGTAAGAAGGCGGCTGAGGTTGAGAAATGGCGCCGTAATGTGAAGATGGCGCAAACCTCTAACTCGCCCTACTACCACGCTTGTAAAGAACGCCATACGCAAGCGGCTGTTCAGGTGAGCCAGAAGACAATCAACACATTCTTATCCATGATTGGCGTTGCAACTGAAGCGGCTCGTCTTGCTGACTCAACACAGGCCGCCACCGGCATGTCGATGGTCAAGAACATGGGGCAGGCTCTTTCTGACTTCGGTTACAAGACCTATGGCCGCGCCAAGATTGTCTTTGGGTGGCGGAAATATCTTGATGCGCGCAAGAACCCTGAGAACCGCAAGAAGGCTCGTGAAGCTATTGCTTGGAACTCCACGCTTGCCAAGTGTGTGTTGGCCTATGGCATTGTTGAGGAGCGCGATCCGATTGCACAACAGGTTGGCCGTAACTGCGGCCTGACACCTGAAGTATTGGTTTCCAACTCGGATGTTTGTGCGGCGGTGGTCCGCTATTTCGAGACGCTTTATAGCGAAGACCCCGTTGTTCTTCGTCGCGTTCCGAAGGTCACCAACTGGCATCCAGGTACGCCTGATCTTACCCTCAAGAGCTGGTTCAGCTTCAAGCGTGCGGCCTCCACAAAGGCTTACCCATTGATGGCGAAGGCTTCTTGTAAGACACCGGCCATTGATCAGGCCCTGAAGGGACTTCACACTCTGTGTGGTGGTGACCCTTTCAATTACCCATCCGTACGTGATGATCTGATGTCCGATGAAGCGTGGCAGGCAAAGATTGTCGCTTTGGCCACTGACGTGAAAAAGCATCTGGAAACCCTTGAGAAAGAGTTCAAAGGATTCCGGCCGGTCAACGCTGAGCCGAAAGATCCTAAAACTCAGGCGTGGCAAGGTGGAAAGTTACACGTCGAAATGTCGGAAGTTGCTGATGCTTTGAAAGCGCAGGCCACACTGATCCTTCGAGATGTGAATTCAGATCTGAAAACCTACACAGCTTAACCCGTTCTCCTCTGTGATTTGGAGTTTGTCATGACTTTTACCTCAAAGCAGCTTGATTGGCTCAAAACAGCGCAACAAGGCGCCGGCGAGTTTGAACAAAACTCCGAGCGTGTTGCCGCCAAAGCAGGCCGATTGAATGACATTATGACCAAGCTGGATGGGGACAAGGAAACCATTCGCGAGGCCCAGAATTTTGAAGTCACGCTGGCGCGAAATGAGAAGTGGTTCAAACTTCCCGGCTCCGGCACCAAGATGCCCTGGATGACCGGGGATATGCAGACAGAAATCGATACCCGTGCTGACATTCGCGCTGACAGCGGTGAAATCAATGCAGAAACACTAAAGAAGCTGAATGCCGCTTTCGAGCGCATACTGGCTCGTCAGGCTGAGATGATCGCCGCAAAAGACAAAGACGGCAACGATATGTTCTCAGAAGAGGACATTACGCGGGAGCTTTGGACACCTTTGGTGCGTGAAGGAATTATTCCATCCAATCTGGTGCCTTCCAGATACAGCCAGTTTGAGAAGATGTTCAAAGGCGGCTCCAAGATCTACGAGCAAAAGCTTGAAGAGCATAGCGAGACAGCCTCCAAACATGAGAATGCGCTCGAGGCAATCGGATTTGCGCGTGATGTGGTTACCCTTGCGACAGCCATCGGTTCCAATGCCATCACTCTGGCCAACCTGAACACAGTGGCAGAAGGTGCACCAGACAAAGATCAGATTTCTGCCAAGCAGGAAGTTCTGAACAATCAGAAAGGTCAGGTGACCGGAGACCTGCGCAAGTCGCTCAATATGGATGCGAATGCGAGTTCCGAAGATGTGTTAAAGGCAGCGAAGGAAGCCGGATCTTACGGAGATCAGCTTCAGAAAGTCTCCAACATTGACAATGCCTTGAACTCGCTGAGTGACAACCTTTCCAAAGACGCCAACTGGGTTGCCGAACAGCGCGCGCTCTTCACTGCAACAACCACTCTGCTTGATACAGGCCTGGCAGCGGCTGAGAAAGGTATCGTCTTTTCCGAACAGAAAGGTAAGACCGCGGCGGATAAGCTGAGCTTTGCCAATGAAGCGGGAGAGCTGATTGGTGAGCAGATCAAGAATGTTCTTTCTGCAGGTGCTGCCTTTGACAAATCTGCTTCAGACAGAAAAGGCGAAGACGATCACGGCAACATTTTTGAGGGCGTTTCTGGCCTGATTGACGTTGCTATGGCGGGTGGCCGCGTTTCTGAAAAGATCCTGCAAGCCACTCAGGCACCGGATAAGGAAGGTGCGCAGGAAGCTGTTATGTCCATTATAGGAACACTGGCAGATTCCTTGAGCACGACGATTTCTTCTGGCGCACAATTGAGCGGAACAGAGTCCTCAACACCTGAGATTGTTGGTGAGGCGCTTAAAGCCGCGATGATTGCCACGACGGATGCCGGGGCAGCGACAAAAGCATTGATTGATGGTGACTATCAGGCCTTTGCCGAGGCGCTGACGGGTGGTCTTGCGAACCTTGCCAGTGCAACTGGGTCTGATGCGATCGGTGATGCGATTTCCGGGAAGATCCAGCCTGACCAAGGCGAGCTGACGGAAGAAGGTGAAGCAGAGACTGAAGGTCTGACCCCGCAGCAAATTCTTGAGAAAAAGCTGAAGTTGGCAGGACCAAGTGCAGGTGTGCAAAGCGTTGAAAAGAGCATGGCGCTGCTTTCTGACGATGACATTATGGCAAACGTCAATGCGCTGCTGACTGGTGGTATCGGTAAACTGCAAAAACCGGGCCGCGATGAGAAAGACGCAGAGATCGTCAAGAAAAACACGGCTGCTGCGCTGAAAAAGATCGAAGAACAAAAGACAGGTAACGCTCTTGCTGATTTGAAGACGAAACTCGCTGATCCAAAAGAACGCAAAGAGTATATGGATAAGATCGAGAAGGAAGCGGAAGAAGAGCATAAAGCGCTTCAACAGCTGATCGAAGAAGCTTCGTCTCCTGAAGATCCCAATGATGCGAAGGCCGTAGAGAAGTCTTTAAAAGCAATCGATATTCTGCTTGCAGATATCAAGGCATCTCAGATGAAGATGAAAATGATCGAGACCATCGCCAATGGTGGTGTGAAAGCGGTCACGACCATCTTCCCGGTCACAGGTCTTGCTGAGGCTATTCGCAAGCTGACTATGGATGCGATAGCACTGGCGAAAAAGTCAGCGGAAGTTGAGAAGTGGCGGAAGAACGTCAATCTCGCAGAAGCCAGTAACTCGGTTTACTACCATGCGATCAAAGAGCGCCATACGCAGGCTGCCATTCAGGTGAGCCAGAAGACGCTCAATACGTTCTTCTCTGTTGTTGGTGTGGCTGCCGAGATCGCGCGTCTGGCTGACGCAACCCAAGCTTCTGCCGGTATTTCTGCCGGTATGAACATGGGCCGTGCACTTTCTGACTTTGGCTACAAAACCTATGGTCGCGCAAAGATCATTTATGGTTGGAAGAAGTATCAGGAAGCCCGCAAAGACCCGGCCAACCGTAAAGCAGCCCGCGCTGCGATTGCCGGCAACTCTACTCTCGCCAAGTGTGTTCTTGCCTATGGCATCGTGGAGGAGAAAGACCCTATTGCCCGTCAGGTTGGACGAAACTGCGGTCTGACACCAGAGGTGCTGGTTTCCAGCACTGATGTTTGCTCCGCTGTTGTCCGGTATTTTGAGACACTTTACAGCGATGACCCCGTGGTCCTACGCCGTGTTCCAAAAGTCGAGAACTGGCATCCTTGCACGCCGGATCTGACGCTGAAGTCCTGGTTCCTGTTTAAGAAGGCGGCAATTACCCGTGCTTATCCACGAATGTCGCAGGATAGTCGTCTAACACCAAATATCGATCGGTCTATCAAAGAGTTGCACAATCTGTGTCATGGTGATCCATTCAAGTACCCAGAAGTGCGCGATGAACAGCTTAGCAAGCCGGATGGCATGAAAGCTGTTGTTGAGTATGCCACTCAGGTGGATACGGAGCTGGAAAACTTGAAGAAGGCTTTGGATGCTTACTCACCTGTGGCTGCTAAGCCAACTGACCCGAAGGTTGAGAAGTGGACTGCCGGTGAACGTCATTCAGAGATGGAAGCTGTTGTAGATGCAATGTCTGCGCAGATTGAGCTGGTGCATCGTGAGATTACAGCGGACCTGAAGCTCTATAACACCGCATAGAACCCAAAAATCTGGCATGTAAAAACCGGCCTGAACTTTCAGGCCGGTTCTTTTGTGTCTGTACCAGTTGAGAGACGCTATCAGAAGCGTCTCAGGAACCGCATGAGGACTGGCCAGTGGTCGCTGGCACCCTGATTGTTGTCAGCATCAAAACGCTTCGGACGCACCTTATTGCGGGCATCTTGCGCATATTGGCTTGGGTGGGTGACGACTGTATGGAAGCTTCCCAGATCTGCAAACCATGTGCTGTTGCTGTCCTGATCAGGTCGCAAAGCGCTGGAGACGAGGATCATGTCCAGGAATGACCAGCTCTGGTCCCTGTAATAGAACGCACTGCCGGGTGCTGCACAGCCTACGATCTCGGGCGGATAGCTCCAGTGTCCTTCCCGCGCCAAGGCCTGAAACTCGCCATTTTGCACGTCTGTACAGTTGAAGTTGAAGTCACCCGCAGCCACCACATTGGCATCTTCTGGAAGCTTTGCCCGCTCTTTGTTGAGCACTTCCATCGCATCTTTGCGGCATTGATAAGCAGCACCTGATGGGAAGTGGACACCGAAGACGTACATGCTTTCACCGTCCGGCATTTCAAACTCTGCTTTCACGATGTCACGGGTGGGCTTACAATCGTGAGTGTTCTCATCCCCCTCCCCGAACACAGTGATGGTTTCCGGCTCACCCTTCAGCGGAAGACGGGAGATGATGCCGACGTCGATACCGCGGTTATGCTCGTTATTGGAGGTGTCTAACTGAACGACAGATTTGTAGTCCAATCCTGAGAGAGCCTTATTGACCAGATCATCCAGCACTTGTTTGTTTTCTGTTTCAGGCAAAACGAGAATATCGGGCGTTTCCGGGAAAGAGCGGATAACTTCACCAAGGGTCATCAGCTTTTTGGAGTAACTCTCTTCACCCCAGTTTAGCTCGATGCATTGTTTGTAATAGTGGGAGCCCTTTTCGTTGTAGCTCTCACATGCTTCCTCATGTTCCTTGCCACGAGCTTCTTTCTCTTCTTTGGAAAGATAGGTGTCATCTTGTGGGTTGTTCTCATCGTCGATCGTATCGAAGAGATTTTGGACGTTGTAACTGACGACCGTGACGGGTTTGTCTTGGGCATAAGCTGCCGGCGTCGCCAGCCCCAGGATCGTTGCGCCCAATAACAAGGATTTCATGGGTTTCTCCCTTTTTTCTTTTGGGAGTACCAAACAGGAGTTAGTGGCCGGTTCCGAGTGCCCGTGCAGTTTTAAATGTTTCAGGGATTTGAAGGCTCAGAAGCAAAAAAGCTGACCCGAGGGCCAGCTTTCTTCATAGGTTTGACTGCCGTGTTTACTCGGCTGCAATCGGCACCACTTTCAGTGCCAGACCGCCCTGCGAAGTCTCGCGGTACTTGGCCAGCATATCCTTGCCGGTTTCGTACATGGTCGCGATGACCTTATCTAGGGAAACGCATGGATCTGAGTTTCTGCGCATTGCCATGCGTGTCGCATTGATCGCTTTAACAGATGCGATTGCATTGCGCTCAATACATGGCACCTGTACCTGCCCCAGAACCGG
Organism: Pseudovibrio sp. JE062; assembly: GCF_000156235.1. NCBI lineage: Bacteria > Pseudomonadati > Pseudomonadota > Alphaproteobacteria > Hyphomicrobiales > Stappiaceae > Pseudovibrio > Pseudovibrio sp. JE062. The sequence continues at coordinate 988,679 of NZ_DS996805.1, forward strand.
GTCACATGTGAGGCCCAGATTGTGCTCCATGCCGATTTCAGCTGCGATGCAGACCTGCGCCGGACTTGCACCCAGAAGCTCTGCAAGACCAGCTGCGGCCATGGAACAGGCAACGCCAACTTCACCCTGACACCCAACTTCAGCACCAGAGATGGATGCGTTGGTTTTGTACAGCGCTCCGATAGCACCTGAAGCGAGGAAGAACTTGGTGTAGTGCTCTGGCTCAAGGCGTTCGATAAACTTGTCATAGTACGCGAGAACCGCAGGAATGATGCCTGCTGCGCCGTTGGTTGGGGCTGTTACGACACGGCCACCAGCAGCGTTTTCTTCAGATACAGCCAGTGCGAACATGTTGACCCAGTCAACAGTTGCCATTGGGTCGTTGCTGCTGCGCTCTGTCGCTGTGAGCTGACGGCGCAATGCAGCGGCGCGGCGTGGAACCTTCAAAGGACCAGCCAGCAAACCTTCTGTGTTGCTGCCACGCTCTATACCGTCGCGCATGACGTTCCAGACACGACCGAAGCTCTCACGCAGTTCTGTTTCGCTGCGGAATGCCTTTTCGTTTTCCAGAACCAAAGCAGAGATACTCATGCCGTTTTGACGGCAATGGTCAAGCAATTCTGCTGCGTATTTGTATGGGTAAGGGACAGCAACTTCGTTGGTTGCTTCCTTGCCGAAATTCTCTTCATCAACAATGAAGCCACCGCCGATGGAATAGTAGGTTTTGGAGAAGATCTTTTCTCCACCTGCAAAGGCATGAATGCGCATGCCGTTTTCGTGCAACTCCAGCGCTGGACGGTGGAATGTGATTGCATCATTTGGGAAGTCAACCACGTGGCAGTGCATGCCAACCGGAAGGCGTCCTGTCTGTTCTACGCGCTGGATGAACTCTGGAATACTGTCAATATCAACGGTTTCGGGAGAGTTTCCACCAAGTCCCATAATGATCGCTGTGTCTGTGTGGTGACCTTTACCTGTCAAAGACAGCGAGCCATATATGTCGACTGCAATACGCGTCACATCACGTAGTTTATCCTGAGCACGCAGACTATCAATGAACTGCTTTGCCGCTTTCATAGGCCCGACTGTGTGGGAGCTGGATGGACCTACACCGATTTTGAAGATGTCAAAAACGCTGAACATAACGTGAACCTCAGTGGGAGAGAAAAACCGGTGTCCGAAGACACCGGTTCAATTTTGTCGGTCGACCTTCTTAGAAGAGGCCTTTTACGATCGCGGAGATTGCGATGACGCCCATTACGGTAATGAAGATGTTGGACAGCGCACCGTCGTACTTCTTCATGCTTGGGACTTTTTTGATTGCGTACATTGGCATCAGGAACAGGATAGCTGCGATGAACGGAGCACCCAGAGATTCAATCATGCCAAGAACGGATGGGTTGATGATTGCAACACCCCAGACGGAGAAGAAGAAGAATGCAACGAGGAGAGTGTTGAATTTCTTTTCGCCGAGGCCTTCAACAGCCTTTGGAGCTGCTTTTTTCGCAATACCTGCAAGACCTTCTTTTGCACCGAGGTAGTGGCCAAAGAAGGAGGAGAAGATTGCAAGGAACGCAACCAGTGGACCCATGAAGGAGATCAGTGGGCTGTCAAACACGTTTGCAAGGTAAGACAGGACTGGAAGGTTCTGCTGTTTTGCTTCCATCAGCTGTTCAGGAGACAGTGCGAGAACGCAGCTGAATACGAAGAACATCACGAAGCCAAGGAGCATCACAGAAGCGCGCTTCAGGATGATGTCGGACTTTGCAACTGCGTTATCGCCATGCGCTTCACGCTGAGCCAGAGCCATGGAGGAGACGGCTGGGCTGTGGTTGAAGGAGAAGATAAGCATTGGAATGGTGAGGTACACCACTGTCAGCAGAGTTCCAACTTCTGGAATGTTGTCGAAGCTCATTGCTTCAAAAGACCAGGATGGGATCAGGTAAACGGACATACCGAACAGGATGAGAACCAGTGGGTATACCAGAAGCTCAGTTGCTACGAGCATCAGGCGGCGGCCCAGGATCATCACGCCCATCATCATTGCAACGAGAATACCAGACAGGAGCCAGCGTGGGATTGCAGGCATAGCGAGCTGGTTGACGATGAAGCTGTCGATGGTGTTGGTAATCGCGTTACCGTAGATCAACACGATTGGGTAAATCGCGAAGAAATAGAAGAAGGTAATCAGCAGACCTGCTGTTTTACCAAAGTGCTCTTCAACCACGTCAGTGATGTCTGCATCTTTGTTCTTGGAGGAGAGAACAAAGCGAGCCAGTGCGCGGTGAGAGAAGTAGGTCATTGGACCTACGAGAGCTGCGATCAGGATCAGCGGCCAGAAGCCTTCAAGACCTGCACGGATTGGAAGAAACAGAACGCCGGCACCTACTGCAGTACCGAACATGGACAAAGACCAGGTAAGATCTTCTTTTGTAAACTTTGCCGTTTCTTTAGGGGCGACTTCGACTTCGGTCGCATTTATGCTTGACATTTCTTTTGTATCCCCATGTGCCACTCATGTGCCCTAGGAGAATTTCCCAGTCTCTCTAGGACGGGGACCTGATATACTTATGTTAAAATTTTAAGACCATACGTTTAAATACACATCACGCGCGCCATAATAACGCAGCGATACAAGATACGACTTCCGTTTAATATCGCAAACCACCATGAAGCGTGCAACAATCTGCCGCGGACGCGTAAATCACTCCATTAAATAGTATTTTTCACGGAAACCCAATTAATTGCCGTTTGCGTCACTGAAGACTTCACATTACTTAAATATGACGCCCCGCTAATATATGCAGTCAACATACTGTTTCACAACGGTATATCACTGACCTAGAGGTACTTTAAGGCATCTGTAGTATTGAAACTACGTAGTATTGCATGCTGCTGTATGCTTTAAACGAGCGCGCTTACTTTCCTTCAAATGACGACAATTTGCCTCTTGCGTACGCATTTTGTGCGCCCGGCAAAATCGTCAAAATTCGCTAAGGCACACAAATGCATACATTAATTATAATCGGAGGAAAAATTTTAAATGCGTCATTCTTTCCCCCTGATTTCAATCAGAGGGTTTGAACTGTCTTCAATGCACCTTCCAAAGCATCCCCTTTTTCATCCAGCAACGCAGCTTCCCGAAGCCGTCTGAGCCACTCTGAAGCGTCTTTTCGCCCTTTCAGCAGGGCAAGAGAGGATAAAACCCGGTCAAATTTGGAGTGACCGCGGATATGTGTATCTGAATACCCCTTGATGAGACGGCGGCATTTGAGGATTTCTACGGCAAGCTGGTAGTCTGAATGAACTGTTTTGAGCGTAAGATCGCGCCAGCTTTGCAGGTGGTCCGTCTCGATCTGATGGCGCAGGAAACTACGGCGCCACGGCTTTAAGCTGCTGATGAGCCAGAGACTTAGGAACCCGCGAATGGATCGGGTCCTGATGCGCCGACCTTTGTTGATGCGCCTGTCCAACCAGTTGAAGACTGCAGGACGCGCTTCGATCCATCTGCCAAGTCGTGTTGGCAGTGTGCCGCAGATTTCCTCCATGCGAGGGTGAAGATATTCAGTCAGCTCCAGTTGACTACCCGCCACTGGGCCCACTTCCCGATGAACGCGTTGAAAGCGTGTTTTTTGCGTTTTTATGTCGGCGACCCGGATTGTGTCGTCATAACACATAGCATTTGCGATATACTTGGCTGCTGTTCGGGTCAGCTCCCAACTCTCATTTTCGGTATCACTGGCGAGCACGATTTCGAGGTGGTTGAGATACTCTTCGCCGTATTCCAGATCCTGAAACTCAACCGTCTTACGAAGGCCTGCCAGAGCCATGTCGCGGGTCTGTTCCGGAAGAGCTTCAATGCGGGATAAGAGCAGTTGCCAGGCGGCCAGTTTTCGAGCTGGTCCACGAGCTGTGAGCGAAGTTGCTGGCCTTGGTTGCTCTGATCGCATGGTAACAGGCGATCCGGCTGCTCCTGCAGATTGAGCATGATCGAAACTGGCGTTGAAAGAGGCTAGGCTGGCGTTGACGCCTTTACCGCCTTTGCGGATTGTTTCTTCATAAGTGCTTTTTGGGAACGGCAGTGCGCCGGAGCCCGCGAGTGCACCGAAGAGGCTGGAGGAAATGACGCTGCCGTTTTCTGCGGCGACATCTTCCATGTTGAAGGCGACCAGCTTTTGCGAGGCGCTGCCAAGGCGGGAGAGAACGGCAGTACTGTCCTGCTCGCCTTTGCCCGGCACGATCTTTTCTGAGACTGCGAGGATACGATGGGAAGACGCGATGAGCGTTGTCTTGTCAGCGGTCACGAAACCACGGATGACAGCACGGCCTGCTTCCATGAGCTCGGCGCAGATGACGATGTCGACATCGCCTTGTGATGGACTGAGCGAGAAGACCGGGGCTTTGCCGTTATCAGGTGCGATTTCCACGTAGTAAATGGTCGCGCCGGTGCGTTGGGCAACCCCTGCGACGGAGGTGGACTGGGCTTTGTAACCATTGGCTTCAGCCAGATTGACGATCCAGTCGGTGAGAACACCGCCGCCCTGCCCGCCGACGGCGAAAATGGCGATCTTGGTGATGGTACGGGTTGCGTCTTCGCCTGTGCCCATAGCCTGCCATTGAGTATCGACTTCCATCAGTTTACCTCCTCAATGATCAGGGTACGGCGTTCGCGCCAGTTTTGTAGGGCGCTGATGATACGGTCGCGTATCTTGCGGAAGAACCGCTCAGACTTGCTCGGGTGATGGATGGTGTCGGCCTGATAGAACGATGGGCAGAGGATGGCGGCGTCTGCCACCTCCCCGCAGTTGCCACAGCCGACACAGTTCTGGTCGACATGGGCGACCGGATCATCGCGCAGCGGGTCATCCAGCTCTTTGACGGTCAGAGATGGGCAACCGGACAGGCGCATGCAGGCGTGGTCACCGGTACAGACGTCTTCATCAACACCGAAACGGGTTTTCACCACGCGTTTTAGCTCTTTGACCGCCTGATTGATGATTGGCTTTTCGCGGCGCTGACGGTTGAGCATGCATTCAGAGGAAGCAACAATCACCTTCGGGCCTTTGACGTCCGTGGTCAGTGCTTCTTTCAAGACAGACTGCATCTGAGTGACATCGTAGGTGCGATCGATCTGGCGAACCCATTTGACGCCTACGCCTTTCACCGCTTCCGTGATTGGGTGCTTGGTGGATTTGCTCTTGTTGTTAGCCCGCGATGAAAGGATGTCCTGCCCGCCAGTGGCTGCGGAATAGTAGTTGTCGACGACGACAATCACGCCGTCATTCTGGTTGAAGACCGCATTGCCGATGGAGGTGGTCAGGCCGTTGTGCCAGAAACCGCCATCGCCGATAAAGGAAATGGAGCGGCGATCCGTTTCATTGGTATTGAAGGCTGAGGCAGACGCTGGCCCCAGTCCGTACCCCATGGTTGTTGAGCCGATGCCAAAGGGCGGCATGATAGAGAACAGATGGCAGCCGATATCAGAGGCTATGTGATGCGGGCCAAGTTCCTCTTCCACCAGTTTCGTGGCGGCGAAGATCGGGCGTTCGGGGCATCCGACACAGAACCCCGGTGGACGCATGGGGACGACTTCTTTCAGCTGTTCGACATCTGGCAGTGGCCCTGGTGTGTTTGGTGCGCGCCCTTTGCCGGGCAGTGCATCTGAATGGGCGGCGAGGAAGGTCTGAATGCTGTCCAGCATCACTTGCCCTGTATACTCGCCAGCTTCTGGGAATGGTCCTTTGCCTTCGAGTTTGGTGTTGACGCCCTCTTTTTGCAGCAAGGCGCCAATAGCTTGCTCAATGTAGTCAGGATAGCCCTCTTCCACCACAAGCACTGCGTCTTTGCCCCTGCAGAAATCCATGAGTTCTGCGGGGACTAGTGGGTAAGTCACGTTCATGACATAGAGAGGGATCTGGGTTTCACCGTTGATGTCTGCCAGTCCAAGTCGTTGCAGTGCACGGATCACACCATTGTACATGCCGCCTTGCAGCACAATGCCGACCTTACGGTCCTGAGGTCCGAAGAGTTCATTCAGTTTGTGCTGTTGAATGTAGTTCAGCGCTGCTGGCAGGCGCTTGGTGACCTTCTCCTGCTCATGAAGGAACGACGCTGGTGGTAAAACGATGCGATTGAGGTCGCGCCGAGGGTTTTCCAGTGCGTCAGCCACTGTCATGGATGGGCGCACATTGTCTTTGGTGGTGAACTCTCCATGCACATGGCAGCTGCGGATGCGGACTTGAAGCATGACCGGCGTGTTTGAAGCTTCGGAGAGTTCAAACCCATCACCCACGGCTTTCACGATGGATGGCAGGTTGGGGCGCGGGTCAAGCAGCCAGATCTGGCTTTTCATGGCAAAGGCGTGGCTGCGCTCCTGCATGATGGAGGAGCCTTCGCCGTAGTCCTCGCCCACAATCACAAGCGAACCGCCGGTGACGCCGCCTGATGACAAGTTCGCCAGAGCATCGGAGGCCACGTTTGTGCCCACTGTTGATTTGAACGTGACGGCGCCGCGGATGGGATAATGAACTGAGGCGGCCAGCATGGCAGCGGCGGCGGCTTCACTGGCGCTGGCCTCAAAATGCACGCCGAGCTCGCCCAGAATGTCCTGCGCGTCGGCCAGTACATCCATGAGGTGGCTGATGGGAGAGCCCTGATAGCCGCCCACATAGCCTACGCCATTTTCCAGCAATGCTTTGGTGATGGCCAGAATGCCTTCACCGCGGAAAACCTCGCCCTCGCCTGCGCGAAGTTTCTCGACCTCTTTTACAAAGGATCTTTCTGCCATACTCCCTCCCGCGAAAGCATGACAGATCCCGTGAACGCGAGCTTTGTTAGGAGTTCCGCGCCCTAGAAGTCGTGCTTTCGAATGTTTGTCAGTACCTTGCGCAGTGTCATCAGAAAGGCATCATGCTCGGCTTGCGAGACGCCTTCGAACATTGCGGTGTACTCGTCGCGCATATGCGGCCACATCTGCGCAAACGCTGCGCGTCCAGCTTCCGTCAGGAAGATATGGCGCACGCGGTTGTCTTGCTCGCTGGCTTTGCGATGGATAAGGCCTTCCTTTTCCATGGCGTCCAGCGTGCGGCTCAGGGTTGATTGCTCAATCACCGAATAGACAGAGAGCTCGTTGATCATCAGTCCGTCCACTACTGACAACACAGCCAAGGCTCTCATTTTGGCGACCGACAACCCTGATCGTGTCAGTTTTTCACGCAAACTCTCATTGTACCTGCCCATGATCCGGTTCATCAGGTAAGGCGCAAAATGATTGAGCCCGACCTCGCCCAGAGTTCTTGGTGCAGTTACCGGTTTTGCGTGCTGTCCGTCCTGTTCAGTTTCGGGAGCTTGATCACCGAGAATCTCGTTCATGAGGTGCACTCTTTCTTTTTTGAACAAGCTCCATCTGTTTCATGAAGCTTGAAAATGATTATATGCATTTACATATTTATAGCAACTGCAATCCTGTAGATTATAGCTTAAATATGTGATCATTCATTGTTTTCGAGAGTCTCAACCATATGAGAGAGAAAACTTTTGATCTGAGCAATGTCGCTGGCACCCAGTTGCCGGACCAGCCGATCCTCATGCGCCTTGGCCTGTGACACCAGCCCGTTGGCCAACTCCCTGCCCTTGTCACTGAGGAAGATGCGCACGCGGCGGCGGTCCACCTCATCAGAACGTCTTGTGACCAGTCCACGATCTGTCATCTGATCAATGGTTTTGGTCAGGTGAGATTGCTCCATCAGAGCAAAGCGTGCGAGCTGGGTGACCATCTGCCCGTCATCGTCCCGCAGACAGGCCAGTACACGCCATTCCGGGACGCGTATGCCTGCGCCCCGGAGTTCTTCATGAAATTGCCCGGAAGCCAGATGGCTTGCAGATGCCAACAGATACAAAAGGTATCCATCAACAAAGCCGGGCTCCTTTTCGTGAGCTTCGATCTCTTTCAGGTCTGCGTCCACCGGCCTACCTCTTCTTTTGTTTTTGCGCCGCGCTACATTGAGTACGGAATAATAAGTGCGAGTCCCGGAACTGCAATTAGCAGGATCAAGCGCACAACATCCATAGCTACAAACGGAACTACACCGACAAATATCTTCTCGACCGGCACTTCAGGGGCAACCGAGCGCATAACGAAGACATTCATGCCGATTGGCGGGGTGATGAAGCTCATTTCCGTAACAATGATGACGAAGATGCCGAACCAGATTGGGTCAAACCCAAGACCTGTCACGATTGGAAAGAGAATCGGCACGGTGAGTGTCACCATGGACAGACTCTCCAGCAGGCATCCCAGCACCAGATAGATCAGCACGATCATGGTGATGATGGCGTATGGCCCCACACCCAACGCATTGACCCAGCCCCGCAGATCGGTGGTGAGGCCGGAAATGTTGACGTAGTTGAGGAAGTACAGCGCTCCAAACAGGATGAAGAACATCACTGCGGTGGTTTTTGCTGTCTCAAACAGGGTGTTGAGCGTATCACGATACGTCAGTTTGCCTCGGGCAGCAGTAAGCACCAGCGCACCCCCTGCTCCAATGCCAGCTGCTTCGGTTGCGGTGAAGACACCCAGATAGATACCGCCGAGCACACAGATGAACAGCAGCAGCGCCCAGGAGACACCACGCAGTGCAATGATGCGCTCTATCAATGGCAGTTTGCTCTGAACCTCCAGCTCTTCCTTGTACATAACAAGGGACAGGCGCACAGCGAGCATATAGCCGATGACACCGACAAGGCCCGGCAGGATGCCCGCCAGGAACAGCGCGCCGATGTTTTGCTGTGTGAGAATGCCGTAGATGACGAGAATTACGGAAGGCGGGATCAGAATACCCAGTGTTCCGCCTGCTGCGATGGAGGATGCGGCCAGACGGTCAGAGTAGCCGAAGCGGCGCATGGCGGGCAGCGAGACGCGGGCCATGGTTGCGGTGGTTGCCAAAGATGATCCGCAAACGGAAGAAAAGCCACCACAGGCCACGATTGTCGCCATGGCCAGACCGCCTTTGCGGTGACGCAGCCACGCGTTCGCTGCTGTGTACATGTCGCTGGCGATGCCGGACTGCACGATGAGATTGCCCATGAGCAGGAACAGCGGCACCACAGACAAGGTGTAGCTGCGACCACTGTCAAAATAGACCTGCCCGACAAGGTGAAATGCCGGAGGAAGACCAATAATGGAGGCCACTCCGAAGAAACCAACGGCTGCCATTGCAAAGGCAATGGGCACGCCCACAAAAATCAATGCCATCAGGATGGCAAGACCCAAATACCATTCCATCAGGAACCGCCCCCAACACCTCTTGGAATTCTCAGAACTGCCAGCACAAATGTGATGAATGCGCAAAAGGCACTGATGACACCGGCTGCTTTGGAAAACGGTGCCAGCGGCACACGCAGATAGACCGTGACTTCCTGATAGCTCGCCAGCTGGTTTCCATGCTTCCACAGCTCCCACGCCACCACGGCCAGCACGATAGCAACGAAGATGCGGGAGAAGAACAGCTGCAGAGAGGCGAGACCGCCTCTGAATTTGGAGGTGAACAGGTCCACTGTGATGTGGCCGTCATCCAGACAGACCGCAGGCAGACCGGTGAAGATCACCGCCATGAGCAGCAGTTCGGTGTATTCCGGCGCTCCGGGCAATGGGCTTGCAAACAAGTACCGACCGATTACGTCGATCACTGTTACAGCAACCAGCGCCAGAAGCAGTAGTCCGCAGAGAACAGAGGCGCCCGAACGAAGCTTTCGCCGGGCGCGCGCTGCTATATCAACCAGATTCCCACTCATTTTCCAGAGGCAACCGCTGCAACTTCTTTCTGGAGCATGTCCATGGCAACTTCGAAGTCGAGGCCTTTTTCGCCGTAGGATTTGGCAACACCGTCAAACATTGGACGGGTGGCCTCTTCCAGCTGAGTACGCTCATCTGCGGTGGCGTCGTGAATGGTCACTTTGCCCTGCATCTGCTCAAGACCCCAAGCGTCTGCTGCATCCCAGGCCGCGCCAGCCAGGCGGGAGAATGCTTCACCAGAGATGGCCTCGATGGCCTTCTGATCTGCCTCAGACAAGCTGGAGAACTTGGCGTTGTTGGCGATGAAGAAGAAGGAGACGTTGTAAAGTCCGCCGTCAACGCGCAGACCATTGCTGAGCAGGCCATCCAGTTTGAAGAACGGGATGGATTCAGTTGGGAACACGATACCGTCCGCGATACCGCCTGAAAGGATCTCATAGGACTGCGGTGCTGGTGCCTGAATGGCGACCATGTTCATGGCTTGCACGAGCTGGTTGGTAATGCTGCCAGCCACGCGGATTTTGGCGCCTTTCAGCTCACTCAGAGGTGAGACGGCACGATCAGTGGTGTACAGCAGGCCCGGGCCGTGGGTAAAGACGCCCAGCACCTTGGCACCACGGTGCTCATTGGCTTTTGCCAGCGTGCTTTCATAGAGACGCCAGTACGCTACGGACAGGCTGGTGGCATCCTTTGCGAGGAATGGCAGTTCGGCAATCTGTGTGAGCTTGAAGCGGCCCGGTGTGTAGCCGTGCACGCCGTAAGTGAGATCTGCAATGCCGTTTGCGGCGAGATCAAAGTGGGCTGGTGGCGGGCCAAGCGGTGCGTCGAGGATCTGAACAGAGACGCGCCCCTCTGTCACTTCCCTTACTTTGGCAGCCCAAGGCACCATCATGCCTTTTACGATTGGGTGTGCCGGTGGCAGCCAGCTGGACATACGCAATACGGTTTCCTGCGCCATGGCAGATGCGCTGACGGAGAGCGCGGCAATAGTTGCAGCTGCAAATATCTTGAACTTCTTATTCATGTTCTCCCTCCCCAGAGAATACAGGATGAATGAGAAAAATGTGCACACATACCGTACGTTAATCAAGCACAAATATGAAATGGAAACTAATTCCGATTCATGCATTGACATCGTTTTATATGATATCGCATATTATATTTATCATTTATGCGAGAGGAGACTCTCCTTGTTTTGGCTCTGAGGGAGGACGCCAAAAAGCATGAAAACACTTATTATTGAGGGGGTTCGGACGGTCGCCCCGAAAATCAAAAGATTTGATTTAAAAGCCGAAGATAATGGGCCGCTCATACAATTTGAAGCTGGTGCACATATCGCAGTTCAACTTAAGGATGGCTCCTCACGCCAATATTCGCTGATCGATTTTGGTGAAAACTTACCCTACGAGAATCAACGATACACTCTTGGTATACTTTTGGAGCAAGACGGAAGTGGCGGTTCGGCTTTCATGCACTCTTTGCAGGTGGGCAATGCGATTCAGGCGGAGGCCCCTAAGAACGATTTTCCGCTGATTGAGGACGACAGACCCGCTGTTCTGATTGCAGGCGGCATTGGTGTAACGCCGATCATCAGCATGGCAGCTGCGCTGAAGCGCGCGGGCAAACCTTACGCCCTGCACTACTCTGGCCGCACGCTTGAGACCATGGCGTTTAAGGAGGAACTCTCCGAGCTGTGTGGTGAGGCTTTGACGCTCCACCACGATGTTGATCCTGCGCGCTGTCTCGATCTTAGCGCCCTCATTCCGACGCTCGATACTTCCAGCCACATTTATGTGTGCGGTCCCAAAGGCATGATTGAAGCGGTGCGCGAACAGGCGTTGAGTGCCGGGTTCAGCAAAGAGCAGATCCACTTTGAGCTGTTTGCAAGCCCTGCCCCTTCCGGTGATGATGCTGGAGGCGGGTTTGAAGTTGAGGTGAAGTCTTCCGGCGAGGTGTTCTGGGTGCCTAAGGATAAATCCATCGTAGACGTGCTGGAAGATGGCGGCGTGGACCTTGTCTATGACTGTCAGCGTGGTGATTGCGGGATTTGTCAGGTGGATGTGCTGGAAGGTGAGCCAGACCACCGGGACGTGGTGCTGACTGATGATGAAAAAGCGGCTGGTGACGTGATGCATATTTGCGTATCGCGGGCCAAGTCCAAACGATTGGTGCTGGATTTGTAGAAGACCTTTTTCTCGCAGGTTTAGGAGGGACGCAATTTTAGCTCCGGAACTTGCGATCTAAGCTTTTGGGGAGGGAAGCTTATGACCATGAAATACAAAGATAACCCGCAGGCGGTGGCTGATCTTGTACGCCCTGCCGAGGTGCATCGTGACCTTTATATAGACGATGAAGTTTTTGACCTTGAAATGAAGCACCTGTTTGCCTCCACATGGGTTTACGTGGGGCATGAAAGTCAGGTGCCGAATGCGGGCGATTACTTCGCAACTGAAGTGGCGGCGCAGCCAATTTTGTTGGCGCGGCATACGGATGGCGAGGTGTATGTGCTACACAATCGCTGCCCGCATAAAGGCACTAAGATCGTCATTGATCGTGCTGGTAATACGGGCAAGTTTTTCCGCTGCCCGTATCATGCGTGGTCGTTCCGCACCAATGGCAAGCTGCTCGCGATCCCTTTGAAGAAGGGCTACAAAGACACCGGATTTGAGCAGAGCGAGGCCGGGCAAAGTGGCCTGCCGCCTGTGGGAGCGGTGAAGAACTACCGCGGCTTTATCTTTGTGCGCATGAAGCAGGACGGCATCAGCTTCGAAGACTTCTTCGGTGGCTCCCTCTCCTCTTTGGACAACATGATTGATCGCTCTCCGGTTGGAAAGCTGGAGGTGGCAGGCCCACCACTGCGCTACATGCACAACTGTAACTGGAAGATGCTGGTCGACAACCAGACGGACACTTGCCACCCGATGGTTGCTCATGAAAGTTCGGCGGGTACTGCCGTTGAAATCTGGGAATCCCTTGAGAAGGACGAGAACACCAAAACGCCTATGGCGATGGAAGTGATTGCGCCGTTCATGTCGCCCTATGAGTTTTTTGAGGACATGGGCATTCGCACCTGGCCGAATGGGCATGGTCACACGGGTGTGCATCACTCCATTCACTCAGATTACTCCGCCATTCCCGGTTATCTGGAGATGATGGAAAAGGCTTATGGCGAAGAACGGGCCAAGGCCATTTTGGGTGAGAACCGGCACAACACGGTCTACTTCCCGAACATCATGATCAAGGGCCCTATCCAGCAGCTGCGGGTGTTCATTCCGCTGGCTGCCAATAAGACGCTGGTTGAGAGTTACATCTTCCGCCTTGTGGGAGCGCCGGACATGCTTTTGGAGCGCACGGCCATGTACAACCGCCTGATCAACGCGCCAACCTCCATTGTGGGGCATGATGATCTGGAGATGTATGAGCGGGCGCAAGAAGGCCTGCATTGTCAGGAGCTTGAGTGGGTGAATGTGCAGCGCCTTTATGAAGAAGGCGAAGACCTCGAGCTTGAGGCTGTAGAGAACGGCACCACGGAACGACAGATGCGCAATCAGTTCCACGCCTGGAAGAAGTTTACTGTTGAAAGCATGGAGGCCGAAGCTCGTGACCTTGCCGACGCGTGATGATTTGATCGACCTTGTCTACCATGAAGCCCGTGTGATTGACGAAGGCCGCTTTGATGAGTGGCTGGAGCTGTGGGCTGCAGACAGCTACTACTGGATGCCGCTGGACTATCAGCAGGAAGACCCGAAAAACATGACCTCCCTTATGTATGAGGATGCGTTTTTGCGGAAGCTTCGTGTTGAGCGCCTTAAGGGCCTGCGCACCTTCTCTCAAAAACCAAAGAGCCGCTGTTCTCATGTTCTCAACCGCCCAAGTGTCGAGGCTTTTGATCCAAAGGCGGGGGAGTTCGTGACCCGCACTGCCGTTCATTATGTGGAAACGCGGTTGGATGATCAGTTTTTGCTGGCAGCGACCGTTCACCACCATTTTGAGATGGTTGAGGATGAGCTGAAGATCAAACTGAAGCGGGTTGATCTGCTCAACTGCGACGCTGCCTTTGGCAACATTCAGCTGTTCATTTAAGAAAACAGGTTTTTGAATGATTGAGCATAAATCTGTTTTCAGTGCGTTTTGTGCCGCTGCTGAAAAGTGGCCGGAGCGACCTTTTCTGAATATTTTACCGGAAACCGCAAAGGTCTACGGCATTGCATCGGGTGAAACGTCTTACGCTGAGGCGTTGATGCAGACGCGAGAAGCTCTGGAACGATATTGCGCTGCTGGTTTACAGGCTGGTGACAGAGTTCTGGTGCTGTTGGAAAACCGCCCGGCCTTCTTCCTGCATTGGTTGGCGCTGAACGCTCTTGGCGTGGTGATTGTTCCGATCAATCCAGACCTGCAAAGCTCTGAGCTTGAGTATATCGGCAGGCACGCTGAGCCAGTTCTGGCGATCTCTACGCCTGAACGCAAGGCCGATATGGAACAGGCTGCGCGCGACAGTAGGCAAGGCTTTGCCTGCGTGACACTGGCAGACGCCCTGCCCGTTTTGCGCTCTCCTGCCTCTGAAGACTATTCTGCTGCGCAGGATGATCCAGCAGCAATGCTTTACACCTCGGGCACGACGGGTAGTCCCAAAGGCTGCGTGCTGGCCAATCGGTATTTTCTGGAGGCTGGTCACTGGTACGCCAATGCAGGTGGCACGTGCACGCTGACCGATGATGGTGAGCGGATGATCACGCCGCTGCCAATTTTCCATATGAATGCGATGGCGTATTCGGCGATGGCGATGGTGGCTGTTGGTGGCTGTCTGACGGTTCTGGACCGTTTCCATCCACGATCCTGGTGGCAGAACGTGCGCGATAGCCGTGCGACCTGTCTGCACTATCTGGGTGTGATGCCCTCCATTCTAATGAGTTTGCCGGAAGCGCCGGAAGATAAGGTGCATTCGGTTCGTTTCGGCTTTGGCGCTGGTATTGATGCCAAGCTGCACATTCCGTTTGAGGAGCGTTTTGGCACTCCTCTGGTGGAAGCCTGGGCCATGACAGAATCTGGCGCAGGTTCTGTAATTGCTGCTAATCAGGAGCCGCGCAAACGTGGCATGAACTGCCTTGGTAAGCCCGGCCCTGAGATGGATGTGTGCATCATGGGTGATGATGGTGTGCCGATTGCAGGCACCGAGCCCGGAGAGTTGCTGGTGCGACGTAAGGGAGATGATCCGCGCGTCGGTTTTTTCTCTCATTACTTCAAGGATAAAGTAGCCACCAATGAGGCTTGGGCGGACGGCTGGTTCCATACGGGTGACATTGTTCGCCGTGATGAGGATGGTGATTTCTTCTTTGTGGACCGCAAGAAGAACGTGATCCGGCGTAGTGGCGAGAACATTGCAGCGGTGGATGTGGAGTCCGTGCTCATGCAGCACCCGGACATTGAAGCGGTCGCTGTTTGTCCGGTGCCGGATGCCATGCGCGGCGATGAGGTGTTTGCCTCCATCGTCTGGCACGGCGAGCAAAGCAAGGACGCAGCAGAAGCGATTGTGCGCTGGGGGCTGGAGCGCATGGCGTACTACAAAGTGCCCGGCTACATCGCGTTTTGCAGCTCATTGAAGTTGACGGGGACACAGAAAATCCAGCGGGCCGCGCAGAAGCAGATGGCGTTGGAGTTGCTCGAGAAATCCGAGGCGTTCGATACCATCCATTTGAAGCGGAGGCAGTTGGTTTCATGATCAAGCCACGCAAACGCATGGGGTATGATGGGGTTGTGGTCGCGGCACCAGCCAGTACACCTTATGAGCGCTATTCTACTGAAACCGCCCACTGGTGGATTGCCAAGGCGCTGCGGCAGTCCATTCAAGCGGCTGGGCTGACACCGCGCGATATTGATGGGTTTTCTGTCGCCAGCTTTTCGCTGTTTCCTGACACGGCTGTGGGGCTGACACAGCATCTGGGGCTGGTTCCGCGCTGGCTGGATCACATTCCGCAAGGCGGTGCCAGTGGGCCGAGCGCTCTACGCCGGGCTGCGCGGGCGGTGCAATGCGGGGATGCCTCTGTGGTGGCCTGCGTTGCGGGCGATACCAATCACGTAGACAGCTTCCGCCGTATGCTCTCCAGCTTTTCGCGGTTCGCACAGGATGCCTCCTACCCTTATGGCTCTGGTGGACCGAATGCCTGCTTTGCGCTACTGACTGACTATTACATGCGGGAGTTTGGGGTAAGCCGCGAGGACTTTGGCCGGATCTGCGTTTCTCAGCGAGACAATGCTTTGCGCAACGAGAATGCGGTGATGAAGAAGCCGCTCACTATGGATGCCTATCTGGCGGGCCGTGAAATCAGCGATCCAATCACCCTGTTTGATTGCGTGATGCCGGTGGCTGGGGCTGAGGCATTTTTGGTGATGCGGGAGGAAGATGCGGTGGCCGCTGGTATTCCATACGCGCATATCAGTGCGACCATTGAGCGGCACAATGCGTTTCCTGAAGATCCGATCCAGATGCGTGGTGGCTGGGCGATGGATATTGATGAGTTTTATGGCATGGCGGGACATGGGCCAGAAAGCGTGGACCTGTTGCAGACCTATGATGACTATCCGGTCATCGTGATGATGCAGATGGAAGACCTTGGCTTTTGCGCAAAAGGTGAAGCGGCGCGGTTCATTGCAGACAAAGGCCTGACGGTTTCCGGCGACTTTCCGCACAACACCTCTGGCGGGCAGCTTTCGGCTGGTCAGGCCGGGGCTGCCGGCGGGTTTATCGGGCTTGTGGAAGCAATCCGGCAGGTGACGGGCACGGCTGGGGCGACGCAGGTTGCGGATGCCAAGCGTGCGCTGGTCTCTGGCTTTGGAGTGATCAACTATGATCGCGGCGTCTGTACCAGTGCGGCACTTCTGGAGGGCGCGAGCTGATGGTGACACCGCTTCAAAAACCTCCAAAAAAGAACCCACAGGTGCGCACCCGTGTACCGACCTTACCTTCCCATTATCGCAGCCGTTCTGCTCTGTTTATGGCCACAGCCGCTGCTGAGGGCCGGTTTATGCTGCAGGTCTGTGCGGAACCTGATTGCGAGTCCGTCCAATACCCTGCACGAGATGCTTGTGCCTGTTGTTTATCAGAGAAGCTGGTCTGGCAGGATGTTTCGCCGCGCGGGAAGCTGATTGCGACATCCACGGTGCGTACGAGCACAAACACCTATTTCCGCGAACGCACGCCGTGGCGGTTGGGAACGGTACATCTGGATATTGGGCCTTCCGTTATGTGTCATCTGCACAGTGAAGTGGCGGTTGGTGATGAGGTTCAGTTGATCAATCGGCTGGATAAATCCGGGCAAAGCGTTCTGCTTGCTTTACCGCTGGAGAGAGCCCAGTTGCAGGAGGATGATATGCAGCTTCGTGAGCTTACCTGTGATCCGAAGTTCCGACGCATTCTGATTACGGATGCACGCAATCCAAATGCCTATGCATTGGCAAAGAGCCTGCAGGAGGCTGGGGCCTCTACCGTGTTTGTGGGAGAAGCCGAGAGTTGGCGGCCCTACCCTGACCGCGCAAAACTTGAATCACTTCAGGGTGTTGAGCTGGTTTCTTTAGATGTTACTGACACCTCCTCTGTTCAGGAGCTTGCTGGTGAGTTTGGTGGCAAAGTCGATATCCTGATCAACAACGCCCGTTTTGTGCGCCCCGGTGGCATTCAGGGCCGCGGAGATGTGGGCTTTGCCATGGATGAGATGCAGGTCAACTATTTCGGCATGATGCGTCTGGCGCAGGCCTTCGCTCCAGCAATGGCGGGACGCAGTGCAGATGGGGTGAACAGCGCGGTGGCCTGGGTGAATGTGCTCTCGGTCTACTCGCTGGTGAACAATCCCGGCTTTGGCAGCTTCTCCGCCTCTAATGCCGCCGCGCATTCCCTCTCGCAGTGTTTGCGGGCGGAGATGGCAGCATCTGGCGTTCGGGTGGTGAATGTGTATTGTGGCCCAACTGAGGATGAGTGGCATCAACCTTTGCCGCCGCCCAAGGTGCCTGCTGGTACGCTGGCGCGGGAGTTGGTGAAGGCGCTGCAAGCAGGGTTGGAGGATGTGTATGTGGGCGACATTGCCAAGGACATCCGGCGCAAATTCATGGAAAGCCCCAAGGTGCTTGAAAAAGAAATGACAAGTCTGGAGGCGCTGTGACCATGGAAGCCTTGAAAGAGAAACTGGCAAATCCGGTTGAGATGCTTAGCTCTGCTTTGCTTTCTGGCGACGTGGAAGTCGTGGACCTAACGCACACGCTTGATCCGGATTTTCCGGTGATCGTTCTGCCGCCTGAGTTTGGCCAGTGCGCGCGCTTTCGGATGGAAGAGATTTCTTCCTATGACCATCGCGGCCCGGCGTGGAAGTGGAACACCTTCACCTGCTCAGAGCACACCGGCACCCACTTTGATGCGCCGATCCATTGGATTTCCGGGAAGGATCTGCCCAACAATACGGTGGACTCCATTCCTCCCGAGCATTTTGTTGGCTCTGTTGTAGTGATCGATTGCTCGCAAGGGTCTGCGCAGGATGATGACTTTGAGCTGACACCGGAGATTATTGCGGCATGGGAGGCTGCGCACGGGCGTATTCCAGCAGACAGCTGGGTGTTCATGCGCACAGACTGGAGCAAGCGCAGTGGTGCGGCTTACCTGAATATGCGTGATGACGGGCCGCATTCGCCGGGGCCAACGCCAGAGGCGATCCGGTTTCTGATTGACGAGCGCGGTATCCGTGGGTTTGGCACGGAGACTGTGGGGACGGATGCGGGCCAAGGCGCGCATTATACGCCGCCCTATCCGGCTCACTTTTACCTGCATGGCGCTGGCAAGTATGGGCTGCAATGCATGTGCAATCTGGATCAGCTGCCAGCAACAGGCGCCATGATCCTGTGTGCACCGCTGAAGATTAAGGGCGGGACTGGCAGCCCGCTGCGTGTGCTAGCGTTGGTGCCGAAGGAGAAACCTTGATGTCTGAAAAGTTCACTGCGGTCATCACTGGCGGCAACAAGGGCATTGGTGCGGCTTTGGCGAAGGAGATGCTGGAGGCTGGCTATACGGTGATTTGCTTGTCACGCCGAGAGCCTGAGTTTGAGCACCCTCACCTGCATTTTTATAAGACGGACCTACTGGATCAGGCGCAAGTGAGTGCGGCGGCGGAGGCGATTGCGGGTGAGCATGAGGTGACACACCTCATTCACAATGCAGGGCTGATCTTTCCCAACCTGATTGAGGAGGCTGAAGCGGATGACATTACGGGCTTGGCTCAGCTTCATCTGGGATCAGCTCTGACACTGCTTAAGGCGTTCTTGCCGAGCATGAAAGAGCGGCAGTTTGGGCGGGTTTTGTTTAATGGGTCGCGTGCGGCCTTGGGGGCAAAAACGCGGACGGCTTATAGTGCTTCCAAAGCGGGTATGATTGGCATGGCGCGCACATGGGCGCTGGAGCTGGCGCAGCATCAGATCACTGTGAATGTGGTCGCGCCTGGTCCGGTGAAGACCGACAACTTTTGGGGCATCATTCCCAAGGGGAGTGAACAGGAGCAGAAGTTGGCTGATGGCATTCCCATTGGACGCATTGGTACGGTGGAAGACATCACCAATGCCTTCATGTTCTTTGCTGATCCCAAGTCCAGCTTCATCACTGGGCAGACACTGTTTGTCTGTGGTGGCATGAGCGTGGGGACAGCTCTGCTCTAACTTAAAGTTCTGAATCAGATTCAGGTTGGGCGTGTAGCCACTTGATGCCGCTGAGTCAGGCGTTCTCAGTGTATGGTTTTCTGCGCCATCCCAGCAGGTGCGCACCTGGCCCCTGACTTTTCATCTTATCTTCTGGATTGAGGAGATGGCAGTCTGTCATCGACAAGCAGCCGCAGCCAATGCACTCGTTGAGACCTTCGCGCAGATCCTGCAGTTCCGCGATGCGTTTGTCCAGATCCTTCTGCCACCACGTGGAGAGCTTGGCCCAGTCACCTGCTGAGATCTTCTTCTCATTGGGCAGCTGATCCATAGCCGCTTTGATCTCTTTAAGCGGCACTCCCAGCTTCTGCGCGGCCTTGATCACCGCAATCTTGCGCAGCACGGCTGCGGAGTATCTTCTGTGGTTCGCGTTGTTGCGCCAGGAGGTGATGAGCCCTTTTTCTTCGTAGAAATGAACGGCGGAGACTGCGATGCCGCTGCGCTCGGCGACCTGCCCGACGGTTAGCCCTTGCAAGGAGACCATTGTCATTCCTTCATTTTTTGCCTTGACCTCAACATTACTTGAGGAATTAGAAGAGATCATGGCAGTAATCAAGAGCCAATAAGGAATAACTGATGAAGAAGATTTACGATGATCTGTGGCAGGTCCCTCTGGAGAAGCGATTTACGACATTGCTCTCCCACGCCTATTTTCTGAAAACACCAGATCGGAACATCCTGATTTCACATTTTGAAAATCAGGATGTCGCACATCAGTTACGTGAGATGGGCGGCGTTGATGAGCAGTATCTGTCTCACAATCACGAAATCTCAGAGAGTCTCGGAGAGTTGCGTTTCGTGCTTGGCTCAAAGCTCATCGGGCATGAGAACATTGCCAAGTTCTTTTCTGGTGATGTCGCTCCAGATCGACTTCTTAAAGGCAACGGGCCATTTGCCGGAGACGACGGATTTCAGGCGCTTTATGCGCCCGGGCATACGGACAACAATCTGTGCTTCTATTATGCCTCGCCCACTGGCAAGAACTACCTGTTTACCGGCGATACGATCTATCTGGATAATGGCCGTTTCAGAACGCTGGTGATGACCAGTGATGGGGGTAACAGACAGGAGTTGGTGGCAACATTGCGCAGACTGAGAGAGCTGCCCGTGGACGTGATCCTTTGCAGCGTTGCCATGGGCCACTATGAGATCGTTGAAGTTACACAGTCTGAATGGCACGACCTGATCGACGAGAAAATCTGGGAGATCTTGGACTAACAAAAAAGCCGGAGTGAACCACTCCGGCTTTTGAACATGCTCTTACCTTTAAAACTACGCGATGCGCATTTCAGAGGATGGATCAAACGGGATGGCTTTATCCATGTTGATCGCGAACGGGACGTCCTGACCTGCAGTTACCTGCGCATCAGCCCGCATGCGTGCGTTGCAGTCCTTTCCGCCCAGAGAAGACATCACGTAGGTGTCTGAGCCCGCTGGTTCGGTGACGATGACGCGGTTGGTGATCTGCTCGATGTGGTTGGCCTTGCGGTCCGCTCCTTCAGGATCAGTGATCGCTTCTGGGCGGATGCCCAGCACGATTTCCTTCTGATCAAAGCCCTTCAGAGCTTCGGTCGGGTTGGAGAACTTGAGATTCACCTGATCGCTCAAACCGGTTGGCAGCTGCGCGAAAATGCCATCGCCGTTGGCGACGACCTTTGCAGGCACCAGGTTCATGCTTGGAGAACCCATAAAGCTTGCCACAAACAGGTTCGCAGGCGTGTCATAGATCTCTTTTGGCGTGCCCAACTGCTGTACGTAACCGCCATTCATCACAGCGATGCGCGTGGACAGCGTCATTGCTTCGATCTGGTCGTGGGTCACGTAAACAATAGTGGTGCCAAGCTTCTGGTGCAGCTTCTTGATCTCAGTGCGCATGTCCACACGCAGCTTTGCATCAAGGTTGGAAAGCGGCTCATCGAACAGGAAAACGTCCGGATCGCGCACAAGCGCACGGCCCATGGCTACGCGCTGACGCTGACCGCCTGAGAGCTGGCCCGGTTTACGGTTCAGCAGCTGCTTGATCTGCAGCATTTCAGCGACTTCGTTCATGGACTTGTCGCGCTCAGCCTTGGCAACGCCGTGCATTTCCAGACCGAACGTGATGTTCTGGCCTACGGTCATGTTTGGATACAGCGCGTAGGACTGGAACACCATGGCGATGTTACGCTTGGACGGGTGGACCCCGTTCATAGTCTGCCCTTTGATGTCGATGGTGCCGGAGGTGATGTCCTCCAGACCAGCGATCATGTTGAGCAGAGTGGATTTACCGCAACCGGACGGCCCGACGAGAACAAGGAACTCCCCTTCTTCCACGTCGATATCGATGTTGTGAAGCACCTTTGTAGAGCCGTAAGACTTGGTCGCATTGTTGATTTTCAGAAAGCTCATAGTACTTATCCCTTCACCGATCCGGCCATCAGGCCTCTTACGAAGTAGCGGCCAGCCACGATGTACACGAGCAATGTCGGCAATGCGGCGAGGATCGCTCCGGCAAAATGAACGTTATATTCTTTGACGCCCGTTGAAGAGCTGACGAGGTTGTTCAGAGCCACGGTCATTGGCTGACTATCAAGATCCGCAAAGGACGCACCAAACAGGAAGTCATTCCAGATGTTGGTGAACTGCCAGATGACGGAAACCACGATGATTGGACCTGAACTTGGCAGCATGATGCGCCAGAAGATGCGGAAGAACCCTGCTCCATCAATCTGTGCTGCGCGGATCAGCTCTGTCGGGAACACCTGATAGTAGTTTCTGAAGTACAGCGTGGTGAAGCCAAGGCCGTAGACCACGTGCACCAGAACAAGACCCGGTGTAGAACCCGCGATGCCGAGGAAACCAAGCACACGCGCCATTGGGATCAACACGATCTGGAATGGAATGAAGCAGGCAAACAGCATCAGACCGAACAGGATGGTATCACCCTTAAAGCGCCACTTGGTCAGCACGTAGCCATTCAAAGCACCCAGAACGGTTGAGATTGCAACTGCCGGGAATACCATTTTCAGGGAGTTCCAGAAGTATGGTTTCAAACCTGTTGGCTCAACACCGATCTGCGCGCTGTTCCAGGCTTTGAGCCATGGTTCCAGCGTAAAGGCCTGAGGCAGCGCCATCATGTTGCCACCCGTGATTTCAGAGAGCGGCTTTACGGAGTTGATGACCATGATGCCGAATGGCAGCAGGTAGAACGTGGCGAACAGGATCAACATCAGGTAGATGAATGCGCGCGTGATGCGCCCTGTGTTGATGGCATTATCTGTCGAGGCTACGGACATTATTTTTTCTCCCGCAGTTCGGCATAGAGGTACGGCACCATGATCGCGGCAATGGTCATAAGCATGATAACAGCGGAGCTGGCACCGATACCCATCTGGTTGCGCGTGAAGGTGTACGAGTACATGAAGGTCGCTGGCACCTCAGTAGCGCGGCCAGGCCCACCACCAGTCAATGCCACGACAAGGTCGTAGGACTTGATGGCGAGGTGTGACAGGATCACAAAGGCTGACAGGAATGCCGGACGCAGCTGCGGAATGATGATGCGGCGGTACATGTTCCAGTTGGACGCACCGTCGATCTGAGCTGCTTTGAGGATCTCATTATCGATGCCGCGTAGACCAGCAAGGAACATGGCCATCACAAAGCCGGATGTTTGCCAGACCGCAGCAATCACAACGGTGTAGATTGCAAAGTCGCGGTTTTTGATCCAGTCGAACTCGAAGCTTTCCCAGCCCCACAGGTGCATGGTGTGCTCAAGGCCGATGCCCGGATCGAGGAACCATTTCCATGCCGTACCTGTCACGATGAAGCTGAGCGCCATCGGATACAGGAAGATTGGACGCAAGAAGCCCTCACCGCGGATCTTCTGGTCCAGAAAAATCGCAAGGCTCAAGCCGATGGCTGTACAGATTGCGATGTACAGACCGGCGAAGATGCCGAGGTTTTTGATGGCAATGGACCAATGCCGCAGCTGGAATAGCTTTTCATAGTTCTCCAGCCCTACCCAATCGTAAACCGGCAGGATGCGGCTTCCTGTGAAGGAGAGATATACGGAGAAAATGATAAATCCATAGACAAAGACCAAGATCAGAGCCAAGGAGGGTGATAGCACCAGTTTTGGAATGAGATTTTGGAGTCTTGTCCGCAGGTCCGGTTTTACTGCCGTTGGCGCTTGGTAGTCAGCGGCCATGGCAACGGATGAAGTGGTCTGGTCGACCATGATCCCTGCCCCCAGATATTATGTTGTTTTTTCGAAAATGGGGCCGACGCATCGGCCCCACTTAAAATTACTTCGCGATGGAGACAGCGTCTACCAGCTCTTCAACAGCAGTAGCGGAGTCGTACTCACCGTTAAAGTGTGCAGTTACAACGTCATAAATGGCGTTTTTCACGGATGCTGGTGCAGAGTGGCCATGCGCCATGGAACCGAAGAGGTTACCGCTTGCTGCAGCTGCTGCCAGATCTTTCATGCCCTGTTTTGCACATGCATCAAACGCTTCGTCAGAAACGTCGGTACGTGCTGGAACAGAACCCTTCACTACGTTAAACGCAGACTGGAAGGTTGGAGAAAGGATCGCGCTTGCCAGAGCTGCCTGCTCTTTGGACACTTCACCGCCCTGATCGAACATTGCGAACTGGTCAGCGTTGAAGGTGACCTGGTTCTGCGTGCCTGGGAAGCGGAAACAGAGGAAGTCTTCGCCTGGCTTTTTGCCAGCGCCGAGGAACTCACCTTTTGCCCAGTCACCCATCATCTGGAAACCAGCTTCGCCGTTGATGACCATTGCAGTTGCAAGGTTCCAGTCACGACCGGAGAAGTTTTCGTCAACGTTTGCGCGCAGGACAGCCATGCGATCAAACGCTTCTTTCATGGTGTCAGAACCAAGAGCAGCTTCGTCCAGATCGATGAATGCAGCTTTATAGAAGTCTGCGCCACCGGTGCTCATGACGATTGCGTCGAACAGGGTTGCGTCCTGCCAAGCCTGACCGCCGTGTGCGAGTGGTGTTACGCCAGCTGCTTTCAGCTTATCAAGCGCTGCGGTGAACTCTTCCCAAGTGGTTGGAGCTGCAATGCCGTGCTTGTCCAGCACTGCTTTGTTTGCCCATACCCAGTTGGTGGAGTGTACGTTTACTGGCGCGGAGATCCACTTGCCATCGTACTTCGCAAAACGCTGAAGAGCAGCAGGAACAACTTTGTCCCAGCCTTCTTTTGCAGCAACTGCGTTCAGGTCAGCCAAAGCGCCTTCTTTCGCCCAGTCCTGGATGTCGAAACCGAGCATCTGAACTGCAGTTGGCGCGTTGCCAGCTGTAACGCGTGCACGCAGAACGGTCATTGCGGATTCACCGCCGCCGCCTGCTACAGGCATATCAGCCCAACCGATGCCCTGAGATTCCAAGTCTTTCTTCAGTACGTTCAGCGCAGCCGCTTCACCGCCTGAAGTCCACCAGTGCAGAACTTCCACGTCTGCCGCTACGGATGTGGTTGCTGTTGCAGCCAGCAGTGCCAGAGCGGATGTGGTTTTCACTAGTAGTTTGTGCATGTGTTGCCTCCCGATCACAACTTAAAATTTCTACACAAAAATACGACTAACATAGTACTTATAACGTTACAAATATCGGATCTGTCAATGCCAAAAGTGAAGCCATTGACTTGAATGATCTTTTTTGTATCAAATGCTACTCACTGAATTTGTTGCATCGTTATAATGAAGATCTGACTGACTTACGGTAGGTAAACTGGTTTCATATGCCGACGAAAAAACCAACAATTTCCTCCTCTCACTCCGCTTCGAAACCGACGCAGAAGACAATTGCGGAAATCACCGGCCTTGCGGTGACAACTGTCTCGCGGGCGCTTCAGGGGGATGAAAAGATTGCACAGGCAACCCGCCTGCGCGTAAGTAAAGTTGCTGAAGAAATCGGCTATGTTCCTGATCGCGCCGCTCAAAGGTTGCGTACGGGCAAGACCAAAGTTGTTTCGCTGATTCTCGATCCACACAACGAAATCCTTGGGTTTGGGAACTCCCTGATCACCGGTGTGGCTCATGCTTTGGCGGGGACGGATTATCATTTGAACGTGACACCGCAGTTTCTTGGCGGTGACCCGATTGAGCCGGTTGAGTACATCGTGCGCAATAAGCTGGCGGACGGAATCATCTTCTCACGGACGCGCCCTTTTGATGAGCGGGTGCGGTTTCTGCGGGAGCGCAGTTTTCCGTTCACCACGCATGGACGGACTGAATTCGGTTATCAGCACTCCTACGTTGACTATGACAACGAGAAGTTTGCCTACGAGTCCGTGCTGCGATTGATGCAGAAAGGACGGCGGCGGATTTGCATTATCCTGCCCCCTAACCAGTTCACGTTCCACCAGCATCTGAACTACGGCTATATGCGCGCCATCCGTCAGGAAGGGCTGCAGAGCTATATTCCGGGTGGGATCAGTCTGGATTCGGATATGCCGGAAGTGTTTGAGTGGGCGAAGAACATCGCCAGCTCACCGGAAGCGCCTGATGGGTTCATCTGTCCGGGTGAAACATCATTCCTTGCGATTGCGAACGGTTATCGTCAGGCCGGGAAAGCGCGTGGGTTGGATTTTGATGCGGTGGTGAAGTCAAGTTCGCAGACGCTGCATCAGATTGATCCGCACATCGACAACATCAGTGAAGACATTCAGGAAGCTGGCGTTCTGCTGGGTACCAACCTGCTGAAAACCATGGAACATCCGGATGGCCCGTTTGAGCAGACCATCCAGGATCCGGATATCACTTTCCCGTCTCTCAAGTCCTTTCAGGACTGAGATTCAGGAGGCGACTTTCGACGTTTCTTCTTCAATCCAAAGATCGTGACTTTCAGGATAGGTGAAGCCTGTTTCAGCGGCCAGTTGCTTTAGGAAGCCGATCATGTAGTCGGTGCGTTCGCGCGCGACTTCGCAGCCTTCCTTGGTCTGCATGGTTTTATGCAGTTTCAGGAGCTTCAGGGCGAAGTGATCGACACCGAAGGCCTTGTCATCAAGCTCACGCTCACTG
Source organism: Pseudovibrio sp. JE062 (assembly GCF_000156235.1). Classification (NCBI taxonomy): domain Bacteria; kingdom Pseudomonadati; phylum Pseudomonadota; class Alphaproteobacteria; order Hyphomicrobiales; family Stappiaceae; genus Pseudovibrio; species Pseudovibrio sp. JE062. Next base: position 1,015,223 of record NZ_DS996805.1, read on the forward strand.
GCGAACAGATCACCACCATGGAACAGGTTGGAGTTCATGGTTTTAGCGATGTAGAACGTGCGCGCGATACCAATAGCACCGAGGGATTCCAGACGATCTGCATCTTGCAGAATCTTGGCTTCGATGGTTTGTGGCTCGATTTCCGCTGAGAAGCTGTGCGCTTCGATCGCGTGTTTGATCCGTTCGATTTTATCAGCAGCTACGTCGAGTTCCTGAAGGATCGGCTCAGCTGCGTCTGCGGACAGTTTGGAGGCTTTTGCACGGTCCGGGGAGTTCTTGGGAACGTTGACCAGATCATGCAAATAGGCCGCAGCGACAAGTACTTCCTCGTCCCCTTCGCCGCGGCGTGCAGCGATATCCAGCGCAGCTAGTTTTACACGGCGGGCGTGGTAGAGATCATGACTGGCATCATCACTCTGATCATGCGCTTTCAGCGCGGCTTCCAACTTCTTTTCGAACTCAATCATCGGAACTCACTTTTGCAAAATGAGCCCGAAACCTACGTCAGGTCAGTGTGCATTTCGAGGCTAAACTAACCTGATCCCCCGACAAATTTTCGCGAGGTCCGAGAGACGCCAAAGTCGATATTGTGCATGATACACCAAGGTACCAGGCGCCTTCATTCCTCTTCTTTGGCGTTGGCGGCGTAGTTCATGACGTTGAAGATGTAGTTCTGCTCAATTGTACCATCAAACAGGTGCGCCCACGGGCCTTTGGCATAGACAGCAACATCCGTTCCCGCATGCGTTTCCTTGTCCAGCGGAAGCAGCGATTGCTGTTTGTAGTCCGGATCCAGCGCTTCTTCCTGAGAGACAACAGGACGTGTGCCAAACCAGTTGTTTTCTTCTGTCAGAATGGAGCCTGTGCCGTTCAAGTAACCTGCAACAGTGAAGGGCTTGCCATCCAGCCCCAGAAGCATTTCATCAGTGTGTTTGACGCCGTTGTTGTCGATGCCCATGCACAGGCCGTTGATGGGTGACCCACGTCCACAATAGCCATTGAAGGAAAGTGTATGAGCATGGTCCGCTGTCACGATGATCAGCGTATCCTGATCACTGGTCATCTGCTCAGCCATAGCTACAGCCTCTGCAAAAGCAACGCCGTCCGTCAGCGCCCGGAAGAGGTTTCCGGCATGGTTGGCATGGTCAACACGGCCTCCTTCCACCAGCATATAGAAGCCATTTTCGTTATCTTGCAGCGATTCAATGGTCAGTTTCACCATTTCTGCGAGGGATGGCTGGTCTTTTCGATCATAGTCGTAATCCATGTGACCTGAGCTAAAAACACCAAGCACTGGCTTGCCAGCTGAGGGATCAAGTTCGCTGAAGGACTTCTCATCCCAGACATAGGTGGCGCCAAACTCTTTGGCTTCGTCAATGAGATTGCGGCCATCTCTGCGGTTTCTATCTTTGCTGTCTTTGTCTGTCGCCGTTTCAGGGAGCATGTGGCGGCGCCCTCCTCCCATAGCGATGTCGATGGTGCCGTTTTTGATCTGATCCAGCAGCTGTACAGCGATATCTGGAACATCACAGCCGTCCGGCACGCTGGCATCATCCTCATAACGCCTTGAGGCTACGTGAGCATAAGCTGAGGCTGGAGTTGCATCTGTCAGGCTGGCCGTCGTGATGATGCCGACAGCTTTGCCTTGGGCAGCCAGAACCTCTGCAATTGTCGCGACACTGCCCGCTTTCACTGCCGAGCAATCGGCAAAGTTCACTGTTTCATCGACACCCAGCACACCGGATTTGGTTTTGACCCCTGAGTGAAAGGCCGTTCCCGTTCCAGCTGAATCTGGTGATTGCGCATTGACGTTGTAGGTTTTGACCAGTGCGCTGTGAGGAAAGGCCTCCTGAGGCAGAACGTTTTCTTCCCCCAGCAAACCGTTTTGCTGACCCTGAAAGATGCGTGTGGCGTAGTTGGTTGCGATGCCGTTGCCATCCGCAATCATCAGAATGATGTTTTTAGCTGGCTTTGTGATGGGTTGCTGAGCCAGTTTACTCTGGATTTCAGCTTCTGCTGCTTCAAACCATCGATTGTTTTTTTGAGGAAAATCAGGCTCTGCCCAAGCCAGAGCGGTGGAACAGGTCAACAGGACCGCAGCAAGTGGCACTCTCATATTCAGCCCTCAACAGGTGTTATTTTGGGCGCAGTGTGTAGTTTACAAGTCTTAGAGTTCACTGTGATGAACCCTAAGAATTCGACTTAGATTTCATATTGTTTGCAACGACTGCCCTGCGACAATCGCGCGCAATACGTAATTTTATGTAGATCGCAAAAGCAGTCTACTTCACACTCAACCTTTCGGGCATGAAGATCATGAGGGGCGCATTGAGTGAACTAGACGATCTGTTGGAGGCAACACCTACAACTCAGCTATTTGCTGAACATCCGCTTCGGCAAGCAATTCTTGCAGAAGTCCATGCACGCCCCTTTGTGCCGATCCAAGGTGAATGGCAGATTGTGCAGTATGCCTTCATGGTGGATCAGGACCGGAAGCACGCAGAACGACAAGCGCTTTCCACGTTTACTGATGAGGCTTCAGAGCATTATTTGCACCATGCCTTTGAGGGCTATTCACTGCGTTGGGAGCAACACAGCGAGTTCTCCACCTATGCCATTGAAAAGTCTCTGAAAGCAGCTCTTAGCGATGGCCGGTCTATCAACTCCTCTTTGTTCGCCAGTGGCAAACTCTCTCCTCCCGGCGAGCTGATTGCTGCCGTTCAGCTCACCGTAAAAACCGCAGTCTCTCCACTCTCAGAAGACCTGTTTGAAGAGTTTGACGCAGCAAGTCTCAGTGTCTCTGAGGTGATTGAAGGGCGCGCGACGTTGGTGACTGACTTTCAAGCCAACGATGAGGGCATTGTTTCTTTTCTGCTGCTGGATCATGGGCTGTCTCCATTGGAGCTCGGTGCAACGGTGCGACGAGTGTTGGAGTTGGAGACCTACAAGACGCTTTCTCTGCTAGGGCTTTATGAAGCGCGTAAGCAGCAGGTCATCGTCAGCCGGATTGAGAGTGAGTTGGTTCAGATCACCTCGCAACTTCGCAGTTCCGGCAGTAAAGAGCCGCAGTCACTGGCTCAAAACGAAGAGCTTTTGTCAGATCTTTCCTCGCTGGCCGCTGATCTGGAGGCCTCTGCCATGGAAAGCCTTTTCCGGTTTGGTGCGACGCGAGCTTACTCTGACATTGTGAGGCGTCGTCTTGAGACACTGGGAGAGGCCAGCGTTTCTGGTTACGACATGGTCGGGCGTTTCTTGAACCGTCGGCTCGCCCCTGCCATGCAGACGTGCCGGGCCATTGAGGAGCGACAGGCCAATCTGTCTCGCAAGTTGACGCGCGCGGTTGGTTTGCTGCGGGCCCGGGTGGATGTGGAGCTGGAACGGCAGAACCGGGATCTGTTGAGCTCGATGGATCAGCGTGCCAAGTATCAGTTGCGCTTGCAGCAGACCGTGGAAGGTCTCTCCATCGCGGCGATCTCGTATTATGTGATCAGTCTGATTGGGTATGCGCTGAAAGGTGCCAAGACGTTTGGGTCGCCGATTGATCCCGCTGTGGGCATGGCTGCATCCGTGCCCTTGGTGGTTGGGGTACTTTGGTACTTCCTCAGAAAACTCAAGGCAGCACACTGAAGGGGCAGTGATGGCGACGATGCACGCCGCCATCGGAACTCTTAGAGATACGCCGCAGAAACCAGACGCTGCGTGTATTCGGTTTGCGGCCTGTGTAGGACATCCAGCGTTTTGCCAGCTTCCACCACATTGCCGTGCTGCATGACCATCACGTTATGGCACAAAGCTTTAACCACCTTGAGATCATGACTGATGAAGAGATAGCTCAGCTTCAGCTTATTGCGCAGGTCTTTCAGCAGGTCGATAATCTGCGCCTGAATGGACAGATCGAGAGCAGATGTAGGCTCATCCAGCAGGATGAACTTGGGCTTTAAAACGATGGAGCGCGCAATAGCGATCCTCTGACGTTGACCGCCAGAGAACTCATGGGGAAAGCGATCCATGGTGCTGCGTGGCATCTGTACGGCGTCCAGAGCTTCTGCGACCATGGACTGCCGCTCTTTATGACTGCTGCCGATACTATTGACCTTGAGGCCCTCGCCCACAATCTCACCCACGACCATACGCGGGTTAAGCGAAGAAAACGGATCCTGAAAGACCACTTGCAGGTCTGTTCTGAGCGGTTTCAGCTCCTTCTTGGTCAGGTTATCGATCCGGCTGCCATCAAAGGTGATGGCACCAGCATCCGCTTTAAGAAGCTGCAGGATCGACATGCCCAGAGTGGATTTACCTGATCCAGACTCCCCTACGATCCCAAGCGTTTCACCTGATTTGATCTTGAGGGAGATGTCATTGACCGCGACCAGTTCCTTGGTCTTGCGACTGAAGAAGCTGCCGTGTTTGGATTTGAACGTGACCCGCACTTTATCTGCCTGCAGCAGATCATACAGCCCCTCTTCCAGCTCATCCGGCGAGCCTGTTGGCTCACTGGCGATCAGGTGCCGGGTGTACGGGTGAGATGGCGTTTCAAAGACCTCTTTGGTCGTTCCGGTCTCCACTAGTTTCCCTGCCCGCATAACACAAACACGATCACTCACCTGACGTACCACATTGAGGTCGTGGGTGATGAGGATGATTGCCATGTTGTGGCGCTGCTGCAGCTCTTTCATGAGCTTCAGGATTTCGGCCTGCACGGTAACGTCCAATGCCGTGGTTGGCTCATCTGCGATCAGAAGGTCCGGTTCGTTTGCCAGTGCCATGGCGATCATGACACGCTGGCGTTGGCCACCTGAAAGCTGGTGCGGATACTGGCTGAAGCGGATTTCCGGATCCGGGATCTTCACCTCATCCAGCATGCGGATGGCTTCGACTTTAGCGTCTGCCTTCGAGATTTTGCGGTGAGAGCGGATCATCTCAATGATCTGGTCACCGATGCGATAGACCGGATTGAGGCTGGTGAGCGGTTCCTGAAAGATCATGGAGATACGGTTGCCACGGATCTTTTGCAGCTCCAGCTCACTCATATTCGCCAGATCACGGTCATCAAACTCGATGTGCGAGCCTTCCGCCAATGTGGCGTTTTCAGCGAGCATACCCATGATGGCGCGGGCGGTGACGGACTTGCCGGAGCCGGACTCTCCCACCACGGCCAGCGTTTCGCCCTTTGCTACGGAGTAGCTGACGCCTTTCACTGCCTCCACTGTTCCCGTCACTGTTTTGAAGCTGACGGCCACATCGCGGATGGTGAGAAGGTCTTTGTGTTGTGTTTGATCGATACTAGGCATTGCTGTAGGGATCCATTGCATCACGAAGGCCATCGCCAGCGGCGTTGAAGGCGAGTACGGAAATGATGATCATCGCAACTGGTGCCATCATCCATGGCGCTGCACTGAAGGACTGGAAGTCGAGGATCTGGTTGAGCATGCTGCCCCAGGAGACCATCGGCTGTTGGATGCCCACACCGAGGAACGACAGGAAACTCTCCAGCAGGATGATTTCCGGTAGCTGATAGGTTGCCCAGACGATGATGTGTGACGATGTGTTCGGCACAATATGAGCACCGATGATACGACTGTTGGATGCGCCCACAGCTTCGGCGGCCCGGACATACTCCAGATTGCGCATAGAAAAGACTTTACCGCGCAGTTCACGGCAGAGGTCCGCCCATCTTAGCAACACGAGAATGCATGCGAACATGATGAAGATGGTGATCGGTTCAGCGCGGCGCGGCAGCAAGGCAACAAGAGCCAGATAGAGCGGCAGATCCGGAAACGCTTTGATGAACTCCACCAGTCGCTGGACGACGAGATCATAAAGCCCGACAAAATAGCCTGAGCTGACGCCCATAATGATGCCAATCACGCAAGCGGAACCCATCACCAGCAGTGCCATAAGCAATGTGATGCGAGTGCCGTAGATCATACGGGAGTACACATCACGGCCCAGATTGTCCGTGCCCAGAATGTGGAACTTGCTGCCGTCTGTTGTGCCAAACAGGTGGGTGTTGAAGGTCATACCCAGAAACTGCCAGGGCTCCCCTTCCACGAACAGAGCGACATAGGAGATCTTATCGAGATCGGGAACGAATGTGATCTCGAAGGTCTGCATGTTCATTTCTTCTTTGAAGCCAGTGACGTATGGCGTGGTCAAACTGCCGTCTGGTGTGAAGAAATGCAGTGTTTGCGGCGGTGAGTACAACGCCGCACGGTTGGCTGTCTGCGGTCCATATGGCGCGATAAAGCCCGCGAAAATGGCCGTCAGGAAGATCAGCATGCAGGCAATGAAGCCGACCATGCCGTATTTGTTGCGGACGAAGCGGCGAACGACGAGGCCCCAGTACGAAATGGAAGGCCGGTCTTCTGCCAGTTGCTGCGCATCTACACTGCCGTGTTCAATTGCATCGCTATCAATCTGGGTCATCACGTGTTTCCTTCCATTGCAGCCTGACGGACACGTGGGTCTACAACGGCCAGAAGCAGGTCAGCGACCAGATTTCCAACCACCATGATGGTGGCGACGAGCATGAAGATGGCAGCGACCACATACATGTCTCGCTCAGCAACTGAAGACAGGATCAGCGGGCCGATTGTTGGAACGCCAAGAACGATTGCAATCTCGATTTCACCTTTGATCATGTACTCAAAGCGGCTGCCGATGTTCATGATGACGGGATGCAGCGCATTCGGGATGGCGTGCACCATGATGATGCGGCGGCGGGACAGACCCTTGGCGCGCGCGGTTTCAATGTACTGGGATTTCATCACGTCCAGCAGGTTTCCGCGCATCATGCGCAGCGTGTATGCCTGTCCTGCCCAGATGGAGATGAGCAAGATTGGCCAGACGTGTTTGAGGAAGTCCCAAAGCTTATCAAGGGACCAATGATCCTGCAGAAGATATTCAGGCGACTGGAGCGCGCCGATATAAGGTGAGTGCCAGACGAAGGCCAGATAATACAGAATGATCAGCGAGATCACGAATTTCGGGATAACGATGCCGAGAAAAGCAACGATGGTCGAAATGGTGTCGCCAAGCTTGTACTGGTTCATTGCTGCGTAAACACCGAGCGCACCACCGATGAACTGGGCGAGTACCATTGCGGTGAATGCCAGAGCCAATGTGCGTGGTAAACGCAGGCCGATGACTTCCGTGACTGGTTTGGAGAAGAAGAACGAGTCCCCAAAGTTGCCAGCGGTGACGATGCCGACGACCCAGCGCCAGTACTGCACAACAACGGGCTGATCCAGCCCTAACTGCGCGCGAAGAATTTCTGCTTGAGGTTCCAAAGCTGCACGGGATTGCCCGGTTTGTGCGGCAGTGGTTGACATCCACATGTCAACGTAGTCGCCCGGTACGGCTTGTATGATTGCGAAGGATACAATGGAGATCCCAATCAACAAGACCAGTGTTGCAGCTGCACGTTGCGCCAAAAAGCGTAACAGGCCCATCTGTCTAGCCCTCCCAGCTATGAGCATTTTTACTTATTATTTCGAGGGCGGGCCAGAAGCGGCCCGCCCTTTCTCCTTAGTATTCAGCGATTGTTCCTGGGAGGAGTTCTTTCAACTGCTGATCCTTTGGTGTCCAGAGGCGCTCACGCACCACACCGTCTTCTGCCCATTCGAACATGTTGACTGGTGTGCCAGGGTGAGCGTTCTTGATGCGCTTGTTGACGAGAAGCGCAGCAGGAGCCTGAACGGTGCCAATGGTGTAGGCATTTTCAGTCCACAGTCGCTGGATTGTCTTGGCAGCTTCAGCTGCTTCAACGGCGTCCCAGCTGGACAGGATGGTGTTGTAGGCGTCGACCATCTCAACTTCGAAATCCATCAGATTGCGTGAGCCATCTGAGCCCGGCAGGTGCCGCGATGGGCAGCTGTTGGCGATTGGAAGCTGATAGCAGGTCTCACGAGTCGGCAGGTTCCATTCCTTACGGCGGATCAACATGTTGAAGTCGCCGCTCTTGGAGGCTGTGTCGATCACGTCCACATTGCGGATGAGGACACGGATGCCTGCTTCTGCCAGCATCAGGATGACAGCGTCTGCCTGTTTTTTGTCTGTTACCTGCTGGCGATCGGTCATCATATCGATTTCCAGATCAGCACCCGTGCCCGGCATGTTGCGGATGCCGTTACCATCTGTATCTTTCAGGCCCAGAGCATCCAGCATGGCGTTGGCTTTCGCCAGATCGTATGGATAGTAAACGGTGCTGTCGTAGTCGTAATACGGAGACCCGCTGGAGAAGCCGCCGGAGTACGGATACATGAACGGACCACGCGCAACGGACTGACCGATTGCCTGACGATCCAGCGCATGGCTGACTGCAACGCGGAAGTCTTTGTTTCTAAAAAACTTGCGCAGTTCTGCATCGACTTCGTCCTGAACACCGTTGGTCTCAGAGAAGTTGAACTCCAGACGCCAGGAGAGAACGCGCGGGCCAAAGTTGGCTTTAACTGGCGCATCTGCAGAAAGGGTCTGCTTGAGCGCTTCCACGTAGTTGCCCGGATTTTCCATGTTGGAGAAGTCGCCGGTGCCCGCCACTGCCTGTGTGGTGCGGTCTGACCATGTGGTCAGCTTAAAGTGCATTTCGTTCAGATATGGCAGCTGATTACCAGCTTCATCCGTCTTCCAGTAGAACGGATTGCGTCGCAGAATAACTAACTCATCTGCTTTGTGGCGTACTGGCACCCAAGCGCCCAGCACGGCTGGTGGCACCGCATCTGCTGGCATTGCATTGCGATATTCTTCGTAGGATGCATCCTTGTTGTACTTCGGATGCTTTGCCTTCAGAGCATGTGCTGGTCCAGGGCAGCCCTGAATGTAAGCCAGAGATTTGAGGATTTCCGGGCCTTGCGGCTTGGTGAAGGTGAACTTGAATGTGTAAGCATCAATCACTTCAAGAGTGGTGCCGTCACCGAGACCGCCTTTTGGCAAACGAGATGCAACGTTTTCATCCAGAACGTTGTCTTCCCACCAGAAGCGGATGTCTTCTGTATCAAACGGATCACCATCTGACCATTTGATACCTTCAACCAGATGCATGGTCAGCTCGGTCTTGTCTTCGCTCCACTCCCAGCTTTTAGCCAGATTTGGCAGCGGACCAGACTGTTCTTCTGCTTTAACCTGCCAGAGCGGGCCATTGCGGACCAGACATTCCTGAACGGCCATGTTGATGCCGCCCCAGCCCTGATGCTGGCCAGCGAGCCAGTTCCAACCTTCCGGACGACCGCCAATCACGTGGCGGAACACGCCGCCGTAAACGCCGACACCATCGGACATTGCCATGGTTTTCATGACAAGCGGCTCTGCTGGCAAGCGCTCTTCAACTGGTGGCAGCTTGCCTGCTTTGACCAGATCATTCAGGAATGGTGCTTCGCTGTAGCCATCCAGCTTTTTGTAGGTCCACAGATCACCGCGTGACAGCAGCTCATATTCCAATGTGGACATGGACTGCTCAACCGGCATCTTATCGGCCAGTGCCGAACTTGCCATGACAGCGCAGAGGCTCACGCCTGCAGCTAAGCAAATTTTAGACACAAGGTTTGTTGAAGACATCAATTCCTCCCCCTTTTACGTTACTCCCAACACCATCATGGCCACCGGTGCAGCTCATTTTCCTCCGGCTTTCTACTCAAAAATTCCGATTTTCTTCGTAGATGCTTTTAAACTGCGTATTTCTCTATACTATACACATGGGAGAATACAGAGAGCCGAACTCTCGCATAAATATCGATTCATTAGGATCTTTGAATATTGACGTAAGAGGAGGATGTATAATTGAGTATTAGCGACGATCTATATCGCCAATATCTGGACCAGAGCGTTATCCCGTCGACAGATAATTTCCTAATTATGCGCCATAAACCTCATGTATTCTCCAAAAGACCGTACCATCACCATGCTTCTATTGAAGTCAACTTCCTGATCAACTGTGAAATGGACTATTCCTTCTCGGGAAGTCATGTGACGGTACATCCCGGTTACATGATTTGTTTCTGGGGGGCTGCGCCGCACGGTGTTGTGGATGTGCGCGGTGATGGTGATATGGTCAACCTTTACATCTCCTTTGCACAAATATTGCAATGGGGGCTGCCAACACGCATCACAGATGCACTCATTTCCGGAGATGTGATTTGCAACAAAGCGCCCTGCCCGATTGATGCTGTTCGCTTTGGACATTGGGCAAACGAGTTCAAAAGAGATGACATCAACTGGCGCAAGCTGGTGTTGAGTGAGATCTCATCGCGCTTTACCAGACTGGCACTGGATGGCTGGAACACGCTGCATCATGACTATCGTCAGTCAAGCACGGTGGTGGGGCGCGGGAAGTCCATGCTGCATGTGGAAGAGATGTTGCGGTTCATTTCCGAGAACCACACCTCCGATATTTCCGTTACAGATGTTGCTGAGTTTGTTGGCTTATCGCCAAGCCATGCGATGACGCTGTTCAAGCGAATTGTGGGGCTGCCCATCAAGGAGCATCTGACCCGTGTGCGGCTTTCTCATGCGCGCATGTTGCTTGCAGAGTCTGAAATGAAGATCCTCTCCATCGCTATGGACTCCGGCTTCCGTTCGCTCTCAAGCTTTTACGAGGCGTTTCAGAACCACTTCAGCACGTCTCCTGCAGCCTTTCGAAAGCAGGCGCGGAACATCGGAAAAATATAGCGGGCAGTTTCCCACCCGTTCTTTACTTTTAGCCAGTGACGACGACGCCGCCATCAATCACAAGTGCCTGACTGGTCATCATGCGGCTAGCCTTGGACGCCAAAAACAGTGTCGCATCAATGATATCGTCTGGCTCCAGATGCTCCTTCAGGCACTGACGGCCCAGATGTGCCTTCAGGTCTTCCGGTGTGGCCCAGAGGTCCTTCTGACGCTGTGTGAGCACCCAACCCGGCATCAAAGCGTTCACGCGGATGTTGTCTGGCCCCAGTTCTCGAGCCAGTGCGCGAGTCAGGCCGGTGATCGCTGCTTTGGAGGTCTCGTAGGCAGGATAGCCAGCGTTGCCCATCATGTAGGAGATGGAGGAGAAGTTGATGATTGAACCACCGCCTGCCGCTTTCATACCGGCTGCTGCTGCCTGAGCAGTGAAGAAGTGTGGACGTAGGTTCACGTTCATGGATGCATCCCATTGATCTTGCGTGAACTCTTCCAGACTGTGGCGGGTATCGTTTGCAGCATTGTTGACCAGCACGGTGACTGGGCCATGCGCTTCTTCAGCCTGTTTGATGGCAGCCTGCAGTGCATCAACATCGGTGACATCACACTTGATGAACAAAGGTGCGACGCCGTGCTTTTCTTTCATCTGCTCAGCAAAGTCGGAAGCATCTGAGCGCTGCACGAAAGCGACTTTGGCGCCTTGTTGCATGAAGCCGTCAGTGAGGCTTGCGCCGATCCCTGCTCCACCGCCCGTGATGAATACACTTGCATCCTTCAGATCATGAAAGGTGACATTCCCAGACATTTGTTCCCCCAGGGAGTGCTTGGCACTCTTCTTTGATATATCAGAATATACATAAGCGGCTGCCTCGTTCCAGACAACCGCTTATGTCATCGCATTACTCTAACAAGCACAGGTTCTTTTTACGCAGTTTCAAGCACTTGCTTCTGCGTCCATGCTGGCAACCAGTCCTTGTGCGCTTCCAGAAGCTCGTCCACCATTGCCCAGATCTGCTCCAGATCCAGCTCCGCTGCGGTGTGCGGATCCAGCATGGCTGCGTGGTAGATATGCTCACGGTTCTCGGTCATGAGAGCTTCAACTGTCAGCTCCTGCGGGCCGATGTTGGTGCGCATAAGTGCGGCCAGCTGTGCAGGCAATTTGCCGATATGCGTTGGCTGAATGCCGTTGCGATCAACGAGGCAAGGCACTTCCACCGCGCAATCTTGAGGCAGTGAGGTGATGTAGCCTTTGTTCTGTACGTTTCCGTAGATTACGGATGGTTCGCCCGTCCAGATGGAGTTCATGATGGTGGAGGCGTACTCTTGACTGCGCTCCACTTCGATGCTCTCGGCGTTCTTGTAGTCTTCCACTTGAGACTTCCAGCGTTCGATCTGCTCTACGCAGCGAACCGGATATTCATCGAGCGGAATGGAGTATTTCTCCAGAAGATCGGGACGGTCGCGCTTGATAAACCACGGCACATACTCGGAAAAATGCTCTGAGCTTTCAGTCACGAAGTGGCCAAGACGGGTGAGCATTTCGTAGCGCACCACGTTCTGACAGCGTGGATTCCAAGTGGATGGCTTTGGATAGCGACCTTCACGATAGCCTTCCATCAGACGTGGGTAGAGGTCTTCGAAAGTACCGTCTTCCTTGATCTCTTCCAGATACAGGTAGAATGCCATGTGATTGATACCTGCACATTTATAGCGGATATTTGCAGGATCCAGATCAAGGTCGTGGGCCAGTTCTTTCACCGTACCCTGAACAGAGTGGCAGAGGCCTACCTGTTTGATTTGTGGGTACTTTTGCGCGATGGCCCAGATGTTGATCGCCATTGGGTTCACATATTGCAGCATGACCGCTTCCGGGCAAACCTTGAGCATATCTTCGCAGATGCTCCAGAGGTGCGGAACGGTGCGCAGGCCGCGCATGATGCCGCCGATGCCGAGGGTGTCAGCGATGGTTTGGCGCAGGCCGTATTTCTTTGGAATTTCGAAATCGGTTACAGTGCACGGCTCGTAGCCGCCGATCTGGAAGGCGACCACAACAAAGTCAGCGGAATCAAGAGCTTCCATCTGGTTGGTGTGGGTTGAAACAGTTGCGCTCACTCCCAGCGTCGCAATCAGTTTGCGGGCAACGATTTCAGATTCATCAAGGCGCTCTTCGTTGATATCCATGAGAGCAACGTGTGCTCCGGACAGCGCCGGACGCTGCAGAATATCGCCGATGATGTTCTTCATGAAGGTGGTCGAACCGGCACCAACAAAGGTAATTTTGGGGTTTCGGGCCATGCTTTTCTCCCATTTCCCGAAGGGCTCGCCAGCGCTTCAGGTTGCATAGTTCTTGAGGGGATAACCGGAAAGCCTTGAGACGAACGTCCTGCAGCTCACCTTTGAGCAAAACCTATGGGGCGGCGGCGTCTATTTCTTCCCGTTTTCTATTCTAAATTTCCGGAAACCACGGCAAATGAGGGAAGTTACGCAGTATCTGCCATGCTTGACGCAGCGTCTTCACCTGCCAGCTGTGAAGAGATAAAGCCGTTTCGCTCCAGTACTTTAGCAGTTTTGAATAAATACTCTTCGCCGTAGCGCGGGCCAATGAGTTGGATGCCGATTGGGATGCCCTCGTGTTTCTCTTTGCTTGGGACACTCATGGACGGCAGGTCGAGGAAATTCATCGATCCGAGGTAAGTGGTTGTTTTTATGATCTCTTCAAGGCTTCCAACCGATTTGACGTCGGCGCCTGCCTCAAATGCGTTTTTTGTGCAAACGGGTGCAATGATTACGGGATATTTGCGTTGAAATTGGTCAATCAGGCGGTGGTAGTGGGATCTGGAGGCCAAAGCGCGTGCATAGCCGTGATAGTCCATGGGCGGGGATAGTTGTGTATAGTACTCAAACACGGTGCGCAGCTGCTCTGAGGCGAACTTGTCGATGATTGTCTCTTTTTGCAGCGCCACTTCGGTGATCAGCAAAGAAGAGTAGCGGTCGAAGGCCTCCTGAATGAAGTCAATTGAGCTGCTCTCCACCTTGTATCCCCGCTGCGCCAACACCTCTCCAGCCTGTTTCAGCACCTCGTTAATTTTCGGATCGGCATCAGGCGGTGTGATGAGTGCGACGGTGTTGGGATAGGACTTATCCTCGTCCATGTCTGGCAGAGACCACGTATCCAGATCAGAATAACCACGCATGACATCGTAGGCGAGTTTGAGGTCATCGACGGATCGTGCGAGCGGGCCCTGGGCGGATGACAGCTGGATGGTCATGGGGCGCTCTGCCGGGCTGGTGGCGTTGTAAAACGGTATGCGGCCGTGGGATGGACGCAGGCCGAGGACGCCGCAGCAAAAAGCTGGCAGGCGGATGGAGCCCGAAAGGTCTGAGCCGTGGGCGATATAGCCGATGCCAGCAGCTAGTGAGCTGCCTGCTCCGCCGCTTGAACCGCCCGGCGTGAGAGCCGGGTTCCACGGGTTCAATGTCTGGCCGAACAAGACGTTGTCTGTATGGAAGCGCCACGACATTTCCGGCGTGTTGGTGCGGCCAATGGGGATGGCCCCTGCCCGTTTCAGGCGCTCGACCAGAGGTGCATCCTGTTTGGCGATCAGGCCTGCGAAGGCTTTGACACCGTTGTTGGTTGAAGCACCTTCCTGATCAACATTTTCCTTGATAGTCACGGGTACGCCGTGGAGTGGGCCAAGTTCATCACCGCGTTCAATGGCCTGATCTGCCAGTTCAGCTGCTTTACGGGCCTTATCGTCATATCTGGTGGTCACTGCATTCAGATGAGCTTTTTCATCTATGCGGGCCAGATGCTGATCAATCACCTCAGCGCTGGAAATCTGGCGGTTGCGGATCGCGGCTGCAACTTCGGTAGCTGTCAGTTTAAAGATGTTGTCGGTCATTTTGCAGGTTCCTCAGCTAACGAAGATCAAGGAGAGTTCTGGCAGGAAAGTGACGAGCAGCAGTACAATGAGCATAAGCAGGACAAACGGCACGATAGATCTGGTGACTGTCCAGAAGCTTTCTTTGAAGGCCTGCGAGGCCACCACAAGGTTGATGCCGACGGGCGGCGTAAGCAGGCCAATCTCCAGATTGATGATCATGATGATGCCCAGATGCACCGGATCGATGCCGTAAGCGACGGCAACGGGTAGCAGGATCGGTGCCATGATCAGCAGTGCTGAGATGATTTCCATAAAGAAACCAACCAGCAGGAGCAGGATATTGAGGCCAATCAGGAAGAGCCATTTCTCCTCAACATGGGCAGACAACCAATCTGCCAGCTGGCCCGGCACCTGCTCGGTGGTCAGCACCATGTTCAGAGTTGCTGCGATGGCGACAATGGGCAGTAGACCACCGAGTAACTGGGTGGTGTGAATGACAGCGTCCCAAAGCTGCGATAGCGTCAGTTCCTTATAGATGAACAGCTCAACAGCGAGCGCATATGCCAATGCAATGGCCGCGCTTTCAGTTGCGGTGAAGTAGCCGGAGTAGATGCCGCCGAGCAGAATGACGGGCATGAGCAATGACCAGACGCCATTGGATATGGCTGAGCCTGCCTCTGCTAGGTCAAAACCAATGCGCGGTATGGTTCTGTTCACCCATGCCGAGTAAGAGGCCAGAATGAGTGTGAGCAGCAACCCCGGAACAATACCAGCCAGGAACATGTCGGTGATCGACGTTTCCGTAACCAGTCCGTAGATGATCATCGGGATACTGGGCGGAATAACGACACCCAGTGTGCCTGCACTGGAGAGCGCTCCAAGGGCGTATGGGGTTGAGTACCCCTGCTCCTTCAAAGCTGGATAAAGAACCGTGCCCACGGCCAGCAGTGTGACCATTGAAGAGCCGGAAATCGCTGCAAAGAAGGCGCAGGACAAAATAGTTGCCACCCCAAGGCCGCCGGACAGCGAGCCGGTGAGCTGCTTTAGCACATTTACAAGACGCTCTGCGATGGCACCGCGGCTCATGATGGACCCGCAAAGCAGGAAGACCGGGATTGAGAGCAGCGCCTCACGGTCCAGTGCCGCCCAGAAGTCCTCTGCCATGAACATCAGCTCGCCGTCGCTGTAAAACAGCTGCACAGCACCGCCCAGAACCATCAGGATCACGATCAGGTTCTGGCGCAAGACCAGCATGAGGATGACAGCGAGTGTTAGAAGGACAGCGGTGCTCATTCCAGATCAGCCTCCGCTGGTTTCAACGAGGGCATCACGGCAAAGCCAAAATGGCGGAGCGCATTGGAATAGAAGGCGTAGGGCATGATGGTTTGGAACCACCACAGTGGCCAATCCACAACGGGCACGAGAAAGCCAATCTCATAGGACGAGCGTACAAGCTCAAAAGAGATGTAGCCAGCAAGCAGGAAGAGGCATCCGCTCAAGACATCTCCCAGTTTTTGCAGCAGGGCCTGCCATGCGTGTGGCAGCACATTATCCGTGAACTTGGGGCGGATGTGGGTGCCGGAGGACGTTGCCAGCCCCAAGCCAAGCATGCCTGCAAATATGGCGGAAAACAAAGCGATTTTGCTGCTGTGCATCAACGAGGTCTCAAAGAACTCACGCGCGACCACATCTGCCAGCATGGCTACCACAACAATGATGTAGGCCAGTGCCGCAAAGGTCGCTTCAAAGCGGTAGAGCAGATGGAAAAATCGCTTCATGCAAAATGAAAAGAGCCCTTAAAACGGGCGGGCTCTTCCTTTCTGGTTCAAGTCAAAGTGTGCAGGCTTGTCTTGCCTCCAGAATTTTCGGCCAGATTTCTTCTGCCTGACCACCAATTGAGCTGACCAACTGCTCTCGCAGTGGCACAACGGCTGTCTTCCAAGATTCGCGCTGTTCCGCTGACAGCTTATGGACGTGACCACCGTTTTCCTGAAAACCTGCGACCATGCCGTCCGCCATATTGCGCACTTCATCCCGCAAGCCCTGAACAGGCACCAGTGCGTTGGTGATGCTCTCCTGCTCCGTTGCGCTCAGCTTCTTCCAGGTGCGCATGCTCATAACGAGCGCGCCAGACTGATGCAGGTGGGCGGAAAGAGTGAGATGGGGTGCCAATTTGCCCATGCCCATGGCCACATAGGTCATGGCTGGCAGTGTTCCGCCCTCCACCATTCCGGTCTGGATGGCAGATGGGGTTTCCGCCAATGGCAACACAACCCCGTTTGCACCCATGCCCTGCCAGAAGTTGGCGGAGTATTTTGCAGGAGCGGCCCGCACTTTGACGCCTTTGACATCATCCAGCGTGACCAGCGGTTTAGTTCCGAATGCGTGGATCCAGCCGAGTTCATTCCATTGGAGGAACTTCAGGCCTTTCTTTTCAAAAAGCGGTTCAAAAACAGATGTGAGGTGCTTGTCCATGGCGCAATCGATCTGGGCATAACTGTCCCATAAGAACGGGACGCCCATGAGCGCCATTTCGGGCACCACAGTTGAAAACGCAGTCATGGAAGAGCCGAGAATATCAATACGTCCGCGAATGGTCTTTTGAACCATCACAGGTTCAGTGCCGAGCTGGCCTGCATGAAATAATTTCGCGCTTATTTCACCTTCAGAATTTGTGCTGATCTTTTCGGCGATGGCATCAACATGTTTTACCCAAGGGGTACCCAGAGGTGCACTTGTTGCAAACTTCAGTTCTTTCGCGGCTTCAGCGCCCCCAACTGACGCAACGATAGATGCGGCAGCACCCAGCAATAAACCATGTATTTTCATCGTCCCCCCTATATGTTCCCAAATCACACATGCATTCTGCTATTATCGGTGGCCCCAACCTGAGAGATGCTATAGTTTGGCAACTCTATTCTCATTATCAAAAACAGAACTTATCGTCTAGTTTGAGTGTAAAATGAAATCTTATAAGCCAAAACAAAAACGAGGCTATGAGGCGGAGCAGAATTTCCTGCAAGCTGCAAAAACGATTTTTGCCAAGGAAGGTGTGGCACGGGCGCGGGTTTCAGATATCGTTCAACTCGCGGGCTCTTCAACGGGCAATTTTTACTTTCGATTCAAGAACAAAGAGATGTTGTTCGAGCGCCTTTTTGAAATATACGAGGAGCATGCGCAAGGCCTTATTCAGGACTTGCAGGACCCGTTGGGGTCTTTGGAGAGCACCATTTACTTTGTCACAGCCCTGAACCAGCAACTGCTTCAGGAAAATGTCGGGCTTTACCGTGCTGCCCATGAAGTTTCCGCCAAAGAGCCTGAAACCTGGAAGCGATTCCAACAGCTGACTCTGGCCACTGCAGAGCGTATTCTGACCCTCTGTGAGCCTTATAAAGATGAGATCCCTTTTGAAGATTGGGAGCTTCAGGTGCGTCAGGCGATTCAGCTGATCACTGGCTTTACGGCCAATCAGGCGATCCGTGATGCAGGCCCTGCCCATTTTGGGTCTCAAGCGATGGTCGACATGCTCTTCCTGGCCGCTATGGGCGTGCTGGGGCGTACTCCATCAAAAGAGTTTGAGAGCCAAAAAGAGAAAATCCATCAGATATTGAAGGATGACCGATATTCCTAAAGCGTAAGCTGAAAGAATATTCTAATATACGCGTATAAGTTTTAATTTTGGGAGGAATTATGACTGATACACTTAGTGCTCCAGCGTGGACACCTACTGTATTTACCAAGCCAATCAACGTGAATGGCTACAGATCTGTCGTGGAAATATTTGAGGAGGCAAATGGCCGCTTCGCAGATAATGTAGCCTTCACCAACTTTGGTCAGTCACTTACATTTAAAGATGTTGATGAGAAGTCACGCGCAGTTGCTGCCTATTTGCAGAATGAGCTGGGCCTGAAAAAAGGCGACCGCGTCGCCATTATGCTACCGAATATTCTGGCGTTTCCGGTTATCATGTTCGGCATATTGCGCGCCGGACTTGTGCAGGTGAACGTCAACCCTCTCTACACACCGCGCGAGTTGAAACATCAATTGAATGATGCGGATACGGATACCATCTTCATTTTCTCAGGCTCCAGCCCAACTCTGGCAGAAGTGGTTGCTGATACGCCGATCAAGAATGTGCTAATCGCGAATGTGGGAGATGCCACCGGGGTGGATATGCCCTCGCCGCCTGCGCATGAGATGTTTGCGGATCGTTTGACGGTCAAAGACGTGCTTGCGAAGGGCGAGCAGCTGGAGTTTACGCCCCCGCAAATCAATCCAAGCGATCTGATTTACCTGCAGTATACAGGCGGCACAACTGGCCTATCCAAAGGTGCCGCGCTCAGCCATGGCAATCTGGTAGCAAACATTGCGCAGTTTGATGCGGCGACTGATGGCTTTATGCGGGCGGGCGAAGAGATCGTGATCACGGCGCTGCCGCTCTATCATATCTTCGCGTTGATGGTGAACTGCCTGTCGTTCTACTGGCTTGGCTCTCAGAACGTCCTGATCACCAACCCGCGAGACATGCCGGGGTTTGTGGGTGAGCTGAAGAACTGGAAGTTCAGTGTCATTACCGGTGTGAATACGCTCTTCAATGGCCTTTTGCATACGCCGGGCTTTGATGAGCTGGACTTCAGCAACTACAAGTTCGCCATGGGTGGTGGCTCTGCCATTCAGCGGGCGATTTCGGATAGATGGAAGCAGGTGACCGGCCATCACATCATTGAAGGCTATGGCCTGAGTGAGACGTCGCCAATCCTGTCCGTGAACCCGTTTGACAGCACCGAGTTTACCGAGACTGTCGGCCAGTCCATGCCGATGACGGAGATCAAGTTGCTGGATGCGGAGGACAATGAAGTTCCGCTTGGCCAGCCGGGCGAGCTTTGCGCGCGCGGCCCGCAGATCATGCAGGGATACTGGCGCAAGCCGGATGCAACAGCTGCTGTGATGACCCCGGATGGGTTCTTCCGCACCGGTGATATCGCGATCATGGACCAGCGCAACAACTTCAAGATCGTGGAACGGAAGAAGGACATGGTGCTTGTGTCCGGCTTCAACGTTTATCCGGCTGAGGTTGAGGCAGTGATTGCCGAGATCGCGGGCGTGGTTGAGGTCGCCGTTGCAGGAACATCCGATGAGCGGACTGGTGAGGCTGTGAAGGCCTTTGTGGTGCGCAGCAGTGAGGATGTGACGCCGGAAGCGGTTCAGGAATACTGCCATAAAGCGATGGCGGCCTATAAAGTGCCGAAACACGTGGAGTTTTTGGAAGAGCTGCCAAAATCCACCGTGGGTAAAATCCTGCGCCGTGAGCTGCGGGACAAGTAAGTTTCCTGTCAGACGACATAAAAAGAGCCGCAGTTTGATCGCTGCGGCTTTTTTCGTTTCATCTGGTATGGTGTGCGTTATGCGCCTTCCACAATGATGATGTTGGCAATGCCAGCGTTTTCGCGATGTTTTTTGGCTGCCTGATACTCTTCGCTGTTGTAGCAAGCCATCGCGGTTTCCATATCAGCAAACTCGATGACTACATTGCGGGGATGGTTGGTGCCTTCCAGATCCTCAAACTTACCGCCGCGCGCCAGAACGTTGGCGTTGTACTTTTTGAAAGCGGCAGAGGCTCCGTCTGCATAGAGCTTGTATGGCTCAGGATCTGTGACTGTGACGTGAGCGACCCAATAGGCTTTTGGCATTTTCTCTTCCTTTAAAACAGGAGGAAGCGGCGCTTGATACGCCGCCCCCTCTTCTCGTTATTTAGC
Organism: Pseudovibrio sp. JE062; assembly: GCF_000156235.1. Taxonomy (NCBI): domain Bacteria; kingdom Pseudomonadati; phylum Pseudomonadota; class Alphaproteobacteria; order Hyphomicrobiales; family Stappiaceae; genus Pseudovibrio; species Pseudovibrio sp. JE062. The sequence goes on from NZ_DS996805.1 coordinate 1,035,519, forward strand.
TTAGTTCGCTGTTACTTGTTCAGGATTTTTGCCAGAGCAAGATAAGCGATGCCAGCCACGAACAGGCCGACGAACCAAGCGTATGTGTAGATGGTTGCGAACAGTGGAGATGCCGGACCAGTGAGGCCTACGCCCGCCAGGAAGCCTGGAAGGTTTGGCAGGATACCGATGACCAGCGCCAGCACGCCTGCCCAGTTCCAGCCGTTGGAACCAGCATAGATGCCGTTGTGCTTGAACAGATCTTCCACGTTGAGCTTGGTTTTGCGCAGCAGGTAGTAGTCTGCCAGCATCACACCTGCGATTGGACCCAGCAGCGCTGAGTATGCAATCAGCCAGCCGATGATGTGGTTCACGAGGATCCATGGGAACATCACCAGACCAATCGCTGCGGTGATGTAACCACCCATGCGCAGGTTGATGGCTTTTGGTGCCAGGTTGGAGAACCCGTGTGCCGGAGCCACAACGTTTGCTGCCAGGTTGGTTGTCAGCGTTGCAACGATGAGTGCGAACAGAGCGATGATGATGCTCATGCCGCCCATCTTCTCGGCCAGCGCAATTGGATCCCAGATGGCTTCCCCGAAGATCACAACAGTTGCAGACGTCACAGCAGACGCGATGAACGCAAACAGTGCCATTGGGATTGGAAGGCCGATCGCCTGTCCCATGAACTGGTCTTTCTGGCTCTTCGCATAACGCGTAAAATCAGGAATGTTCAGAGCAAGTGTTGCCCAGAAGCCAACCATGCCTGTCAGGCTTGGCCAGAAGACGGACCAGAACTGGCCTTCCTTCGGCTGACCTTCAGCAAACTGGCTTGGCGTGGAGAGCATTGCGCCGAAACCACCTGCGTTGACGTATGCCCATGCCAGCAGAGCCAGACCCATTGCGAGCAAGAATGGTGCTGCATAGGTTTCCAGCCAGCGGATGGATTCTGTGCCATTTTTGATGAAGTACAGGTGCAGTGCCCAGAACGCCATGAAGCAGGCAAACTGGCCTGCGTTGATGCCGAGGATTGGCAGCGGATCACCTGCAAGGCCTCCGCCCATGAGCGTGTTCAGGATCACATAGATCGCGGAACCGCCAACCCATGTCTGAATACCGAACCAACCGCAGGCTACGATACCGCGGGCAACAGCTGGAAATTTCGCGCCAGCTGGACCGAAGGACGAGCGCAGCAGGACCGGGAACGGAATACCGTACTTGGTGCCTGCATGGCCGATCAGAACCATTGGAATGAGAACGATCGCGTTGGCGAGCAGGATTGTCATGACCGCCTGATCCCAGCTCATGCCTGCGCCAATCAGATAGGACGCGAGCAAATAAGTTGGGATACAGACCACCATACCGACCCAGAGCGCGGAAATGGAAACCCAGTTCCATGTGCGTGCAACAGGTGCGGTTGGCAACTGATCTTCGTTGTAAAGATCGGCATCAATTCCGACAAGTTCCTGATGGATAATACCAAACTCGTCCGGTACTACATTCCCGGTTGAGCCTAGAGTTGAATCCGACATTGAGTTTTACCCCCTCAGCTTAAAAGCAGCAAATCCCCTCTAAAAATACCGCTGCGATTAATGACCAGCCCGCGTACCCCACGTGGGCCTGATGGCATATCGCAGCGCTCTCAAGCCCGCGACATGCTCTAATTATTGCTTCCAGGCGCATCTGGTTCCGAAAGCCAGTGCCCTCTTTTCGGAGATACGCCGTTCGCTCTGTGGTCAGGCTTATACGCCTGCTGGCATCAATTCTGGCCGACGCTCAACTTTGCGCGGCGCTGTGATTTCTTTCCACTTTGACAGAGCTGCGCCGACCGGAGCATTTGGCTCGCGACCAACGAACTCACCGTGACCAGGTTCAGTCTTGACCGTGCTTTCCTCAATCGCGACCTTGCCGCGGGTGAGTGTGAAGCGCGGCAGACCGACCACTTCCCTGCCTTCGAACACGTTGTACTCAACGCAGGACTGCTGGTTGGCTGCAGTGATTGTTTTTGAGCGGTTAGGATCCCAGACAACGATGTCTGCGTCCGCCCCTTCCAAAATTGCACCCTTTTTAGGATACATATTCAGGATCTTGGCGATATTGGTGGAAGTGACAGCTACAAACTCGTTCATGGTCAGGCGGCCAGTGCGCACACCGGTTGACCAGAGCATTGGCATGCGGTCTTCCAAGCCGCCAGTGCCGTTCGGGATTTTAGTGAAGTCGCCGACGCCGAACCGCTTCTGCTCCATTGTGAAGGCACAATGGTCTGTTGCCACCACCTGCAAGGAACCAGACTGCAAGCCAGCCCAGAGGCTGTCCTGATGCTGTTTGTTGCGGAATGGAGGAGACATGACGCGCTGTGCGGCATGATCCCAGCTTGGGTTGGAGTATTCACTGTCATCCAGTGTCAGGTGCTGGATCAGCGGCTCACCATAGACACGCATACCCTTCTGGCGGGCACGACGAATAGCTTCATGGGCCTGCTCACAGCTGGTGTGCACGATGTAGAGCGGTACACCTGCCATATCCGCGATCATGATAGCGCGGTTGGCTGCCTCGCCTTCCACCTCTGGTGGGCGGGAGTATGAGTGCGCTTCTGGTCCGTTGTTGCCTTCCGCCAGCAGTTTTTGCTGCATGGTGGCGACCACATCACCGTTTTCGGCATGCACAAGCGGCATTGCGCCAAGGGCTGCACAGCGTTGGAAGGAGGCGAACATTTCGTCATCATCCACCATTAGTGCGCCTTTATAGGCCATGAAGTGCTTGAAGGTGTTGATGCCGCGATCAACCACTTCCTGCATTTCATTAAAGACCTGCTCGCCCCACCAGGTCACAGCCATGTGGTAGGAATAGTCAGAACAGGCTGCGCCGGATTTTTGCTGCCAGATGGCAAGTGCTTCCATCATGGACTGGCCCGGCTCTGGCAGACAGAAATCCACCACCATGGTGGTGCCGCCCGCAAGCCCTGCTCTTGTGCCGATCTCGAAGTTGTCTGCGGAATGCGTTCCCATGAACGGCATTTCCAGATGCACGTGCGGGTCAATACCGCCCGGCATGACGTAACAGCCAGAGGCATCCAGCGTTTCGTCACCGGAGAGGTTCTCGCCGATTTCGATGATCTTGCCACCATCTACGAGGACATCAGACTTGTAAGTTCTATCGGCAGTTACAATCGTGCCGCCTTTAATCACTGTAGACATTTTGGTCTCTCAACTCTTTCAAATCTAAGGGTTATTCGGCTGGCTCTGTGGTATCCTGCTCGATCTCGGCATACTCAAGCACTGCATGGAACAGTACGTCGGCACCTGCAGTTGCCCACTCTCTTGAAATTTCTTCGTCTTCATTGTGGCTCAGACCATCCACACATGGGCACATGATCATGGCCGTTGGCGCAACACGGTTGATCCAGCAGGCATCGTGGCCTGCGCCGGAGATGATGTTGCGGTGGGAATAGTTCAGACGCTCAGCTGCGTTGCGTACAGCGGTGACACAGCCTTCATCGAAGGTGACTGGATCAAAGTGACCAACTGCTTCAATCTCAATGCCGAGGCCGAGTTCTTCTGCGATTTTTGGCGCTTCAGCTTCCAGCTTGGCTTTCATGCCATCCAGAACGTCCTGATGTGGGGAACGGAAATCGATGGTGAAGACGGTTTTACCCGGGATCACGTTGCGGCTGTTTGGATAGACATCGCAGTGACCAATAGCGCCTACAGCTTCCGGCTGGTTTTCCATGGCGATCTGGTGCACCAGCTCTGTGATGCGTGCCATGCCCAGACCTGCGTTTTTGCGCATTGGCATTGGGGTTGAGCCGGTGTGGCTGTCCTTACCTGTCAAAGTGACCTGCAGCCACCAGAGACCCTGACCATGGGTGACAACGCCAATGTCCTTCTCCTCAATTTCGAGGATTGGCCCCTGCTCGATGTGAAGCTCAAACATGGCATGCAGCTTGCGCTGGCCAACAGGCTCTTCACCCACATAACCAATGCGTTTGAGTTCATCACCGAACTTCTTGCCTTCCGCATCTTCACGATCATAAGCCCAATCCTGCGTATGCATGCCTGCAAACACGCCGGAGGCCAGCATGGCCGGGGCAAAGCGGGTGCCCTCTTCATTGGTCCAGTTGACCACTTCGATTGGACGTTTGGTTTTGATACCACGCTCACGGATAGAGCGGATCACTTCCAGACCTGCGAGTACGCCAAGCACACCATCATACTTGCCGCCGGTCGGCTGCGTATCCAGGTGAGAACCAATCATAATCGGATCGAGACTTGGGTCTTCCCCTTCTAGGCGGGCGAACATGTTGCCCATTGTGTCGACGTGCATTGTCATGCCTTCGGCTTCACACCAGCTGGTGAAAAGCTTACGGCCCTCGGCATCTTCATCTGTCAGCGTTTGCCTGTTGTTGCCACCACGGACGCCGGGTCCGATCTGGGCCATATCCATCAGGCTACGCCACAGTCTGTCACCATTAATACGATGATTTGAGCCAAGTTTACTCATAGGTCTCTCCGATAACGTCTTTTCAACGCCGTTTTATTTAACTTACCCGAGAAATATTCTTCTGAAATACAACGGGTTAGCTGTCGTTATTTAATCTCCCGAGGGAGCATAAAACTGATAAAACCGATGAGGATATTCGCAGGATTCAAGCTCTATCTCTTTTTTGACATGCCTGACGGTTTGCAACCGCGTAAAGACAGGTTGCAGGCAAATTATGTCAAAAATTCAATCTTCTAGATTTCCCGCAGGGTTATTTTTCCCATTTGGAACAGATAGATGTAGTTTGCAGAGATCTTTCGCTCTTGCAACAGCTTAACTCAGCTTAAATCTTGGATATTCCCCTCCCAAAACTTGGGGTAAATTGGACCAAACAGTCAATTATCTGTCAACCCACCTTCAAAAATGGATCAATTTCACCAGCCAACTTCAAAAATTCTCCTGATATTCCAATAGGTAAAACACTTAGAAGCCCTGCCAAATCCAGACAATAAGCGTATTGCAGACAAGAAAACTCCACAGGTTCCTAAGTTTTTTCGATGAAAATATCCGATCTATCGGAATCAAAACCTCCTCATTTGCTTACAAAAAAAAATAGCAATCTGGAAAGGTGCATATTTTTGCATGTACTGCTAAACTTTTGCGCAAATGAGCTTAAACTTCATAAATATTGCAGAGCAACTTTACAGAATGCATTGCAAAATAAAGATTTTCTTTGCTCAAATACGCCTTTTATTGTGCTTGTTTTATTTGCATTGCAGCATAATTATTCTACCCAAGAGATATTTCACGCTTGACTAACTGATAGTTGCAGATATTTTTTTGACCGAGAGGTAAAAAATTATGCTGACTGCTGACCAAGCGCGACACCTGGGGGAAGTGCGAGGCTCAGATCTTCGGGATCTGATGCAACAGGCCGCTACAGTAAAGCGCCAGTATTGGGGCGATACTGTCACCTACTCCCGTAAAGTTTTTGTACCGCTGACAAACATGTGCCGCGATACATGTACGTATTGCACATTTGTCAAACACCCCAGCTCGCCCGAAGCCAACATCATGACACCTGAGCAGGTGACGCGGACTGCGCGCCAAGGTGAAGAGACCGGCTGCAAAGAGCTTCTCTTCAGCCTGGGTGAGAAGCCCGAGCTGCGTTACGAGCAAGCAAAAGCTGCGCTGGCACAGCTGGGTTACGGGTCCATGGTCAGCTATCTAGCGGATGTCTGCGAGATGGTTTTGCGGGAAACAACCCTCCTGCCCCACGTGAATGCAGGTACGCTGAGCGACGAGGAAATTGATCAGCTTCGCCCCTATGCAGCTTCCATGGGCATGATGCTTGAGACGACCAGTCGCCGCTTGATGAAGAAGGGCCAACCGCACTATGGGTGCCCGGACAAAGCACCGGTTCAGCGTTTGCGGACATTGGAGCGGGCTGGTCAGAAGAAGATCCCGTTCACCACTGGCTTGCTGATTGGCATTGGCGAGACGTGGGAAGAGCGTATTGAGGCGCTGGAGGCGATCAACGAAAGCCATGCACGTCACGGGCATATTCAGGAAGTGATCATCCAGAACTTCCAGCGCAAGCCAGGAATCGGAATGGAGAACCATCCGGAGCCATCACTGGATGACATGCTGCGCACGCTTGCCGTTGCGCGCCTGATCCTGTCGCCAGACATCAGCCTGCAAGCACCGCCGAACCTGAGCGAACGGCATATGGAGTACCTGAGCGCTGGCATCAATGACTGGGGCGGAATTTCTCCGGTGACCATTGATTTCATCAACCCGCAGCATCGCTGGCCTGTGATTGACGAGCTGGCCCAGTCAACGCAGCAAGCCGGGCAGAAGCTGGAGGAGCGGTTGACCGTCTACCCGAGCTATCTGCGTGAGAAGACCGAGTTTGTGGATCCTGTCGTGCTTTCAAAATCCAAGGGGCTTTGGGAGCAAATGGGTTCCTCCGCCGCAGTTCAGTCAGGAGGCTCCCTATGACGCTTCACAGTTTCCCTCACTCTGCCAGTGATGCCTTGCGCTCACATGAGCTTAGCGCACCAACACACGATATTTTGAGCAAGGCACTGGCTGGCATTGAAATTTCAGAGGCAGATGGTGAGCACCTGTTCCGCGCTCCGGCGCAAGAGTTTCCAGCCATTGCCTATGTGGCGGACACGCTGCGCCAGCGAGTGAATGGCGACAAGGTTGGCTTTGTGGTCAACCGGAACATCAACTTCACCAACATCTGCTACATGGGCTGCAAGTTCTGCGGATTTGCCAAGCGAACGGAAGATCCCGACGCGGAATGGCTGGTGCCTGAGCAGATCGTCGCTCGCGCGCAGGAAGCCTGGGATCGCGGCGCGACAGAGGTTTGCATTCAGGGTGGTCTGCATCCGAAGATGGAAGGCACCTACTACCGTGAGATTGTTCTGGCGATCAAAAAAGCCCTGCCGGATATGCATATCCATGCGTTTTCACCGTTTGAGGTGTGGTATGGCGCGGCCAAGACCAAACAGTCTTATCATGCGTTTTTACAGGATTTGAAAGACTGCGGCCTTGGCTCCCTGCCCGGCACGGCTGCAGAGATTCTGGATACCGACATTCGCCAGCAGCTGACACGCAACAAGCTGAGCACCGAGAAGTGGGTGGAGATCATCAAGGCCGCTCATGAGGTGGGCATTCCCACCACGGCGACCATTATGTATGGCCATATTGATGGGCCTGAGCATTGGGCCGCACACATTGCCTTGTTGCGCGACATTCAGAAGGAAACTGGCGGTTTCACGGAGTTGGTTCCGTTGAGTTTCGTCCATTCAGAGAGCCCGCTTTATACGCTTGATCCAAAGAACGTACGCCCCGGCCCGACAGATCTGGAAGTACGCAAGATGCATGCGGTTTCTCGGATCATGCTACATGGCTGGATCGACAATATTCAGGTGTCATGGACCAAGCTGGGACCAGAGTTTGCCTCTGATCTGCTGCAATGCGGGGTTAATGATTTGGGTGGCACGTTGATGAACGAGAGCATCTCCCGTTCTGCTGGTGCAGCGCATGGTCAGGAGATCACCGCACATGAGATGTGCCAGATCATTCAGGATGCGGGCCGTCAGCCGATCCAGCGCAATACTGTCTATGATGTGATCAATGATTTTGCCGATGGCCTGCCAGAGCAACAAGCACCGCTGATTGCGCGCGCCAACTCTACTCTTCTCAGCTTCCTGACAGAAGAGGATGGCGCTCCCGCAAAGGTGGTTGGAGGTGCCGGATGACGCAAAACGCACCTGTTAAAGTTACCCTGATTGCCGGTGGTGTTGGCGGCGCCAAGATGGCGGAAGGCCTTTATCATCTGGAGAATGTGGAGCTCTCCATCATTGGCAACATTGCCGATGATGATGCCTTCCACGGCCTTTGGGTTTCGCCGGACATCGACACCCTCACCTACACACTGGCCGACGTGATTGACCGCAAGCAAGGCTGGGGTGTGGCGGATGAGAGCCATCGCGCTCTGGAGACACTTTCCAAACTTGGCGACGATACATGGATGTCTCTGGGGGATCGCGATGTCGGTCTGCACATCTACCGCACGCATCGCCGCCGCCAGGGCGATCGGCCGACGCTGATTGCGCAGGATATCGCCAGGAGCTTTGGGCTGACCTGTGACCTCATTCTGCCGACGGATGATGTGGTGCAGACACGGGTAAAAACCGATGCGGGTTGGCTGAGTTTTCAGGAGTACTTTGTCAAAGAGCGCTGTGCCCCTGAGGTTCGGGAGCTGCATTACGACCATATTGAAGAGGCTCATGCGACCGAGGAAGCCCTGAAGGTGTTGGCAGAGGCTGATCTGATTGTGATTGCACCGAGCAACCCGCTGGTGAGCATTCTGCCGATCCTCAAGGTTCCAGGCATTCTAGAAGCGGTGAAGGCTGCGAAAGCCCCGAAGATTGGTGTTTCGCCCATCATTAATGGCGGCGTTGTGAAAGGTCCAGCGGACCGGATGTTGGCCTCCCTTGGCTTCGAATCCACGGCGTTTGGTGTTGCGCAGATTTATGCTGATTTTCTGGACTGCTTTGTCATTGATCATGCGGATGAGCAGCACATCTCTGCCATCAACGGATTGGGTCTGAGCACGTCACAAGATGCAATCCTGATGAAGACGCGGGAAGACAAGGTAAGGCTTGCTGCTGAGCTGCTTACTATTTCCGGCGTCGTTGATCGCTCTGGCGAGGAGCTGAGCGCATGACCGGATCAGCTCCTAAAACGCTGGTTGTTGTGCCGGTGAAAGATTTTGCCAAAGCGAAGTCTCGTCTTGGGCCACATCTTGATGCCACTGAACGCGCAACTGTGGCGGCGAACCTGTTCGCGCAGACCCTTTGCTTTTTGCAGGACGCGCAGAAACAGTGCAGCATAACCTTTGATATTGCTGTGGTGACCAGTTCGCTTGAGATCGCAGGTACTGTGAACGAATGCTCTGTTCATCTGATCCTTGAAGGTCAGGAAGATGGGCTAAACTCTGCGCTGACGACTGCAGCCCTTTGGGCTAAGGCTCATGATTATGAGACGCTTTGCGTTCTGCCAGCGGATATTGCTGCACCTGACTTTGATGAGTTTGAGCGGCTTTTGAGCCTTGCAGGTTCACCGCGTTCTCTCGTGCTGTGCCCTGCTCATGACTACGGCACCAACGTGCTGATTGCGACGCCACCGGATGCGATCACCTTCACTTATGGCAATGCTTCTTTCCAGAAGCATCAGGCTCAGGCTGCGGAACATGGTCTGGACTGTGTGATTGCCCCCTCCTCCTCCTTTTCAAAAGATATCGACTATATGGAAGATCTAGCAGACCTTCAGCCCCGGCTTCTTGCAAAACATGGCGACCGGAGAGCTGTTTGATGCATACTTTATCTTTACACGCGATTCCGAACATTCCGGAGATCAAGCCGGGCGATGATCTGGCAGTTATTCTTGGTGATGCAATTGAAGCGGCTGGTCTTTCCTTGCAGGACGGAGACGTTCTGACCTCGGCGCACAAGATTTTCTCCAAGGCCGAGGGGCGCATTGTCAATCTGGCGGAAGTTACCCCTTCTGAAGAAGCCCAAGGTTATGCGGATGAGCTGAACAAGGATCCCCGCAAGGTTGAGGTGATCCTGCAGGAAAGCGCGCGTGTGGTTCGTCATTTCAAGCGGCCAACACAGAATGAAGGAACGATGATTTGTGAGCATCGTCTGGGCTTCATTTCCGCCAATGCCGCGGTGGATGAATCCAACAGCGGCGCGGATGAGACGCTGATTTTGCTGCCGGAAGATCCCGATGCCAGCGCTGCCCGCATGCAGGAAGCCCTTTCCAAGCGCTTCAATGCGCAGATCGGTTTTGCCATAACCGACACATTTGGACGTCCCTGGCGGCTTGGTCAGGTGAATGTGGCGGTAGGCCTTGCAGGTGTTCCGGCCACCATCAAAGAACAAGGCAACTCGGATGCGCATGGGCGCTTGCTCAGTGTGACAGAGCCTGCCTTTGCAGATGAGTTGGCAGCGGCCTCCGGATTGGTGATCAGCAAGGCCGGACAGACACCCGTGGTTCTGTTTCGCGGGCTCAACTGGTCGTTTGAAGCAAGTTCAGCACAGGATTTAATAAGATCGAAGAAGGAGGACATGTTCCGATGACATTAGCGATTATCGGAGGAACCGGGCCGCAGGGTCAGGGGCTTGCGCTCAGGTTTGCCCGGGCTGGGGTGCCCGTTGCACTTGGCTCCCGTGATGCGGCCCGCGGCAAGGACATTGCTGATGAGCTTATGACAAAGCTTCCGGAAGGCTCTGCAAAGATTGAAGGTATGGGCAATGAAGAAGCTGTGGCTGCATCCACCGAATGCGTAATGCTGGCTGTGCCTTATGTGGCACATGATGCAACGCTGGAAGCTCTGAAACCGCATCTTTCTGGCAAGATCCTCATCGACATTGTTGTGCCGCTGGCGCCGGGTGATCCAAAGACGGTTGAAATGCCACCAGAAGGCTCAGCCACTGAGGCTGCTCAGGCGTTGCTTGGCCCGGATATTCCTGTTGTAGGCGCTTTGCACAATGTTTCTGCCACAACACTGAACAATCTGGATTGGGCGATCAACTGCGACATCCTTGTTTGTGGTGACAGCCTTGCTGCCCGCAAGGTGGTGATGGAGCTGGTCAATAAACTGGATGTGACAACCTACAACAGCGGCAATGCAAAAGCAGCACGCTGCATTGAGGCGATCACCCCAATTCTCATTCGTCAGAATATTTCAAAAGCCGTGCCATTTACGCATGCGGGCATCCGCATCTGGGCACCGGATCATTAATTCCAGAACTTAACTTTCGTGGAGGAGAGACACATGGATTTTGGTATTTGCTTTAAAGGGTTTGTGGAACCTGATCGCGCAAAAGCGCTGGTTCGTCAGGCCGAAAATGCCGGCTTTAAATACTGCTGGTTCTATGACAGCCATATTCTGTGGCGTGAGAGCTTCGTGGCCATGGCAATGTGCATGGAACACACCAAAAACATGCGCTTTGGACCTTGTGTAACCAACCCAAACACCCGTGACTGGTCTCATGCTGCCAGCTTGTTTGGCTCCCTTGCCAAGCAGTCCGGTGGTCGTTTTGATATCGGCCTTGGCCGTGGTGACAGTGCTGTGCGCGTTATGGGCAAAAAGCCTGCGCCACTGAAGCGTCTGGAAGAGTTCACCCATGTGGTCAAAGCATTGGTGCGCGGCGATGAAGCACAATACGGCGAATGCCCTGAGCCAGTGAAGTTCCCTTGGGCAGATGGCTATGAGCTGCCTGTTTGGGTTGCTGCTTATGGCCCGAAAGCACTGAGCTCTGCTGGCCGCGTTGGTGATGGTCTTATTCTGCAAATCGCAGAACCAGGCATCTGTAAATGGCTGGGTGATCAGGCTGTTGCAGCTGGTGAAGAAGCTGGCCGTGACATGAGCAACTTCGGCATCATGGCAGCTGCTCCAGCGCATACAGGTACTCTGGAAGAAGGCATTGAGAAAACCAAGTGGTTCCCAGCAATGGTGGGCAACCACGTGGCGGATATCGTTGAGAAGTACGGTTCTAACACCGATCAGGTACCAGCTTCTCTGACCTCTTACATCGAGAACCGTCGTGGTTACGATTATTCCAAGCACGGTCAGAGCGACAACCCGTTCCTGGACTTCATTACCGATGATATCGTCGAGAGCTTTGCGGTGCTTGGCCCACCTGAGAACCACATCGAGAAGCTGAATAAGCTGAAGGATGCAGGCATCACGCAATTCAACATCTATCTGGACAGCGGCGATGAAGAGAAGATCATCGCGGACTATGGCGAAAAGATCATTCCGGCTTTTAACGCGGACAACGCGAAAACACCGGAAGCTGTCAGCTGATAAAAACAGGCCGGGCTCCACGTGAGCTCGGCCTTTTCTCTATCTATTGCAGAAAAACAACAATCATTAGAGTGAGCTGTCGCATCACAACTTTTCTACCAGAGTTTAGCTTGATAAGAGCACGTTGTTTTCGTAGGTGCTAACTTACTTATTAGCTGAGCGTGTATTTGAGGCTCGGCGCCTATGTAATTTTGGAAAAGAGTATGGCTAAAGCTTCTGAGGCAAAAGGTAAAACACGAATTCAGATGGAAAAGACCGAGAAGATCCTCGCTGCGGCGTTGGATGTGTTCTCAACCTATGGATTTCGTGGCTCTACGATTGATCAGGTGGCTCAGCAAGCGGGTTTATCCAAACCCAACCTTTTCTATTACTACGACAGCAAAGACGCCATTCATGCAGAGCTGATTGAGCGTCTGCTTTATGTGTGGCTGGATCCTCTGCATCAGCTCAACCCTGAAGGCGAGCCGATTGAAGAGATTTGCGCATATGTGCGGCGCAAGCTGGAGATGGCGCGCGATTATCCGCGTGAGAGCCGTCTGTTCGCTAATGAGATCCTGCAGGGTGCTCCACGTATCAAATCTCTGATTGCTGGACCATTGAAGTCACTGGTAGACGAGAAGACCGTTGTCATTCAGGGCTGGATGGACGCTGGCAAGATTGCGGAAACAGATCCTTACCATCTGCTGTTTTCCATCTGGTCCACCACACAGCATTACGCTGACTTTGACAGTCAGGTGCAAACGCTGCTACCTGCAGACAAGTCCAAGGACCGCTTCAAAGAAGCAGCGTCTTACCTGGACCGGATGTTCCGCAAAAGCCTTGCAGCTGAATAAGTCACTGTTTTACAAGCGTGTCGTGGGGGTGATGACTGGCCCCTGCTCTGTTTCCAGAATATGTGCTTTGACACGGTAGACATCCTGCACACGTTCCTGCGTCAGTACCTCTTCCGGCGAGCCATAAGCAACCAGTCTGCCTTCTTTCAACATTGCCAGACGCGTGCACAGACGAGCAGCATAGGTCCAGTCGTGCAGGCTGACCAGCATGGATGTGCCTTGTTTCTGTAGTTTCTGGAAGATTTCCTGAAGTTCCAGCTGGTGTTCCGGGTCCAGTCCTGCAGTTGGTTCATCTGCAATAATGAGTGGCGTCATCTGCATCAGAGCACGACCTAGAAGCGCACGGGCTTTTTCACCACCAGAGACCTGAAGAATGGATTCATTGCGGATGGATTCCAGGCCAAGACTTGAAACGATGTCTTCCAGTTCCGCTTTGTGCCTGGGTGTGCGAACTGAGCCACCAATGGCTTCACAACCCAGTGCCAAGATGCGTTCTACAGACAAATCCCATGCGACATCCCGCTCCTGCGCCATGTAAGCAACATGCTTTGATAGTTGGCGCGCAGAGATGTTTTTTAGAGGCCGATTGTCGTAGCTGATCTCTCCATTTGACGGGATGAGCCCGACCATGGCCTTCATCAAGGTGGACTTGCCTGATCCGTTTGGACCGATCAGACCAACAATCTCGCCTTTTCCAATCTCCAGATTGATTAAAGAGAGGATGTTCTTTGGGCCGTAATTGACGGAAAGGTCTTTGAGTTGCAGCAGCATCAGATCAAGGCCCTCCGCTGTTTGATGATCAGCCAGAGGAAGAACGGCGCCCCTACGATGGCTGTCAGAACACCCAGCTTTAGGTTGGACTGAGGGCCGAAGAGCTTTACCGTGATATCAGCAAGGGTCAGCAAACAAGCACCTGCGATCGCACTTGGAATGAGCAAGCGTTGTGGCTCTCCCCCCACCATCTTGCGCAGCAAATGCGGGACAATCAGACCAATGAAGCCGATGGTACCGGTCACCGCTGTCACAGCACCGACACTGGCTGCGGTGCCGGCAATAGCACAAAAGCGCAGACGGGGCAGTGAGACGCCCATGGTGTGGGCGGTTTCTTCGCCTAATGACAGGGCGTTGAGGCCCTTGCCGGTAACGAGCAACAAGCTCCAACCAACCACGATAAACGGAGCAATGATGTAAAGGTGCTGCATGGATCGGTCATTCAAAGAGCCAAGCATCCAGAACACAATTTCCATGGCTGCGAACGGGTTCGGAGACAGGTTGAGCGCCAGAGACGTGAGCGCGGTGGCGATGCTGGAAATGGCGACGCCAGCAAGGATCAGCGTCAGCGTCTGACCTCTTCCCCCGGCCAGCATTGGCAGCAAAACAGCAGCAATCGCAGCCCCGAGCAGCGCGAAGGCTGGGAGTGCGTATGGCATGGTGATGGTCAGACCGGTGTAGATCGCAATGACAGCTCCAAGGCTGGCGGAGGAGCTAACGCCGATCAGGCCAGGCTCTGCAAGTGGGTTGCGCAAAAGGCCCTGGAGGACTGCTCCAGACAGCCCAAGCGTTGCGCCGGTAATGACACCCAACAGAGCGCGCGGCACACGGATCTCCCAGAACACGATGGAAACCGGTGTCTTCTCGGCAGCAAAGGCTGCTTCGATGAGCTGCGCGATTGACAGATCAGCGGCGCCGATCATGAGAGAGGTCAGGAACAGCGCGATTGCAATCAGGCTGAGGATTACGATCAGCGGGGCATCGGGATGCTTTGTCATTCAGCTTGTGCCCCCAAGCGTTTGGATTGATTAGCCAGTTTCTCTATGGCTTCGGCAACGAACGGCAGGCCGCAAATGGTGTACTTGTCTTCCACCAAAACGCGTCCACTATTGCCAAGTGTTCGCTTTAAGGCTGGATGAGCTAGCAGTTCGAATGCCAATGCAGGTTTGTCGGAGAACTGAGTTCCCTCAACAAGCAACTGAGGATCTTCCAGGATCAGCAGCTCTAGCGGCAGTTTGCTGGTGCCTTTCAGGCCGAGGTTGTTGGCGATGTTCTGCAGGCCTGCTGTCGTGATCAACTCGTTAACAAGGCTGCCATCGCCAGCGGTGTAACCGTTGGCGTAGTAGACCCCTGCCCGCGCTTTATCATCGGGTTGCGCTTCCACAAAACGCTGAACGGTAGCCTCAAACCGGTCGGCCAGCGCCTCAGCCTTTTGCTCTTGCCCCAGCACTTTACCGAGACGGCGGAGCTCCTTGGCAATATCCGAGATGGTACGCACTGGCGGCACTTGCACCACGGTTATGCCAAGACCACGCAGCATCTGCACTGTGGTTTGGTTGGTATAGGTGCCTGCAATCACCAAATCCGGGTTCATCAGGTAGATCTCTTCCGCCCCGCCAAAGTTGATCGGGTAGGCTTTCGCCTCTTCACTCATGACAGAGAGCGTTGGATCTGATGCCAATCTGGAAACAGAGACAAGCTGCCCCTCGCCTGCGAGCAACATGGAGAACTGGTCGGTGCACAGGTTCATGGAAACGACCCGATTGGGTGCACTCACTCCGCTCTCATCTGCACGGGCCGCTGCCGGGCTGATTGCAAGGGCCATCAGCAGTGCAGTCTGCATGATCTTTTTGATCTTATTTGGCATTTAGACCTTTTGAGCAGCGTGAGAGTTTGGAACGCAGCATCGGGCAGTACTGAAGAATCCAGAGAATGCCGCCCAACCTTTGCTGAGCGGCATACTTAATCAGAAACTGGCGCTAACACCAGCGTAAACGGAAAGGCCCGGTGTCTGATAGTCCTTGATCCGCTCATAATCCTGATCCAACAGGTTCTCGCCGCGAACATGAAACGTCAGATTATCATTGTACTGATAGGCCGCCTTGGCGTTAACCAAGACGAAATCGTCGAGTGTGATAGGCTTTTTACTAGTATCAAGATCTTTCAGCCCATAAACATAGTTTGCGTTGACACTCAAAGACAAAGGTTCCCACGGCTTGTAGGTGAACCCGAGATTAATATCATGCAGAGGGACGCGGCGGAGACGTTTTTTATCTGGCCCTACAGCCCATGTATAAGTGTAGGCGCTATTAAAGCTTAAATTATCCAATACATCCCAGTCAGCAGACAGTTCCGCACCCTGACTTCTGGATAGCCCATTAATCTGCTCATACTTATAGTCAGCAGGATTATTTATGATCAGGTCTTCTGTCAAAATATGGAAGTAACCGAGAGAGAGCCTCAGTTTTTCATCAAGGAAATTTTGATCGATGCCGATATCATAGCTAACACTGGTTTCAGGCTCAAAATCTGGATTTCCTGAATAGCTGTCATACAACTCATAGGATGAAGGTGCACGGAAACCATTGCCAAGGCTAGAGCGAATACGTGTATTCTCGAGAACTTGATATGATACAGTCCCGCGCCCAGTCAAATAGTACCCATATGCACTATGATGATCTAACCTGACAGCTCCGCTTATGTTCAACGGATCGGTAGGGTTCCACAATGCTTGGACAAAGCTTCCAGCAACTTCAATTTTCTTAGACTGGCCCTTAACTTTTTCTCGGCTCCAATCTCCACCATAATTCAGTCGGAGACTGTCACTGACATCAAAATCATTCAAAAACTCGATTTTAACGCGATTACCTTTCGCGGTGTAACCACTGTTATACTCGCGTGTCAGGTCCGAGAACTGGATTGATACATCTGTGGTCATGCGGTCGTCGAGCCAAATGTAGTTGGCTCCAACTTTCCCAAAATACTGCTTCGCATCAACTTTGTTGTTGGCAGCCGGTGCGTCGGAGCCATCATACTCAGTCGTGCCATGCAACCCACGGGCAGCAAAGTAAACATTCAACTCTTCACTAAGATCAACTGAACCTTTTGCAGAGAAGGTTTTATTCTCGTAGCCGTCTTCGTCTGAAGGTCGCCCTTTGGGAGATACTGCGCTGAACCCATCTGTATGAAACCGCTGAAGATTAATTGCAATATCGGCAGTTTCAGTAGCTGCTTTCAAGCCGTAAGAGGCATTCACGGTTCCATAGCTACCGCCCTCTACAGTCGCATTATGTTTTACAGTGCCCGGTGCCGCACGCTTAGTGATAATGTTCACGACACCTGCGATAGCTTGACCGCCGTAGAGCGCACTCTGAGATCCCTTAAGGATCTCAATCCGCTCAACGTCATTGAGGAGCATATGCTCCAAACGAGCTTCTACCTGAGGGGAACTAGGATCAGAGATATCGATGCCATCCACCAACACTTTAGTGTAGTAGTTGTTCATTCCCCTTATCCTGAGAGTACTATTTGTCCCCGCCCCACCGTTCTGTGAAAAGGAAATGCCCGGAAGCTTGGTCAGGTATTCGGAGACGAACGTAGCGCCGTCGTTTTTCAGGTCTTCTTCGGTGACGACGTGGGTTGTGGAGCCGACTTTGCCGGCTTCGGTTTCCGTTCTGTTGGCGACGACGATGACTTCGTCAAGATCAGCTTCCTGCGCAGTTGATGCGAGGGTTGAGCTGAGGAGTGCTGAGAGAGCTACGCCGGACTTGAGGGTAGCTGCGATCCAAGATGTGTTACGCACGAGTTTGGTCCATCATTCACAGCAGCTTGAAGAACTGCCATGCTGTTGATTGCATTGTGCGTCTTTGGAGAAATCTACTCTAACCTCTTGAAAAGAGGCGTGTTTGATAGCCAGTCAGACGCACTGTGAATGTCACCTGAACGGAATACCGCCCCTTAACACGCCCCGTGCTTTGGGTGAGTGACTGCATCTGGCAGGTCTCCTGGCTTGCGCGTCCTTACTGCTGCTCCGCCTTCCCAACGTTGCTTTAAACAACAACATCAGTGGCATTTGTGAGCAACAACTCTACGCTTACAGTTGCGGGGGCAGCCACGGCTTATCCGATAGGACCGTGTTCCCTTTTCATTTTCATCTGATCGATAAAAATACCAAATACACGGCTATTGATCAGATTTCAGGGGCTTCCGTCAACTGCCTCAGCAAGGAACTTGATAAAATTCGACCAATTGCTGGGTAAACTCACAGAAATTGCAAGTGATTGTTCCACTACCAGATCTTGCGATGCGGTCTTACTCGGCCGCACCTGCTTGTGGTGGTTAGATGGAGTATGATCTTTCCTGCTGATTAGCTCATGAAGATCAGTGCACAGCCAACAATAACGAGGAGTGCTCCGATCCATGCGCCGATGGCTGGGAACTCTTTGGTCTGCCACCAGAGAACCGGAAGCATCATTGCTGGCGTTGTTGCGGAAAGCGTTGAGACGATGCCTACTTCGCCGCCACTGAGTGCATAGAGGATCAAGGTCATACCAATGCCCATGCCAAGCATGCCGGACAAGGATGCGAGTGCGACGATCTCTTTGTTGATCGGGTTTGCAAGGCGGAATGGACGGCCTGGCAGGTAGAACAGCGCCAGCAAGCCAAAGGCAGCGATAGTACAGCGCATGAGGGAGATCGCGACAGGGTCAGCACCACTTTCCATGACGGGACGGATGATGATCGAACCCACGGACTGGGAGAGAGCCGCCAAAGTACCGAAGAGGACGCCGACCACGACCGGACCTCTGATTGCTTCCCATTTATGCAGTTGGTCTTTGCGTTTTCCGAATGCGATGGCAAGGATAACGCCGACAAGAACACAGGCAATGCCGATAACGGCCTGCAGAGAAAGCTCTTCGGACAAGAACAACCAGCCCAGCAGAGCTGACATGGGTGCGTTCATGGAAAACAGAATGGCGGTACGGCGCGGCCCCATACGATTGAGGGTGAGGAACAACAGTGTGTCACCCATGAAGATGCCGATAAAACCAGACAAGAAGATGAGTGATGCATGGCTAGAATCAACGGTGTTCCAGGTGCCGGTTGCAAACACATAGGCGCCCAGAAACAGCACAACGAACCACATGCGCACGCAGTTGAAGCCGATAGCTCCTAAATGCGCAGCAGGTTTTGCAGAGATGAGACCACCGATGGCCCAGGTGGCAGCAGCACCGAGCGCGGCAACTTCGAATAAAAACATGGGGTGACCTAACCGACGAAACTAAGGCCTTGGCGTAGATAATTTGAAAACCCAAACAGCTCTAAAGCCCTTGGATTTGTCGTGCAAGCTCAGTTTGGTGATATTTAGAACAGACCAACAGCTATTCAGGCAATAATGTTTCCAGTCTCAGCAGAAATACAAATGACAGCCGTTAACTAAGTTGCTTTCAAGTGATCGGACACAATCTTGAACTTTCTACGTGCATTCGTTAGAGCTTCTACGTAGGGATTACATTGCTGTTCCTGCCTGATTTGCGTTTTGACGCTCTCTCCGGCTCCTTTGGTGACCTGTTCTAATCTGGAGATTTTCCATGAAAGATATTGAAATTGCCCGCGCAGCAGACATGAAACCAATTGCGCGTATCGCTCAAAATCTGGAGATCCCGGAGGATGCTCTTGAGCCCTATGGTCGCTTTAAAGCCAAAGTGAACCTGGATGAGATGCCGGAGGTGAACAGCCGGCCGCATGGAAAACTCATACTTGTGACTGCTGTTTCCCCTACTCCTGCTGGTGAAGGCAAGACGACAACGACGGTTGGCCTTGGTGATGCACTGAACCGCATTGGCCTGAAAACAACCATTTGCCTGCGTGAACCTTCTCTAGGGCCTTGCTTTGGCATGAAGGGCGGCGCTGCTGGTGGTGGTTATGCGCAGGTGGTGCCGATGGAGGATATCAATCTTCATTTCACCGGTGATCTGCATGCAATCACCGCAGCTCATAACCTACTATCAGCTATGATCGACAACCACATCTACTGGGGCAATGCGGAGAATATCGATCAACGCCGTATTGTTTGGCGCCGCGTGGTGGACATCAATGATCGTTCACTGCGTTCCATCACCACTGGCCTTGGCGGTGTGAGCAATGGATACCCAAGCGAGTCCGGATACGACATCACCGTTGCCTCTGAAGTGATGGCAGTGCTGTGCTTGGCGGAGAACCTGCAGGATCTTCAGGACCGACTTGGCCGATTGTTGATTGCGTATCGTAAAGACAAGACACCAGTTTACTGCCGTGACCTGAAAGCTGATGGTGCGATGACGGCTCTGCTGAAAGATGCCTTCCGCCCTAATCTGGTGCAGACACTGGAGAACAATCCGGCCTTTATTCATGGCGGCCCGTTTGCAAACATCGCACATGGCTGCAACTCTGTGATCGCGACCAAGACAGCCTTGCGCCTTTCTGATAATGTGGTGACAGAGGCAGGTTTCGGCGCAGATCTTGGTGCGGAGAAGTTCTTTAACATCAAATGTCGCCAAGCTGGTTTGACACCAAATGCGGTGGTGGTTGTGGCAACTGTGCGTGCCTTGAAGATGCATGGTGGTGTTGCCAAGAACGCATTGACGGAAGAGAATATCGACGCGCTTGAGAAAGGCATGAGCAATCTGGAGCGCCACGTCAAAAATTGCCAGAGCTACGGCGTGCCTGTGATTGTTGCCATCAATCGCTATGGCCCTGATACGGATCAGGAAATCGCCAGTATTATGCAGCGCATGGAGAAACTTGGTGTAAAGGCTGTTCCGTGCACACACTGGGCTAATGGTTCCAAAGGCACCGAGCAGCTCGCAACTTCGGTTTCTGAAATTCTGCAGACAACTGAAGCTGACTTCAAACATCTTTACGAGGATGACCTGGGCCTTTGGAAAAAGATCCGCCGCATCTGCAAGAAGATTTATGGTGCCTCCAAAGTCACTTGCGATCAATCAGTAAAAGATCAGCTGAAGGCCTATGAAGAGCAAGGCTACGGGCATCTTTCCGTTTGTATGGCGAAGACCCCCTACTCCTTCTCGACCGATCCATCCTTGCTCGGGGCCCCTACTGACTACAGCATTCATGTGCGGGCGGTGAGGCTTTCGGCAGGTGCAGGGTTCATCGTGGCCCTAACGGGTGACATCATGGTGATGCCGGGTCTGCCACGCCATCCGGCTGCGGAAACCATTGGACTTGATGAGAACGGTCAGGTTGAAGGGCTGTTCTAATCCACGTCTGACCTGTGTGGGCCTCTGCGAAAGCGGTCCAGATAGACGGTTGATTGCAGATCATCGCGGTCATAATCCCGGTAATGCCCAAACTTGAAGTATTGGGTGTTACCGGAGAACTCATCATTGCCGATATAACCGGTAACACGGGCGATAAACCTGTCATTGGCCCAGATCTCAATGATCCCTTGCCCGACACGACTTCCCTTCACCCGATAGCGCATATCCACCCAACCGTCAGTGGGATCTGGCAGTACGGGATCGTCGGAAAGTTCGATCTTGATGCCGGGGTAATCTGAATAGGTTTGTGGATCGGCCAGAAACGGGAACTTGGAGGTGTCTTGCGTTTCAATTGCCTTCTTCAGCTCTTCCAGAGTGAGCCCGCTGCCAAGGAACTCGTCTGAGGTTCGGGTTGCGTCATTTCTGTTACGAAAACCCTGACGATCTAAACTCAGCATTTGCTGGAGTTCACGCGAGAAGCCTTTGAAGTCCTGTTGATAGCTACCCTCGGCTTGTGCCACTAACTTGCGTGTATCGTTGTGCTGCACCGTTATATGAAAGACGCCGTTGTCAAACCGTTGCGCGAGAAATGGACTGCCTCCGGAATCTTCTTTCCATTGGCCGATCACCCATCGGGTTGAGCCTGCAGGCCAAACAGTACCGTCGATTTTGAAGCTGAACGAATACCAGACTTCATCCCCAAAATCGCAACGCTTCTGGCGGGCTTCCCAAAGCTCATTTTTGAGATTGCCTTCCGAATCCAGCTCATCATCACCGAAGACTGTGATTGCTAGTGCATGACCTCCATCGCGCACCACATCGCTTTCAATCTGGAAGTTTTCCGGCTTGTTCATCCGGTGGATGTCCCAGTTTTCCGGGCTGGGATACTCGTCGAAGTCATCGATGATGACAGCACACTTAGTTTGACGCATCTGGTCAACATGCAGCCCCCCACCTTGTTCAGGCGTGACGATGATATCCTGTTTTTCGGAGGGCTCATTTGCAGGTTTTCGATCATTCGCCATGGCAGCTGCTGGCAATATGAGCAGGCTCGCTCCGGCGAGCGCAGAAATCAGCAGATTGTGTTTTCTGAAGGTGGTGCGTCGACCTGAACCCGGCATCTTTTCTCCCAAAGGTGCGGTGCTGGATTAAGTACAGATCAGATTAATCTAGAGAAGAATTCTTGCTGCCTTTACAAAAGGCCCTTGGGATTTTTCAAAGGATTTGACGAAAATCCTCAGAGCACTGCCGCGTAAATGATGTCTTCGGCCTCGTCCAAAGTCATATCAACGATCTTTTGGGAGAGTGAATATGGGAACCCAGCCCGCACTAGACTGGCCAGTTCCTTGTCGCGGCGCTCCTCTTTTGGCTTTGTGCGCCAAGGGCCCAGTCTGCGGCGTTTGGCATAAGAGATGGCAGCGCGCTGGTCGTCGTGCTCTTCATCATCAAAGGCAGTCTGGATGTTTTCACCAGACACACCTTTTGCACTGAGTTCCAGCTTGATACGGGACCTGGACTTGCCTTTGATTGTGCCGGACCTAACTTTGCTTTGGGCAAAGCGCAGGTCATCAATAAAGCTGTGCTCACGACAAAACGCGACCACAGGCTCGATCAGCTCATAATACTCGTGGGGATCTTCTTCTGCTTCTCTGGCACGTCGCTCAATCTTGCGCTTCAAAACGCGGCGCAAGCTGTCTTCGGACGCGCTGTATCTGTTGAGATAATGCAGCGCGGCCCGGCGCAGATATTCAGATGATATTTTCTTGCCCACGTGAGCCCATCTCCAATCCAGAGCAGCCTGCGCTCATACTCAATCGCGCATCCGGCTCTAAATCTTTTTCTTAGAGCGTATTCTCACCCGACAATCGAAACTGTTTTGCGGGAATACGCTGCAACAGAAATGAGCTATCACATATTTTGCGGCAGGTTAGCCCACGAACGCACGTTCAACAACAAAATCACCAGGATGGTTGTTGGCGCCTTCGGTAAAGCCACGCTGTTCCAGAAGTGCTTTGGTGTCTGCAATCATGTGCATGGAACCGCAGATCATGGCACGGTCTTCAGCAACGTCCAGTGGTGGCACTGAGAGATCATCAAAGAGCTTACCACTTTCGATCAGGTGCGTGATGCGCCCTTCCCGTTTGAACCTCTCACGGGTCACAGAGTTGTACAGGTGTAGCTTGCCCGCTGCGACTTCGCCGATCAATGGATCATTGGTGATGTCAGCGACTAGCTCTTCCCCATAGCGCAGCTCAGCGATTTCGCGAGTGGTGTGGGTCAGGATCACTTCCTCAAATTTCTCGTAGGTTTCCGGATCACGGATCAGGCTGGCAAATGGTGCAATACCGGTGCCGGAAGAGAACATGTAAAGGCGTTTTGCCGGAGACAGGGCATCGAGGACAAGGGTACCAGTGGACTTCTTCTTCAGAAGAATGTGATCCCCTTCTTTGATCTTTTGCAGATGCTGGGTCAGTGGGCCATCCGGAACCTTGATGGAGAAGAACTCCAACTCCTCATCCCAGGATGGGCTGGCAATAGAGTAAGCACGGAACAGCGGCTTGCCGTCGATCATCAAACCGATCATCACAAACTCACCAGAGCGGAATCTGAAGCTTGTTGGGCGCGTGATTTTGAACCGGAAAAGACGGTCCGTGAAATGGGTCACTTCCGTTACTGTTTCTACAAAGACATTTGCAGGAACTGCGCTCTCCAATTCCGCACCCTTTATGATCTGGTTCATCGTTAGCCTTGCTCCGATTGATGAGGTTGGCAAAGGCTAACCCAAGCTGAAGGCTGTGCTGAGGCACATGCAGCTAATTAAACCCGTGCGAGTGAATATTTCTTTTCCAGTTGCTTTGTTCCGTAGAATGCTGTCTTCCACCTCCCCTTCAGGAGCAAGAAATCAACCTATCCCCCTTGGAAGCCCTCGCAGTAAAGTAATCTATCCAACATACACCTTACTTAATTATGGAATAATTATTGATTATTCAACGGTACATGCAAAGTTGTGCATGCGGCGGCGTGATTAATGCCCTTCAACAGGCAATAAGCGAAGG
The DNA here is from genome assembly GCF_000156235.1 of Pseudovibrio sp. JE062. Taxonomy (NCBI): domain Bacteria; kingdom Pseudomonadati; phylum Pseudomonadota; class Alphaproteobacteria; order Hyphomicrobiales; family Stappiaceae; genus Pseudovibrio; species Pseudovibrio sp. JE062. The sequence continues at coordinate 1,059,289 of NZ_DS996805.1, forward strand.
CTCTGTACGAACGAGATTGGGTGGATTAGTTGGTGCTGTCCTGAGACGCGACTTGCTCTAATGCAGCGTCTGAGGCTTCTTTCTTCTCTTCCAGCACCTTCACCGGATTGCGACGATCGGTGAAGATGTCTTCCGCAAACTCAAGGTACTTGCGAGCAGGCAGTGGCTTGGAGAAGATATAACCCTGCGCGGAAGATACGCCGAGCTCGCGTAGCAGCACGATTTGCTCGTACTTCTCTACACCCTCAGCGATGATGCCCATGTTCATGGTATCTGCAAGTTCTGCTATGGCATCGACCAGACGGAATGCGTTTTCTTCACTGCCGAGTGGGTCGATGAACATCTTATCGATCTTGACGATATCCATGCCAAGCTTCTGCAGGTATGCCAAACCGCCGTGACCTGTTCCCACATCATCCAGCGCAACACGAATGCCGTGCGCCTGCAGCTCAGCGATGATTTTTCTGGCCAGATCGATATCTTCCAAAGGCTGACGTTCAGTCACCTCCATCACGACCTGATTAAGAGCGATTGGAGAGTCCTCGTAGATATCGAGAAGATCATCCACGATGGAGCGATCGTTGAAGTGGCCTGCAAACAGGTTCACAGAAAGCTTGAGTTCCGGGTGCTTGGAATAGAGTTCTCCCAGATCATCAATGGACTGACGCATGATGCTCCGGGTCATCTCGAAAATGTGGCCGGAGGTTTCTGCATAGGTCATGAACTGGCCCGGCGGCACCATTTTCCCGTTGGGGAGCTGCCACCTCATCAACATTTCACAGCCCTGCAGCTCACCGGTCACGATATCAACGACAGGCTGGTAATATGGGATGAACTCGTTGTTGCGGATAGAGGCGACGAAGTCATCTTCTGCGTCCTTTTCCGGCTTCCAGGAGAGCCAGACACCGAGAGCGATGAGGAAGATGGCAATACCAGAACAGGCGATCACAGCGACAATCTTGAGCTCTCCAACGAGGCTCATGACGGCATTACGGTCACTTCTGATCCGCACATTGATCGGGTAAATGGTGGAGGCTGCAAACTCTTCGATGAAGTTGCTGCCCATGATCACCGGCAGGTTGCTGTTGGCCGGGTTCACCCAGACGTGGTCGCGACCAAGACGCACTTCGATTTCGGAAGCGTGGCGCAGATAGTCTGGGCCCGGTTCGATGGCCAGAACGGTTGGAGAGATGTTTGCAACCAGACGCCAGCCGTTGCGCAGTTTCCAGGAGACCAACGCTGTGCGGATGCCCTGATACTCCATCCAGGACATACCAATCCCAACACGCGGTGCATCAGGCTTCAGCGCGGGCAGAATACTGCTACCGCGGCGCACCTGAGCTGGCACATAACACATGGGCACACCGCGATGATCCACGATGCCAATGGCGTTGACGATGACGTTTTCTGAAAGCGTCTTTTCAAACTCGCCCTGATTTTGGCGGGTACAGGACGTCAGGCCTTTCACCTGCATCTGGCGCAGAACTTCCACCACATCGGAGATTGCTGCTTCACTGCGAGAGATGTACCGGTCTGCAATGGCGTTCATCTCGTTACGCGCCTGATGCATCGCGAAGTTCTCAAGGATCATATTTCCGATGAGTAGTGGCAGAAGCGCCAATCCCAAAGCAACCAAAATTGCGCGGACAAATACGAAATAATGGCGAGACACAACAACGACCTTAAATTGCAGACTACGGCTACCTATTTCTATGATTAAGGCTTACTTAAAACTGTAAAAATCATCCAAACACCCCAAACGATCCCCAGATGCTTTCAAAATTTGCATCCAAACGGGCGAATGCTGGTCGTTTTCTCTTAGAGTGATTTGACTTTTTGCAGTGATATACACGCGCCCCTAACCCTCACTATGCCATTTTACGCTCCAACTGCCTTCAAGCGGCAAACCTGGAGCCGAGACATGCACAGTTCTGAGTTACAACGTCATCGTTCTGCTTTTGCGTTCTTCCTTGCTCTCTTTTTGAGCTGCTTTTTCGCAGTCGCAGCTTCAGCTCAGATCAATACAGACAATCCTGTTGCCAAGGCATTTTTGCAAAACCTGCAGGATCGCGGCCTGACGCTTACACATGTGGGGCCGGTAACGGTTGAAAATGACGTGCTCTCAATTGGCGGTATTGAAGGCTACCCGACTACAGACAAAACAACGCGTTTTAAGATCGGTGATCTTGGTCTTGCTCAGGCATCACTTGAAAGTGATGGCCGGATTTTTGTTGGCGCGTTTGCAGCCTCGAACTTTGAGATTGATGAAGCAGATTTCAAGTTCTCAGCAGACAGGATTGCGATTACGGATCTGTATCTGCCCAATGAAGATGATCTGAAAAATCCAGCTTCAGATCTCCCCACTTCGCTTTACTCCACTGCCGAAGTCATGGGTTTGCTGTTTGAGGACCGTTCCAGCGGCCAATCCATGCCTATTGAGCGGGTGACGATTGACTTTGACATCAACAATGGCGGTTTTCCGATTATCGCGAGCGTTCAAGTTGTAAACATCGTGCTAAACCGAACGATGTTTGCCCCTCCCCAACAGCAGCTTCTTGATGAGTTGGGATTGCCGCAAGTGAATGCAGACATTGATTTTGAAGGCGAATGGAATGGCGATACTGGCGAAGTGAACATTCCCAGCGCAGCCATCGTTTTGCGTGATCTCTTTTCCGTGCAGCTCTCTGTTCAGCTAGAAGGCCTCACAGATACCGTTGTTGAACAGATCGCTGAGCTGGCGACCAAAGACAACGTTATTGCATTGGACCTGCTGCAAAGCGCTGCTGTGGCGAACTTCGATTTCTCACTGATCAATGAAGGTGGCCTAGATGAGGTTTTAGAACAGCAAGCCCATCGGCAGGGCCAATCCAAATCAGCGTATGTCCGCCAGTTGACTGATCGCGCTGAAAAGCAGTTTAAGAGGATACCGGATCAAGCCAAGCAGCTTGAGTTTACGGAAGCGGTTTATAGCTTTTTGCAAAATCCGCAGAGTATCACGCTGAGCGCTACCCCTAAGGCACCAATCAGTGTAACACAAATTCTTGGGGTATCTGCAATTTCTCCCGTCTCAATCATTTCTTTGCTTGGCATCGCGCTTGAAGCAAATGTAAACTAGCGAGGAACCCTCCTACTGACCATTGAAGGTTTATTTAATGCCTTTCCAAAATTTTAAGCGGCAGGGATTTTTTGCCGTTTCAATCACTGTATTAGGTTTATCCGCCCAACCTGCCCTTTCCAGCCCAGCATCCGATCTTCTGGACAAGTACAATGCTTGGTATCTGGAAAGCGGTTTTGAAAAAGCGTCTTATGCGGAAGCTATTGAGAGCGGCGATACGACTGAAATCCGCGACTACAATGTTGCAGGCGTGTTCTCCATCAAAAACGATGAAGGTGAGCCAACTGCTACATTTTACGCTGATGTTACCATTCCTAAAATGGTCTTTACGGGCTCTGCGGTTGATGGAGATGTCTTTAGCTACGATTCATTGACGGTCGGCAAAGCGACCTTTGATATCCGTGTACTCGAAGAAGACAGCGCAGTAAAAGACATTGCAAGCGCTAAGGATTTGAAGCCAGTTGCACAGTTCTCCGGCTCAATGACCGACTATACTGTCTCTGATTTTTCTGAGAAGTGGGTTGATCACCCTGTTCTGAAAGAAGGTATCAGTCAGGAAGCTTTCCTTCAGTTGCTCGGCATGTCGCTGAACACCAGCTACGGTAGCTCTGCCATCAGTGAGATGTCGCTGACCTTCAACATCGCCGATGAGTTTGTTTCTGACACTGTCCTGACAGGCTTCAAAACCGGCTCAATAAAAGATGGCGTAACAGAAAACCATCTCGCTTGAGCGCTACGCCTCTACTGGTAAAAGCAAAATCAGCGGCAAACATGTTTCTTCAAACATTGCCACCAACACGGTAACTTCATATAAGTTCTCTGAAGATTGATCGTTTGGATGTTCGCCCTCTGCTTGCTTACTTCAAGTTGGCTGATGCTCTTCGGCAAACTACATCGGTAGCTACACTACTGAAGACAT